>NZ_JZKF01000190.1 GCF_000962825.1 Actinoplanes rectilineatus
GTGCAGGTGTGTGGATGGGTAGGGGAGCGTCGTATGGCGGGTGAAGCGGCGGAGTGATCCAGTCGTGGACGCCATACGAGTGAGAATGCAGGCATGAGTAGCGAATGAAGGGTGAGAACCCCTTCCGCCGGATGACCAAGGGTTCCAGGGCCAGGCTAATCCGCCCTGGGTGAGTCGGGGCCTAAGGCGAGGCCGAGAGGCGTAGTCGATGGATAACGGGTTGATATTCCCGTACCCGCAAAAGAGCGCCCAAGACGAACCCATCTGTACTAACTACTTGATCAATTCAATGGCTTCGGCCGGCGATGCGGGAGACTAGGACCTTGGGTGGTAGTAGTTTAGCGATGGGGTGACGCAGGAAGGTAGATGATCCCGGCCGGTGGTTGTGCCGGGGTAAGCGTGTAGGCCGTCACGTAGGCAAATCCGCGTGGCATTAAGGTTGAGACGTGATGCCGAGCCGTTTCTGGTGAAGTCATTGATCCTATGCTGCCGAGAAAAGCCTCTAGCGATGTTCTGAGCGGCCCGTACCCTAAACCGACACAGGTGGTCAGGTAGAGAATACCGAGGCGACGGGTGAACTGTGGTTAAGGAACTCGGCAAATTGCCCCCGTAACTTAGGGAGAAGGGGGGCCGGACGCGTGAAGCCCCTTGCGGGTGGAGCGTGGTATGGCCGCAGAGAGCAGGGGGAAGCGACTGTTTACTAAAAACACAGGTCCATGCCAAGTCGTAAGACGATGTATATGGACTGACGCCTGCCCGGTGCTGGAACGTTAAGGGGACCTGTTAGCTCTTCGGGGCGAAGCGGAGAACTTAAGCGCCAGTAAACGGCGGTGGTAACTATAACCATCCTAAGGTAGCGAAATTCCTTGTCGGGTAAGTTCCGACCTGCACGAATGGCGTAACGACTTCCCCACTGTCTCAACCACAGGCCCGGCGAAATTGCAGTACGAGTAAAGATGCTCGTTACGCGCGGCAGGACGGAAAGACCCCGGGACCTTTACTATAGCTTGACATTGGTATCTGAATTAGCTTGTGTAGGATAGGTGGGAGCCTGTGAAGCTTGGACGCCAGTTCGGGTGGAGGCAATGTTGAAATACCACTCTGGTTGGTTTGGGTATCTAACTTGCGGCCCTGATCGGGTCGAGGGACAGTGTCTGGTGGGTAGTTTAACTGGGGCGGTTGCCTCCTAAAGGGTAACGGAGGCGCCCAAAGGTTCCCTCAGCCTGGTTGGCAATCAGGTGTTGAGTGTAAGTGCACAAGGGAGCTTGACTGTGAGACTGACGGGTCGAGCAGGGACGAAAGTCGGGACTAGTGATCCGGCACTTGCGTGTGGAAGCGGTGTCGCTCAACGGATAAAAGGTACCCCGGGGATAACAGGCTGATCTTCCCCAAGAGTCCATATCGACGGGATGGTTTGGCACCTCGATGTCGGCTCGTCGCATCCTGGGGCTGTAGCAGGTCCCAAGGGTTGGGCTGTTCGCCCATTAAAGCGGTACGCGAGCTGGGTTTAGAACGTCGTGAGACAGTTCGGTCCCTATCCGCCGTGCGCGTTGGATACTTGAGAAGGGCTGTCCCTAGTACGAGAGGACCGGGACGGACGAACCTCTGGTGTGCCAGTTGTTCCGCCAGGAGCATGGCTGGTTGGCTACGTTCGGAAGGGATAACCGCTGAAAGCATCTAAGCGGGAAGCCTGCTTCGAGATGAGGTATCCCACCACCTTTGAGTGGGTAAGGCTCCCAGGAGACTACTGGGTTGATAGGCCGGAGATGTAAGCACGGTAACGTGTTGAGTTGACCGGTACTAATAGGCCGAGGGCTTAACCAC
>NZ_JZKF01000191.1 GCF_000962825.1 Actinoplanes rectilineatus
TTGACATCCTCGCCGCCCTAAAGGACGGCGATTCCAGCCACGCTGCGCGTGGCACGCGCGGCGTTCTGGCGGGTTACCGCTTCACTGCGCGGTGCCGGGACAAGTCCTGGTCTTACCTGCGCTCGACGGTCGTTGAAGTCCGCCTGCCCGGCGGCCTTGATGTTGATGGCGGCATTGACGTCACGGTCGTGGTGGCTGCCGCACGGGCAGTTCCACTCCCGGACGTTCAGCGGCATCTTGTCGTTGATCCGGCCGCAGGTGGAGCACATTCGGGTGGATGGGAAGAACCGGTCCACCCGGGCGAAGGTGCGCCCGTAACGCGCCGCCTTGTACTCCAACATGCCGGTGAAACCGGCCCAGCCCGCATCATGCACGGACTTCGCGAGCCGGGTCCGGCCGAGACCGGCCACGCACAGGTCCTCGACGTACACCGCTTGGTTGTCGCGGATGATCGCCGTGGACAGCTTGTGCTGCCAGTCCCGCCGGGTGTCGGCCACCCGCGCATGAGCGCGGGCAACCTGCGCAACGGCTTTCTTGCGACGGTTGCTGCCCTTCTGTTTGCGGGAAAGGGCCTGCTGCAACCGCTTGAGCTTGCGGGCCGCGCGGCGCAGGAACTTCGGCGCGGTCATCTTCGTGCCGTCGGACATCACGGCGAAGTGGGTCAGCCCGAGGTCGATACCGATCTCGGGTTCGACCGGCGGCAGCGTCTCGTCCTCGCCGATGGTCACGACGAACGAGGCGAAGTACCGGCCTACCGCGTCCTTGATGATCGTGACGCTGGACGGATCCGAGGGCAGGGCCCGCGACCAGCGGACCGGCAGGTCGCCGATCTTCGGCAACCTGAGTCGGCCGTTGTCGAGGATCGTGAACCGGGCGTTCTTGGTGAAGCGGATCGCCTGCCGGTTGTCCTTGCGTGAGCGGTACCGGGGCGGGGCCAGTTTGCGGCCCTTGCGTTTGCCCGAGAGCGAGTTGAAGAAGTTACGGTACGCGGTGTTCAGGTCCGCGAGGGCCTGCTGCAACACCACGGCCGACACCTCGCCCAGCCACACCCGCTGCGGGGTCGCCTTGGCCTCGGTGATGATCCGGCGCGACAACTCGCCGTCCGAGACGTACTTCTCGCCCGTCTCGCGGGCCTGCTGACGCAGCCGCAGCGCATCGTTGAAAACCACGCGGGCACACCCGAACGCCTGCGCCAGCGCGGTGCGCTGGGCTGCGTCCGGGGTGACCCGGAAGTTGTAACGGAGCTGCACGAACATCACTGTACCATGTTGGTTTATGGTCGAACTTCAAGGCATCCGCACTGGCAGACACTGTGTTTTTGCGTTGCATGTCCACTTGGTTTTCGTCACGAAGTTCCGGCACGAGGTATTCGCCGACCGGCACCTGACCCGGATGGAGGAGATCATGCGGGACGTGTGCGCCGACTTCGAGGCCGAGCTGGTCGAGTTCAACGGCGAGAACAACCACGTCCACCTGCTCGTCAACTTCCCGCCCAAGGTGGCCGTGGCCCGCCTGGTCAACAGTCTCAAGGGCGTGTCCTCGCGTCGCCTTCGGCAGGAGTTCCCCGACCTGGTGCGCCACTACTACCGAGCCAACAAGCTCTGGTCGGGCTCGTACTTCGCGGGCTCCGTCGGCGGCGCACCGCTGAGCGTCGTGAAGCAGTACACCGAGCAGCAGAACCGTCCCGGTTAAGGCACTGCCCGGGCCTGGCGGCCCTCCCAGCGCGGGCCTTCACCCCC
>NZ_JZKF01000192.1 GCF_000962825.1 Actinoplanes rectilineatus
GGGCGTACCGTACTCATCGGCCACCCCGCCGCCCACTCGATTCCCGGCCCGGTGCCCTCCCGTCACCATCCGGTTGCCACCCGCCCAGGAGCCGACGGCCGTTTGATTCGCCGCCGGGCGGCCCGGCGTCGCTCGCCCAGAAACACTCAATGCCACTCGGTTTAAGTTGATCATGAGAGCGACCATGGACCGTGCTGTGCTGCCATCACATCTGCCGAACGCCATCTCCGGTCGCCTCGCGTGTCGGCGCAGTCCAGCCACTCGCGGCCCCCAGGGACCGTCGCCGAAATCAGAACAGCTCGAGACACGTTCCGCGGTCCGGGTGCGAAGCCCGTCCGCATGGTGACTTCAGCCGCGCTGCCCGCCCCACTGTCACCACACCCGCCGTGGACCGTGGTGATTACGGCCGCGCCGCCCGCCCGAAGTCACCACGCGGACACCGAGGACGAAACGTGCGTGTCCAATGGCAGTCCGGCCGTCGGTCACGGTCCATCCGAGAGCCGAAAACGACCACGGACGACGGCTGGAGTGGCCGAACCGTCGCCGGCGGCCGATTCCCACCCTCCTAAACAGCCATAGCCGACGGCTCGACCAACTCGGCCGTCGACTGCGGTCCATCCGAAAGCCGGAAACAACCACGGACGACGGCCGGTGATCGGCAGCCGTCGACCGCGCCGCGCCACCCGGCTTAAGTTGATATTGAACCTGAATCCGCGCTGCGGCAGGTCGCTGAGCTGCACTGATACGCCCCCGTCAACTGCTGAAGAGTCGCCCCGGCAAAAGGGGAACTCATGGTCAACGGTCGCGGCATTGATCAACTTGAGCTGAGCGGCATTGCAGGAACGCTGGCCGGCCACCGTCCGCTGCACACCAGGATCACCGGAATCGGAGCCGGTCAACCACGTGAGGCGTCGCGCATCGCGATCATCCCGAGGCAGATCGTGGAGATCGATGCGGCCGCCGGCACGGCGCCCTCCGGCCACACCGACGGGCTACACCGGGCTCTCCGGTGGTACGACATGGCTAGGATTCGTCCGGGCGATGTGGGGAGGAACAACACATGGGCAACGCGGCATGGGGCGCCGGACGCTACGCCGGCATGGGCGAAGGTCTTGCCCTCGGCGAGGACATCGGCCGGTCCCTCGGTGAGGCCGCCGGCCTGCGGAAGGGCGTGGCGATCGGCGTCGCCGCGAGCGCCGCCGTGATGGCGGCCGGCGTCGGGCTCTGGAGACTGGAGCCCTGGAAGCTGATCTCCCAGCACTTCCCGGATCGCGAGCAGGACCCGATCCCGGCCCCTGGTGACGAACCGGAAACTCGCGAAACCACCACCAACGAATGAGAAAGCGTTGAGGCCCCAGCCGCAGGGGGATCGGCTGGGGCGTCACGTTTCACGGCTTCAGAAGCCGAAGTCCTGGGTGTAGTACGGGGTGCCGCTGGCGGAAAAGACGACGCCGACGCCGATGGTCTTAGATTTGCAGTTGAGGATGTTGGTGCGGTGGCCGGTGCTGTTCATCCAGCCCTGCACCACCGCGTCGGCGGTGCGGTAGCCGTAGGCGATGTTCTCCGCCGACGGCTTCGCGTACCCGGCGGCCTTGACCCGGGCGGTGAAATTCGAACCGGCGTTGCCGGTGTGGGAGAAGGTGCCGGTCTGCGCCATCCACGCGCTGTGGGTGCGGGCCGCGGCGGTCAGTGCCTTGTTCTCCGTCAGCGGGGCG
>NZ_JZKF01000193.1 GCF_000962825.1 Actinoplanes rectilineatus
GCCTCGGTCTTTCATTTAGACGCCGATTCATAGCCGCCGTTCGATGAATTCGATGCGTCTTCTTGCTGCGGTTTTGTGGGCATGGTGAGGGCCCGGCGCGTGGCCGGGTTCCTCCGTGTTGCTGGTCGCAGCGCGGGCTGCAGGGTCAGCCGGTGGGTTGCGGCAGTGCGGTGAGGCGGTTGAAGGCGCTGTTCAGGGCGTCGGTCCATGGCCAGCCTGCGGCGATGGCGAGGCGTGTTCGGCGGGCGGTGCGGGTGATCCGGGCGGCGACGTGCAGCAGCCGGTAGCGCAGTTTCTTGGGTTCGGCGGTGGCCAGGTCGCCGTCCAGCAGCAGGGTTTGGGTCCAGGCGAGTAGGTCGATGCCGGTCAGGGCGAGTTGCAGCCAGGCCTGGTTGATGGCGAAGACCCGGGACGGGAACCGGCCGAAGCCGGTGTTCTTGCCGGTGCGGATGCGGTCTTCGACGCGGGCGTGGGCCCGGTGCCGGGCTTCCAAGTGCTGGATGCCGCCGTGGCCGGGCGGGGTGTCGGTGGCGACGACCTGGTGACGCCATCCTTCGATGGTGTCGAACAGCGACAGTTGAGCGCCGGGGTGCGGGCGTTCGCGGCGGACTAGGAACCGGGTGCCTTCTGGCCAGCCGGCCGCCTCGAACAGGCCGGTGATCTCGCAGACTTCGGCGTGTTCACGCAGTTCGCCGCTCGTGTCGACGGCGGGGACCCAGCCGGTCGCCGCCTGGATCGCGGCCCGGACCGGCTCGGTGATCGCAGCGCCGACACTGAACCGGATGTCGAGGTGGCGTTCCCGCCAGGACCGGATGTGGGCGAGGAAACCGTGGCTGGAACCGGCGGAATCACTGCGGAGCAGGATCGGGGTGCCGTGCCGGTGGGCGTCGGGGATCTGAGCGAGGGCCTGATCGAGCACGGTGATGTGGTCGGCGGTGGTGTTCGAACCGGCCCGGCCCTCGCGTAACAGGCCGGCCAGGGCCTCTCCGGTGTTGTCCAGGAAGCACAACAACGGGTGATATCCGAACGTCTTCTTCCAGGTCCGGGTCGCCGACTCCTTCTCGGAATGACAGATCACGATCGTCGCGTCGATGTCCAGAACCAAACCGTCGATCTGCCGCCCGGCTGCGGTGACCTGCGGGAAGTCGCCGCGGGTGTCGGCGTGCTGGGCCCAGGCGATCTCGCGGGCCCGGGCTCGGGCGGCACGCAGTTCGGCCAGGACCGTGGCGTCGAGCTGTGCCAGTAACCGCCACGCCGTCGGATCGGACGCGACCGTCCCGAACAGTGCGGGCTGGTGACGCAGCACGGCAAGGTCAGCGATGGCCTCGCCGCCGTCAGCGAGGGTCACGGCGAGGTCGACGGCGATCCGGCCGGGATCGTGCCCGCCCCGGCGTTGCCGGAACCCGGCCAAAGCTTGACTGAATGCGCTGGTCAGGCCGGTCGTGTCAGCAAGGTCGGCGAGAAGCCGGGCGCCGGCGTGACCGACCACGCCCCGCCCGTCCCCGGTCACGCTGATCTTCGGACGTGTTCGGGTAGTCTTCACCCAGCAAGTGCCTTCCGTGACGGGTTAACAGGACTCTCGACAAGCCCTATTTTCCCTGACCAGAGGGCACTTCTCTATTTCCGGCCCAGTCCTTGGACACCCTTAACGAAGGGCCGAGGCTAG
>NZ_JZKF01000195.1 GCF_000962825.1 Actinoplanes rectilineatus
CCCTCTGTGCCAAGATCATGAGAGGCAAGATCTACTCTTGAAACGTTGAGTTGAGGGCGAGCGAGGAGACCACCACCGGTGGGTTCGAACAGTGAGGTGCCTGACCCGGAGGTTCCGGCGAAGGCGAGGTCGCGTACCTATTCGGCCGGCTACAAGGCGCGGATCCTGGAGGAGTACGAGTCGCTCGACAAGGCGGGTAAGGGTGCGTTGCTGCGGCGGGAGGGCCTGTACTCATCGTTGATCACGACGTGGCGTCAGCAGCGGGATCAGGGTGCGCGGCAGGCTCTGGCTCGTCCGGCGGGGCGTCCGCCGGGTGATGCGCGGGACAAGGAGCTGGCCCGGCTGCGGCGCGAGAACGAGCGCCTGCAAGCGGATCTCGCGAAGGCGCAGACGGTGATCGAGGTCCAGGGAAAACTCTCCGCGCTGCTGGGTCAGCTCGCGACCAGCAGCGGCCCGGACTCCGGGAGCGAGCCGAGGCCGTGATCGACGCGGCGATCGTCGAGCTGACCGCCGTGCTGGGCTCGGTGCGCAAGGCGTGTACGGCGGCCGGCCGGCCGCAGGCCAACCATTACCGGCGGCACCGCCAGAGCCCGGAACCCGAGCGGGTGCCGCGCGAGCGTAAGCCGCAGCCGCGGGCGTTGTCACAGGCCGAACGCGACAGCGTCCGGGCGCTGCTGAACCACCCGGAGCACGCCGACAAGGCACCGGCCACGGTCTACCACGAGCTACTCGACGAGGGCGCCTACCTCGCGTCGGTGTCGACGATGTACCGGATCCTGCGGGAACACGGCGAGGTCCGCGAACGACGGGCACAGGCCACACATCCGGCCCGGGTCAAGCCGGAACTGGTCGCCACGGCGCCGAACACCGTGTGGTCGTGGGACATCACCAAGCTGCACGGCCCGGCGAAATGGCAGTACTTCTACCTGTACGTGATCATCGACATCTACAGCCGGTACGCCGTCGGCTGGCTCCTTGCCGATCGCGAGAGCAGCGTGCTCGCCGAGAAGCTCCTGGCCGACACGATCGTCAAACAGCACGTCGAGCGCGACGAACTGACCATCCACGCCGACAACGGCTCCTCGATGGCCTCGAAACCGGTGGCGTTCCTACTGGCCGACCTCGGCGTCACCAAGAGCCATTCCCGGCCGCACACCAGCAACGACAACCCGTACAGCGAAGCGCACTTCAAAACGTTGAAATACCGGCCCGGCTTCCCGGACCGCTTCGACACCATCGAGCAGGCCCGCGTGTTCTGCCGCGACTTCTTCACCTGGTACAACACCGAACATCGGCACTCCGGGATCGCCTGGCACACCCCACACAACGTCCACCACGGACACGCCGGCACCGTCCACGCGGTCCGCGCCGAGGTCCTGACCGCCGCCTACCAGCGCCACCCCGAACGCTTCGTCCGCAAGCACCCCGAACCGGCAACCCTGCCCGAAGCGGCATGGATCAACCCGCCCGCAGAGAACCAGGCTGACCAGCAGATTCACTCAAAGAATCCGTGATCAACCCGCCTCAAAAATCTTGACACGTTCCG
>NZ_JZKF01000196.1 GCF_000962825.1 Actinoplanes rectilineatus
GCGAACGGTGCCCTGTTGCAGCAGTGGGGCTGCACGGCGGGCGCGAAGTGGCAGCAGTTCACCCTGAAAGCCGTCGGTTCCAGTTATCAGCTGGTGAATGTGAACAGCGGTAAGTGCATCGACGTGCCGGACTGGTCGACGACCTCCGGCGTGCAGTTGCAGCAGTACGGCTGTGTCGCCAGTCAGAACAATCAGTTGTGGACGCTGGTCGCGAGCGGCACGAACACGTTCCAGATCGTGAACGTCAACAGCGGGTTGTGCATGAGCGACAAGGACGCGTCCACCGCGTCCGGCGGCGCGATCATCCAGGAGACCTGCACCGCCAACACCAACAAACAGTGGGCGTTCAATCCCGCATCCGGCACCGGCGGGGGCGCCACCTGCCCGTGCACGGTCACCGCGGACGGCACCGGCACCTACCGGACCATTCAGGCGGCCGTCGACGCGGTACCGGCGAACAACACCACCCGGCAGGTCATCACGATCAAAGCCGGCACGTACCGCGAGATCGTCACGATCCCGACGACCAAGCCGTACGTGACGCTGCAGGGCGCCGGATCCACCGCCGGCGGCGTCGTGATCGTGAACAACCACAGCTCAGCCGGCGGGTACGGCACCTCCGGCAGCGCCACGGTCTTCGTCAACGGCCACGACTTCGCCGCGGCGAACCTGACCATGTCGAACGACTACGGCGAGGGCAGCCAGGCGGTCGCCGCGAACCTCAACGCCGACCGGTCGGTGTTCACCAACGTCCGGTTCCTCGGCAACCAGGACACCCTGCTGGTCAACAACTACCGGGCGTACATCACCAACTCGTACGTCGAGGGCACCGTCGACTTCATCTTCGGCGGCGCGACGGTGGTGTTCAACGCCAGCTCGATCTACGAGAAACGCAGCACCGGCGGCCCGATCACCGCGGCGAACACCGATGCCGCGAAGACGTACGGAATCCTGTTCTACAAATGCACGATCACCGGCGCGGCGAACAACGTGACCGGACTCGGCCGCCCGTGGGGTGCCGCCGCGCAGGTCCTCTATCGCGAGTCGAGCCTGAGCGCCACGATCGCGACCGCCCAGCCGTGGACCGACATGTCCAGCAACTCGTGGAAGAACGCCCGGTTCTTCGAATACAAGAACACCGGTTCGGGCGCGACCACCAACAGCAACCGGCCGCAGATGAGCGATGCCACGGCCGCGAACTACACCCCGCAGAAATACCTCGCCGGCACCGATGGGTGGAACCCGCTGTGAAAATCAAGACCTCTTGGTGGTACGCGCTGAGCACACTGATCGTGGCCACCCCGGTGGCGGTGGTCGGGCTCACCGCCCTTCCCGCGCAGGCGGCGTTGCCCGCCGCGGGCGCCGACTATCAGTTGGTGGTGACGAAGAGCGGCATGTGTGTCGACGTGCCGAGCGCGTCGACGGCGAACGGTGCCCTGTTGCAGCAGTGGGGCTGCACGGCGGGCGCGAAGTGGCAGCAGTTCACCCTGAAAGCCGTCGGTTCCAGTTATCAG
>NZ_JZKF01000197.1 GCF_000962825.1 Actinoplanes rectilineatus
TCAGCCCGAGCCGGATCGGCGACATCGTCGCCGCAGCACTTCACCTCATCCATTTCGAATACCGATACCTGACCGCCGCTCGCTGAGATCACGTCAGTGCCTGGTCATGCTTTTTCGGAGGTACGCGCCACACCCCTCACAACCGCAGACCGAGCCGTCCCACCCTGCGCGGCACGGCACGGGTCCACGAACACCGCCAAGCGGACCGATCCTGTCCGCCTGGGGACCTACCGTCCTCGGTGAACGCACGTGAGCAGGAGGAACAGCATGGATTTCGTGTCGATCAGGGTCATCAGCGCGGATGTGGCCGGACTGGCCGCCTTCTACGCGAAGGTCCTCGGGACACCCGCACAGTTCGCGAACCCCGAGTTCGCCGAGGTGCGTACGGCCCGGGGTGCGATCGCGATCGGCAGCCCCCGGACCGTGGCGATGATCGCACCCGGGGCCGTCGAGCCGGGAACCAACCGCAGCGTCATCGTCGAGTTCCTGGTGGACGACGTCAACGCGGTGTTCGCCGGGGTGCGGGACACCGTCGAGGTGGTGGCCGAACCGACGACGATGCCGTGGGGCAACCGGTCACTGCTGGTCCGCGACCCCGACGGCAACCTGGTCAACTTCTTCACCCCGGTCAGCCCGGAGGCCAAGGCCAAGTTCGGTCGCTGACCCGGGCTCTACGATGAGGCGGTGAACCACACCGGGTTGCGCATCGCCGACGTGACGGTGACGGACACGAGACTGCAGAACGTCACCGTCACCCGGGGTGTCCTGTGGCGGGTGCGGATGCGCGGCGCCTGGCTCGGCCAGGTTTCCATCGACGGCCAGATCGAGGGCCTGACCGTCAACGGGGTCGACGTCGGCCCGCTGATCGAGGCCGAGCTGGACCGCCGCTACCCGGAGCGGGTCAAGATGCGCCCGGCCACCGCCGACGGGTTCCGCGAGGCGTGGGACATCCTGGAATCGTTGTGGGCCGAGACGGTGGACCGGGCCCGGCAGCTCCCGCCCCCGCTGCTGCACGAGCGGGTCGACGGCGAGTGGTCCTTCATCCAGACGTTGCGGCACCTGCTGTTCGCCACCGACATCTGGGTGAGCCGGGCGGTCCTCGGCAACCCCCGCCCGTGGCACCCGCTGAGCCTGCCGTTCGACGAGATGGACCCGGACGAGCGCGTCCCCTGGGACCGCGACGCGCAGCCCACCCTGGACGAGGTGCTCGCCCTGCGGGCCGACCGTGCGGAGACCGTCCGCCGGGTCCTCACGGGCCTGACCGACGAGGCCCTCGGCGCCGACACCGAACCGGTC
The DNA here is from genome assembly GCF_000962825.1 of Actinoplanes rectilineatus. Taxonomy (GTDB): domain Bacteria; phylum Actinomycetota; class Actinomycetes; order Mycobacteriales; family Micromonosporaceae; genus Actinoplanes; species Actinoplanes rectilineatus. Next base: position 1,297 of record NZ_JZKF01000197.1, read on the forward strand.
GACGGCCCCGGCTACCCGCCGGCCGCCCAGTACCCGGTCGCCGAATGCCTGGGCACCGTGCTCCTCGAGGAGTGGCAGCACCGCCTCTACGCCGAACGCGACCTCGCGACGCTGCGTAACCAGTGACTATCGACCCAACGTATCGGCAATGATGCCCGTTCACCCCACGGCCCCGATAGGCCAGCGGTCGTTGGAGCGGCATGACCAACGAAAC
>NZ_JZKF01000198.1 GCF_000962825.1 Actinoplanes rectilineatus
CAACGCCGTTCAGTTAGGCGTTGGTGTGGCTGGTCAAGGGGTGTGTTGATCGGGGAGTAAGAAGCGGAGTTCCGGTATCAAGGTTTGTCACTCCAAGACAACCCAGAACCAGGAACTCCGCTTGACTGATCAGATTGCCATAACCCGTACCGTCTCGGTAGCTGCCGGGCCGTTCGCGCCGGGTCACCTCGGTGAGCTGACCCGGCTCGTCCCGTTCGAGATGATCGACGAGGTCCTCACTGCGACCCGGCGCACAGAGCAGCGTATCCGGCAGCTCCCGGCCCGGGTCGTGGTGTATCTGCTGCTGGCCGGCTGCCTGTTCACTGATCTCGGCTACCGGCAGGTGTGGTCGAAACTCGTCGCCGGCCTGCACGGCCTGCCGGTCACCAGGCCCTCCGGCAGCGCTCTGCGTCAGGCCCGGCAACGACTCGGGGCCGCTCCGCTACGGGCATTGTTCGACCTACTCCGCGGCCCGGCCGCCAGCAGCGCGAACGCGATCTGGTGGAAGGGCCTGCTCCCGGTCGTCATCGACGGCACCCAGCTCACCGCCGCGGACTCACCCGCCAACCTGCGCCGCTACGTCAAGCTACGCGGTAACCACGGCGGCTCCGGCTACCCGCCGTTACGACTCAGCGCACTGCTGTCCTGCGGCACCCGATCGGTCCTCGACGCCGTATTCGACCCGATCACCACCGGCGAGAACAGCCAGGCCCAGCACCTGTCGCGCAGCCTGCACACCGGAATGCTGCTGCTGGCAGACCGCAACTACGCCGCCGCGGAACTGGTGAAGACCTTCGCTGCAACCGGCGCCGACCTGCTGATCCGCTGCAAAGCCAACCGCAGGCTCCGGATCATCGGCCGCTGCCCCGACGGGTCTCGGCTATCGACCATCGGCGAACTACGCGTGCGTGTCATCGAGGCCCGGATCAGCATCACCACCACCAACGGCACCCACACCAGCGACTACCGGCTGATCACCACCCTGCTCGACGCCCACCGCTACCCCGCCGCCGCCCTTGTCCAGCTCTACCACCAGCGCTGGGAGATCGAGACCGCCTACCTCGAACTCAAGTCCACCATCCTCGGCGGCCGGGTCCTGCGATCACGCACCCCCGACGGCATCGATCAGGAAATCCACGCCCTGCTGATCGTCTACCAACTACTCCGCACCGCCATGGTCGACGCCACCGACAGCCGGCCCGGCCTCGATCCGGACCGGGCCAGCTTCACCACCGCCCTCAACACCGCCCGAGACCAACTCGTCCTCGCCGCAGGCGTCATCGCTGACACGATCATCGACCTGGTCGGCGTCATCGGCGAACAAGTCCTGGCAAACCTGCTGCCCGACCGCCGCATCCGCACGAAGTCCCGCATGATCAAACGCTCGAACTCCAAATACCAGGCCCGCGGACCGAACATCGACCGCCACACCTACAAGGCCACCACCAGCATCAACGTCGTCACCGACGAGCCTTGACGCATGAGCCATCCGCCTAACTGAACGGCGTTG
>NZ_JZKF01000199.1 GCF_000962825.1 Actinoplanes rectilineatus
AGAGCCGCGACGCCAGCCGGAACACGTTGTAGTACGTGTACGCGTCGGCCACCACGTGCGCCGCCCGGATCACCAGGTAGACCAGGTCACCGCCGTCGCTGTACAGGTCCACCCCGGCCAGCGGGAAGATGTCCGGCGGCATCGGGGTGTCCACCTGCTCGGCGACCCGGCGCAGCAGTTCCGCCTCGCCACCCGGGGGAAGCGGGCGGACCGGGACGTGGTGCTCGCCGGATCCGTGCCGGAGCAGCACCGGCTGCCCCCGGTGCAGAGGAAAGGTGGTGTTGAACGCCTGCACGCATTCGAGCAGTCGCACGGCGGTCCTCCGCAGCCGTGCCAGGTCCGCGCCCCGCACCCGGTAGGCGAATGCGAGATTGTAGGAGGAATCCTTGGGAAAGATCTGGTGGTGGGTGAGAAGCTTTCGTTGCGCAACAGTGAGAGTGTCGTTGCTGGACACGACTGTTGAGGTCGACACAGTTCCCCCGCTTTTTGTCACATACAAACTCTCAGGGCCCCTTCGGCATCTGGGGAATGCGGTCGTGAGGAACGAGTGGGAAAATCCGGTCGACCCTGACCGGTTTCCGGCTCACGACTGCAGGTAGACATTCGCACGCGCCCGCCGTCCGGCGCATTTCGACATTCCGGCGTTTACCCCGGGCGGATTACATATCCCGGCGGAATTCTCTCTCCGGTGGAAGAGGAGAGGAATCAGATGTTCCGCAGATCCGTGAGATAACCGGCGAGGGCGTTCACGGTCGGGTACTCGAACAGGTCCACCATCTTGATGTCGTCCACGACGAACCGGTCGACGAGGCGGCGGTGGATCTCGGCGACGTGCATGGACGTGCCGCCGATGTCGAAGAAATTGTCGTCGTAGGAGAGCGTGTCGATCCCGATGACCTGCCGCCAGATCTCGGCGATCTCGTCGGCGTGCGGCACACCGGTGGACGGCGCCCGCGTCTCCTCCGGGACGGACACGGTCAGTGCGGCGTCGTCGACTTTGCCGTTGGCGGTCAGCGGGAGACGTTCCACACGGCAGAAGAGCGAGGGGATCATGTACGCGGGAAGCAGCGGCTTGAGTGCCGCCCGGATCGCCCGGTCGTCCCGTTCGCCGGTCACCAGCCACGCGACGAGTCGCGGTTCGGCGCCTTTCTCGTCGAGTCGCACCACGCATTCCGACACTCCAGGGACGGCGTGCAGTGCGGCCTCGACTTCACCCAGCTCGATCCGATAGCCCTTCAACTGCACCTGGCGATCCGCCCGGCCCAGATAGACCAGAGTTCCGTCCGGCAGCAGGCTCCCCAGGTCACCGGTCCGATACCAGCCACCCGGCAGGAACCGCTGCGCCGTCTTCTCCGGATCACCCAGATAGCCGTCCGAGACACCGTCCCCGGCGACG
>NZ_JZKF01000002.1 GCF_000962825.1 Actinoplanes rectilineatus
TTAACAGGACTCTCGACAAGCCCTATTTTCCCTGACCAGAGGGCACTTCTCTATTTCCGGCCCAGTCCTTGGACACCCTTAACGAAGGGCCGAGGCTAGAACACAGGCGTGACGGCCGGAAGGTGTTCGGCTTCTTCCGCACCATGCTGCTGAACGAGACCGACACAGTCGCAGCGCTGAGGCTACTCAACGAATGTGACTACCCCGGCAACCACCTCATTCCCGAACTTCCGACAGCCCGAGACATCTTCGTGGGCGAGATTCCCTGGAGTCCTCGTTTCAAGTTGCCCGTCGACGAGACCGACCCGCACGGTCACCCGACGTTGCGGACGAAATGGCAGGACGGCGGCATCGCGTTCCAGCAGTTGGCCGTCAGCTTGACCAGCAGCGACACGTCATCGCCCGCCGCCATCCAGCACGCCTACGACGTTCCGTCCTTCGAGTTCGCTGACCGATTCAGGCTACGGCAACTTCCGGGAATCCTGGACCTCGTCGACACCGCCGGCATCCGCGCCTCGGCGGCCTTCCATGCGGACGGGGCCTGGCGGGGGCGGCTGTTGTTCCTACGGCACGACCTGGTCCGAGACTTTGCCGGCGACCGCAAGATCGTTCAGATCGGCTGGGGAGAACGCGAGACAACGGTGGCTTGGCATGCGGTGCCCAAGTGGCTCCGCACCGCACATCGCGCCTATCAGCACATTTGGCGGCATGTTCGGGAGGTGCCGGCATCCGGAAATAACGCGTCGTGAAGACCGATCCCAATTTGATCCTCGACCGGTGTATGGAGACCAGCATCTGTCCGTTCTGCTGGCCAAGCATCATCAGCTGATCATCCTGGCAGGTCACGGCGCGGCTGGTTTCGTCCGAGGAAAGGACGCACTGACACAAATTCCGTGACGATGGCCCGACCGCCCACGCGCCGACTCTCCATGTGTCTAGCGGTCGGCACCAGGCGGAAGTACCTCGCACGAGTGGGGTCGGCTGGCGATGGCGGAGAGACGCGCTGGGATTGCAATCTCACTCGATTGCACGGCCAGATCCCCGACTTCGTCATGTCGACCCCGTCGCCGAGACAGCTGTCGCCGGAAGAAGCGCGGGACTGCGAATAGCGATGTATTCTTTCGTCAGCCCGGCGCGATAAAGAGACCCCGCGCCTCACGGCGAAGGGGAGGGGTGGTCCTTCTCATGGGCTGTCAAGTGGTCGCTGATCCCACCGTTTATGAGGCCTCGATGCGGTTCCGGATCGGCCGCTCGGGACGGAAGCCGAATTTTCCCACGTGCACAGTAATGCGCCGGAGTTTCGGAGCTGCCGTCAAAATATCCGGATAGACCGGCAGGTGCTGCACTTGATCGGACCTGGTCACGGCCTTGATCAAAGCGGTTTCGCGGCTGGTCCGGCTTGCGACGGTCCGGGTCCGCGTGATCCGGATGGCCTGTTCGGCGCAGGGGAAGCCGATGCCGCCGGGCGTGGCGACGGTGACGGCTTTGACGGTGCGGGTCTCGCGCCGGCCGTGACCGCGGTCGCGGGTCCGGTCCCCGACCGGGATCTGCGCCCAGGGCAGCTGCTTGAGCTGCTTGAACAGGGTCGGCTGATTACCTTTCACATGGACCAGCAGGTACGCCTTGCGGGCGGCGATCTGTTCGGCGTGCCCAGTCTGGGGTGCAGGGCGTCAGCGGTGAACAGCATCCCGGCGAGGCTGCCCAGCACGGTCTCGACAGCGTCGAGCAGCGGCACGAACGAGGTGATCTCGTTCGACTTCGTGTCCACGATGACCTGCGCGATCACGATCCCGGTGGTGGTGTCCAGCGCGGACAGCAGATGCACCTGCCGGCCGTCGCCCGAGCGGGCGCCTCGCAGGGTCTTACCGTCCACCGCGATCACCCGCCGGCACCTGCGCGGCGGTGTCCGGTCCGGCCGGCGGGTACGGGCGTGCAGCCAGCCGGCGAGAACGGTAGACAGGTGGGTCGGGTCGAGCCGGATTAAGAGCCGCCACATCGTGGTCCCGGCGGGAACGACAGCACCGAAGCCGAGCCTGGTGCGGGCGTGTTCGTCGAGGTCATGAAGCCAATCGGTGATCGCCGCGAACGACGATGCCCCGGCCATGACCGCGCAGACCGCGACGCCGAGTACCGCTGACAACGGGTAACGGATCCCGCGCCGGTCACGCGGGTCGGGCACCCCCGCCAGCACGTCCAGCAGCGCATTGCGGTCACCGTCGGTGACCGTGACTGGTGCGGTCACGGCGTGGGGTGCCGTGACGGTCAGTGCGGTGATGAGAGATGATGCCATCGGCGGGTGAGGTCCTCGGGGTTGTGAAGCGTAGAGAACTCCATCATCACCGACGTGATCTCACCCGCCACCTTCGCCTCCACAGAGGCCAATCACCTCGCGAATCCCCAGCTCACGGCCTTGCCGTCAGACAACGCAATCACCCTGGCCCGCAGCGTGCCAGCGCACCACGAGGCTGAACCAGACCTCCACACCGTCGTTTTCGACCTCAACATTCTGTTGGATGTCGCGGATCTGCTCGGGCCGCCGTTCACCTGGGACAAGTTCCGGGATGCGGCGGCCCGCCACAGCCAAGCGCCGGTTCCGAACCGAGCCGACAGCCGGGTCGACAGCCTGCGGGCCGTCGCGCTCACCACGACCGGTCGGTTTGCGGGCCCGGAACTGCTCGAGGTGTGGACCTCCGACCACATTGCTGACCTGCTCGTTCTGAAGGCCCGGCAGCCTCGTGATGGGGCCATCGCCGAAACCCGCGGGCTCGGATGGTCACCCTAAGACGCCGAGAACCTGCTGCATGACTTCCTCTACGACCTGGTCTACGACATGACCAACGGCGGCCACGTCGAGATCATCAACGTGGATGGCCACCCGCCGCTCGACCATGAAGATGCGTGCGTGTTCACCACCGCCCTGCAAGCCGCCGATGATGCGGCGCCGCCATCGATCAAATACTGCGTGACACGCGACCATGGCTTCCGGCAGGCGACCAACCTCAGCCCGAACGTCCTCGTCCTGTACCCCTACGAGTTCGTCACGCTCGTGCGCCGATCACGCGGAGCCCTGGCAGCCAGGAAGATGCGCCCGCCGTTCCAGCAGCCGTAACTGGTCACCGACGTGGACCTCGGCATCGACTCGGTGGTCCTGCACGGCAAAGGCGGCAAGCAACGCCCGTGTCCGGTTGGGTCCTCAAACGGCGCGCATACTCCGCCGATACATCCGATCCCGGAACCGACGTACCGGCATCGACGATGTGCCTCAGTTGTGGATCGCGTTGAAGGGGGCACGTCGGCTGCGGGCGGCCGGTATCAAGATCCGCCTCAAGCGGCTGGGAGAGAAGGCCGGCATCACCAATCTCTTCGCCCACCGGTGGCGGCACAGGTGACATCCGATGCCTCTCCTCAACCTCGACCGTCTGTGCGAAGGCCTCGAAAAGACCGACTGGGCCGGCCTCCTCAAAGACTGGGACAGTCACCTACGAGCAGACCCAGGAAAGATCGGCTACCGCTGCACAGCCGGATGAACTCCGTGTCCAAGTTCCGGCGGTAAGGCCCCTTGCCGGCCTGGCCCCGCTTTCACCACTGCGGGCGACGGGCACGCGGCCGGTATCCTAACCGGCCTTGGATGGCCTCATATTGTTCCTGATCCCGATCGCCGTGATCGCCGGGTGGGGCGTGATTTCGCCCCGCTCCCAGTGGCGGGTGTTCGAATCCTGGGCCTACCGTGACCCGGAGGTGAACGAGCCGAGTGAGGGCGCGTTCGTCATGCGCTGGATCGTCCAGTTCGTGATCCTCGCCGTGGTGGTGTGGCTGGTCGTCGACATCAGCCGCACCGACGATCCTCGCAGCGCCGCGAATTCCACCCCGACGCCCACCTCCACCCCGACGCCCACCTCCACCGCGAGCGCCGCCGAGCAGCTCCTCGAGGACTTCGACGTCGAGGCGGCCACCGTCGTCATGGCCCCCGAGGTGACGGAGGCTCCGGAGCAGGCCCAGGAGGTGAAGATCGTCGAATACAAGGAGATCACCGGCGCTGCACCACCGGCGTACGTGGCACAGGAGTTCGCCGGGAAGTCCGGATCCTGGTTGATCCTCGGGGTCCGCGCCGACAAGCCGCCGACCGCCGTCCGCGTCAACGAGGTCATGAACACCATCGTCTACGCCAGTGTCACCACCGGATGTGACGCGCCGTGCCCGACGGCGACCGTCACATCCGGTGAGACCTTCTACCTGGTGCCGGTGCAGCTCAGGAGGCCCCTGGACCGCCGGCACGTCTGGAACGGCGAACTCCCGGTCGGGGCGTGACCGGCCGTCACGGCTTGTGTTTGGCCCAGGCCGTGCACTGTGCCCCGTACTGATCCGCGCGGTCGCCGGCGTTGTCGATCTGCATGTCGGTGAGCCACCGGGGCTCGCCGTCACCGGTCTGGACGAGTTTGACGACGATCGACTCCAGGTTGGCCGGATCCTCCCGGACCTTCGCCTCGTCCTTCACCCGCAGCCAGTACCCCCGGTCGGTGCAGAAGTTCACCCGGACCACGTCCGGGCTGGTCTTCTCGACGCCCATCAGCTTGATCCAGAGCGGCCCTCGCAACGGGTCCTCGAAGTCGGTGACGCCGGCGAACGGCTCGTACACCTCCTGGAAGTGCTTCTCGGTGACCAGGTGCCGGGCGATCGGGATGATCGGGGTCCAGTCGGTCTCGCTGCGCTCCCAGTAGAGGAACGCGAGACTCCGCCGGGCGGCGAGGACCTGCTCGCTCTCCGGGGATTCGAGCGATTCCCAGGTGATCGGGACGGCGTCGGTGCCGTCGATGGGCACCTTCCGGTAAGCCTCCTCGTCGGTCATCGACGACGTGGCCGGCGAGGACGGCGTACTCGAGGTGGAGGGCTCGTCGGTGCCGGTGCACCCGGCCAGCAGGCTCATCATCACGATGGCGGCCCCCGAGGTCAGTCGCTTCACTTCGGGGTTCCCATCTGGTTGTTGTCGAAGGTGTTCCTCGCCGAGTTGTACCCGCTCTCGTAGGATTCCAGCGAGTCTTTGGAGGCCCTGCCGACCGTGTCCAGACCCAACCCGTTCCGGTACGCGTTCCAGTCCTGCCGCTGGCCTTCGTCGAGTTGGTCCAGCGGTATCAGCTTGCCGTCCTGGTAGAGCGTCTCTGGGAGATGCTGCAGCCGTCCGGAGGTGTAGAGCCCCGCCTCGGCGAGCTCCGCGGCATAGCTGCGGCTGGTGCCGAGCATGGTGCCGACGTCGTAGGAGGTCCGGCCGGAGCTGTCGACCTTCTGGCTCTCCTCCAGCTGGCTCAGGACCTCGCCGGTGACTCCGTTGATCAGGTCACTGGCGCCCGGGACTCGCGAGGTCGCCACACCCGCGATCGCCTCGGCGACCGGGCCGGCGAACTTGTACCGGTTCTCGATGGTGGTGTTCGCTGCGTCGTCGAGCATTTGGCTGGTGTCGTGGTTCGCCAAGCCGGCGCCGTAGTCGATGGTCCCGAGCACAGCACCGTACTTGTGCGACTCGGCCGACATGGCGTCCAGGTTGGCGTAGATGTCGGCGTCCGGATTTTGCTGGCCGGAGAGGATGTACTGGTACCTCTGCTCGGTGTAGATGGCCTGGGCGTCGGCGATGGCCGCGTGGGCGGTCTCGTCCTTGCCGACGTCGGCCAGGAACCGCGTGAGGTGGGTCTTGTCCACCTGGAAGGTGTCCGCCTCCACCGATCCGATCATGTTCTGGTTCACGTCGCTGATGTACGACGACATGATCCGGCCCATCGAGTCGCGCAGTTGCGGGTCGACCATGTCGGTCTTGGCGAAGATCTCGGACTTGCCGCTGTCGTTCGCGTTGAAGGCGTTCTCGTAGCCGCGGGCCGTCTCGTCGACGTTCGTCTCGAAGATGATCGACTCGATCAGGCGGCGGGAGTCGTCGCTGTGGTGGGTGATGGTGGCGTTCTCCAGGGCCTCACCGAACTTGTCGAGACCGCTGCTCTGGTAGTCCTCGCCCTTGTCCATCAGCACCGACATGAAGCCCGGGCCGCCGGGGACGTCCGGGGTGCCGGTCCAGTCCCGGTCGGTCAGCAGGTAGTCGAGACGGGTCAGCCGGCCGTCGGCCGGACCGTCGGCGGAGAACTCGGTGACCTGGGTGAGCAGGTCCTGCGTGGCGGCGCCGTTCTTCGACAGGCCCTCCATCAGGCCGTTCATCGGGTCGTAGCCGGCCGCCGCCAGGTCGTTGTCGTGGTCCTGCGTCCAGTCGAGGCGGATGTTCTCGCCGCGGCCGGTGTTCCACATGGCGCTCTTGTCCTCGTTCGACATCTCGAAGTCGACCATGTCGCCGCCGACGTTGGTCAGGAAGGAGGCGTCGAGGTCGCTGTTGCGCAGCAGCGGGGAGAGCAACTGGTAGCCGTAGACGCCGTCGATGGACCGTCCCGGCTGGGTCGGGTCGCCGATGGTCATCGTGCTGCGCCCGGCCGTCATCAGGTCGGCCACCCACTGGCTGGACAACTCGTTCTCGCCGGGGATGTACCCCTCGCCGTACGGGCCGGTCTCGACGCCGTTGCGCTCGGTGGCGGTCTCCAGCATGTTGCCGAGGCCCAGCTGCAGGGCCTTCACGGTGTCGGCCCGGTGCGTATCGAACAGCCAGCCGTCCTCGTCCTTGCCCGGCCGGTCCAGCTGGTAGGTCGCCAGGGTGCCGTTCAGCTCCAGCAGGCCCTGCGGCCCGAGCTTGGTGAGCATCTGGTACGCGAACTCCGGGTCGTTGCCGTACTCGGTGATGAGCTCCGCAAGCTCGTCGAGCTCCGCCGCGGTCGGCTTGTACGTCGGGTCCTTGAGCTTCAGGGCCAGTTCCTGGGCGCGTGCGATCGTGCCGGCCTCGCCGGCCCACGAGCGGCCGCCCGGGGCACCCGGCACGTTGCCGTTGAGGATGCCGGCCGTCTCGTCGTCCTGCGCCTGCGCCCGGGTGACCACCTCGCGGAGTTCGTTCAGCAGGTTCCCGGTCGCCCGGCCGGTCTGGTCGAGGTTTCCCCCCATGTACGCCGACGCGGGCGCCTCAACGGTCATCGCCACCGGGTCCACGGTGTAGCCGGCCTCCTTCGCCGACGCGATGATCTGTTCGGCGTAGCGCCGCAGCGCCGCCATCGAGTAGCCGTGCAGTTCCAGCTGGTCGCCGATGTTCTTCACCGGGCTGTAGGTCGCGTTGGTCCGCTGGCGCAGTGTGGTCGCCTTCACAGCGGCGGCACTCGACCCGGTGCCCTTGCTCCACGCCTCCGGCAGGTCACGCACACCGTCGATCATCTGCTCGTCGGTTCTGTCGAGTGCCTTGGCCAGGGTTCGCCAGGTGTCGGCGGCGGCCAGCCACGGGCCGGACTCGACGGCGAGGACGTCCGGCAAGGTCAGGTCGCTCATCACGGTGCCCCGTTCGCAGCGTTCCGCAGATCGTCGGCGTTGTCGTGGTCGGTGGCGGAGTATTCGTCCGCCGCCGCCTTGAGGCTCACCGAGAACCCGCCGATCTCGGACTGCAGGCTGCCCAGCTCGGTCAGCCAGGTCCTCTCCGCGGCCTGGACCGCGGTGAACGCGGCGGAGCCGGTCTGCGACGACGGCGCCAGCCCGGTGCCTGCCGCTTTCACCCCCGACTGCAGGGTGCCGGCGGCGTCCGCCACACCCGCCGCGATGCTGCGTAGCAGCTTCTCATCGAGGTCCAACTCAGCCATGCGGCCCTCCCCCGCTGATTGTCATCACGCGACAATAGCCACCCGACTACCGGAATGACCGGCTGGGCCGAGTGCTCATGATCATGAGCACTGCTGTGTCAGGGCTGTTGCGTTTTCGACTCATGCTTCCCTGAGCAGGGTTTTCGTGGAGTGATCGGCCGCTGCCGAAGCAGGGGGAGCCGGTGAGGCCGTCAAGGTGACCGTGACAACCCCCGGCTCCGACACGCCCGCACCACCGGTCACCGGTAGTGAACACGCAGCTTTTCCTCCTTGGTCCCGGCCTCGATGAATATCATCAAATCATCGGACCGGGACCTTTCCCGGGGATGCCGAACGTGCTCCGAACAAACGCCGTCCACAGTGCTGGGTGTCAGCTCGCCCGCAGGGTGTCGAGGGCGCGGGAGCGCAGCGCCAGGCGGGCCGGCACGACGCCGCCGACGAGTCCGATGAACAGGGCGGCGGCGCAGATCAGTGCGTACGGGCCGGGGGCGAAGGGCAGCCACAGCGAGTGGGTGAAGCCGTAGCCGTAGCCGAGCAGTGGCACTGCGGCGACGAGCGTGCCGAGGAGGATTCCGCCGGCCACGATGATCGCCGTCTCGCAGATCACGGCCCGGATGATGTACGCGGGCTGTGCCCCGGCGAGCCGCAGCAGTGCGAACTGCCCGCGTCGGGCCATGGCCGAGCTGACCAGCACGTTGATGGCGGCGATTCCGGCGTAGCCGCCGATCAGGACGACGAGGAGATGGATGATCCAGGTGTCGCCGCTGCTCTGGGTCCGCAGGAATGCCATGAAGCCGTCCTTGGTGAGAGCCTCGACGTTCGGGTCCACGGAGCGCAGAGCGTCGATGCGGGCGGCGACGGCGGCGGGGTCCGCGCCGGCGTCGACCCGGACGAGCACCCCGGCGTCGTAGGGTTCGAGCAGGTGGGGCTGGGCCATCGAGCGTGGCATGAGGACGGACAGCGTGGCCGCGCCGGCGTCGAAGATCGCTGCCACCCGTACGCGTTGCGGGGTGCCGTCGTTGAGCAGCACGTCGGCCTGCTGTCCGGCGCGCCAGCCGTACTGGCTCGCCACGCCGCGGTCGACGGCGATCGAGCCGGCGCCGAAATCCTGCCACGCGCCTGCGGTCACCGGTACCCGGAACAACTCGCCCGCGGCAGCCGGGTCGACGGCCAGGGCCTCCACCGAGGAGCCGTCGCGCGGCACGAGAAGGCGCGTATTGATCATGCCGGTCGCCGCCGCGACGCCGGGTATGTCCGCGACCCGGCCGGCCAACCCGGGCGGCACGCCGAGCTGCTCGCTGCCGCGCACGGCGAGGTCGATGTGCAGCTGCTCGGCGTAGTTGCGGGCCTGCGCCTCGAAGGTGCCCTTCTCCTGGAAGATCAGCAGACACGCGAAAGCCACCATGAGCAGCAGCGGCGTGGTCACCCCGACGGCCCGGGACAGGTCGTTGCGGATCTGCCGGGTGGCCAGGAAGACGCCGAACGAGCGGCCCAGCAGCGGCGTGACCAGCCGCAGCAGCCCGGCGAGCAACTGCCGTCCGAGGAGCACCGCGGCCAGCACCAGGAAGGGCGCCGACAGGATGAACAACACTCCGGCCACGTCGATCGTGGTGTAGCCGCGGGTGCCCGCGACCACGGCGCCCGCGATGACGAAGTGGGCGGCGATGCCGAGCATCACGAAACCGGTGACGATCCGCAGCCGGCTCGACGGGGTGGGCTGGGCGTCGGCCGAGCGCATGGCTTCGGCCGGGGAGATCTTCGACGCCTTCCACGCGGGCAGGGCGCCGGCCAGGATCGCGGTGAGCACGGCGACGCCGGTGCCGGCCAGGAAGGGGGTCATGCCGACCTGCAGGCGTACGGAGTCCGCGATCATGCCCTGCGCCGCGAAGAACCGGATCCCCACGGCGCCGAAGCCGACGCCGAGTAACCCGCCGAGCAACCCCGCGAACACGCCGATGAACGCGGCCTCGCCGACCACGAGGCGGCGTACCCGGGCGGGGGTGGCACCCACCGTGCGCAGCAGGGCGATCTCGCGGCGCCGCTGGTGCACGGACACGGACAGCGTGCTCGCGATGACCAGTGCCGCGATGCCCAGGGCGCTTGCCGCCATCAGCAGGACGAACTGGCTCGACCCGCCGGACAGCTCGGCCGTGCGCCGGTCCAGGATCAGCGCGTGCGACCGGTCGGCGGTCACCTCCGCCTCGGGCAGCGCGGCCCGCAGCGCGTTCCGCACCGCCGCCGGATCGCCGGACACCCTGACCAGGGCGAGTAGCGGGTCGCCGCCGAGTTCGGCCGCGCGGGCGTCGGTGAGCAGGACCGCGTGCTCATACTGGGAGCCGGGCCAGGTCACGATCCCGGTCAGCCGGTAGGCAGCCGTGCCCTTCAGCGTCACCAGCGTGACCTTCTCGCCGACTGTGACGCCGGCCGCCGCGGCGGTGTCCCGGTCCAGGACGACGTCGCCGGGCACCCGGGGCGCCGTGCCCTGGGTCAGCGTGACGGGTTCCGTGAGCGCGGTGCTCCACGGGTGCGCCCACGACCGCTTGGTGGTGTCGCCGATGGTCGCGCCGCCGGTCGAGACGTACGCGGGGGACGGGTTCTCGGTGGTGACCTCGGCGACGCCGTCCGTGGCGCGGATCCGCTCGAGTTGCCCGGCGGTCAGCCGGCGCCGGTCGGTGAGCGGCATCGTCCGGCCGTCGGCGGCGACCGCCTGGTCCGGCATCCGGACGACCAGGTCGGTGTTGCCGAGTGCCCAGGGCGTCGGGGCGCCGTCCGGGTTCGCGGCGGAGGCCGACTGCTGCAGGATCAGGGCCGCCGCCACCAGCGCGGCGCCGAGCATCACGGCGATGATCGAGCCGATCGCGGCCGGCCAGCGGGTACGCAGGCTGCGCCAGGCCATGGTGATCATGCGAGGCCCTCCAGCGCGGCGAGCCGGGCCAGCACGGTGTCTGCCGTCGGGCGGACGAGTTCCTCGACGAGCCGGCCGTCGCGCAGGAACAGGACCCGGTGCGCCCAGCCGGCCGCGAGCGGGTCGTGCGTCACCATGACGACCGTCTGCCCGGACTCGTCGACCGCTCGCCGGAAGAACCGCAGCACCTCCAGCCCGGTCCGCGAGTCCAGGTTGCCGGTCGGCTCGTCGGCGAACACCACCTCGGGCCGATACAGCAGCGCCCGGGCGACCGCGACGCGCTGCTGTTGACCGCCCGACAGCTCGGCGGGCCGGTGGGTCAGGCGGTCGCCCAGCTGTAGCGAGGTGACCAGGTGCGCCAGCCACTCCCGGTCGGCCCGGCGCCCGCCGAGCCGCTCGGCGAGCGTGATGTTCTCCTCGGCGCTCAGCGTCGGGATGAGGTTGAAGGCCTGGAAGACGAAGCCGAGCCGGTCGCGGCGCAGGGCCGTCAGACGCCGCTCCGACATCAGTGTCAGGTCGGCGCCGGCGATCGTGACCTGACCGGCGGTGGGCCGGTCGAGGCCGGCGACGCATTGCAGGAAGGTGGACTTGCCCGAACCCGAAGGACCCATGATCGCCGTGAACTGTCCGCGGCCGAAGTCGGCCGACACGTCGTCGAGCGCGGTGACCCGCGTGGCCCCCGACCCGTACGTCTTGGTCAGCCCGCGGACGGAGACGGCCTGGTCACCGTCGGGTTTGAGGGCTGTCTGCTTGGCGGATGTCTGTTCCGGACGCATGGATCAAGCTCATCAGGACAGGGCGTTCCGGACATCATCGTGGAGGTGAGTTCCGGGGGTAGTGCCAGCGTTACCTCCGGGGTACCGCTGCCGGGACCTCGTCCCGGTCGGCGGCGTGAGCGGCCAGGGCCCGAAGCCGGCCGTCAGCCCTGCAGATAGGTCAGCACGGCGTGCACCCGGCGGTGATCGACGTGGCTGCGGGCCAGGTCGAGCTTGGCGAAGATGCCGTTGACGTGTTTGAGCACGGTCGCCTCGCTGATCGACAGGGCGGCGGCGATCGCGGTGTTGGTCCGGCCCTGAGCCATGAGGGCGAGCACCTCGGTCTCCCGCTCGGTCAGCCGCTCCAGCGGTGAGGCGTTGCGGCGGCGGCCGAGCAGTTGGCGCACCACCTCCGGGTCGATGACCGAGCCGCCGGCCGCGACCTCGTCGATCGCGCCGAGGAAGTCGTCCACGTGCCCGACCCGTTCCTTGAGCAGATAGCCCACGCCGCTGGTGCCCGAGGACAGCAGGTCGGTGGCGGACCGGTGGGTGACGTGCTGGCTGAACACGAGGATCCGCGCGCCCGGATCCTCCGCGCGGACCTGGACGGCGACCCGCAGCCCCTCGTCGCTGAAGTCCGGCGGCATGCGGACGTCGATGATCGACAGGTCCGGCCGATGCTCCCGGATCGCCGTGAGCAGGGCGTCGCGGTCGCCGGCCACCGCCACGATCTCGTGCCCGCCGGAGCCGAGTAACGCGACCAGACCCTCCCGGAGCAGGACGGAATCCTCACCGATCACGATGCGCACGGAAGCTCCATCGTGACGATCGTAGGACCCCCGGCCGGGCTGCGGACGAGCACCGTACCCCCGTACGCCTCGACCCGGTCGGCGATGCCGGCCAGCCCGCCGCCGGCCGGATCCGCTCCGCCCGTGCCGTCGTCGCGCACCTCGGCGACGATCCGGGCGCCGGTGGCCACGACCGACACCGAGGCTGCCGGCGCCCCGCTGTGCTTGACCACGTTGGACAGCGCCTCGGAGATCGCGAACCACAGCGTGGACTCGATCCCCGCGGAGGGCCTGCGGGGCAGGTCCACGTGCAACTCGACGGGCAGCGGGTGATCGTCGGCCAGCTCGGCCAGCATCGCCGGTAGCCCCCGCTCGCGCAGCGTCGCCGGGTAGATGCCGTGGACCAGGTCGCGTAGCTCTCGCAGGGCCCGGCCGGCATCCTCGTGCGCCTTCTCGGCCAGCGTGCGGGCGTCCGGGTCGCCGTCGCTCAGGCGCACCCGCAACATGCCGAGGGTCATCAGCAGGGAGGTCAGTTGCTGCTGGGCACCGTCGTGCAGGTCCCGCTCGATCCGGCGCCGCTCGGACTCGAACCCGGCCACCACCCGGGTCCGTGACGCGGTGAGCTCCCGCACCCGGCTGCCCAGCACCACCTCCTGGTCGCCGACCAGCAGCGAGCGCACCACCAGCGCCCGGGCGGCGGTGATCGCGGTGATCAGATAGAGCCCGGCGGCCAGCAGCACCAGGCCCAGGACCGGGGCGAGTACGGCCCCGGGCAGGTGGGACGGGTCGAGACGCAACCAGGCGAGCACCTGCACCGCGTCGCCGCGCCGGCCGGCGGTGAGCGGGGCGAGGACCAGGGTCAGCGGGATGGCGAGCAGCATGAACGGTACGAGGAAGTCGACGACGCTGAGCGGCAGGAGCAGGAGGGCGTACCCCAGTTCCTGCCAGGTCGTCCGCTCCCGTAGCCGGCCGGCGAGCCACCCACCCGGGCCGGGCCGGGTGGGCCTCGTGTGCGGCGACGACGGCACGCCGCCCTGAACCCACGACAGACGCCGGCGTTCGACCGCGCCGAGTGGGATGCCGGCCCACGGTCCGAGCGGCAGGCAGATCATCAACCAGCCGTACGCGACCAGCGGCGAGCACAGCAGATAACCCGCACACCGCCACGGCCACCAGGTGCCCAGCAGCCGCAACCGGCGGGCCGTCAGCGCGTCCCACGCCGTCTGTGTCATGCCGTGAGGACTGCGGTGAGGTCGCGTACCAGCGTCTCGTCGTTGCTGATGCTTCCGAATCGTCCTCCGCGTTCGAAGCGGGCGAGTTCTGCCCGGATCTGTGGCACCGCGGGTGCGGCGGCCGCGCCCATCCGTTTCAGGCAGGCGGCTACGTGATTGCCCGTCGCGGAGTTGTTCCGCCAGGCGTGCAGGAGCACGTCCAGCACGGCGGGAGCTTCCGGCTCACCGGCGACATCCCAGACGGCCGCGGCAGCGTGTACGCGATTCCAGTCATAGTCGGCCGTCAACAGTTCTCGCAGGCGGGGAAGGGCCGCCGCCGCTGGTGGGCCGATGCGGCCGAGCACGTCGGCCGCTTCTCGTAGCGCGAAGGTTTCGAGCAGCGCGAGGGCAGCCGGCATGACCTCGTCGCGGTCGCCGCTGACAGCCCAGAGGGTGGTGACCGCTGCGGCCCGGGTCCAGGTGTCCTCGACAGCGATGACCGATCGGATCTCGGCGAGCGCGGATGTCGCTGCCGGGCCGAGTGCGTGGAGGGCCGTCAGTGCGGATCGTGTGACGTCCCAGTTCTGCTGTCGGGCAGCGGCCACGAGTGTTTCGGTGACGATGGGCAGTGCGGACGGATCGCCGAGTCTCGTCAAGGCGGACAGGATGCCGTTCGCCTCGGACGGCCACTTCTCGGACAGGTCGGCGTCGCGTAGCCGATCGTGCAGGCGCGGCACCAACTGGTCGGCTGCCTGCGGCAGTGCTCCGGCCACCTCGACGGCGAGCCAGGCGTCGACGTCGCTGTCCAATGCCACCCGCAGGCTGGGAAGTGCCCGAGCGTCGCCGAGCCGGGCCAGCGCCATGGCCGCCTTCTGGTGCAGTCGGCGCAGGTGTGGTCGCTGGGTCGTCCATCCGTCCGGCCCGTGGCTCGCGAGCCGGCCGGCCAGGGCCTCACGGGCGGGTTCGGCGATCGGGTGGTGCCGCTCCAGCAGCGTTGCCGCCTCGGCCGCGACCTCCAGATTGTTCGCGGCGAGTTGGGCGGCGACGAGCCGGATCAGAGCGCTGTGGTCGCCACGGAAGGCTTGGAGAAGATCGCTCGTCATCCGGATCGCGTCCAGCCGGACGCCGGGCTCGGGGCTGCTCAGCTGCGCGGTCAGGAGATCGGTGCGTTGCGAGACGCGTGCGCCCAGCGATTGGTGCAGTGTTCTCAGCAGATCCGTGGTGAGTGCGTAGCGCCGATCGGCGCGCTCCAGATCGTCGAACGCGGCGGAGACGAACGGCGGCACATCGTCGGCCGGTGGCGTGACCGGTGGCGGTTCTGGCCACGGCTGCTCCTGCGGTGCCGCGTCGGCGATCTCGCGCAACAGAGCGATCGCGGCCGGTACGAGATCGTCGCTGATCGCCTCCGGATCGCATCCGGCCTGGTGGATCAACGCGGCCAGCCGGAACTCGGGTTCCCCGAGCGGGTTCCGGACCAGGCCGGCGAGCCATGCCGTCGCGGCCGGCCTGATCTCCGGCAGTCGCCGGGTCAGCGTGGCTGTCGTCCGTGTCACCAGGAGGCGTTCGAGGAGGCAGAAACTCATCGCCGAGCGGTCCTGCAACACGGCGAGCGCCCGGTCGGCGTCGTCGAGGAAGAGGCCCAGGCTGGGGATGGCGGCCTGACGAACCCGGCAGTCGGCATCCGCGGTGAAGTCGGCGAACGCCTCCGCATGACTGCGCGCGAACGCTGCGGAGCCGATGAAGTCCGCATCGGCGTAGTCGGTATCACCCTGCCCGACCGCCTCCGTGCCGATGTTCACCAGCAGGGCGATGACCTTCTCACGATCCGGGGTGGCCGGATCACCGGCCAATTCGAGCAGGAACGGCAGGCTCGCTGTCGTGCTGGAGTAGACGCTGCCCTGGTGATGAACCTTGCTGTAGAAGTCGCCGAGCGCCCGGTCCCGTTCCTCGGCGTCGGGGGAACGCATCGCCTCCAGAAGTGCCGGCACCTCGTCGGCTGAGCCGTAGGCATGCTGCAATGACGCCCAGTCGACGTCATGAATCCCGCTGAACATGCCGGACACTATGCCCGGACCCACCGACAGTTCTCAGAGCTGGCTGGCTCCGGCCGCGACGACAACCGTTACAGTCGCGTTCGTGAGCGCAGATCAGGGTCTTGTCCGGGTGTCCGATTCGTCTGGCGTACGCCGTACCCGAGCCGGATCGATCATCGCGGATGACGGGGCAAATTACCAGGTCAAGTGGGATGACACCGGTGAGGAGGAGCATGTCCCGCGGGGCGCCGGCGTTGACGTCGCGACGAGGGGTTCGCTGCGTTTCCTGGCTCTGTCCGACTCCCGGCTGTTCCACGCCGTCTTCGCCCAAGAGCCCCTCGCGGTGGTTCTCCACCTGCTGGCCGAGTCGTCGGTCCCGCTGAAGGTGCGAGAGATCCGGGAGAGTCTGGCCGAGCTCGGTCTCCGGAACGAGACCTGGGCCCGGCACGGGCCCCGCGCCCTGGCGGTTCTGCCCAAGTGGCCGAATGTCGTCCGACGTCAGAAGGGCGACACTCTGGCCTACGTCTGGGTGGGGGACGACCTTCCCGAGCTTCCGGCAGAGGCCGAGCCTGAACCGGAGCCGGCACCTACGCCCGCGCCTATGTCGAAGTCTGCTCCTTCTCCCGTCAAGCCGATCGTGACGGCTGCGACACCGGCCGAACCGGCGGTGCCGTCTGCCGAGCGCCTTCGGCGCCAGATGAGCGCCGCGCGGAGCCTCGGCGAGGTTGCTCGCCTGCTCACGCTTCCGAGAGAGTTCGTGGCTGAGCTGTCGCCGGAGGTGGTCGCCTCCGCGCTCCGCCGGATCGCCGCTGAGGATCGGCTGGTCGCGGGCTTGCTCGACGCCCTGACCGCCTCCGGGCCGATCGGTGCGCTGACCGAGGAACTGGCGACGGCCCGGGCGGTGAACGCCGCACTCCAGAGCCGGGTCGATGAGCTGGAGGAGTGGTGGACGGCCCTTGAGCAGAGCACCGATCCGGGCGCCGCAATCCGTCAGCCGGGTAGCTGAGGAGCTTCGAGGGCATCGGAACGGGCGCGAATCACCGTCGAGCGGTTGACCCGCAGGGCCGCGACATCGACCATCCGCTGGCGGATAAGCACCTGCACAGCAGGTGGAGCCCGGCGAGCCCGCTCCGCCGGGCGGGACGCGCGGTCTTCGCCGACCTGCTCGAACGGGGCCTCGACCCCGCACAACTGCACCTGCATGGCCGAGACGTACGCCGTACTTTGCCGGCATTTTAAATGCGCCGCATGAGGTCGATGGCGCGATGCCTGACCGATTTCGTGGGCAGGGAATGACTCGAGGTCGTCAACCCGGCCCGGACCGGGAGCAACGTGCCTCGAACCTGAGCGCTCCGGCCCCCACGGTGGAGGCAGTCCGGGCCGGGTTCATCGACTCGCCGAACAGCTCGGACCATCGCTGAGCATCTACGCTGTAGGCGACAGCCACCGCCGCTTTCGGGTCCACACAACCATCGAGGCTCAGCGGTGGCTGCTTGCTGTCCACGGACAAAACCGCACCGTCACAGCAGCTCAGAACGGATCTCCTGCTGGAGTGCTAAACGGGCGAGGTCAGTTCGAAGGCCACCGTGCCGGTCGGCACGCCGTTCACCTGCAGGGAGACGCCGTGCTCGCCGGGGTGGTAGCGGCGGGTGCTGATCGGACGGAACGAGTGGCGGCGCTCCAGCGTCAGTGTTTCGCCGGCGGCGAGCGTACAAACGGTGAGTTTGAAGGTTTTGGCGCTTTGGCCGCCGTTGGCCTTGCGGTGATGGATTACGTAGTCGATGGCGAGCCGTGCCGGTTCCGGGCCTCGGTTGGTGACGGTGGCGCTGAACTGTAGTTCGCCGCCGAACGGGACGATGCTGTGGCTGAGGACCGGGCCGTCGGTTTTCACGGCCGTGGACCTGAAGCCGAGAAGGGCTAGGGCGCCTTGGTCGCCGCGCTTCACCAGGGTCCGTAACGCGTGCCGGACCAGACGGGTGGTGTGGGGGGAAGGGGGGGTCAGCCAACGGTCGGCGACCTCGACGACCAAGGCGGGATGGTCGCGGCTCAGGTCGTTGAGGTGGTTGGCGACGGAGCGGCGTACGTAGTCGCTGTCGTCCTGGTGGAGGGCGTCCAGGATCCCGGGGCGGGCCAGGATCTGCGGCACGCGCACCGCCCACGGCAGGTAGGGGCGCTGCCCGAGGCCGCGTTCCGGATGACTGCGGCGAGCCGGGCGTAGTCGCCGGGAATGTCCTGGAGAAGGGCGTCGCGGAGCAGGTCGGCGCGTTCCCGCAGGCTGAGTTCGGCCAGCCGGTCCGTGGCGGCGCGCAGGGCCGTGAGGTCGTTGCCTGGCGCACTGGCCGCGATGGCGGTGGTGAGCGCCCTCGCGGTCGGTGTGCCGATGAGTTCGTCAGCGAAAGGCATGTTCAGTCGACCTCCGTGTGGATCACGTCGAGGGTAGCGGTCCCCGGGGGCCACCCGATCGTGATAGACCAGTTTCAATGAAACAGCTGTGTAATGTTTCCGAAACGAGGTGGGCATGTCTGTCAGTCGTCGTGGTGTTCTGGTTGCCGGTGCGGGAGTCGCCGCCGGTTTTGCCCTTCCCCGGGCGGCGCGGGCCGGCCGGGCGAGCGTCCGGTTCCGGCTCGAGGCGCGGACGCTCGACGGTGGGGAGCAGGTCGTCGCGGTCACGTTGGCGACCGCGAAGCTCGGGCGGATCGATCCGGCGACGCTCACCAGCGGGACCTTCGCCGTGCACGCCACGGCCACGAGTCCGCTGGGTGCCGACGATGTGGTGCTCGGAACGTACGACATGGACCGGGTCGTGGCGGCCGCGCGGCTGGACCGGCACGGGGACGTCGTGCTGGAACTCGGCCATGCCGAGGGTCAGGCGGGTGGGGCGACGCTGGGCTGGGCCGCGCTGCGCGGGCGCAACGTCCGGCTGGTGCTGGAGTACACGATCACGCAGCTGGCGCCGCTGCGGCTGCGCGGCGGCCGGACGGTCACCGTCGACGACTTCGTGCAGGGTGACCTGGTCGATCCCGAAGTGGACGCTTTCGGCTACCACACCTCCAGGGACGGCTTGAAGTACCGGCTGTACGAGCCCGCACGAAGCGCCCGCCCCCGCCCGTTGGTGGTGTGGCTGCACGGTGGGGGAGAGGGTGCATCGTTGCCGGACTACTACGACAACGAGACGCAACTGCGGGCCAACCGGGGCGCCCTCGGGTTCGTGACCGCCGAGGGGCAGCGGGCGTTCGGCGGCGCGTACGTCGTGGCCCCGCAGAGCACCTCCTTCTGGCTCGAGGACGGCGACCGGTTCGCCCCGCAGATCCGCGCGGTCATCGACGAGGTGGTGCGCCGCCACCGGGTCGACGCCAGTCGCATTCACGTGGTCGGGTGCAGTAACGGCGGTTACATGAGCCTCAAGGTGACCACCGTGTACCCGGAGTTGTTCGCGTCGTCGGTGCCGATCTGCGGTGTGGTTCAGGCGTTCCAGCCGGGTGGCCCTCGCATGATCACCGACGCGGAGCTGGCCGCGATCGGCACCCCGACCTGGCTGGTGGCCTCTCGTGACGATGACACGGTGGCGCCCGAGCCGAACACCGTGCACGCGCACGACCTGATCCCGGGGTCGCGGCTGTCCCTCTACGACCGCGTCGAGTGGGGTGGTTACCGGTTCCCCGGTCACTGGTCCTGGATCTATGTCGGCCGCAACGACCCGCGCGTCGGCGGTGAGCGCATCTGGCAGTGGATGGCGAGGCAACGTTCCGAATGATGCGCGGCCATCTTTTGCATACTTAGGCAAAAGTTGACGCTGATCCATATGAAGACATGGACACGTCGATCGATGGCTTCTACTGTGTGTCGCACGTAACAGGTCGGTAACTCAGCGTTGAGGAGTTGCGCGTGCGTATCTCAGTCGACCCGCCCTACCTGCGACTTCTGCAGATGCTCCGGGACGAGGGGCCCCTCTCCCGGGCCGAGCTCGCGGACCGCCTCGAGCTGACCCGGCCGCGGCTCCTCGCCGAGGTGGAACGGCTCGTCGGCGCCGGGTACGTCGCTGAGGCCGGAATGGCCGCCTCTCGCGGGGGCCGGCGGTCCACCCTGGTGGAGTTGCAGCCGCGTCTGCGGTTCGCGGCCGTCGACCTGGGCGCCAGCTCCATCGACGTCGAGGTCGTCAACGGCCGGCTCGAGCCCGTCGCGGCGTACACCGAGGCCGCCGACATCCGGTCCGGGCCGAAGAACATCGTGCACCGGGTCAACGAACTGCTCGCCAAGGCTCGTATCGACGGCGCCTACGAACGCCTCGACGGCATCGGCATCGGGGTGCCGGGGCCGGTCAGTTTCCGCGACGGTGTGCCGGTGTCGCCGCCGATCATGCCGGGCTGGGACCGGTTTCCGGTGCGCGAGCTGATGGCCCGGGAGCACGGTTGTCCGGCGGTGGTGGACAACGACGTGAACATCATGGCGATCGGTGAGCGGCACGGGGGAGTGGCGCACAGCGTCGACGACTTCCTGTTCATCAAGATCGGCACCGGGATCGGCTGCGGCATCCATCTCCACGGCGACGTCTACCGGGGCACCGACGGTTGTGCCGGGGACATCGGCCACATTCAGGTCGACCCGCAGGGCCCGGTCTGTTCCTGTGGCAACACCGGTTGTCTGGAGGCGGTGTTCAGCGGTGTGGGCCTGGCCCGCGACGCGACCGCCGCAGCCCGGTCCGGCGCCTCGCCCGCGCTCGCTGAACGGCTCGCGGCGAACGGAGTGCTCACCGCCCGGGACGTCGCCGACGGCGCCGCCGAGGGGGACGTGGCCTGCATCCGGCTGATCCGCGACGGCGGGCACCGGCTCGGCTCGGTGCTCGCCTCGCTGGTCAGTTTCGCCAACCCGTCGATGATCGTGATCGGCGGCGGGCTGGCCCACCTCGGTCACCTGCTGCTGGCCGAGATCCGCAGCGCCGTCTACCGCCGCTCCCTGCCACTGGCCACCGGGAACCTGCCGGTCGTGCTCTCCGAGCTGGGCTCGCGTGCTGGAGTCACCGGTGCTGCGGTGCTGGCCAGCCACGTGGCTTTTGAGCAGGCGTCATGACAGCCGATGTCGTCCTGCGGCTTACCGACCTGGTCAAGACCTTTCCCGGGGTACGCGCACTCGACGGTGTCCAACTGGAGGTGCGGGCCGGGGAGGTGCACTGTCTGCTCGGGCAGAACGGCGCCGGTAAATCCACCCTGATCAAGGTGCTGGCCGGCGTCCACCGCCCCGACGAGGGAGTCGTCGAGTGGCTCGGTGAGCCGGTCGCCTTCGCGAACCCGCAGGCCGCGATGAAGGCCGGCATCGCCACCATCTACCAGGAGCTGGACCTGGTCGAGGACCTGACCGTCGCCGAGAACGTGTTCCTCGGGCACGAGCCGCGCCGCGCCGGGTTCGTCCGCCGGGGGCACGCCGCGGCGCGTACCCGGGAGATCCTCGGACGTCTCGGCCACGGTGAGATCCCGCCGCGCCGCCCGGTGCACAAGCTGCAGGCCGCCGCGAAGCAGATCGTCAGCATGGCCCGCGCGCTGTCGCACGACGCCCGGCTGCTGATCATGGACGAGCCGAGTGCGGTCCTGGCCCACGACGAGGTGGCGAACCTGTTCCGGATCATCCGGGAGCTGACCGCCCAGGGCATCGCGGTCGTCTACATCTCGCACCGGCTGGAGGAGATCCGGACCATCGGCGACCGGGTGACCGTCCTCAAGGACGGCCGCACCACCGCCGCCGGGCTGCCGGCCGCGCAGACCCCGACCGCCGAGCTGGTCAGCCGGATGACCGGGCGCACCATCGAGTACGTCTTCCCGCCCCGGCCGCCGGAGAAGACCGGGCAGAAGGAACTGCTGCGGGTGGTGAACCTGAGCCGCGGAGGCGAGTTCAGCGGCGTCTCGCTGACCGTCGCCGCCGGGGAGATCGTCGGGATCGCCGGTCTGGTCGGCTCGGGCCGTTCGGAACTCCTCGAAACCGTCTACGGCGCCCGCCGTCCCGATGCGGGCACGGTCACCGTCGACGGCCGCCGGCTGACCCCGGGCAGTGTCGGCGCGGCCGTCCGCGCCGGGCTGGGCATGGCCCCCGAGGAGCGCAAGAGCCAGGCGCTGCTGCTCGGCGAGCCGATCTACCGCAACGTGACCCTGTCCACCTTCACCAGGCTGGCCCGGTTCGGTTTCACCAGCGCCCGCCGCGAACGCGAGTCCGCCGGCCGGGTGACGAGGTCGCTCGACCTGCGGCCGGCCGACGTCGACCGCCGGGTGCGCACGCTGTCCGGCGGTAACCAGCAGAAGGTGGTCGTCGGCCGGTGGCTGCTCGGCGGCACCCGCCTGCTGATCCTCGACGAACCGACCCGTGGTGTGGACGTCGGCGCCCGGGCGGAGCTGTACCGGGTGATCCGGGATCTGGCCGCCGACGGGGTGGGCGTGCTGCTGGTCTCCAGCGAGGTTCCGGAGGTTCTCGGGCTGGCGGACCGGGTGCTGGTGATGCGGGAGGGCCGGCTGGTGCGCACCGCGGCCGCCGGCGAACTCGACGAAGACACCGTCCTCGATCTCGTGATGGCGGGATCGCTCATGGAAGGGGCGCCCGCGTGACCGCCACAGCGGTGAAGAGCGACGTCAGACGCCGATGGGCCGGCGAGAACAGCGAGAACACCACGCGAAACCTGGTGCTGCTCGGGGTGCTGGCGGCGCTGATCGCGATCGGCGCGATCACCCGGCCGCAGCTTTACAGCGACTCCACCTGGGTCTGGAACAACGTCCTCTCCATTCTGCAACTGGCCTCGGTGATCGGCGTGGTCACCGTCGGCATGACCTTCGTGATCATCGGCGGTGGCATCGATCTGTCGGTCGGGGCGATCGTGGCCCTGGCCGGGGTGTGGGCCACCACCGTCGCCACCCAGTCGTTCGGCGCCGGCGGCATGATCTTCACCGCGGTGGCGGTCGGACTGGGCGTCGGGCTCGTCAACGGGCTGCTCATCGCGTACGGAAAACTGGTGCCTTTCATCGCCACCCTGGCGATGCTGGTGGCGGCCCGCGGCCTGGCCGCGCAGATCTCCGGCAAGCAGACCCAGATCTCCGAGAGCGCCGTGATCAACGGCATCGCCAGCACCAAGATCCTCGGTATCCCGCTGCTGGTCTACATCCTCGCGGTGGTCGCCGCGGCCGGATGGGTGCTGCTCAACCGCACCACGTTCGGCCGGCGCACGGTCGCCGTCGGTGGCAATGCCGAGGCCGCGCGTCTGGCGGGCATCGACATCAAGAGACACACCATGCTCCTGTACGGGCTGAGCGGGCTCTGTTGCGGCCTGGCGGCCATCATGTTGACCTCGCAGGCCACCTCGGCGCAGGCGGCCATGGCCAACCTGTACGAGCTGGACGCGATCGCCGCCGCCATCATCGGCGGGACGCTGTTGAGCGGCGGACGGGGCACCATCGTCGGCTCGCTGCTCGGCGTGATCATCTTCGCCACCATCACCAACCTGTTCGCCATCAACGGGCTGTCCACCGAGGCCCAGAACATGGTCAAGGGCGGCATCATCATCGCCGCCGTCCTGGTTCAGCAGTTCCGGTTCGACGCCGTCACCCGGCTTCTCGGCCGCATCAGGAACTGAGTTCCGGCCGGCCGCCGGGTCCCGTGCGCCCTTCTCTCGCTCCATCCATACCGATATATCGGGAGAAAAGATGACTCAGAGCAGTCGCGACCTGTCGCGGCGCCGCCTGTTGCTCGGCGGGGCCGCACTCGGCGCGGGAACCCTTCTCACCGCGTGCACCAGCAACGAGGCCGAGCCGAACGACGCCCAGATCAAGACCGGCGGGTCCGAGGCGGCCGGTGGCAACGCCGCGCCTGGCACCGAGGTCGTGATCGGGTTCTCCGCCCCGGCCGCCGACCACGGCTGGCTCGGCGCGATCATCACGAACGCGAACGCGAAGGCGCAGGCGCAGGCGTACCCGGATGTGGAACTCAAGGCCGTCGAGTCGGGTTCGGACGCCGCCACCCAGCGGGCCGCCCTGGCCACCCTGCTCGGGCAGAAGCCGAACGTGATCGTCCTGCTGCCGCACGACGGCAAGGAGCTCAACGCGTTCGGCCTGGAGGCGATGGCCGCCGGGATCCCGGTGGTGAACCTGGACCGGGCCTTCCCCAGCGCCCGCGCCTACCGCACCCAGATCCTCGGCGACAACTACGGCATGGGGGTGGCCGCCGCCGACTACGTCATCGCGCAGATGAAGGCGAAGGGCGTGGCCGCCCCGATCATCGGGGAGATCGCCGGGATGGACGAACTGGAGCTGACCCAGACCCGGTCGAAGGGGTTCACCGACACCCTGGCCGCCGCCGGATTCGAGGTCGCCAACCGGCGGGCCGCCCGGTTCACCGTGGACTCCGGTCAGCAGGAGGCGTCCCAGCTGCTGCAGGCGTTGCCGAGGATGGACGCGCTCTGGAATCACGACGACGACCAGGGCGTGGGTGTGCTGGCGGCACTGAGCCAGGCCGGCCGCAAAGAGATGATCATGGTGGGTGGCGCCGGCTCGAAGAAGGCGATCGAGTCGATCCAGGCCGACGACTCGCCGTTGAAGGCGACGGTCACCTACAGCCCGTCGATGGCGTCCTCGGCGATCTCCCTGGCCCGGCTGATCGGGCAAGGGAGGGGCCTCGGCGACCTGGTCGAACTCCAGGTGCCCAAGGAGATCGTGCTGGCCTCGGAGACCGTCACCAAGGACAACGCGAGCGCGTACCTGAAGCTCGGTTTCTGACCGCACCGGAGGGGGAGACCCATCTTGTCCACGCAGACCACGGACCTGCGCATCGGCATGGTCGGCTACGCGTTCATGGGCACGGCGCACTCACAGGCGTGGCGCACCGTGAACCGCGTCTTCGACCTGCCGCTGCATGCCCGGATGACGGCGGTCAGCGGCCGGGATCCGGGCAAGGTCGCCGCGGCGGCCGCCCAGCTCGGCTGGCAGGAGCACACCACCGACTGGCGGTCGCTGATCGCCCGGGACGACATCGACCTGATCGACGTCTGCACCCCCGGCGACAGTCACGCCGAGATCGCCATCGCGGCCCTGGCCGCGGGCAAGCACGTCCTCTGCGAGAAACCCCTCGCGAACACGATCGACGAGGCACGTGCGATGGCCGCGTCGGCGGCCCGTGCGGCGGCCGTCGGCGTCCGGGCGATGTGCGGGTTCAACTACCGGCGGGTGCCCGCCGTCGCCCTGATGCGCCGGCTGATCGCCGACGGCAGACTCGGCGAGATCCGGCACGTCCGCGCGGTCTACCTGCAGGACTGGATCACCGACCCGCAGTTCCCGCTGGTCTGGCGGCTGCAGAAGGACAGGGCGGGCTCCGGCGCGCTGGGTGACATCGGCGCGCACATCATCGACCTCACCCAGTACGTCACCGGCCGGCGTATCACCGGAGTCAGCGCGCTGACCGAGACGTTCGTCAAGGAGCGCCCGCAGGCGGCCGGCGGGCTGGGCACGGTCACCGTCGACGACGCCGCGCTGTTCGTGGCCCGCCTCGACGGTGGCGCCATCGCCACCTACGAGGCCACCCGGTTCGCCACCGGCCGCAAGAACGGTCTCCGGGTGGAGATCAACGGTTCGCGGGGCTCGGTGGTCTTCGACTTCGAGCGGATGAACGAACTGGAGTTCTACGACGCCGCCCTCCCCTCGGACGAGCAGGGCTTCAGCCGGATCCTGGTCACCGAACCGGACCATCCGTACGTCGCCGCCTGGTGGCCGCCCGGCCACCTCATCGGGTACGAGCACTCCTTCACCCACCAGGCTCGCGACCTGATCGAGGCGATCGCCACCGGCGGCCCGATCACACCGTCGTTCGCCGACGCGCTCCAGGTGCAGCTGGTGCTGGACGCCGTCGAGCGGTCCGCCGCCCTGGGTTCCTGGTCGGAGGTGGAACCGGCGCTGACCGGGATCGCCGTCTGACCGCCGTCTGTCGCCGCCCGCGAGTGCGAAGGCTCGATGTCCCGGTGAGTCCCCCGCGACCGAGGTGAAGGCCCTGCTGTGGGAACCGTCCGGAAGCCGAAGGAGCTGATGAGAGTGGCACGACCGATCACCCTGTTCACCGGCCAGTGGGCCGATCTGCCGTTCGACCAGGTGTGCCGGCTGGCCTCCGAGTGGGGCTACGACGGTCTGGAGATCGCCTGCTGGGGTGATCACTTCGAGGTCGACAGGGCGCTCGCCGACGACGGGTACGTCGACCGCAAACGCGAGCAGCTCGCCGAGTACGACCTGCGGGTGTACGCGATCAGCAACCACCTGGTCGGCCAGGCGGTCTGCGACCATCCGATCGACGAGCGGCACCGGGACATCCTGCCGGCCCGGATCTGGGGCGACGGCGAGCCCGAGGGGGTACGCCGACGGGCCGCCGACGAGATCAGGGACACCGCCCGGGCGGCCGCGAAACTCGGGGTGAACACCGTCGTCGGGTTCACCGGGTCGTCGATCTGGCACACCGTGGCCATGTTCCCGCCGGTCCCGCCGTCGATGATCGAACGGGGGTACGCCGACTTCGCCGACCGCTGGAACCCGATTCTGGACGTGTTCGCCGAGGTGGGGGTCCGGTTCGCGCACGAGGTGCACCCGAGCGAGATCGCCTACGACTACTGGACGACGAAGCGGACCCTGGAGGCGATCGGGCACCGGCCGGAGTTCGGCCTGAACTGGGACCCGTCGCACTTCGTGTGGCAGGACCTGGATCCGGTGAATTTCATCCTCGACTTCGCCGACCGGATCTATCACGTGGACTGCAAGGACGCGAAGGTGCGCACCGGTGACGGGCGCCGCGGCCGGATGGCCTCGCACCTGCCGTGGGCGGACCTGCGGCGGGGCTGGGACTTCGTCTCGACCGGTCACGGCGACGTGCCGTGGGAGGACTGTTTCCGGGCGTTGAACACGATCGGCTACGACGGTCCACTGTCGATCGAGTGGGAGGACGCGGGCATGGACCGGCTCGTCGGCGCGCCGGAGGCGTTGCGGTTCGTCCGCGGGCTGGCGTTCGACGCGCCATCGTCGGCGTTCGATGCGGCGTTCTCGTCGAACCGTTAAGGCTTTTCTCAGATCGCGCGGAAGTTCAAGTGTTTCATAAAGATGTCCTACTAGTGACGAACGTGAATGCAATGTAACGTCCGGAAAGAACGTCGTTCTGCGTGAAAAGTTGCCGACCGCGGGGGTGCCGCGGTCATCCGCGTTCATCACCGAAACCGGAGGCACATCGACCATGCCTGAAATCAGCCGACGTCATCTCTTCGGCGTTGCCGCCGCCGCCGGCGCGTCCACCGCCCTCGGCACGCCCGCGTTCGCCGGTGCCGGATCGCAGCCCGGAACCGCCCACCGGGTACCCCGCGAACAGATCAGCGTGCAGCTCTACACGCTGCGCAACCAGCTCGCCGTCAACCTGGAGACCACCTTCACCGAGCTGGCCGCGATCGGGTACCGGCGGGTCGAGCACGCCGGGTTCGTCGGGCGCACCGCCGCCCAGTTCCGGGCCGCCCTCGACAACGCCGGCCTGAAAGCCACCTCCGGGCACGCCGGCATCCCGCAGCCGTGGAACGCCGACACCTGGAAGCGCACCCTCGAGGACGCCGCGATCGTCGGCAACGAGTTCATCGTCCACCCGTACTTCGGCGCCGGCGCGAACGGGCCGGTCCGCGACGCCGCCGTCTACCGGGCCTTCGCCGCGGACCTCGACAAGGCCGGTGAACTGGCCCGCCGCGCCGGTCTCAGCTTCGGGTACCACAACCACCAGAACGAGTTCGTCCGCCAGAACGGCACCAGCCGGACCGGGTTCGACATCCTCACGAGCGAGACCGATGCGAAACTCGTACACCTGGAAGTGGATCTGTATTGGGCGTGGCGCGGCGCCGCCGACCCGGTCGACCTGATCGAGCGCCACCGCCGGCGGATCAAGCAGGTGCACGTCAAGGACATGGACGTGACCAGCGGCTTCGCCGACCCCGGCACCGGGCTGATCGACTTCGAGCGGATCTTCCGGCGGGCCGCCGACGCCGGCCTGGTCGAGTACATCGTGGAGCGCGACGACGCGGGCAGCCCGCCCCGCACCCCGGCCCAGGCGCTGGACACCGCCCGGGCCGGCTACCGGTACCTCGCCGGACTGAGGTTCTGACATGCGTGGACTTCTCGCGGCCGGTGCCGCCGCCCTGCTCGTGCCGGCCGTGCCCAGCCCGGTGCATGCCGCCCCGCCGCCGGACAGCGACTTCCAGAAGGTGACCCTCGACGACTTCCCGGGCGAGCCGATGGCCCTGGCCGTGCTGCCCGACGGCCGGGTGCTGCACACCGCCCGCAAGGGCCAGGTCCGCATCCACGAGCCCAGCACCGGCCGTAACGTGCTCGCCGCGACCATCCCCGTCTACCTGCACGACGAGGAGGGGGTCCAGGGCATCGCCGTCGACCCCGACTTCGCGAAGAACCAGTGGGTGTACGTCTATTACAGTCCGGTCCTGAACACCCCGGCCGACAACCCGGACACCCCGGTCAACGAGGGTGACGCACCGTTCGACGGCACCGCAGCCGACTTCGCCCCGTACAAGGGGCACCTGCAGCTGTCCCGGTTCAAGCTGCGCGGCAACACCCTCGCGCTCGGCAGCGAGCAGAAGATCCTGCAGGTTCCGGTCGACCGGGGCATCTGCTGCCACGTCGGCGGCAAGATCGATTTCGACGGCGACGGCAACCTGTACCTGTCCACCGGGGACGACACCAACCCGTTCTTCTCCGGCGGCTACACCCCGATCGACGAGAGCCCCGGGCGCAACCCGGCGTTCGACGCCCAGCGCAGCTCGGCCAACACCGACGACCTGCGTGGCAAGCTGCTGCGGATCACGGTCAAGCCGAACGGCTCGTACACGGTCCCGAGCGGCAACCTGTTCCGCAAGGGCACCGCGAAGACCCGCCCGGAGATCTACGCGATGGGTCTGCGCAACCCGTTCCGCTTCGACGTCGACGACAAGACCGGCGTGGTCTACCTGGCCGACTACTCACCCGACGCCAAGGAACCCGATCCGGCGCGCGGACCGGTCGGGCACGGCCGCTGGATGGCCGTCGACAAACCCGCCAACTACGGCTGGCCGTACTGCGTGTCGCCGGACCTGCCGTACATCGACTACGACTTCGCCACCGGCACCTCGGGCGCGCCGTTCGACTGCGCGAACCCGGTCAACGACTCGCCCAACAACACCGGGCTGCGCCGACTGCCGCCGGTGGAGAAGGTCGAGGTCGTCTACAACTTCGGGGCCGGCGCGGAGTTCCCCGAGCTGGGCGCCGGTGGCGTCGGCCCGATGGGTGGGCCGGCCTACCACTTCGACAAACGCAACAAGTCGCCGTTCCGGTGGCCGGCCGACTTCGCCGGCAAGCCGCTGTTCTACGAGTGGACCCGCGACTACATCAAGGCGTTCAGCCTGGACCGCCGCAACCGGGTCACCGACATCGCGTCGGTGCTGCCGTCGATCGTCTTCGACAACCCGATGGACCTGGAATTCGGTCCGGACGGCGCCCTGTACGTTCTGGAATACGGCGACGGATACTTCGCCGAGAATCCCGAGGCGCAGTTGGCCCGGGTCGATCACGCGCCGAAGAACAAGACCCCTATCGTGAGGACAAGCGGCAGTCCGACGGTCGGATCGGCACCGTTCACCGTCGACTTCTCCAGCGCGGGAACCGTCGATCCGGACGGCGACCGGCTGCGGTACGCGTGGGACTTCGACGCCGACGGCCGGGTCGACTCCCGGCAGCCGAACCCGTCGTACACGTACCTCGAGAACGGTGACTACCGGGCCACCCTGAAGGTCACCGACTCCACCGGCCGGTCCGCCTCCGCGGAGTTCCTGCTGCACGTCGGACCGGTGGCGCCCACGGTGTCGTTCGTGACGCCGGTCGCCGGGCAGGACTTCGCCTTCGGCGACACCGTCGCCTTCGCGGTGAACGTGGTCGACGACGCCCCGGTGAACTGCGCGAACGTCGAGGTGACCTACATCCTCGGCCACGACCAGCACGGCCACCCGCTGTCCACCGCGTCCGGCTGCACCGGCTCGATCACCACCTTCGTCGACCCCGGTCACGAGGGCGCGGAGGGCCTGAACGCGGTGTTCGTCGCCGAGTACACCGACGCCCAGGGCCAGACCGGTTCCGCCCAGGTCGTTCTGGCGCCCACCGGCGACTGAGGAGAACGAAAGCCTGCACCTGGCCGAGTTCGCCCGGGTCTGCCCGGCCGAGGCGCTGCTGCTCGGCGCCTGCCCGGCTGACCCGGGCCCGCCGGCATGGCTTCCGCGTCGGTGACTGTCCGGACCGGTCAGCCGGTTGCGGCGGTGCGGGCCCGATGCCGGAACACGTGCCGGTAGGACTGGGGCGACACACTGATGATCCGCCCGAAGTGCTGGCGCAGGCCGGCGCTGGTGCCGAAGCCCGCCCGACGGGCGATCTGCTCCACCGTGTCGTCGGTGGTCTCGAGCAGCTCCTGCGCCAGCCGCACCCGCTGCTCGAGCAGCCACTGCAGGGGGGTGACGCCCAGCTCGTCGCGGAACCTGCGGGCGAACGTGCGGGCGCTCATGTGCGCCCGGCCGGCCAGGTCGGCCACCGCGAGCGGCTGGTCCAGCCGCTCGCGGGCCCAGGCCAGCACCAGCCCCAGGTCACCACGCTCGTCGGCCCGGATCGTGGGCTGCACGAACTGTGCCTGACCGCCCTCGCGGTGCGGCGGCACGACCATCCGGCGGGCGGTCTCGTTGGCCGCCGCCGCGCCGTGGTCACGCCTGACCAGGTGCAGGCAGAGATCGATCGCCGCGGCCGTGCCGGCTGAGGTGAGCACCGACCCCTCGTCCACGTAGAGCACCCGCGCGTCGACGGTCACGGCCGGATAGCGGTACGCCAGGTCGTGGGCGTTCAGCCAGTGCGTGGTGGCCCGGCGGCCGTCGAGCACACCGGCCGCGGCCAGCACGTATGCGCCGGTGCAGATCGACACGATGCGCCTGCCCGCCGCGTGGGCCCTGCGGACCGCGTCGACCAGCGCGGCCGGCGGGTCGATCTGTTTCGGACGGGTGCACGCCGGCACCAGCACCGTGTCGGCGGCCACCAGATCCTCGAGCCCGTATGCGGGGCTCACCGCCAGCCCGCCGGCAGTCCTCAGCGGACCCGGCTCGGCGGCGCACAGGCGCAGGTCGTACCAGGGGGAGGCGATGTCGCTGCGGTCGTTGCCGAACACCTCGACCGGCACCGACAACTCGAAGATCGGCATGCCGTCGGTCACGGCGACCGCCACCACATGAGGCGCCATGGCAGGAATCTAGCGCATCCCGACGTTTCTGCCACTATCCACGATGGATCGACCTGACGAGAGTAGGCGCCATGAGCGAATCAACTGCCCAGTCGCCCGGCGGCCGCCTGAACACCATCCAGGGCACCGCACTGTACGTCGGCGCGGTGCTCGGCACCGGGGTCATCGCACTCCCCGCTCTCGCCGCCGAAGCCGCCGGGCCCGCGTCGCTGCTCGCCTGGCTCCTGCTGGTGGTCGCATCCGCGCCGCTCGCCTTCACCTTCGCCGCCCTCGGCGCCCGCCACCCCGACGCGGGCGGCGTGTCGACGTACGCACGCCTGGCCTTCGGCCATCGCGCCGCAGCCGTCGTGGGCTGGTGTTTCTACCTCGCCGTGCCGCCCGGCGCGGCCGCCGCGGCCCTGTTCGGCGGGGCCTACGTGTCCGCCGCGCTCGGTGGCGGCGCCACGACGACCGCGATCGCCGCATTCCTGCTGATGGTCGTCGTCACCGCCACCAACGCGTTCGGCGTCCAGCCGGCCGGCAAGGTGCAGCTCGCCGCCGCCGTCCTGCTGGTCACCTTCCTGATCGTCGCCGTGGTGGTGGCGATACCCGACGCGAACACCGCCAACCTGCGGCCGTTCGCCCCGCACGGCTGGGGTGCCGTGCCGACCGCCGCCGCCCTGCTGGTGTGGAGCTTCGTCGGCTGGGAGACGATCACCCACCTGACCGCCGAGTTCCGCCACCCGCGCAAGGACGTCCCCCGCGCCACCGCCGCGGCCATCCTCATCATCGGCCTGCTCTACCTGTCGGTGGCGTTCGCCATCATCGCGGTGCTCGGGCCGCGCGCCGCCGAGACGGACGCACCGCTGGGCGAGTTGATGGCCGTGGGCCTCGGTGGCAACGCCAGGATCCTGGCCGCCGTCGCCGCGCTGCTGCTCACGTTCGGCGCCATGAACGCCTACTACGCCGGCGTGGCCAAACTCGGCTCGGCGCTCGGTCGCGACGGCGCACTTCCGGCGTGGCTGTCGCGGGGCAGCCAGGCCGGCCAGGTCCCGCGCCGCAGCCTCGGGGTCAACGCGCTGCTCTCCTTTCTCTCCCTGGGCATCGTCGTCGCGACCGGGTTCGGCGCGAAGCCGCTGGTGCTGCTGACCACCGGTTCCTTCGTGACGGTGTACGCGGTCGGCATCTTCGCCGCGCTGCGCCTGCTCCCGAAGGGCAGCGCGGGACGAGCCACCGCCTACGCGGCCTGCGTGGTGGTCCTGGCGTTGCTCGCGGTGACCGGCGTCTACCTGTTGTGGTCGCTGTTGGTGATCGGTGGGGCTCTGCTCTATCTGCGCGTCAACCGCAGCCGTGTCGCACCCGGCGTCGCGGTGGACACGGCGTCCGGGACTGGTCACCGGATCCGCGGCCGCTCGGCGCGCCCTTCCGCTTCTGCTCAGCGGGGGTGGTGCGGGTTCACCTCGAGGCGTTCACGGTGCGAACAGCCGAGGGCCGACACGAAACGGCGGCCCGGCTGAATCAGCCGGGCCGCCGTCATCGCAAGGCGGTGGATCAGAGCGGGCGGATGTTCTCCGCCTGCGGGCCCTTCTGGCCCTGGGTGACGTCGAACTCGACCTTCTGGTTCTCGTCGAGGCTGCGGTAGCCGCTCGACGCGATCGCGGAGAAGTGGGCGAAGACGTCGGCGCTGCCGTCGTCGGGGGCGATGAAGCCGAAGCCCTTGTCAGCGTTGAACCACTTCACGGTACCTGTAACCATTGTCTGCTCCTTCGCAGGCTGCTGGAGGCCGCACTGTGCGGACTCGCTTGCCGCTGCGTTGATCACCCGCGTCGGAACCGACTAAAAAACGAAAAGCGCCTGCTTGGGTTCAGATAACCCCAACAGGCGCCGAAAACGTCTACGGAAATCAAAACTGCAACAAGATCACCGTAGCACGGCCGGTTGCCCCGCGTCGATGGGGGTGCCGGTCCGAGCGGGTTCGGCCGGCGCGAGGGCCGGCCCGTCGCCGACCGGACGTGCTCCGGGCGAGTCCGCTGCTCGCCCGGAGCACCCGTCACGCCCGGGTGGCCAGCCCCAGGCTCCGGATCAGCAGCGAGTCCATCGTTCGCGCTGGTAACAGCCGGGAGGTGACGATGAGGGCACGGGAGCCGACCAGGTAGCGGGTTCGGGGCCGGGCCGCGGTCAAAGCCCGCTCCACGGCGGCGGCGACGCGGTCCGGGTCGCCGGCGGTGGCTTCGACCTTCCGGTTGGTCGCCAGCAACGCGTCCATGGTGGGGCCGTAGCGTTCCTCGGCGGCCCGCCCCAGAGCCGTACGGTCCGCGAGCGCCGCGGCCTCGGTGGCGTCACGGTTGCGGGACCTGAACGTGCCGGGCTCGATCACGACGACCGGGATCCGCCACGGCCGCAACTCCTGGCGCAGGGCGTCGGCGACGGCCTCCACGGCCTGCTTCGACGCGCAGTACGCCCCGTGCAGCGGGATCGTCACGCGCCCGGCGGAGGAACTCATCATCACGATGCGCCCGTGCCCGGCCCGGATCGCGGGCAGGAAAGCCTGGGTCACCGCGACTGTCCCGACGACGTTGACGTCCAGCTGGGTCCGCAGGCGGTCGAGGGGGAGATGCTCCAGCGGGCCCACGAAGGTGACACCCGCATTGTTGACCAACCCGTCGAGGCGGCCGACGCGGGCGGACGCGTCGGCCAGCTGCGCCGGGTCGGTGACGTCCAGCAGCAGGGGGCGTACGCGGGGATGGTCCGGGGCGTCGGCGGTGCGGCGCACGCCGGCGAGCACGTCATGGCCGCGGGCGGCGAGCCGGAGAACGGTTGCCCGGCCGATGCCGCTGGAGGCCCCTGTCACGAGGTATGTCGCTGTCACGAGAAACCATGGTCACCGGTGGAGCCGTCTCTCGTGATCATGTGAGCGGATCCCGGGCCGGGTGGTGGCAGTCGCTGTCGTAGGCTTCGCGGATGC
Organism: Actinoplanes rectilineatus; assembly: GCF_000962825.1. GTDB lineage: Bacteria > Actinomycetota > Actinomycetes > Mycobacteriales > Micromonosporaceae > Actinoplanes > Actinoplanes rectilineatus. Next base: position 33,628 of record NZ_JZKF01000002.1, read on the forward strand.
GCTGGGATGCCGAGGAGAACCGGGTCCGGATCCTGGCCGCCGCTCGCGCGGTGTTCTCCGAGGTGGGCGAGGACGCGCCGATGATCCGGGTCGCCCGCCGCGCACGGCTCTCCGTCGCCACCCTGCGCCGGCGGTTCCCCACACGCGACGACCTGACCGTCGCCGACTTCCGGCTGCTGATCGCGGGGAACAGGGGTGTGGTGGCGGCCGCGGGGACGGATCCCGCCGTCGCCTCGCGCCGCTACGTCACACACATGCTCCGTTCGTTCGCCTGAGCCGGGACGTCCCATGGGCACCGGTGGGCTCGCGGGTGGCCCTCGCCGTCGCCCAGCCTGGCAGCGGTGATGGGCCGGTGCGGTACTCGGCGAACACGATCGGTGATCGCTCCGCACCCGAAGGAGTGTTCATGAGTGACCTGTGGCGGCAACTGGATCACAGCCGTGCGATGGACGGCCGCTACACACGGATCATCAGCGACCGGCCGCACCTGGCGGGTCTGCTGACGGGCCTGCGGGACAATCATCGCGCCCACGCGGCGGAACTGGCCACGGCCATCGCTGCCGAGATCCGTGATGACAGCGATGCCGTGGTGGTGGCGGGCCTGCTGCGAGAGGAGACGGCAGGGGCGGCGGAGGCGGTCGGCGCCTGCATGTCGGCCGAGCCTCGGCATGCCGCGCTGTTCGGCAGCATCGCCGCTGCCCTCGCGACACACCGTGCGGTGTTGGAGGATCTCCCTTGATCACGGCCGAGCCATGACCGTGTGGCCGGGCCGCCCCGGCGGGCGATCCACACCGTCGTGGCCGAGGTCGTCAGGACCGCGGCGCCACCCGCGGCGAGCGGAGGGCGACGAAACGCACATGGGTGCGAACGTCGAAACCCATCGATTCGTAGAGCCGGATCGCCGCGGTGTTGCCGTCGATGACGTGCAGGAAGGGAATCTCGCCCCGGCTGCGGATGCCGTGCGCGACTGCCCGGACCAGCCGCGCCGCCAAGCCCTGTCCCCGGACCGCGGGATCGGTGCAGACCGCGCTGATCTCGGTGTACCCCGGTGGCCGGAACCGTTCACCGGCCATGGCTACCAGGCGACCGTCCCGGCGGATGCCGAGGTAGGAGCCGAGTGCGATGGTGCGGTCACGGAACGGCCCGGGCCTGGTCCGGGCGACCAGATCGAGGATGTCGGGCACGTCCGCGGGGCCGAGGGGGACCGCTTCGGGATCCGGTTCGGTCCGCATGCCGGCGCCGGTGTACTGGATGCCGTGCAGGGTGCCGGTACGGGTCCAGCCGGCGGGCGGTGCCGTCAGCCGGTCGAGGAGCAGTGTCTCCGTGCCGGGGGTGGTGAGCGCGGCCAGCCCGGCCCAGGCGGCCGGATCGCCGGTGTCGTCGAGGGCGCCGAACGGCGCGATGTCGTCCGGGTAGCGGACTGCGGATCCCGCCGTGTCGGCCAGCGCGGCGTGGGGGCCGCGAAGAGAGCTACCGACCGGGTCGTCCAGCACGGTGAAGTCGGTGATGGTGGTCAACTGTTTCCCTCCGTCGTTCGAACACCTGGCAGTCTTCGTTCGCCGGGTGCTCAGACGACAGGTCAGAAGCGGTCACCGACGGCCGGGGGCCGGTGCCGGCGTCCATCCGTGGTTCTCGACCGCGAGGTGCGGATCGAGGTGTGGTTGCCGTCTGCGCGACGGGGCGTCCGTACCTGATGAGACGGTCGTGGACGCGTACGCCGTGCGTGCCGCGGCGCGGGGCTGAGCGGGCCGTCACGGCCGCATGCCGTCCAGCTCCTGCTGCCACAGGGAACGGCAGATGCCGTCGACCGCGGCGCGGAGTCGCCGTTTGAAGGTGCTCTCGGCCACGCCGAGCCGTTCCGCCGCGACGGCGTACGGGATCCGCCTGCCGAAGTAGGCGACGCGGAGAGCCTCGTGGGTGTCGTGCAGACGCCGGTCCGCACCGAGTTCGGCGGCCGCTCGCTCGATGACCCGCCGCAGCCCGGTCACCGGGTCACCGTGTTCCGCGGCCACGACCCGGGTCCGCAGCAGCGGGCTCGCGGCGAGTCGTACCGGATCGTCGAGCACACGCAGCGCCTGGCGTACCCCTTGGGTGAATGCGTCGGCGGTGAGCACGGCGAGCGGCGGCGGCCAGGGCGCGGCACCGTCCAGCACTCGCTGGTCGAGCGTCCTGCTCCAGGTACTGACCGGCACGGTACGCCAGTCGTGGGTGTAGAGCCGCCGGCCCTGGTGGAGGCCCGGCAGTTCGGTGAAGCCGAAATAGTCCAGGAACCGGTGCCAATCCGCGGAGGCCGGGATCGCCACGTACGTGGCGGCCAGCCGGGGCGTCGTGAACAACTGCGCCGTGACCCGGAGGATTCCCAGGTCGGTGGCGGGCGACGGCTGGTAGTACCGCTGTGGCGAGACCAGGAAGCGCACCACGTTGAAACGTTCGCCGGGCCGCAGGTCGGCGGTGTCCCGTAGGTGGCGGCGGGCGTCTCCGGCCACCGGGTCGGTGTCGGACGCGTCGTCGTCGCCGTTCAGGAGCAGGCAGCCGACGAAACCGGTGAGCCGGCCCGTGACGGTGTGCCGGTGCACGTGGAACGCTTCGGGCTGCCGGTCCGACCAGAACGCGACCGCTTCGGCGCCCGCCGGTCCCTCGGCGCTGGCGGCGAGCTCCATCAGGGCGGCGCGGTCGTCCGGGTGGTACGGCTCCTCCCGCAGGCCGTCGTGCGGCCATGATCGCAGGTGGGGGCCGGAGCCCTCGGCGCGGTGATGGAGGTGGGTCAGCGCGGCCACGATCGGCAGTTCGGCGGCGCCGGTCACGGTGCGCAGCCGTCCGGTGAAGTGGCGGCGGATGCGAGCGTGCAGCTTCCGGTAGCCCTCCGGGTCGCGCCAGCGCAGGTCGTCGTCGAGGTGGCGGCGTACCGGCTCGTGCGGTACGAGCCCGTGTCGTCCGGCCTCGATGAACGGTTGCTCCCGCAGCCAGTCGAACAGCTCCTCGCCACCGTCACCGGTGACCTCGCGCAGCAGGCCGGCTGTCGTGTGGTGGGCGTGCGCGCAGACGTCCAGAGCAAGCTGATGTGCCGCGCTGGGCGCAACGCCGACGACTCGGCCGAGCAGGGTGGCAGAGGGGTCGACCGGAGGGGCACGCCGGGTCGCGAGGGCCAGGGCCAGCGGATACCCGGCGGCGTGCCGGAGCAGGCGGTGCCGTGACGCCGGTGGCACACCGTGCCGGTCGAGTATCGAGGAGGCCTCGGCGTCGGACAGCCAGGGCAGGGCGATCACCCGGAGCAGATCGGTCCACCCCGGGTCGGCCGCCCAGAGGGGGTCCGGTGGCCGACGGCAGGCGATCACCACGCGTACCTCCGCGCTCAGGTGCGGAAGGAACGTCTGCCAGAGCCATCCGGCGAGGGGATGACACAGTTCGAAGCTGTCGATCAGCAGGACGGTGCGCCGTCGCCATCCGGATGCCGCGGCCGACGCCCACAGGCCGTGGGTGGTCGGTGCGACGGTCCGGCAGTCGACCGACCTCACCGGGAAGCCCGCGGCCTCGGCGATGTCCGCGTACCGCCGCAGCAGCATCGTTTTGCCGATGCCACCGGGGCCGTGCACGTACATGACCCGGGCCGGGTCCCTGTCGTCGAGCATGGCCCGGAACCGGTCGATTTGGGCGTCCCGGCCGACGAACGACGTCCGGGCGGTCGCCCTCAGCCGTTCGGCCCATGTGTTGATCATCAGTCCCTCGATGTGCGCTGCCGCTCTGGTCGAGCGCCACCGTGCACCGGCGGACTGTTCAACGGTCAGGTCATTCGTTGTTCACTACGCCGGGTTCTCCGTGCGTAGCGGTTTCCTGTGCCCAGAGGCGGTCCGCCACCCGTTCCGTAGCGCGGGTCACATGCCGCCGGTATGTCGTCATGGGCAGCCGCAGCCGTGCCGCGGCGGCCTCCTGCGACGGCAGGTCGTCGAAGTAGGTGACGCGCAGCGCCTCGGACTCCCGGCCGAGTCGCTCGACCGCTTCGTGCAGGAGCAGGTCCAGGGCGGCGACGGGGTCGGGTTCCGGGTGCTCGGCGACCAGCCGGGTGCCCAGCAGCGGATTCTCCGAGGTGCGTTGTGGGTCACGACGCGACCGGAGGGCGTCGCGGACCGCGGTGTCGAAGCCGGACCGGGAGAGGATCGTGTAGCCGCCGGCCGGGACGCCGTCCGGATCCGGACGGCGTCCGAAGAGATCCTCGGCGCCGACCGCGGCCAGCCAGCCGGACAGCGGCCGGGACCGCCAGTCGTGGCCGTAGAGCCCGCCCTGCGGCAACGTCGCCACCGACTCGTGCTGGGAGTACGTCATCAGCTCGTCCCAGAACGACGGATCCGACCAGAGTGTGTAGGTCCAGGCCGGTGCCGCCGTGAGATAGGTTCCGACGAGACGTTGCAGCGCCAGGTCCAGGATCGCGGACGGTCGCTGGTAGTGGACCGGGTCGATGATGAACCGGGCGATCTCGATGTGTTCGCCGTCACGCAACGGTGCGGTGTGACGAGTGTGCTCCCAGGCGGCTGCCGTGACCGGGTCGGAGGCGGCGAGTCGTTCGTCGGCCGGCCCGAAGCGGAGCCGGGTGAGGAATCCGGCGGGCTCGTCGGTGTCGCAGCGGCGGTGGACGTGGAAGGCGTCCGGCTGGTGCCGCAGCCAGTGATCGACCAGTGTGACGGATTCCGGGCCTTCGGCACGGCGGGTCAGGTCGAGCAGCGCTGTTCGGTCCCCGGGGCGTACCGGCGTCTCGGTGACCTCCCCGCACCCGGTGAAACGGTAGTAGCGGCGTTTGATCCGCCCGTTACGGTGCAGGTAGTTGACGGCGTCCACCCGGTGCAGCAGCGAGCCGGGGGCCGCCGTCCGCACTTCCTGGACCAGATGTTCGAGCATCCTCCGGTGCATCGCCCGGTACTGCTCGGGATCACGCCACCGCAGATCGGTGTCGAGTACGTCGCGGATCATGTCGTGCGGCCGGAGGCCGTCACGGCCCTCCTCGATGTAGGGCTGGACCCGGAGCCAGCGGAAGATCGGCTCGGTGTCCCGGTCCGGGAGGGCGGCCCGTAAGAGCGCCTCCGTCGTTCCGCGGGCGTGTGCGCAGATGTGCAGGGCCTGCCGGTGCGCCGGTGACGGGACATCTTCGATCAGCCGGCGGAGCAGGGCCGAGGTGACGTCCTGCGACGGCTGCCAGACGCCCTCTCGCAGGGTCACCTCCGCGGCGAGGGAGAGCGCGAGCGGGTGACCGTTGGCGTAGGCGATCAACGGTGGCTGCTGTTCGGGCGGGACCCCACGGGCGCAGAGCAGCTCCGCCGATTCCGCCGGGGTGAGACCGCTGATGGACAGCACCCGTACCAGCGGGAACCAGCCGGGATCGGTCCGCCAGGCGAGATCCAGCGGGCGGCGGCCGGCCAGAACGACGACCGCCCCGTCGGGCAACCGGGGCAGGAACCGCTCTCGGAGCCAGCGTTCCAGGCCCTGACAGTGTTCGAAAGCGTCGATCAGCAGTACCGGACGGTCAGCGGTGAGCGCACCGGCGGCCTCCGCCTCGAACGCGGCGGGCCCGCCGGTGACCGCCGTCCCGTCGACCTCGATCGCGGGCCGTCCCGCAGCGGACGCCATGTCCGTGAAACGGCGCAGCAGCGCCGACTTGCCGATGCCGGCGGGACCCTCCAGATACAGCAGGACGGGAGCGCCGGGCGTTCCCGCGAGCGCCGTGCGGAACTCGTCCAACTGGGGATCGCGGCCGGTGAAGGTGGTGCTGCGGGTCTCTCTGAGCCGGTCCGCGAGACGGCGTGGCGGTGGATCGTCGGTCACGGACACGACGGCCATCGTATGCCCGTGTCGCGGGCCACCCGGCCGGTGGTCCAGGCGGGTGGACGGAGAACGGCGGGGAATCGGACGCTGATCGGCCCGGATCGGCGGTGTTCCGGTCTGGGATCGGCCGGCCCGGTCGCGAAGGCTGGACACCGCATGGCCGTGACCGGTTCGTGCACAGCAATCATGAGGAGTGACATGAGCAAGGCCTACGTCAGCGCGGTCGTCCCGGGAGAGGCCGCCGACGTCTGGGCGGTGATCCGGGACTTCGACGGACTCGCCGCCTGGCATCCGGGAATCGCGAGCAGCGAGATCACCTCGGGTCATCCGTCCGCGGTCGGGGCGGTCCGCGCCGTGAGGTTCGCCGCGACCCCGGCCGGAACCGGGGAACGGCTGACCATGCTCGACGACACCCGCCGGACGCTGGGCTACGAGGTCATCGAGCACCCGTTCCCGGTCCGCCGGATCGACGCGGTGATGCGGGTCCACCCGATCACCGACAGTGGTCACGCCTTCGTCGAGTGGTGGGCCGACCTCGACGTCGACGCCGCCGACGAACCCGGGAGCGTCGACTTCGTCATCGGCCTCTACGGCGCCGGCCTCACCGCTCTGCGCGATCGGTTCACGGCATGAGCGCCCCGGACGGCGCCACCTTCGGCGAGCCGCTGCTGGGCAGGACCGTACTGGTGACCGGCGGGGGCCGGGGGATCGGGGCGGCGATCAGCCGACGGCTGGCACGTGCCGGCGCCCGGGTCGCGTTGCTCGGCAGCGGGGCCGATCATCTCGCCCGCCTGGCCGGCGAACTCCCGCACGACCCGACCGTGATCCACATGGACCTTTCCCGGCCCGACGCCCCGGTGGCCGCGCTGCGGGAGGTGATCGCCCGGTTCGGCCGGCTCGACGTCCTGGTCAACAACGCGGGCTTCGGTACGTTCGGATCGAGTGACGAGGTCACCCCGGAGGCGTTCGACGCGTTCATGGCCGTGAATCTGCGGGCTCCGCTGCTGCTGGCCGGGCATGCCGCCCGGCACATGGCGGACAACGGTGGCGGCAGCATCGTCAACATCTCCTCCGGCATCGGGGCGACCGGTAACACCGGTTGGATCCTCTATGCCACCGCCAAGGGCGGCATCGAGGCGGCCACCCGTACCCTCACCGCGGAATGGGGCCCGCACAACGTGCGCTGCAACGCCGTGCGGCCGGCTCTGATCCGGACCTCCGACGCCTGGCCCCCGCCGGGCTGGGACGAGACGGTGCGGGACGGCTACCTGCGGGATGTTCCGTTGCGGCGCATGCAGGAAGCGGCCGACGTCGCCGAGGCGGTGCTCTTCCTGGCGAGTGACGCCGCCCGCAACGTCAGCGGCGCCTTCCTTGATGTCGACGGTGGCTGGGGTGCGGTCAAGCCGTCGGTCGTGGGCGCCGACATCTGACCCGGATCCGAGCCGGACGGGCGCCCGGCACGGTTCAGTGTCCGGACCGACACGGAAGGCGGTGACCGGCCGAAGGATGGACGCCATGATGATCACGATTGCGCTGCTGGTAGGTGTCGCCGGCGGGGGGATGCTGCTCGTCGCCCGATTTCTACGGCGGCGGACGCGGTCCGTGCCGGAGCATCCGGTGGACGTCGCGGACCTGAACGCCGAGGTGCTCAGCACAGCCGCGGGCCAGGGCGATGTCGCCGCCGTCCGGATCTACCGGCGCCGTACCGGGGCCGGTCTGCGGGAGGCCAGGGACGCGGTGGACCGGATAGTCCGGGAAAATCGTGACGTAGAGCCACATTAAGAGTGTCGCCGAATCGGTCACGGCGGCGGGTGCCGCCGTGACCGTGATACTCCTGCGCCCGACCGGCGCCGTCGGTACCCGGCGGTACGGCGCCGCACCATCGGCCCTCCTCGCCCGAGTGGCCGCCCGTCAGGACACCCCGCCCCGCCAGAGGTGCTGTGTGACCTCCTCGATGCCGCGGGCGAGGTGCCGGCGGTAGGTGCTGAACGCCATGCCCAGCCGGGCCGCGGCGGCCTTCTGCGTGGGCGTTCCGTAGAAGTACGTCGTCGCGAGCGCCCGGTGCATCCGGTCCCCGCAGGCCCGGGCGCGGAGCTCGTCGACCGCATCCATGATCTGGTCCCGCAGGAACTGTTCGGCGTCGTCGCCCTCGAGGCCGGCCGGGACGACGTGACTGGTGATCAGCGCCCCGGCACGGAACGCGCGAGGATCGGTCCAGGAACCGAGGGCTTCCCGGACCGCGGCGGCGAACTCCGGGCGGGTCAGCGCGGCAGGCGAGCCGGCAACCCGGTCGTCACGGACCGCCCGCCCGTCGATGACCCGATTGCTGATCGCCGTGATCCATGCGGGACCGGGTACGTGACGCCAGTCGTGACCGTAGAGGCACAGGACCTCGGTGCCGTACTCGATGGGGTCACCCAGACGGTCGTGCCCTGCCTCTTCCAGTGATCGTCCGAGGGGGATGGTCGCGGGCAGCACGACGAAGGACCATGCGGCCTGCCCGGCCTCGAGCCAGTTCTCGAAGGCCGCCACCCGTACCGCCGCGGCCAGTTCCGGCGACCACCGGCCGTTCGGCAGCAGGTGCAACCAGGTGACCAGGACGTGTCCACCGTCCTCCGGCATGCGGTCGGCGATACTCCGCCAGAGGCTCGTGGTGACCGGATCGTCGCCGCCGGCCGCCTCGTCGGGGGTGTGCCGCCGCCGGGTCACGCTGATCGCGGCCACCTCACCGGTACCGGTGTGGCGGAACATGCGTACCTGCGCGTCCGCCGTGACTTCCGAACCGGCGGGCAGCCCGTCGAGCAGAGGGCGATCCCGGGGGTGTGGTGTGCCGACGAGGTACTCACCGGCGTCCTCATCCCCGGTGTCCGGCAGGTCCCGGTACAACAGCCACGACAGGCCCCGCGCGGTGTGTGCGGCATCGCCGTCGGTCTCCCGGCGGGCGTGGAACAGATGCTGAACCAGGGCGTGCCGTATCTCGGCGTGCCTCTGCGGGTTCCTCCAACGGAACTCCCGGTCCAGCACGGTTCGTGCCGTCCGCATCGGGCGCAGCCCGCCGGGTGCCGCCTCGATGGCCGGGTGGCGGCGCAGCCATGCGTAGAGACCGGGTGCCTCGTCTCCGGCGACCGAACGGAGCAGGGCTTCCGTGGTGACCAGGGCGCAGGCACTCACCGCCAGGGACAGCGCGTGTGCCGCCGACGGCACCGGGCCGGTCAGGCGCCGGGCCAGCGTGGTGACCAGTTCGGGGCCCGGTTCCCAGGAGTACGGGTCGGCGGCCTGCCGGGTGGCGGCCGCGCCCAGAGCGAGGGCCAGGGGATTCCCGCCGGCGAACGCCAGCAGAACGGCCCGGGCCGGGCCGGGTACGTGCCGGCGGCGAAGCAGTTCGGCTGCCTCCCGCACTCCGAGGTCGTTGAGCTCGATCACGGGTATCGGGTCCGGCCACGATCGAGCACACCACTGCGTTCCGGGTGGTTGCCGGGCCGCGACGACGATGACCGTTCCCGGGCCGAGCGTGGGGAGGAGCCGGCCGGTCAGCCAGTTCATCATGGCCGGTGACTGCTCCAGCGCATCGATGAACAGGACGTCCGCGTCGGACGCCACATGAGCGCGTGCCCCGGGAACCGGCGGTGGCCCCCCGATCAGGGTGCCGTCGAGGTGGACGACGCTGCGTCCCTGCTCCCGTGCCTCGTCGGCGAACCGGTGGAGCAGGGCTGATTTACCGGTTCCGCTGCGGCCGTGCACGTAGAGCAGGCAGGGCGGGCCGGATCGGTTCGCCAGAGCGGCCCGGAAGATTCGCAGCTCGGCTTCCCGGCCGACGAAGGCGCGGCGACGGGCGTCGCGGATCCGCTCCTCCAGTGTGTGGGGTACGCCAACGCTGGTACGCATGATCTGCAGGCTCCCGACGTCGCTCATCCGGTGTGGTGGACACCGTCATCGTGGGCGCGTCGTCTGCTCGTTTCCCAGGCCATCGTCTGTTCACCCGGATCGCGGCAAGGGGCGCCGTGAGGCCCGGGATGAACACGTCTGGGCCGGTATTCGAGCCATGCCGGACCGCATGATCATCGCTGCGACACGTCAGACGTGAGGAGAGGAAGTCCCGTGACAGCAGCCGTTGACGAAACTGAGCCCGAGGTGGCGTTCGGCCACCTGTCGGTGTGCCGGGTGCGGATCGATGATCTCGACCCGTTCGGGGTCATGCACAACAGCCGTTACGCCCTGGTCGTCGAGCGGGCGATCGAGGACTACTGGGCAGACCGCGGTTACGCCTTCGTGGGCACCGAGGCGACCAAGCCCGACGTCTACCAGTTCGCCCGCGAGATGACCGTCGGGTACCTCCAGCCGGTGCGTGGTGCCGGTGACCTCGTGTGCCATTTCTGGCTGGAGAAGATGGGCAGGACCAGCGCCGAGTACGGCTTCCGGATGCTCTCCCCGGATCGGGAGACGACCTATGCCGAGGGCTCACGGGTGGTGGTCCGGATCGACCCGGCGACCGGTCGTCCCACCTCCTGGACGCAGGAGGGCAGGGACATGGCCGCCGCGTTGATCCGTCCCGTGGATGCCGGTCTCTGAGACCGGTGCCGGCGGGGCGGCCGGCGGCACGCTCGCCGGCCGGGTCGGCTCGCGTGAGCAACGGTGGCCTGCGAAGTGAGCACCGCCGTCCGGCACTCTGCATCTCGACCGTGGCGGCGAGCGGACGCTCATGTCATCTCGTCGCCACGCCGGGGTCAGGGCCCGGGTCGTCGTCCTCCCCAGGGCCGGCCCGGGCCCGTCGTCATTTGTGGGGACAGGACACCATCCCGCTGACTGCCACGATGTCTCGGACTCGACCGGGCACCCGCGGCCGGAGACGGTTCACCGTTTGACCCTCACCCCGGCACGGTGTCGGGGCTGTGGTGACATTCCGGAGTGATCCCACAGTCGGCGATGACCGTTCGTGACGGGGAAGCCATGGTGGCATTGATCATTAAAACTGGTCTGTTAGCCCGGAAGGCCTACGATCACTCGCGCATCAGATGTTGATGTGACGCAATGTGATCGTCTTATGAACACACAATGAGATACCAGGCGGAGGTGCCGTGACATGATCACGTCGACATCCACGCTGCTGCGAGACCAGCGCCAGACCCAGCGCCAGGTCCACGTCGGCCGTACCCCAGAGATGACCCTGTTCGGACGGATGCTGGCGGGTGACCCGCAGGCGCCGTCCGTTCTGCTCGTGCACGGCCCCGGCGGGGTGGGGAAATCCGCGCTGCTGACCCGGATGGCCGAGGAGGCCCGGGACGCTGACCGGACGGTGCTGCGACTCGACGGCCGCACGACCGTCTCGGCGCACCGGTTCGAGGCGGCGGCGCACACCGTCAGACACGACGAGCGCGCCGTCATCCTGCTCGACTGCTTCCAGGCGGGCGAAAACTGGGAGAACTGGCTGGCCGAGAGCTTCCTTCCGGGCCTGCCGATGGGCGCACTCGTCGTGATCGCCGGCCGTCGTCGCCCGTCCGGAGACTGGCGACTCGATCCCGGCTGGTCGCAGATGGCGGCGGAGGTCGCGCTCCGCGAGCTGACCACCGTCGAGAGCCGGCAACTCCTGCAACCGTTCCAGCTTTCCGCACATCACGGGGACGCCGTTCTGCGGTTCGCCGCGGGGCATCCGCTGGCCCTCGTCGCGGCGGCCATGGACGCTGCCCGGAAACCTCACGCCGAGCCGTGGGAGCCGGGACCAGGCCTGTTGGACATGCTTCAGCGGCGGGTCCTCGGCGACGTACCGTCCGAGGAGCATCGTGCCGCGCTGCGGATCGGCGCACAGGTCCACAGCATCACGCAGGAACTGCTCGGGGCCGTGCTCCCGGGCCGGGCCGACCAGTTGTTCGTCTGGCTACGCGACCGGCCCTACATCGACCGGAGCCCGACCGGACTCCACCTTCGGCAGGTGGTCCGGGAGATCCTCGTCGCGGACTGGGCACACCGCGATCCGGAATCGTTGCGGGCGGCCCGAAGCCGGGTGGGTTCCTTCCTCGTCCACAAGGTCCGCGACGCCGCCGAGGTCGCCGTCATGCCCGCGGTGGCGGAGCTCGACCACCTGGGACGCGGCGCCGGACGGCCCGGCTACCCGCGGGGAAAGGTCGTCGACGAGGCGATGGAGCCGGCGGACCGGGCGGTGATCCTGGACCTGGCGGAACAGGCCGAAGGCGCCGAGTCCGCTGCCGTCGTGCGATTCTGGCTCGATCGGCGACCGGAGGCCTTCCGGGTCTACCGGAGCTCGCCCGACGCGCCCCCGCACGCCTTCATGGCCTGGTTGCGGCTGGCGGCGCCGGACCCGGTGGAGTCACGGGCGGATCCCGTCGTCGCCGAGGCTTGGCGGCATTGCCGTTCGGTGGGCCCGCTGCGTCATGGCGAGTACATCGGGATCTGCCGGTTCAGCGTCGATCCCCTCACCTACCAGCGCCCCTCCCCGACGCGTGAGCTCATCGGGATGCGGGTCGCCGCCCACTGGTACCGGGAGAGCCCGCTGCGGTGGTCCTTCGTCTCGGTGGCGGACATCGGCGACTGCCGTCCGGACGCCGGCGGCGTCGAGCACCGTCCGATTCGGGCCCGGCCGCGCGTCGGTGACCGTACCCATGCCCTGCTCGCCCGGGAACGGAACGACCAGGCCGGGGAACCGGACCAGGCCGGGGAACCGGATCGGGCCGGCGGCGGGAATCCCGGTGCCGGCCTGATCGTGCTGACCCGTCCGGAGTTCGACGCCGCCATCCGTGCGGCTCTGCATGCCTGGCGGCGGCCGACCACTCTGGCCGCCAACCCGCTGCTGCAGACCCGTCTGATCGTGGATGCCGGGGAACCCGACCGGGCCGGAGTTCTCCGGAGCCTTCTTCAGGACGCGATCGAGTCCGTCGGGGAACTGTCCCGGTACACGAAGGCGTATCACGCGCTGACCGTCACGTACCTCAAGGGCGCGCCGACGCAGAGGGTCGCCGCCGCGGCGCTGCGCCTGCCGCTGAGCACCTACCGACGTCACCTGCGGACCGGGCTCGCCGCGGTGTGTGAGGTGTTGTGGGCACGTGAGTTGTGGGGAGGCACCGTCACGCGGCCGGAGCGGTCCCCGGCGCGTTCCCGCCCGGTGCCCGGGACGCCTTCCTCGCCGCCGCTCTGACGTGCTCGCCGTCGTCACCATGGTGACGACGGCGGTCCGGCGCCGGGCCGTACCCGCGGACCGGCGGCGGGAGGAGACGATCGGCCGCGATCGCCTCCTCCCGCCGCCGGATCAGAAGACCTTCAGCTCGTACACGGAATAGCCGTAGTCGCCGGCACGCCGGGTGCCGGAGACCCTGACGTAGCGACCGGTCAGATCGTCGACGGTGATGGTGACGTTCCCGCCCTGTCCCGAGGAGGTGCTGTGCACGGTGGTCCAGGTGGCCGCGTCCTCGGAGACCTCGACGCGATAGGCGACGGCGTACGCCCGTTCCCAATCGATCTCGATTCGCCGGATCCGCCATCGTCGGCCGAGGTCCACCTGTAGCCATTGCGGGTCGCTGAAAGCGCTGCCCCACCGGGTCTCCGGATCACCGTCGACGGCCTGCCCGGCGGACCAGCGGTCGCCTTCGGCACTCGACGCCGTAGCCGTCGTCCCGAGCGCGAGGTTGCGCCCGGACGGGTTGGCGGAACCGTCCGGAGCCGAGGAGGCGGGTTCGGTCCGGGGCGTGGCCGGTGCCGCCGACCCCGTGCCGGCCGACGGCGACGGCGTGCGCTTTCGCACCCGTGCGGGGGCGGATGACCCGGCCTCGGATCGCGTCGCACCGGCCGGTGCCGAACCGGTGGGCGCGACGCTCGCCGAACTGCCGGGCGGCGCCGCACGTTGCTGGGCGTTGCCCTCCCCGTTGGCCACGATCGTCGCGCCGATCAGCCCGGCGACCGTCAGCAGACCCGCGGCGGCGACCGCGGCGGGCCGGGCATGGCCGCCCCGGCGCGGCCTTGCCGGTTGTCCGGAGATCTTGGGGGTACGCGGCCGCGCGGTCGCGACAGAGCCGGCCGCATGCCCGTTCACCATCATGGCGAGCAGTTCCGGAGCGGTGGGCCGGTCGGCGGGGTCCTTCGCCAGGGCATGCAGCACCGGTTCGCGCAGGAACTCGGCGATGCCGTCGACTCGTGGTGGCCGCGACAGGATGCGGGCCACCGTCGCCTGCGGTGATTCGCCCCGAAAGGGGGTCCGCCCGGTGGCCGCGTACGTCACGAGGCAGCCCCAGGCGAACACGTCGGCTGCCGCGGTGACGGCCGAGGCCGGGTCGTCGGAGAAGAGCTCCGGTGCCATGTAGGTGATGGTGCCGACCATCATGTCGGTGCGCGTGTGCCGGCTGGTCGCCTCGAAGGGCCGCGCGATGCCGAAGTCGATCACCTTGGGCCCGCCGAGTGCCAGCAGCACGTTGCCGGGCTTGAGATCCCGGTGGATGATACCCACGCTGTGGATGCCGGTCAGAGCCGTCGCGGTCCCCACCGCCAGCGAACGCAGCGCGGCGTGCTCCAACGGCCCCTGCCTCGCGACGACCTGCGCCAGGCTGGGCCCGTCGACGTACTCGACGACCAGATAGGGCGGATCGTGGTCGAGGTCTGCGCCGAGAAAGCGCGCGGTGCAGAAGGCCGGCGCCTGCCGGGCCCGTTGCACCTCGCCACGGAAACGGCCCCGGAACTCGGCGTCACTCGCGAGGTGGGAATGGATGAGCTTGACCGCCACCCGCTCCCCGTCCCGGGACCGGGCCAGATAGACCACTCCCATGCCGCCTTCACCGAGCCGGCCGACCATCCGGTAGCCCCCGAGCCACGCGGGATCGGATCTACGGAGTGGACTCACGCGACCTGCGGTGTCCACAGCGCTTCTCCTGATCTGTCGTGGGGCCGAGCCGCCGTGCGGAACGAATCGCCCGTCATTCTGATGCTCCCGGCTGTCCAGTCACCGGCTCACCGGTGCTCATCACGTGCTCGCGAACGACGATCGGGAGCCGCTGCCAGAAGGGTCACCGGGCCCGCACCCGGCGAGGTGAGCAGCGCTGACATCGCGAGTGAATAGCCGTCCTTCCTAACTTGCAGTGGTGAAATCTCGTTCCAGGGACTACCCGGGTTCAGGGGCGGTCCTGCTGGCGGCCGTCCTGTGGGGAACCATCGGCCCGGCGCAGCTGTTCGCCGGAAGCCATCTCGGCACGGCCGCGCTGGCCGGATGGCGACAGCTCGTCGGCGGACTCGCGCTCGCCGCGGTGTGTCTCCTCCGGCGGCCCGGGCGCCGCCGGTCGCTTCGTGGCGCTCCGTGGCAGGTGATCGGTGCGGCGGGCGTCATCGGTGTCGTCTATCAATACTTCTTCATGTCGTCGGTGACGCACAGCGGTGCGGCTCTCGGCACGCTCCTCGCCGTAGCGTTCATCCCCCTCTTCGCCGGGGTGTTCGACTGGGCGCTCCACGGCCGGCGGCCGGGCCGGACCTGGCTGATCGGCTCCCTGACGGCGACCGTCGGCTGCGGTGTGCTGCTGGCCCCGGCCAGTGGCACCGCTCCGGACCTCATCGGCCTAGCCTGGGGACTGCTGGCGGGTGCGACCTTTGCCGGCTACACCGTCACCGCGCAGCGGATGGCGTCGTCGTCCACATCCCTGCTGCCGGCCACCGCCGTCAGCATGCTGGTGGGCGCGGTCTGTGCGTTTCCCTGGATCGTGGGGGAGGGCGGCACCGTTCTCCAGCCGCACACGGCAGCGCTGGTGGCCTGGCTCGGCTTGGCCGCGACGGCGTTGCCCTACGCGCTTTACGCCCGAGGGCTTCGCAGCGTCAGCGCCGGCGTCGCGGGAGTCCTCGCCCTCGCCGAGCCGGTGACCGCGGCGGCCCTGAGTGCGGTGCTCAACGGCGAGCGCCTGTCGCCTGTTCAACTGGCCGGCTGCGGCTGCGTCCTCGCCGGTCTTCTCGTGGTCGTGTCCCGGCCCCGGCGCACTGGTGCCGTCGCGCCCGGAACGGCCCGCTCCGTCACAGACCGTTCCGAGTCGATGGACACACCTGAGGAACGGGTGGGGAGCCGGTGATCACCCGGCCGATTGTCCGCCGCACTGGACGTGACGGATCCGGAGCCGCCGCCGGCCGGTCACCCTCTGCGGACGGCGCCGAACGTACCGATCACCCCGCATGTCGGTGCGTTCACCGAGAGCATGCGGCAGCGGATCTACCGGCTGGCATCGGCGCAGGCTCACCGATACTTCTCCGGGGTGCCACTGGTCGATCAGATCCGGCGATGACACCGTGCCCGCTACGGTCCGCCGTAGCGGGCACCGCAACGGATCACCCCAGCTTGCCGGTACGGATCCATTCCTCGGTGTAAGCACGTGTCACGACGTCCGCGTACTCGATCCGGGTGCCCAGAATCGGGTCCGGCGCCGTGATGACCGCGATCGGCAGCGCGTCCGGCGCCGTGCGGATGATCGACTCCAATCGGATCCCCTGCTCGGCGAGGATCGCCAGTCGTCGCTCCATGTCCTCTTCCCAGCAGCCGTAGTACAGGATCTGCCCCATGTTCCGCCGGCTGAAGATGCCGTCGCCGACCGCCTCGATCAGCTCGAAATAGGGTTCACGGGTCTGCGACATCGCCTGCCGCTGCTGGAAGTTCGTGAAGACCCTGCCGCCGTCCTCCAGATGGGGGCTCGTCGTGACGCTCGGTTCGGTGAACGTGATCCCGAAGACCTCGCTGTAGCGTTCGATGGCCGCCTCGATGTCCGGGACGACCACACCCACGTGGTAGTACGACTCGGGGAGATGCGCGGTGGTGATCATGATTGCCTTTCGCTCGGCTACGAGCGCCACCGTGTGCCGACAGGGTGTCCAGCGGCCAGGTCACCGGTGTTCGTGTGGCCGGCTGTGCCGCCATTCGCGTGGTTCCGGCCGCACATCAGTCCACTGCCCCGGCACCGCCGTCGTCACGGCGATGAACCTTGCGGCCCGTGATGTCAAGGGCGCGGAGTGATGAATCGGCCCTGTTCGTGGGCGTAATCGCCCATCGTGGTGCAGACGTCGGTGAGGAAGTGTTCGACCTGGGCCAGCAGCTCGGGTGGGTATCTGCTCATCATCGTGCCCAGGCGGTCGACGAGCGGGGCGAAGAAGTCGTCGACCGTGGCCTCGACGCCGTCGGTGGAGCGCAGCGTGACGGCCCGGCGGTCGGTGCTGTCGCGGGTGCGGGTCACGTGGCCGGCGTTCTCGAGCCGGTTGAGCAGGGCTGATGTGGCGCCCGGCGTCAAACCGATGCGGTGACTCAATCCGACCTGCGTCAGCGGGGTGCCCTGGTCCTGCGCGGAGAGGATCTCGACCAGTGCGGCGGCGTCGGTGGTGTGCAGGCCCATCCGTGTGCCCAACTGGCGGCCCAGGTCGCCGTGGAGGGTCGCGTGTGTCCGCAACGCCGTCAGTAGCCGATCCCGCTGGTCGTCGGCTTCGGCCACGGGGAGCCCTTCGGCCACGGGGAGCCCTCCTCTGTCTCGGTGCCGGATGCGCCACGAATAGTATCATCGCAGAATGGTTTCACGGTGATACAGTATCGCGGTATAACTAATGGGCTCGCTCCACCACTCCGACGGAGGGAACCTCCATGGGACACCGACCGACCGTCCTCATCGCCGGCGCGAGTATCGCCGGGCCCGCCCTGGCCTACTGGCTGGACCGGTACGGATGGGCCACCACCGTGGTCGAACGCGCGCCCGAGTTCCGCACCGGCGGCCAGAACATCGACGTCCGCGGCGCGGCCCGGGAGGTGCTGCGCCGTGCCGGCCTCGAGGACGCGGTCCGGGACGCGACCACCGGCGAACGCGGGACCCGGTTCTTCAGCGAGCACGGCAAGTTGATCGCCGAGTTCCCCGTCCAGCGATCCGCCACGGCGGGCGCCACCGCCGAGGTCGAGGTGCTGCGCGGCGACCTCGCCCGGATCCTGGTCGACAAGACCGCGGGGCGGACCGGCTATCGCTACGGCGACGAGATCACCGCGCTCACCGACACCGGCTCCGCGGTCGAGGTGACCTTCGCCGGCGGCCGGCAGGAGGGTTTCGACCTGGTCGTCGCCGCGGACGGCCTGCGCTCCTCGACCCGGCGACTCCTCCTCGATCCGGCCGACGTCGCGGTCCGGCCGCTCGGCATGGAGATGACGTACCTGACGATCGCCCGCCAGGACGACGACACCGACTGGTGGAACTGGTACAACGCCCCCGGCGGCCTCGGCGTCACCCTGCGCCCCGACCGGCACGGCACGACCCGCGCCGTCCTCTCCGCGATCCTCTACGACCGTGCCGGCGCCGCGGACTGGGGCCGGCGCCGCACCGCATCGGAGCAGAAGGACCGGCTGCGCCGGCAGTTCCACGGCGTCGCGGGGCCGGCACGCAGGATCCTCGACGCGCTCGACGACGCCGGCGACATGTACTTCGAGTCCCTCGCCCAGATCCGGGCGACCCGCTGGTCCCGGGGCCGCGTCGCGCTTCTCGGCGACGCCGCCTGGTGCGCCGCCCCCGTCAGCGGGATGGGCACCACCCTGTCGATCGTCGGCGCCTACGTCCTCGCCGGTGAGATCGCCCGCCACGCCGACCATCGTCAGGCCTTTGCGGGGTACGAGCGGATCATGCGCCCCTTCGTCGACCGGGCCCAGCAGCTCCCGCCCGGGGTGCCCCGGATCGCCAACCCGCGCACTCCGGCCGGCCTCGCCGTCTTCCACGCGGGGCTCCGCCTCGCCGCGACGCCGCTGGTCTCCCGGATCGGCGCACGCCTCGTCGACCCGCCCGCGGACCGGATCGACCTGCCCGACTACGCCGACCTCGATCAGCGACAGGACGGGCTGGACCGCATCTGACAAGCGGTCGTTCCGGTGCTGTCCTCGGGCGGGATGCGGGCGGCGATCCGGCGTACCCACGTCTCGGGGCTGTCGGCCTACGAGACCGTGGACCAGTGTTGTCAGGCCCGGCGTACGCCTCGGCCACGGCACTGTGTGACGGTAGTCACTCCTCGTAGTAGCCGGGGAAGTAGACCTGGGCGAAGTGCACCGCCTGCCCGCCCCGGGTCGTCAGGAGGACGGTGTCATCGTTTCCCGTCAGCCATTTCCGGAACTCCGTCGCGGTCGCCTTGCAGGTGGCGGCCACCAGGTCGGTGTCGGTGCACTTGCGCCAGTCGTCCGGGTCGATCAGGGCGTACGTGGCGTCGTCGGCGCGGGGCAGGGTGATCCGGGCGTCGCTGAACTCGATGCCGAACGGCGCCAGGCACTGCTTGTCGTCCGCCGGGATTCCGAACGCCTTACAGAACTCCGGCTTCTTGAGGAAGATGACCGGTTCCACCACGACCGAGCGGTTCCTGCCGGCGGTGAACGCGCGGATCCGCACGATCGAGGTCGTGTCGCCGACGCGTACATCGGTGAAGGTCGGTGTGGTGTCCGGGGTGGCGGACGGCGGCGCCGCCGAGGACGGCGCCGGCGACGACGGGGGCGTGCTGGTGGAACTGCACGCCGCCAGTGTCGCCAGCAGCAGGGACAGCGGCAGCAGGACCCGGGTTCTCACAGTTCTCGGATCTCCACATCCTGGAAGGTGACGTTGCCTTCGGTGGTCTCGGAGTAGGGCTCCTGGCCCATGCTGAGCCACACCTGACCGCTCTGGCGGCTGCGTGCGGGCAGCTTCCCGTCGAGGAGCGGGGCGTCGTCGACCGACACGGTTACCGCCTTGTCCTCGACCGTGATCTGCACGCGGTGGCCGGCCTTGTCGGCGAGGACCTCGGTCGGCGCCTCGGCGAGTGTCGTGCGGGAGTCCTCCTGCTGGTCCCACACCTCGGCCTTGGCGGCGCAGAGGTCGACGGCGAACTCGCCGCTCTCGGTGACGCCGTCCGAACCCCAGAACCAGATGACCGCGCAGCTGGTGGGCGTTCGCAGCGCGACGGTGACGGCGATGGCGTGATCGCCGGTGATCTTGTCGTCGGGGCCGTCGCAGGAGACGAACTCGGCCGGGAACTCCTCGTTCCCGCTGCGGGCGACCAGCCGGCCGTCGGCGAACTCGCAGATGCCGTTCTCGTTCGACTCGTGCCATTGGCCATCGCGTTCCAGCGGGTCACTGATCAGCAAGCCTTCACCGATCGGGGACGACGGGGGCAGTGCGGCGGCCGAGGGCGCGGCCGACGTGCCGGGCAGCGTGGCCGTGTCCCCGTCGAGAGCCGCGAGCCGCAAGCCGCCGATCGCCCCGAGCAGGGCGAGGACGGCGACCCCGGCGGCGGCGACCGCCACACGCCGGCCTCGGCGGCGCCTGCGGATGCCGCCCCGCCGGGCCGCCTGCGCGGCCCGGCGCAACTCCGGGCTGCCGGCCAGGTTGCCGACACTGTGCGAGCCGGTGTCCAGGAGGAGTTCCAGCAGCGCCGCCGCGGTCGGGCGGCGTGCCGGGTCCTTGTCCAGCGACCGGCTGACGATCTCGCGCAGCGGCGACGTGAGCCCACCGAGATCCGGCGGCTGCGTCAGGATCCGTGCCGCGGTCGCCGCCGGCGAATCGGACTGGAACGGGGTCCGGCCGGTCGCCGCGTACGCGACGACGACACCCCAGGCGAACACGTCCGCCGCGGGCCCGACACCGCGGGCATCCGCCTCGAACCTCTCCGGCGCCATGTACGCCAGAGTGCCCACCATCTGATCGGTCCGGGTGTGGTTGCTCGTCGACTCGAAGGCCCGCGCGATGCCGAAGTCGATCACTTTCGGCGTGCCCAGCGAGAACAGCACGTTGCGGGGCTTGAGATCCCGGTGGATGACACCGGCCCCGTGGATCGCGGTCAGCGCGGTCGCCACCCCGATCGCGACGCTGTAGAGCTCGCCGCCGCTCAACGGGCCGCGTCCGGCGACGACCTCGGCGAGATCCGGGCCGTCGACGAACTCGACCACCAGGTAGGGGATGGCGCTCTCCGGGTCGGCGTCGAGCACCGCGGCCGTACAGAAGGAGGGAACCTGACGGGCCCGGTTGACCTCGCTGCGGAACCGGCCCCGGAACTCGGGATGGCTGGCCATGTCGGCGCGGATCGCCTTGACCGCGACCGGCCCGTCCGGCCCCTGTCCCAGGTAGACGGCACCCATGCCGCCCTCGCCGAGTCGTCCGAGCAGGCGATATCCGCCCAGCTCGGTGGGATCGGACGATCGAAGAGGCTCGGTCGGCATGGCAGGAAGGCTACCGACTTCGAAAAGCGAACTTCGATCGCCGTCAGTGCCCGGCCATGTCTCCGGAGAGGTTCTCGGCCCGGCGCTGTGGCGAGGCGGCAGCGCCATCACGGCCCGGCGTGCCGAGGTGCTGCCGCGCACCGTCGAGAAGGTCGCATACCGGATCTTCCGGCGGTACCGGCTGCGCAACCTGCCGCACGCGGTCGCCTTCGCGGTGCGCTCGGGCCTCGTCTGAGGTCACAGCAGTGTGGTCAGGACACCTCCGTCGACGCGGACGGCCGTCCCGTTGACGGCGGAGGCGACGGGGCTGGCGAGGAAGGTCACCGCGGCGGCGATCTCGGCCGGTTCGATGAAGCGGCCCAGCAGGGACGTCTCGTTGGCGCCGATGATCGCGGCTTTCATCTGCTCCTCGGGGAGCGCCTGGGCCTGGGCCAGCGACCGGACCGTCTGGGCCACGCCGTCGGAGTAGGTCGGGCCGCCGAGCACCGAGTTGACGGTCACGGCGGTGCCCTTCGTGAGTTTCGCCAGGCCGTTGCCGACCGCGAGCATCGCCGTCTTGGAGGTGCCGTAGTGGATCATGTTGGCCGGGATGTTCACGCCCGACTCGCTGCTGACGAAGACGATCCGGCCCCAGCCCCGGTCGAGCATCGCCGGCAGGAGCCGGCGGGCGAGCCGGACTCCGCCGAGCACGTTGACCTCGAAGTACAGCCGCCAGTCGTCGTCGGTGACGAGCTCGAAGGGCTTGAGCTCGAAGAGGCCGACGTTGTTGATCAGGATGTCGACGTCCGGGAGCCGGCCGCACAGCCGATCGACGTCGGCGGCGACCGAGAAGTCGGCGGGCAGGCCGCTGACGGAGGCGCCGGGCACCTCCTGGCGCAGCTCCTCGACGGCCTTCTCCAGCTTCGCCGGGTCGCGGCCGTTGAGGATCACGCCGGCGCCCTCACCGGCCAGGGTCCGGGCCGTGGCGTAACCGATGCCCTGGCTGGATCCGCTGATGAAGGCGGTCTTCCCGGCGAGCTTCAGGTCCATGTGTTCCTCCTCGGTGATGGCCGCTGTCCGTCAGCGGCAGACTCGATGCTGCCTGCGCCCGATGAGCATCCGATGAGTGAACCGGTCGCGGGTCCCGGTACGCGGAGAACGTCGCGGGAACCGGGCGGAACGCGGCCACGGGCGGCACGGCGGCGGACCGGTCCGCCGCCGTGCCGGGGCTCACGACGTCAGCCGGCGCAGGAGCACGGTGAGGACGGCGTCGGGGGAGTCCATGCCGGCGATCTCGGCGGCCACCGCGGCGGCGGCCGCCGCCGGGGCCGATCCGGCCAGGATCTGTTCCACCGCGGCACCGGCCGCACCGGGCCGCGAGACGACGAGACCGGCGCCGCGTGCCGCCACCCGTTCGGCGTTGATGGGTTTGTCCAGGCCCATCGGGAGCAGCACCATCGGCAGCCCCGCGCTCAGGGTGGACAGCACGGTGCCGGCGCCCGCGGTGGTGACCACGAGGTCGCTCACCGCGAGGAGATCCTTCATGGGTACGAATCCCGCGCTGTGTACCTGGGGATCGGGCAGGTCCCGTTCCTCGAGCCCGTATCCGCTGTACGGCGCGACCAGGATGTCGACGTCGAGCGGCGTCAGCGAACTGACGACGAACTCGACGGCGTCGCGGTCCTCGACCACCGTTCCCATGGTCACGAGGACCACGGGCCGTTCGCCGCGGCCGCGGAACGCCGGTGGGTGCCACGAGTCGCCGGGAACGCTGTGCGGTTCCGGCCGGATCGGGATCCGGGTGACCGGGAACCTGTCGGTGGGACGCAGCAGGCTGTCCGGCCACGGGTCGAGGTAGGCGACCGGCGGCGTGGGCTTCACCCCGTACCCCGGGAAGTGGTCGTTGATCGCCTGTTCGAAGGCGGTGGCGAGCGGGGCGGCCAGGGGCAGGGCCGACCCGTGCACGGCGAACGGGATGCCGCGTGCGGCGGCGACGAGTCGGCCGAGGAAGTCGACCATGTCGGCGACGACGAGGTCGGGACGGAACTGTTCGGCCGCGGCGAGGGCCTGCTCGGCTCCCAGGTTCAGCCGTGACGCGACGAAGAACTCGGTCGCGCCGCGGGCCATGTCCTGCAGGGCGTCCAGCGTGGTCCGGTGGGTGACGTCGGCGAGGGTGGTGGCCATGTCCGGGCCGGCGGGCAGCAGGTCCAGGTCCGGGGCGGCGCTGTGCATGCCGGGGTGGGTGAGCAGGGCGACCTGGTGCCCGGCGCGGGCGGCGGCCCGGGCGAGGGGCAACAGCGGCAGCAGGTGGCCGTGGGCGGGGACGCTGGAGAACAGGATGCGCATGACGTCGCTTTCAGAGAGCCAGGAGGGTTTTGCCGACGACCGCGCGGTTCTCCATCGCGGTGTGTGCCGCGGCCGCCTGGTCGAGCGGGAACCGCCGGCCGATGAGCGGGCGTAGCCGGCCCGCTGCGGTCAGGGCGAGCGCCTCGGTCGTGCGCCGGGTCTGTTCCTCGGGCGGTCCGAAGACGCCGCGCTGGACCCGGATGCCACGTTCGGCGGCGACCTCGTCGGTGATCTCCGGCCAGCCGGCGGCCGCGCTGAACCCGAAGCTGATCATGCGGCCGCCGGTGCCGAGCAGGGTGAAGGCGCTCTCGGCGACAGCGCCGCCGACGCCGTCGAGGACCACGTCGATGCCGCCGCCGCTCGACCGGACCGTCTGCGGCCAGTCGGGTTCGCGGTAGTCGACCGCGATGTCCGCGCCCAACTCCAGGGTCGCCTCCCGCTTGACGGCCGATCCGGCCGCGGCCACGACCTCGGCGCCGGCGGCATGAGCCAGCTGTACGAGCAGGGAACCGACGCCGCCGGCGGCCGCTTCGACCAGGACCCGTTCGCCGGTCCGGATCCCGGCCGCTTCCATGATCATGAGTGCGGTCCGGCCGTCGGCGAGCAGGGCGGCGGCGTCGTCGGTCGCGACTCCGTCCGGCACCTCGATCACGTGCCGGGCGTCGACGGCCACCCGCTCGGCATAGCCGCCGGCGCCGCCGGTGCCGGTCACCACCCGCCGGCCGACCAGGTGCCGTTCGGCGCTGGATCCGGCGGCGACCACCGTGCCGGCCACGCCGTTGCCCGGGATCATCGGGGGTTTCGGGAACGGCCCGAAGCCGGTGGCCCGGAACATCGTCTCGATCCAGGTGATCCCGGCGAAGTCCACCGCCACCAGCACCTGGCCCGGCTCGGCCACCGGATCGGGGGTGTCCTCGATCCGCAGCGTGTCCGGTGCTCCGAAATCTCTCAACCACACTGCACGCACGAGACTCTCCTTCATTGGATAGAGCTGACTCTGACGAAAACTAGCAGCTATGATCAACTGATGACACCTCGAGGACGACGAGCGGAATACGCGCAGCTCACCCGGCAGGCGATCCTGGACGCCGCCCGCGACCTGTTCGTGCGCAACGGATACTTCGAGACCCGCGTCGAGGAGATCGCCGCCGCCGCCCGGGTCGCGCCCGCCACCGTCTACGCCGTCGGGGGTGGCAAGAACGGGCTGCTCCGGACCCTGATCGAGGACGGCGCCACCGCCGCCGACGTCACGGCGATCGTCAGCCGGATCCAGGCCGTCACCGATCCGGGCGAGCTGGTCCGGTTCATCGTCCACGCCACCCGGATCACCTTCGAGCAGTGGTCCGGGCTGATGCGGCAGGTCGCCGCCGCAGCCCCCCGCGAGGCCGGCGTGCGGGAGAGCCAGGTCATCGCCCACGACAGCATGCGCGGCGGCTTCGCGCTGGTGGCCGCACGACTGGCCGCGATGGGCGCGCTGGGCGACGGGGTGGACGAGAAGCGGGCGACCGACATCCTGTGGCTGTACCTTTGCAACGCGGCGTACTTCATCCGCACCGACGATCTCGGCTGGCCCCTCGACGACTCGGAGAGCTGGCTCACCGGCACGCTGACCGCGGCCCTTCTCGCCCCTGGCGCCACCCGATGACCACGTTCGCTGAGCACGTCCAGACGGTCCGGGCGGAGAGTTTCGCCGGGCGGGCGGCCGAGATGCGGCTGTTCCGGACCGTGCTGACCCGCGATCCGGCCCTTCCGGCGGTCCTTCACGTGCATGGCCCCGGCGGCATCGGCAAGACCGCCCTTCTGCACCGGTACGCCTCCGTCGCCCGCGCCGCCGGGCGGCCGGTGACACTCCTCGATAATCCGGAGGACGTTCCCGCCGCCGTCGCCGCCGCGTCGGACGCCACCGGTCCGGTTTTGCTGGTCGATGCGGTCGACGCGACCGACCGAGGGGACAGCGTGTGGCTCCGGCTGCGGGACACCCACCTTCCCCGGCTCCCGGCCGGCGCCGTCGTGGTCGTGGCGGGCCGTCGTCCGCCGGATGCCGACTGGCTCTCCGATCCCGGCTGGTCCCGGATCTTCCACGCCGTCGCCCTCGCCCCCCTGGCCCCGGCCGAGGTCGAGTCCCTGCTGGACATGCACGGGCTGACCGGCGAGCGGCGTACGGCGGTGGCGGATCTCGGCTGTGGCAACCCGTTCGCCCTCAACCTGGCCGCCCGGATGCCGGCCGGCCGTGATCTGACCCGGGCCGTCCTGGCCCGCGTCGTCGGTGACATCCCCTCGGCCGCGCACCGCCGCGCCCTCGACGTCTGCGCCCACGCCTACGACACCACGGAGGAACTGCTGCGCGCGGCGATCCCGGACGCCGACGCGACGGCGCTGTTCGACTGGCTCTGCGACCGGCCGTTCATCCACAGCGGCGACGACGGCCTGTACCCCGCCGAGGTGGTCCGGCGGGCGCTCGGCGACGAGCTGCGCTGGCGCGACCCCGACACGTACCGGGCCACCCACGCGGCGGTGAAGGCCCACCTGCTGCACCGTGCCCGGACCGCGTCCGACGACCGTCTTCTCGCCGCGATCCGGGACGTGACCTTCACCCAGCGTCTGCTGATGTCCCGGTCCTTCGTCTTCGACCGCGGTCACGACCTGCGCGAACACCCTTATCGCGCGTCGGACCGGGAGGCGGTGCTGGCCATCGCCCGCGCGACGGAGGGTTCCGGGTCCGCCGCCGTCGCCGCCTTCTGGCTGGACCACCGGCCCGACGCGGTCACGGTCTACCGGGCGGCCGGGGACGAGTCGCCCACGGCCTTCCTCATCAGGCCGCGGCTGACCACACCGACCGCGGCGGAACTGTCCGCGGACCCGGCCGTCGCGGCGGCCTGGCGCCATGTCCAGCACACCACGCCGCTGCGGCCCGGCGAGCACTTCGCCGTGATGCGGTTCGCCGTCGACGCCCGGCAGCCCTGGCGCCCCTCGGCGTCGATGGACCTCATGCAGATCCGGTGCGCGGCCGAGATGATCCGGGCACGCAACCTCGCCTGGCACTTCATCGTGGCGCCCACGTCCGGTTTCTGGGCCGAGGCGTTCACCGCGCACGGCTCGGGCACCGAGATCGCCGCGCTGACCATCGGCGGCCGGGACCTGACCGTGTACGCGGCCGACTGGCGGGTCCGGACATCCGACGACTGGCACTCCTGGACCGACGACCGGATGCTGTCGCGCCGTACGGTCGACGACGCCGGCCGGGAACAGCTCGTGGCACGCCCGACGCGGCTGGAGTTCGACACCGCACTCCGCGACGTGCTGCGGCACTGGCGCCGGCCCGACCTGCTCGCCGACAGCCCGCTGCTCCGGGGCCGGCCGGTGGCGGTGATCAAGGAGAACGTCGAGGGAGCGCTGGGTGTCCTCGCCGGCGACCCGCGTCACCACAAGTTCTCCCGCGCGGTCCGGGCGACGTACCTCATCGGCGTACCCACGCAGGAGGCCGCCGCCGAACGTCTGGGCCTGCCGTTCAGCACCTATCGCCGGCATCTGGGCCGTGGCCTCTCCGCGCTCGCCGACATCCTCTGGAAGCAGGAGATGTACGGCGTCGACCCCGCCGGGGCGTCGTGACCCGGACGATCGTCACCGCCGTCACCGACCCGGCCGGCAGTCCGTCCCGGGGTGCGATCAGGAACCGGCGCCAGCCCAGGAATTCGCCGCTGCCCGTGTCGACGGCGATCTCCACCCGGTCGCCCCGGGCGTCCAGGGTGACCGCTGTGCCGTTGCGGCCGTCGCGCAGCACGACCGGCTGTGGGTCCATGCTCAGCCCCGGCAGGGTGGCGAGGGCCCGGTAGATGTCGGCGCGGCTGCGGGCGGCGATCCCGCTCTCCAGGGCGGCGGCCGCGTACAGCAGCGACTCCTGCTCGAGGCCGGCCGCGTCGAGCTCGGCGCCGTCGGCGACCACGTCCGCGTGCAGCCGGGCGACGAGCGCCGCGGGTTCCTCCGGCAGCCCGGCGAGGAAGACCGGCGTGGGGTCCTGCCACAGGCCGGGCCGGGTGCAGGGGTCCTGACCCGGCGTCGGGAAGTAGTCGCCGCAGACACCCTGCCAGTCGTTGATCACCACACCGGTGTCCGCGCCCCGGTCCGGTGCCCATCCCTCGTCCGGGGCGAGTTCGCGGGTGCGCCGGTGCCACGGTTCCTCCGGGTCCGCGGGGATCCGCTCCCGCACCAGGAAGTCGTGGCGGTCCACACCGGTTCCGCCGTCCTCGCTGGGGAAGACGTCGAGCTCGAACTGCCGGATCGTGACGAGCCGTGCCTCGCCGTGGTCCGGCGCGGACCGTTCCGCGGCCTCGGCGGCGGCGCGCAGGGCGGCGGCCGCGTCCGGCGGCGTCGCACCGCGACCGGCCACCTTGGTGGCGGTCATCAAGCTGAGGATCAGCGCGCCGGCTGCCGCTGCCGCCACGATCCGCCCTCGCCGCCGGGATGGCGGGGGTGGGGGCGGGGTCGTGGTGTCGAGGTCGATGGCGCCGTCAGGATGCGTGGACATGATGGCGAAGACGACCACGCGGCGGTGCTCATTCGGAATGCCATCGGATGCTCAGGTCAGACCTGGTACCGGGCGGCCATGGTGTGCACGGCCTCGTCCACGGCCCGGTCGATCGCGGCCCGGTCCGGCGCCCAGTGCGGGAGCAGCAGGCCGGGCCAGAAGACGAAATTGGAGATCATGCCGAGGAACTGGGTGGCGGCCAGTTCGGTGTCCTCGACCTTCGCGGCACCGGCGGCGTGCACGGCGGCCAGGTACCGGCTGACGGTCTCGAAGTAGGGCATCTTGCCCCGGCTGAACTGGGCCTCGCCCAGTTCGGGGAAGCGGGGCAGCTCGGCGATGACGATGCGGAACAGCGCGGTCATGCCGGGGCGGGTGAGCAGCTCGACGTAGCGGTGACCGATCGCGGTCAGTCCGGCGGTCAGGTCGCCGGGCGGCGGTTCCGGGCTGTCGTCCTCCTCGACCTGCCAGGACTCGGTGACGATCGCGTCGAAGAGGGCCGCCTTCGTCGGGAACTGCTTGAAGAGCGTGGCCTTGGACACCCCGGCCCCCTCCGCGATCTTCGCCAGGGAGGTGCCGTCGTAGCCGGAGGCGAGAAAGAGGCTGGTCGCGGCTTCGAGGATGACGGCGCGTTTCTGCTGCGCCACCCGCTGGTGGTACGCCGAGGGTTCGGTGCTCATGGCCCCAGTATGCCGGAAGGCGAGGTGAGTCACTTGACTCGCCACCGTGTGCGGCGGTAGCTTCAAATGGCGAGGTGAGCCGGTTAGCTCACCATTCGGATTTCATCGGAAGGCCGCCATGACACGCTTCACCTCACACACCGTCCTGATCACCGGTGGCACCGGCGGCCTCGGCGAGAGTCACGTCCGCGCCTACCACGCCGAAGGCGCGAACGTCGTGATCGGCAGTTCCGCCCGCGGACTGAGCCGGGCCACCGCACTCGCCGCGGAACTCGGCGACCGGGCCCTCGCGGTCCGCCTCGACGTCACCGCCGAGCAGGACTGGACCGCAGCGGTCAGCGCCGCCGAGCAGACGTTCGGAAAGCTGACGATCCTGGTCAACAACGCCGGTGTGCAGAACGCGGCCACACCCGTCGAGGCGACCGACCCGGCGGTCTGGGAACGGACGTTCGCGGTCAACGTGACCGGCCAGTTCCTCGGCATCCGGGCCGTCACCCCGGCACTGCGCCGGGCCGGCGGCGGCTCCATCGTCACCATCGGCTCGACGATGGCGTACGGCGGCACCGCCCTCTACGCGTCCTACGTCGCGAGCAAATGGGCGCTCCGCGGCCTGACCCGCAGCGCCGCCCTCGAACTGGGCCGCGACGGCATCCGGGTCAACGCCATCCACCCCGGCGTCATCTCGACCAAGCTGATCCACGAACCGGCCGAGCCCGGCGGACAGCCGATCGCGGACTTCTACGACCCGGCGCCGTTCGCGATCCCCCGCCTGGGACAACCGGCCGACGTGACCGCGGCCCTGCTCTACCTCACCTCCGCCGAGGCGTCCTTCGCCACCGGCACCGAACTCGTCCTGGACGGCGGCCTGCTGCTCGGCCCCGCCCTGCCGGCCGCCTGACCCGAGGCACCCATGCCGACGGACCAGGCCATCCGCGCGGCGCTGGCGCTGACCCCCGCGTCACCCACCCGCGCCCGCATCATCGACATCACCACCACCGGACGCCGCACCGGCCGCCCGCGACGGATCGAGATCTTCTTCTACCGCGTACACGGCCGTTACTACCTCAACAGCGGGCTCCTGTCCCCGCCGAGCTGGTACGCCAACCTGCGGGCCCACCCCGAGTTCGTCTTCCACCTCAAGAACGGTGTGCGGGCCGACCTGCGCGCCCACGCCCGCCCGGTCACCGACCCGCAGGAACGGCTGACGGTCTTCACCGCGGTGGTCGACGACCTCAACCAGCCGAGCAACCCGGGCACCATCGCCCAGCCCACGAACCTCGCCGACTGGCTCCGCACGAGCCGCCTCGTCGAAGTGACCTTCCCCGGCGGGCCGGCATGAGCCGCCCGGCCCGCCCCACGGCATCAGCGTGAAAGGAACCACCATGCAACGCTTCCTCGGAAAGACCATCCTGATCACCGGCGGCGCCGGCGGCATGGGCGCCTCGCATCTGCGCGGCTACCTCGCCGAGGGTGCGAACGTCGTGATCGGCGACATCCGTGACGACCGCGGCCGCGCGCTCGTCGCCGAGGCCGGCGACCGGGCCCACTACGTCCACCTGGACGTCACCTCCGCCGCCGACTGGCAGAACGCCGTCACCGAGACCGAGAACCGGTTCGGGCCGATCTCGGTGCTGGTCAACAACGCCGGCATCCTCAGCCGGTCCGCGCCGATCGAGCAGAGCGATCCGGAGAACTTCCGCCACGTCGTGGACGTCAACCTCACCGGACCGTACCTGGGTATCCGGGCGGCCGTCCCGTCCCTGCGCCGGGCCGGCGGCGGCGTGATCATCAATATCGCCTCGACCTCGGCGAACGTCGGCACGGCACTCATCGCCGCCTACGTCTCCAGCAAGTGGGCGCTCCGCGGGCTGACCCGCTCGGCCGCCATGGAACTCGGCCGCGACGACATCCGGGTCAACTCCATCCACCCCGGCGTCGTGAACACCCCGCTGATCACCGAACCCCTGCACCCCGGCGCGCAGCCGGTCAGCGACTACTACTCGCCCGACGCCTTCGCCATCAAGCGGCTCGCCGAACCGCAGGACATCACCCGTCTGCTCCTGTTCCTCAGCTCCGACGAGGCGTCCTTCGTCACCGGCTCGGAGTTCGTCGCGGACGGCGGCATGCTGCTCGGCCCGGCCCTGGCCGCCGGACAGACCCAGAACCAGAGCTGACCCTCCGCTGCGAAAGGCCCCGGGCCGTCGTCCGGGGCCTTTCCCGTCCCGTCAGGAAGAGAAATGCCGTTTCACCTGCACCCCCGGATCAGCACCCTCATCGCCGCGGGCGCCGGACCGTCCGGATCACCGGGATTCGCCGGCCTCCGGCGCGGAGACCCCGCCGGACTGCGTGCCGTCCTCGACCACGGCCTGGCCCAGATGAGCGCACTGCCGCCCACCCCCGGCGTCACCGCCCGGACCTACCGGATCACCGCCGAGGACGGGACCCCGCTCCGGCTGCGCTGGTACACCCGCGACGGAGCCACACCCGGTTCCGCGGTCGTCCACCTGCACGGCGGCGGCATGATCGCCGGCAGCGCCGATCTGTACGAGCCACTCGTGCGCACGTATGTCGCGTGGACCGGGGTCCCGTTCCTCGCGGTCGACTACCGCCTCGCCCCGGGCGCGGCCGTCGGCGTCCCGGCCGGCGACGCCTTCGCCGGGCTGCGCTGGGCGCGGGCGAACGCCGGTGACCTCGGCATCGACCCGGCCCGGATCGCGGTGATGGGTGACAGCGCCGGCGGAGGCGTCGCCGCGGCCACCGCGATCCTCGCCCGCAACGCCGGCATACCGATCGCCCGGCAGATCCTGATCTATCCGATGCTCGACGACCGCAACCTGATCCCGAACCGGCACCTCACCGCCGAGCCGACGATCTTCTCGTACGACTTCAACTTCACCGCCTGGCGCGCGGTCCTCGGCGACATCCACGGCACCGACGCCGTACCCGCGATCGCCGCCCCGGCCCGCAACACCGACTTCGCCGATCTCGCACCCGCCTACATCGAAGTCGGTGAACTGGACATCTTCCGCGACGAGGACGTCGACTACGCCCGCCGGTTGTGGGCCGCCGGCGTCTCCACCGAACTGCACGTCCACCCCGGGCTGCCGCACGCCTTCGACGTTCTGCTCATCGGCGACGAGGCCGGCGAACGCCACAAGACCGAACGCGTCCGGGTGCTGCACGACCTCTGAGCAGGGTCACGGTGTGTCGCGGCCGGCGAGCAGGGCGGCGTCCAGCGCGGCCAGGTGACCGGCGACCGGTCCCAGGCTCAGCAGGCCGCTGGCCGCCCCGGCCCACTCGGCGGCCGCCGGGGCCAGGGCCCGCCGGGCGCGCGACATCGCCGGCCGGTCACCGGCGGTGATCGCGGCCCGGCCGAGCAGCGCCCACATCGCCTCGGCCAGCAGATCCGCGGGCGGGCCGGGCACCTCGGCGAGCACGGCCCCACCCGGGTCGAGCAGGGGACGGACCCACGGCTCGAACGGACCCCACTGCGATCCGGCCGGCGGCAGGTCCCGCCGCATCCGGAGGCCGAGCAGGGCCAGCGGCAGGAGACCGTCGTGCATGCCGGGCATTCCCGCGGTCGCCAGGCGGGCCGCCGCCGCACGGTAGAGCTCCTCCGCCCGCTCCACCGGCACCTGCTCGGCGACGTCGGCCCGCAGCGCCCGGTACCACTGGGTGAAGACGCGGGCGAGGGGACGGTCGTGCCGGTCGGCGAGGGTGTCGGCGGCGTGCGCGTGCTGGTCGGCGGCGTCGAAGTCGACGACCGCGCAGCTCGCCTGCAACCGGATCAGATGCCCGAGCAGTTCCAGGCCGGCCATGCCGTGCCGGGTGGCCAGACCGACCAGCTCGGCGCCGATCGCGTCACGCCCGGCCGACCCGCCGGTGCGATGGCAGCTCTGCATGAAGACGGCGTTGAGGGCGAACCCGAGCAGCGCCGGGTCGTCCAGTTCCCGGGCGATGGCCTCGGCCTGCCGGGCACAGTCACGGGGCCGGGCGTCGTGAGAGCCCCGGGACTCGACGCCGATGGTGGCGAGCAGCCGGGCCCGGGCCGGCAGGTGACCGGTGCCGGGCAGGGCGGCGAGAGCCCGCTCCGCGGCGGCGACGATACCCGCGGCCTGGGCGGGATCGTCGGAACGGGTCCAGATCGCGGGCACGTCGTAGGCGCCGATCACCCGGGCGGTCAGCTCCGGGTCGCCGAGCTCCTCGGCCGCGGCGACCGCCGCCGCCCGCTGCTCCCGGGCCACCTCGAGGCCGTCCGGGCCGGTGACGGCGAGGTTGCGCAGCAGCCCGACCGCCGACTCCAGCCGCACCCGGGAACCCCCGGCCTCCAGCGCCGCCGACGCCCGGCTCCACACCGCCGCCGCCGGATCCTCCAGCCGCGCTTCCTGGCGCAGGATGTCGGTCTCCAGCCGGCGCAGCGCCGGTCCCGGTTCCACCCCGAGCTGACCGTCGAGCAACTCCCGCGCCCGTCGCAGCACGGCCAGCGCGTCACCCTGCCGCCCCGAGCGGTACAGGGCCAGCGCCAGTAGCCGCCACCCCGACTCCCGCCACGGATGCGCGGTGACATGCTCGTCCAGGTCCGGCACCGCCTCGGCGGCCCGGCCCACCCCGAGACACGCCTCCGCGCGACGTTCGACCGCCTGCGACCTGAGCTCGGCGAGACGGGACCGGTCCGCGACCGGCCAGGCCGTTTCCAGGAAGTCGGCGTACGCGGGACCGCGCCACCAGGAGAGCGCCTCGTCGAGCACCGCCAGCGCGGTGACGTCCGGTGCCGTGGCGGCCCGTCCCACGGCGTGCTCGAACCGCCAGGCGTCCACCGAGTCGGGGGCGGCTCTCAGCGCGTACCCCGAAGCCTGGGTGACCAGCAACGTGGCCGGCGCCCTGGCGGGTCTTCCGGGTTCGAGCGCGCGGCGCAGCGCCGCGACGAAGGTGCGGACCGCGGCCACCGCCCCGTCCGGCGGCGACACCCACAGGTCGTCGACGAGAACGGTCACCGGCACGATCCGGCCGCGGGCCACGATCAGGCGGCCCAGCACCGCGCGGTGCATCGGCCCCTTCACGTCGAGCGGCCCGTGCGCGTCCTCGGCGGTGACCGGCCCGAGAACGCCGAACCGAATCTCCCCACCCACGCCGTCACGCTACCCGCGGTGCTAGTTGCCCGCGCCGAGGGAACCCATCATCGCGGTGGGGTAGCGGTCACCCCGGGCCGCGCCCGCGGGAACGGCCTTCTCGATCTCGGCCAGGTCGTCGGCGGTCAGCGTCAGGTCCAGGGCCGGCAGCGCCTCGGACAGCCGCTCGCGGGTGCGGGCACCCACCAGCGGGACGACGTCGGCGCCCTGGGCGGCCACCCACGCGATGGCCAGCTGGGCCACCGTGGCGCCCTTGGCGTCGGCGACCCGGCGCAGGGCCTCGACCAGGGACAGGTTGTGGTCGACGTTCTCGGCCGAGAACCGCGGGGTCATCCCGCGGAAGTCGCCCTCCCGGCCGCTCCCGGCCGCGTTCCAGTGGCCGGAGATCAAACCACGGCTGAGGACACCGTACGCGGTCAGCCCGATCCCCAGTTCGCGCAGCGTGGGCAGGATGTCCTGCTCGACTGCGCGGGAGATCAGCGAGTACTCGATCTGCAGGTCGGACACCGGGTGCACGGCGTTGGCCCGGCGGATGGTCGCCGCGTCGACCTCGGAGAGCCCGACGTGCCGGACGAAACCGGCGTCGATCATCTCCTTGATCGCGCCGACCGTGTCCTCGATCGGGACCGACGGGTCGAGGCGCGCGGGACGGTAGATGTCGATGTAGTCGGTGCCGAGCCGGTTCAGCGAGTACGCCAGGAAGTTCCTGACCGCCGCGGGACGCCCGTCGTTGCCGCCCCACGAGTCGTCGGGGCCGCGCAGCGCGCCGAACTTCACGCTCAGCACGTAGCTGTCCCGGGGCCGGCCGCGCAGCGCCTCGGCGAGCAGCAGTTCGTTGTGGCCCATGCCGTAGAAGTCGCCGGTGTCGATCAGTGTGACGCCGGCGTCCAGCGCCGCGTGCACCGTGGCGATGCTCTCCTCGCGTTCGGAGGCGCCGTAGACGCCGTGCGACATGCCCATCGCGCCCAGGCCGAGCGCTGAGACGACAGGACCGGTGGTGCCCAGGTTTCGTTTCCGCATGGATCCCACCCTGTGCCGGTCGCCGGGGATGCGGGAGAGGAGCGCTTATCGTAGGAGTGCCGCTCCCTGGAAAGCCGTCCGGCCGGAAGGCACAGTGGGATGCATGCAGAGTGACGAGCTGGCCGACTTTCTGCGCCGCCGCCGGGAGGCGATCAGGCCGGCCGAGGTGGGCCTGGCCGAAGGGCCCCGCCGGCGTACGGCCGGGCTGCGCCGTGAAGAGGTGGCGATGCTCGCCGGCATGTCGTCCGACTATGTGGTACGCCTCGAGCAGGGCCGCAGCAGCCAGCCGTCCACGCAGATGCTGGCGGCGCTGAGCCGTGCGCTGCGGCTCTCCGACGACGAACGTGACCACCTGTTCCACCTGGCCGGTCACCAGCCGGTGCCCGCCGACGGCACTGCCCGGCTGGCCCGCGCCGGCCTGCTGCGCATGCTCGACCTGCTCGTCGGCACGCCCGCGCTGGTGGTGTCCGACCTGGGGGAGACCCTGGCGCAGAACCGGGCGGCGCTGCTGCTGGTGGGGGAGCAGACGGCGTACACGGGTGACCGGCGCTTCCACGTGTACCGCTGGTTCACCGACCCGCGGGTGCCCGAGAATCACCCGCCCGAGGAGCGCGCGCACCTGGCCCGCGCGATCGTGTCGGACCTGCGGGCGGTCGCCGGGCGGCGGCACGACGACCCCACTCTGGTACGCCTGATCGCGGCGCTGACCGCCGAGAGCGAGGGGTTTCGCACGTTGTGGGCCGAGCACGAGGTCGGCGTCCGCCGGGCCGACCGTAAGACGTTCGTCCACCCGCGGGTGGGGCCGGTGCAGATGAACTGCGAAACCCTGGTCACGCCGGATCAGCGGCAGCTGCTGCTGGTGCTCACCCCGGCCGACGCCGCCGCCCGCGAACGCCTCGACCTGCTGAACGTGATCGGCCTCCAGGCGTTCCCGGCCGGCGTGTAGGGCATCGAAGATCTCCCCTACATGTTGCGGAAAACAAAGTCTGCAATCGCGGAAGTAAACCCTGCAGATGCGGAAAACTGATGGCCTCTCCGGCATGGATGGGGCTCTTTCCGGCATCGCTCAACGGCAGCTCACAGGGGTTTTGAGCAGGAGGTTGGCGGAGGAGCCCGCGATCGTTCTCAACGGTCCTCGGACGGTGGGCAAGAGCACCCTGCTTCACGAGCTGGCAGACCGGTCGCAGCAGCCGGTCATCGACTGTGACGATCCGGCGACGAGAGCGGCGGTCCGGGCCGATCCCGGGCGCTTCGCCAGTGGCCCGGGCCCGGTTCTGATCGATGAATACCAGCATGTCCCCGAGCTTCTGGACGTCATCAAGGCAGGGCTCAATCGCGACCTCAGCCCGGGACGGTTCGTCCTGGCCGGTTCGACGCGATATGAGACGGTTCCGCAGGCGGGCCAGGACGGCACCACGGTCGTGCCGCTCGACGCCCTCTGGACGAACCGCTCCTGATCTCAGGAGTCGCGCTGGCGGCGGCGCATGACGAGCCAGGTGATCCAGCCGGCGCCGATGATGAAACCGAAACTGATGATGCGGTAGAGCACGACGGCGGCGATCGCGGTCGCCATGCTGGTGCCGCCGGCCACCAGGCCCAGGATCAGGGCGTTGTCGATGATGCCGAGGCCGCCGGGGACCAGGGTGACGGTGCCGGCCGCCATGCCGGCGCAGAAGGCGAGCAACACCTGCGTGGCGCTGACCGGCTGGTCGGTGACGGCGTGCAGGCACATCCACAGGCACGCGGCGTCCAGGCCCCAGTTCAGCACCGCGAAGACGGCGGCCATGGCGCCGCGCCCGGCGGTCAGGCGGGCCGAGCCGAGCTGGCCGACGAAGGCGCGGACGTGGTCGAGGCCCTGCCCGGCGGGCCGGCCGCGCAGCCGGTTGACCCGGGCCAGCACCGCCCCGGCGGGGGCGTCGACGATCTCGGGGCGACGGGTGACCTGCCGGATGCCGATCACTATCAGCGCGATGACGGCGACCAGGCCGGCGATGCTGAACCACTGTGGGTCGCCGTCGGAGGCCACCGCCCCGGCCGCGGTGACGACGGCGAGGGCGGTGGTGGACAGGATGCCGGACAGCGCGATGCACCAGGAGGCGACCGCCGGTGTGGCCCCGAACCGGCGCAGCTGCTGGTAGTTGAACTTGGCGGAGAACGCGGGACCGCCGGGCAGCGTCTCGTTGAGGGAGTGCGCGGCGTACGCGAGAGCGAGGTTGCGGTGCACCGGAACCCGCAGGCCGGCGGAGAGCAGCAGGGACTGCTGCATGCGGGCGTAGGCGCCCATGGCGATCAGTTCGGCGGCGAGCGCCGCGGCGAGCCAGCCGGCGTGCGGGGCGCGGAGCTGCGACATCGCGGAGACCAGCGACGGCCAGCCGAGCACGAGCTCGACGGCGAACAGGACGACGATCGCGGTGACCATGGTGTGCCGCAGCCACGGACGGGTCCGGCGCGGTGCGGCGGTGTCCGGGCCGTCGTCGTCGAGGTTCCGTTCGATGATCACGGTTGGTACTGCCCGGCCGGGGACGAAGTCACGCATGGGAGCGGTGCTCAGCCGATGTCGCGGGTCCGAGGCCCGGGAGACCGCGGACGCGCTCGGCATCCCGGAGGGCACGGTCAAGTCCCGGGCCCACTACGCGCTGCGGACGCTGCGCCGCCACGCCGAGCCGCCCCGGCGTCCACACAGCTCACCCACTCTTTGCCCACAGGGGTCTTCCTAGCCTGAGCCCGGTCGGCCGCCGCCGCGACGCGACGGCGGCCGCGTACAGAGGGAAGGAACCCACAGTGCCCACACCCGTCATCTTCATCCACGGCCTATGGCTGCATGCCAGCTCCTGGCAGCCCTGGGCCGACCTGTTCACCGAACGCGGCTACCAGACGATCGCACCCGGCTGGCCCGGTGACGCCGAGACCGTCGCGCAGACCCGGTCCCACCCGGAGGCGCTGGCCGGGCACGGCATCGACGACGTCGTCGAGCACTACGCCCAGATCATCGGCGGGCTCGCCGAGAAGCCGATCCTGATCGGCCACTCGTTCGGCGGCATGATCGCCCAGAAACTGCTCGGACTGGACCTCGGCGTCGCCGCGGTGGGCATCGACGCCGCGCAGATCAAGGGCGTACTGCCGCTGCCGCTGTCCGCCCTGCGCTCGGGCCTGCCGGTGCTGGGCAACCCGGCGAACAAGAACCGCAGCGTGTCGCTGACCGCCGAACAGTTCCGGTACGCCTTCGGCAACGCGATCAGCGAGCAGGAGTCCCAGGAGCTGTACGACCGGTGGTCGATCCCGGCCCCCGGCAAGCCGCTCTTCGAGGCAGCGGCCGCCAACTTCAACCCGCACTCGCCGGCCAAGGTCGACACCGCGAACGAGTCGCGGGGTCCGCTGCTGCTGATCGCCGGCGGCAAGGACCACACCGTCCCGGAGACGGTCGTGCGGGCCACCCTCAAGCAGTACCGGCACTCGCACGCGGTCACCGACATCGTCGATTTCCCGGACCGGGCCCACTCGCTGACCATCGACGCCGGCTGGCGTGAGGTCGCCGAGCGGACCCTCGCCTGGCTGAAGGAGCAGGGCCTGTGAATCTCACCGCCAGGGGGCTGGCCGCGCTGCTCGTCGCCGCCGTCGCCCTCGCGATCGGTTCGAGCGGCAGCGCCGCGCAGAGCCGGGACGTCGCCGCCGACCGGGTGCCGGCCGGTTTCACCGAGCAGAAGGTCCGGGTCGGCGACGTCGGCATCAACTACGTGCGCGGCGGCCGGGGCCCGGTGCTGGTGCTGCTGCACGGCTACCCGGAGACCTGGTACGAGTGGCACGACATCCTGCCGGCGCTGTCCCGCCACTACACCGTCATCGCCCCCGACCTGCGCGGCGCCGGCAAGAGTGACGCCCCGGCCGGCGGTTACGACAAGAAGACGATGGCCGCCGATATCCACGGCCTGCTCACCCGGCTCGGCCTCAACCGGGACGTCCGGTTGGTCGGCCACGACATCGGCACGATGGTCGCCTACGCGTACGCCGCGGCGCACCCGACCGAGGTGAAGAAGCTGGTGCTCAGCGAGGCACCGATCCCGGACGAGAGCCTCTACTCGTTCCCGGCCCTGACCGCCGACGGCCCCGGCCCGTGGCAGTTCGGGTTCTTCCTGCTCACCAACGGCCTGCCCGAGCAGACCGTGAACGGGCGCGAGGAGCAGTGGGTGCAGGGCTTCACCGACCACCTCGAGGTGGTCGAGGACGGCGTGGACGCCACCGACGTGCGGGTCTTCGCCGGTTACCTCAAGGACGACGCGCACCTGCGGGCCAGTTTCGAGTGGTTCCGGGCCTTCCCCCGGGACATCGCCGACAACAAGATCAACCAGAAGCGCAAGCTGCGGATGCCGGTCCTGGCGATCGGTGCCGACCACAGCCTCAAGGACGTGGTCGGCAAGCAGGCGGCGGAGTACGCCACCGACGTCACCCCGGCGCTGATCACCGGATCCGGTCACTGGATCTACGAGGAGCACCCGGAGGAGATGACCGAGCGCCTCCTCGACTTTCTGCGCTGAGACCGGACCGATCAGAAGGAGTCGTCGTGGATCCGCTTCTCTCCGGTAAGACCGCCCTGGTCACCGGCGCCAGCCGCGGTATCGGGCTGGCCATCGTCCGGGCCCTGGCCGGCGAGGGGGTGACGGTGGCGGCGGTGTCCCGTTCGGCCTCCGCCGAGCTCACCGCCCTCGCCGGGTCCGGGTCCGTCCACCCGGTCACCGCCGATCTCGGCACCGCCGAGGGTGCGGTCACCGCCGTCGAGCAGGGCGCCGCTCTGCTCGGCGGCCGGCTGGACATCCTGGTCAACAACGTCGGCGGGGTGCGTCCCCGGGTCGGCGGGTTCCTGTCGGTCACCGACGAGGACTGGCTCGGCGCGTTGACCATCAACTTCCTTTCCGCGGTACGGGTGACGCGCGCGGCCCTGCCGTTGCTGTTGCAGCAGGGTGGCGCGATCGTCACGATCGGCTCGGTGAACGCGGCGCTGCCCGACCCTCTGGTGATCGACTACAGCGCCGCGAAGGCGGCCCTGGCCAACTTCTCCAAGGCGCTGTCGAAGGAGGTCGGGCCGCGCGGGGTACGGGTCAACACGATCAGCCCCGGGCCGGTCGAGACGGACCTGTGGCTGGGATCCGGTGGCATGGCCGAGACGGTCGGCGGCGCCCGGGACGCCTCGCCGGAGGAGATCGTCAAGGGTGCGGTCAGCGGCACCGTCTCCGGTCGTTTCACCCGGCCGGACGAGGTCGCCGACCTGGTCCTGCTGCTGGCCGGTGGCCGCGCCATGAACGTCACCGGCACCGACGTCGTCATCGACGGCGGCCTGATCACCACTCTGTGAGGGCGCGGATTAAGTCGCCGGTGGACACCCGCGTGTCCGTGACGTAGTCACCGTACGGATGCCCCTCGCGATCGCACGCCGCAGAGTCGACGGTGATCGTGAGGGGTGGATCCATGAAGACAGAACGACCGGTGTGGTTCAGCGTGCTGGGACCGGTGCAGGCGTGGCGGGACGGCCGGGAGATCGACCTGGGCGCGCCCCAGCAGCGGGCCCTGCTGGCGCTGCTGCTGGTGAACGCGGGACGGCCGGTGAGCCTGGCGGACATCGTCGACGCGATGTGGGGCGAGTGCCCACCGGACAGCGCCGTCAACTCCGTGCACCGCAACATCGGCACGCTGCGCCGGATCCTGGAACCCGGTCTGGCGGTCCGTGATGTCGGCCGGTGGCTGGTGCGCTCGGCCGGCGGATACCGGATGGACGTGGACGCCGGCACGCTCGACCTGCTGCGGTTCCGCGTGCTCGCCGACCGGGCCCGGCAGGAGGAGCCCTGGGCTGCGGCCCGCCTGTTGGCCGAGGCTCTGCTGCTGTGGCGCGGCGGGATGGACGCGGAGTGGTCCCGGCACGCGGTCAGCGTGGCCCTGGACCGGGAATACCTCGCCACCGCCCGGTGTGCCGCCGACGCCGCGCTCGCCGGGGACGCCGCCGACGAGGTGCTGCCGGCACTGGAGCAGGCCGCCCGGCGCGGACTGCTCGACGAGGCGTTGCAGGCCCGGCTGGTGCTGCTGCTGGCCGCCGCCGGCCGGCAGGCGGACGCGCTGGAGGCGTTCGGCCGGGTCCGGGAAAGGCTCTCCGAGGATCTGGGCATCAGCCCGGGGCCGGAGCTGGTCGCGGCCCGCGACGCGGTGCTGCGCCGGCAGGGTGCCCCGGAACGGTCGCCGGCCGCCGGTTCCGTTCTGCGGCCGGCCCATCCGCAGTGCTGCTGTTCCTGCCGCGGTGCCGGGCACACCCGGTGGGCGACGGCCCGGCCCGTCTCCTCCGGGACGCCGGCCTGGTCCGTCCCCGCCTGGCCGGCGCCCGCGGCCCGGTGAGTACCGGACCGCCGCCGCTGATCGGGTGCTGACGACGGCCCGGCGTCACGCCTGCCGGGCCGTCACACGGCGCGCCGGGCCGGGCCGTCACACAGCGGGCAGGGCCGGGCTGTCACACGGCGCGCAGGGCCGGGCGCCGCGCGGGCACCTGGTGCCGGTCGCCGAGCCGGGCCACCACCGCGTCGCGGTACTCGGGGGTGTGCGCGGCGATGGCCTTACGCCGGGCGAACCAGCGCACGATGCTCAGGTAGCGGTAGTGCTGATAGCCGGCCGGCTCGATCAGGTGCGCGTCGACGAGCACCTCCAGCATGCGTTCCGCCTCGGTCGCCGGCAGGTCCAGCAGCCGGGCCGCCCCGTCGACGGTGGCCTCGTCGCCGTCCGGGAGAGCGACCAGGCCGAACGCCACCGCGCTGAGCGGGTCGACGGCGCGCAACGCCGCCAGGTCCCGCTCGAACGGCGCCTCCACCCGGATGCAGTCCTCGTGCACTGCCACCGGCTGGCGCATCTCCACCCGCAGCCGCTCACCGATCGCCGCGATCGGCCAGTCCGGCCGGTCCGCCAGCCGTTCGGCGCCGAGCCGGACCGCCAGCGGCAGGTGCGAGCAGGCCTCCGCGAACCGCAGCGCCGCCGCGGTCTCCGCGTCCACCCGGTCCCGGCCGGTCACCTGGCGGAACAGCTCCAGCGACTCCTCCGGGCCGAACACCGGCATCCGGAACCAGCGGGTCACCGGCAGGTCCGGGATGCGACGGCTGCCGGTCAGGATGACGGCGCTGCCCCGGTCGGCGGGCAGCAACGGCCGGACCTGCTCGGCACTCTGCACGTGGTCGAGCAGCACCAGCACCCGGCGCCCGCACGAGACGCTGCGCCACAGGGCGGCCCGCTCGGCGACCTGGCGGGGGATCGCCGCGTCCGCGACCCCGAACGCGCGCAGGAACCGGGCCAGCACCGTGCCGACCTCCACCGGGTTGCCGGCTGTGCCGCGCAGGTCGGCGTACACCTGCCCGTCCGGGAACGCCGGCCGGATCTGGCGGGCCACGTGGACGGCCAGGGTGCTGCTGCCCATCCCGCCGAGGCCGGTCAGGCCTGCCACCGGCGTGCTGGTCCCGTCGGCGAGCAGCAGCGCGGTCAGCCGGTCGACGAGGTCCGCCCGGCCGACGAAGTCCCGGATCCCGATCGGGAGTTGCTCGGGCGCCGTCGCGACGGGCGGCACCGGGGCCGGGGCGGCGGGCGGGGCGGGCACCGGCGGGGTGGCCGGCTCGCCGTCCAGGATCCGCTTGTAGACCTGGCGCAGCCCGGAACCCGGATCGAGCCCCAGCTCGTCGGCGAGCAGCGTGGCGATCCGCTGGTACTGCTCGATCGCGGCCGCCTGCCGGCCGGTCCGGTACAACCCGAGCATCAGCAGTCCGCGCAGACCCTCGTCGAGCGGGTGCTGATCGACCAGCTCACTCAGTTCGGTCACCGCCGCGCCGACCAGCGGCGAGTCGACGTCGAGCCGCAGCCGGTCCTCCCGGGCGGCCTGGCGCTCCCGCTCCAGCCGGGTCCGCTGGGCGTCGGCGTACGCGCCCGGGATGTCGGCCAGCGCCGGTCCCTGCCACAGTGCGTCCGCCTCGCGCAGCGACCGTGCCGCGGTGGTGTGCTCGCCGGCCGCGGTCGCCGCGCGGGCCCGTGCCAGCGCGGCGCCGAAGTCCGCCAGGTCGAGCGTTGCGGACTCCAGGCGCAGCAGGTAGCCGCCGCCCCCGGTGACGATGACGCCGTCGCCGAGGGCCTGCCGTAACCGGGAGATGTAGGTCCGGACGGTGACCGCACTGGTCCGCGGCGGGTCGTCGCCCCAGACCGCGTCGATCAGGGCGTCCCGGGTGGCGTGCCGGCCCTCCCGCAGCACCAGGGTGGTCAGCACCGCGCGCTGCTGCGGGGTGCCCAGGTCGAGTTCGGCACCGCCCCGCCAGGCACGCACCGGCCCGAGTACCGAGATCCGAAGTTCGTGCCCGGTCATCACGTCAACCCTCTTTCGCTGCTCACCGAACCGTCGAGCGCGTGATCTGCGCGTCTACGTTTCACCAACTCTTCGTCCACCGCGCCACCGGCCCAATGGTGAGGCCGGTGCACCACCGGCGTCACCACTGTCGAGAAGGGCCGTTCCTCGTGAGCGCAACAGCCTCCCCCGAAATTCCGTCCACGGCGGCCGTCGCCGCCCTGCGGGACGCCGTCACCGGCCCCGTCCTCGTCGCCGGGGACGCGGACCACCCGGCGGAACTCGCCACCTACAACCTCACGGTCGTGCACACCCCGGCGGTCGTGGTCGGTGCCGCCACCGTGGCCGACGTCCAGGCGGCCGTCCGGTTCGCCACCACCCACGGTCTGCCGGTCGCCGTGCTCGGCGCCGGGCACGGCAGCTCGGTCTCCTCGGCCGGCGCGGTGCTGATCACCACCCGGCGTCTGGCCGGTCTCACCGTCGACGAGGAGACCCGGACCGCCCGTGTCGAAGCCGGCGTGCGCTGGGCCGAGTTCATCGAACAGGCCCAGAAGGCCGGCCTGGCCGCCCTGAACGGCTCGTCGCCGACGGTGACCGTGGTCGGCTACACGCTCGGCGGCGGCCTCGGGCCGTTCGGCCGCAAGCACGGGTACGCCGCCGACCACGTGACCGCGCTGGACGTGGTGACCGCCGACGGGGAGCTGCGGCACGTGACCGCGGACAGCGAACCGGACCTGTTCTGGGCGCTGCGCGGCGGCAAGGGCAACTTCGGTGTCGTCGTCGCGATCGAGTTCACGCTCTTCCCGATGCAGGCGTTCTACGGCGGCGGCATCTTCTTCCCCGGCGAACTGGCCGGCGACGTGCTGCACCTGTTCCGCGAGTGGACCAGGGACGTCCCCGAGGAGATGTCCGCCTCGGTGGGCCTGCTGCACCTCCCGGCGGCGCCGTTCGTGCCCGAGCCGCTGCGGGACCGGCTCGTGGCGCACCTGCGCATCGCCTACCTGGGCAGCCCGTCCGAGGGGGCGTTGATGGTCGCGCCGTTCCGGGAGCTGGGCACGCCGATCCTCGACACGGTCGGGCCGATGCCCTACGCGGCGGTCGCCTCGGTGCACAACGACCCGGTCGATCCCCTTCCGCTGTACGAGCACGGGGCGCTGCTGCGGGAGCTTCCGGCGGAGGCGGTCGACACGATCCTGCGGTTCGCCGGCCCGGGGGCGCCGTCGCCGCTGGTCCTGGCCGAGATCCGGCACATGGGCGGCGCGCTCAGCCGCCCGCCGGCGGTCCCGAACGCGGTCGGCAACCGGGACGAGACGCTCTACAACGTCTTCCTGGTCGCGGCGGGCGGGCCGCCGGACGCCGCCGCGCTGCACGCGTACGAGCAGGAGCTGATCGACGCGCTGGCGCCGTGGTCGACCGGCCGCCGCTACCTGAACTTCATGTTCGGTGGCGAGACCGATCCGCAGACGGTCGCCCTGGCGTACGCGCCGGAGTCCTTCGAGCGCCTCACGAAGATCAAGCAGCGGTTCGACCCGGCCAACGTGTTCCGGATCAACCACAACATCCCGCCCGCGGCCTGACCGTGGGCGGCGGGTCCCGCACGATGCCGCGGGACCCGCCGGGCGCAGGGCACGAGCCGGCATCAGAATCAGTCCTTCGCGTCGGCGATCGTCCGGAGCGCCGCCACGAACGCGGCCCGCCCGGACGGATCCAGCGGCTGCAGCAGATCGCACTCCGCCCGCCGGATCTCGTGATCAAGACCGGTCACGACGTCGAGACCGCGCGCCGTCAGCACCGGTTTGCGGGCCCGCCGGTCACCCGGCCGGGTCTCCCGGCGCAGCAGGCCGGACTTCTCCAGCGCGTCGATGCGGTGGGTC
Source organism: Actinoplanes rectilineatus (assembly GCF_000962825.1). Taxonomy (GTDB): domain Bacteria; phylum Actinomycetota; class Actinomycetes; order Mycobacteriales; family Micromonosporaceae; genus Actinoplanes; species Actinoplanes rectilineatus. Next base: position 78,496 of record NZ_JZKF01000002.1, read on the forward strand.
AGCACGGCGGGGTGCACGTCGATGCGGCGGCCCAGATCGGCGAGGGTGCGGTGGTCGTCGCCGGCCATCGCCCGCAGGATCTCGTAACCGTGCCGGCCGCCGGGCAGCGACCCGAACAGCTCCCGGACATCGGCGAGGTACCGCTGCAGCACCATGCGCAGCGCCACCCCGAGGTCCTCGACGGGTCCGGGGTGCGGCGACGTCCGGGACGGGTACGGCACGCTGGCGCCTTTCTGCACGGGGACGGTGCGCTCATCCTCCTCGCCCGGGTGTGGACGAACTGTTGGCGATCCGTTGACGGCCGCCGCTGCCGGATCCGCGGACGTCACCAGCCCAGAGTGGCCGCGGCATGTGGACGATTCGTCAACGCGGTGTTCCGCCGGGGTTGCCCGTCGCCGTGACGTGGCGTTCTATCGGGGATGAACGCCGGCGTCCTGCCGGTCGAGGGCCGCCTGGAGACCGGCCCGGGACACCACGCCCAGCTTCGGGAAGATCCGGTGCAGGTGGGTGCTCACGGTGCGGTGCGAGACGTACAACCGCTGACCGATCTCCCGGTTCGTCAGCCCGACCGCGGCCAACTGGGCGATCTGCAGTTCCTGCGGGGTCAGCCGGTCCAGCGCGGCAGGCGACCGGACTCCACTGGACTCGCCGGCGGCCCGCAGCTCCTGGCGGGCCCGCTCACCCCACGGGACCGTCCCCAGCGCGTCGAAGGTGTCCCGGGCGGTCCGCAACATCAGCCGGGACTCGGCCCGCCGCCGGGTGCGGCGCAGGCGTTCCCCGTACACCAACTGGGCCCGGGCCCGCACGAAAGGCCAGCCACCGAGATCGGTGGCGAGCAGCGCCCGCAGACGGTCCTCGACCTCGTCGTCGGCGGCCAGCAGCGCCCGGGCGTAACCGAGACCGACCCGCAGCGCGGCGGTCGGCACCCGCTCGGACACGGCCTCCATCCGGTCCATCGCGTCGCGGACCCGGTCCTGTTCGGCGCCGCGGAAGGCGGCCTCGGCGAGATCACCGACGGCGTCCCAGCAGCGCAGCATGTTGCCGGCCGGATCGGCGTCCGCGAAGATCCGCAGCAGATGCCCGACGGCGTCGGTGTACCGGCCGGTGGCCAGCGCGGCGAGCCCCCGGGCATGCTGCACGGTGGCCAGCGCGGCCGCCGCTCGCAACGGCGTGGCCAGCAGTTCGGCCTGCGCCGCGCTCTCCTCGAACTCGTCGAACCGGCCCCGCAACGCGGCGATCTGCGCGTGCTCGGCCCAGCCGAGCGCCTCCACCGGCGGCACCGAGATCTCCCGGGCCAGCCGGATCGTCTCCTCGGCGGCCGGCACCGCGACACCGAGGTCGGCCAGGTTCGCCGCGGACCGGCCCTGCACCGCGAGCGCCCTGGTCAGCAGCCCGAGCCGGCCCTGATCCCGCAGCCGGGTCAGCGCGGGGGCGATGAACGACAGGCACAGCCGGTGCTCGCCGACGGCGTTCGCGGCGGTGGCCAGCGTCCACGCCGCCGTTGCGTCGCCTGCTCCGGAGGTGGTCCGGGTGGCCGGCGTGGCCGCTGCTGCGTCGCCTTCTGCGGACATGGCCCGGGTGGTCAGTGCGGCCGCCACTTCGGCCGCGCACTCCACCGGGTCGAGGTACGCCAGCACCAGCAGCAGCCGGGGATCGCCGGCGTCGACCGGGACCCGGCGGGCGGTCTCCACCGCCGAGCGCCGCAGCCCGGGGCCCGGTTCCGACCACGCGCACACCAGACCGACGGCGTGCAGCAGGTCGAGGGTCAGGTCGGGTTCACCCTGGCCGAGGGCCTGGCGGGCGTACGAGACCAGCCCCCAGGCGCCGTCGACGCTCCCGGCCAGGTGGTTGTCGAAGCGGCCGCGTACCCACGCGGTCCGGGCCTGCTGGACGGTGCTGATCTCGGCCGGGCCGATCAGGTCGAGCAGCCGGTCCACCTCGGTACGCCGACCGATCTCGGTGGCCAGGACGGCGGCCGACAGCAGTCGCTCGACGCGCCGGGCCGGGTCGGTGCTGAGCCGGGCCGCCATCTCCAGGGTGTGCACGGCGCCCGCGACGGCGCCCCGCTGCCGGGCACGTGCGGCGGCGGCCTGCAGGTCGAGGGCGATCCGCTCGTCGGGGCCGGCGCTGCCGCGGGCACGGTGCCACAGCCGTCGTTCCGGCTGGTCGGCGAGGACCGTGGCGAGGGCGTTGTGGACGGCCAGGCGTTGTACGCCGCTGATCCGGTGGTGGATCGCGGACCGGATCAGCGGGTGCCGGAACCGGATCCGGGTCCCGTCGACGGTCACCAGGCGGGCCTGAATCGCGGGCTGCAGGGCGTCCGGGTCGACCGGGTGGTTCCCCAGGCGGTCGGTCGGACGGTCCGCCGGGCGGCGTTCCAGCAGGCCGGCCGCGGCCAGCGTCTCGGCCAGCACGTCGCCGTCGTTGAGGGCGGCGACCCTCAGCACGCTCACCGCCGTCGGCGGCAGATCGTCGAGCCGGGCCGAGAAGGCCTGCTCCAGCCGGGCCGTCAGGGGCAGCCAGGGGCCGGCCGGGTCGAGCGCGCCGGCCACCGCGGGTAGTTCGACCAGGGCGAGCGGGTTGCCCTGCGCGGCCGCCAGGATCGCGGCGCGGGCCGGCGCCGGCAGACCGGGCGCCCGGGCGTGCAGCAGGGCCTGCGCGGCCCACGGTTCGAGGGCCGTCAGGCGCAACTCGGGGACGTCCGGGGCGACCGGGACGTCGCCCGCGTCACGGGCCGCCAGGAGCACCGCGATCGGCTCGGCGGCCACCCGGCGGGCCAGGAACGTGAGCGCCGCCGCGCTGGCCGGGTCGAGCCAGTGCGCGTCGTCGACCACGACCAGTACCGGCTGCCGGGCGGCGGCCTCGGCGAGCAGGCCCAGTGAGGCCAGGGCGATCAGGAACAGGTCCGGCGGGGCGGCCGCGGCCAGACCGAAAGCGGTCAGGATCGCGGTGCGTAACGGTCCGGCCAGCTCCTCGACGAGGTCCAGGACCGGGGACAGCAGCTGGTGCAGGCCGGCGAAGTCGAGGTGGCTCTCCGCCTCGACGCCGGTGGTGCTCAGCACCCGGACACCGGACTTCCCGGCCACCTCGGTCGCCCGGGACAGCAGGGCCGACTTCCCGATCCCGGCGTCGCCGCGCAGGATCAGGGCGGCGCCCCGCTCGGGCAGGTCGGCGAGGAGACCGGTGACCCGGCGCAGTTCGTCCGCGCGTCCGAGCAGGCCGGCCTCGTCCGCCATCGGGCCGGTCACCTCGGTCTCTGAGTAGTAGCCGAGATGATGATATGACAGCGGACTATTCGATGGCCGACCGTCGATCTCCGGTCGGCGTTGCGATCACCGCACCGCATGCCCGCAGTTCGAGGTGGGCACGGTTGACCCAGGCCGTCGCGCCCGCCTCGGCGAACGTCGTCGCGGCGGCGGTCAGCTCGGCACGTGCCCGTTCCGGGCGGCCGGTGCGGCGCAGGTGGACGCCGTACATCAGGCGGGCCCGGGCGATCTGCAGGGGGTACCGGTCGGCGCCGGCCGTCCCCACCACGAGCAGATGGCCCGCGTCGCCGTCCGGGCCGAGCAACGCCTGACTGCGACGGATCACGAGGGTGGTCAGCAGCGAACCGGCCGGCCCGACCCGCCGCTGGACCGCCGCGAGCGCGGACCGCGCGTGCTCCTCGGCCTCCGCGTCGCCGTGAGCGGCCTCGGCCAGGTCGGCGATCGCCAGCACGGCCACGTCCGGATGGACCGCCGTGGCGCGCAGCAGCGCGAACGCCTGTGCCGTCCGGCCCCGGGCCAGTGCCGCCACCCCGGCGGCCCAGTCCTGCAGGGAACCGACGTCCGCCCGTATCGGTTCACCGCCGGCGGCCGGCGTCCCCGGGACGTCGTCCTGCCAGGCCCGGACGGATGCGGTCACCGCCGACGCGAAGGCGATCGCCAGCGGCAACCCGGCGTCGTGCGCGTCGCGCAGCACCGCACCGGATTCCGCGGCGGCCTCCGCCAGCCGCCCCTCGGCCAGCAGCGCGAACCCCAGCCGGCTGCGAACCGCGGAGTGGTCGGTCATCGCACCGGCCACCCGGTAACGGTCCGCGGCGACCTGCCACAGGAGGGCCGCCGACGACCACTCCTGCAGGGCTTCAGCGGCGACGGCCAGGCCGGTGGCGAGTGCGGCCGGCAGCGCCGCCGTGTCCCGGGCGAACGCGCGGACCACCGGCCCGGTCGTCTGCGCGTACCGGGCCGGGGCCAGCACCGAGCGGGCGATGACCGATCGCAGGTCGGCGTCGGGTACCGCAAGCCCGGCGAGTTCCCGGTCGATGCGTTCGCGGGGTTCCGCCGGCATGCTGATCATGTGGCCGAGCACGGCGGCGCAGGAGATCAGGTCGATCGCCGGGTCGAGGTGGCCGGCCCGGGCGGCGCGCAGGGCCTGGTCGAGCAGGCCGTCCGGGGTGCAGGTGCGGGTGCCGGTGCTGACGTCGAGGGCCATCGCGGTCATCGCGACCGCGCTGTGTACCCGGACGTCACCGGTGCCGGCGGTGGCCTGCGCCGACAGCCGGCGGGTGGCGTCCGGCAGCCCGGCCAGGCGGGCGGCCTCCGCGGCCTGGGCCAGCCGCCGTCCCCGGTCGTCGGCGGCCGGGGACAGTTGCGCGGCCCGCTGCAACGACCGCATGGCCGCGCCGGGGACGCCCCGCGCGAGTTCCCGGCCGGCCGCCTCCTCCAGGTCGTGGGCGACCGGCTCGTCCGCGCCGATCGTCGCCGCGGCCCGGTGCCAGGCCGCCCGGGACGGGTCGTCGGTGGTCAGGACGTGGGCGAGCGCCTGATGGACCTGGATCCGGCGGTGCAGGCCGGCCGTGCGGCGTACCACGGACCGGATCAGCGGGTGGCGGAACCGGACCCGGGTGCCGCTGGTGGTGATCAGCCCACTGCCGATGCTCTCCTCGACGGCGTCGGCGCCGAGGTCCAGCCGCCGGGCCGCGGCCAGCAGTTCGGGCAGGGCGGGCTCGTCGTTCGTGGCGGCGAGCAGCAGCACGTCCTGGGCCTGTGGCGAGAGCGCGGCCACCTGCCCGGCATAACCCCTCTCCAGACGGGTACGCGGTGAGGTCCGCACCGCCGGGGCGGCGGGGGAGCGCCGTCCCCGGTCCGCCGCGTCGCGGGACAGTTCGACCAGTGCCAGCGGGTTGCCCTCGGCCTCGTCGACGACCCGTTCGACGAGGTGGTCGTCCAGGCCCGGCCGGCGTTGGCGTACCAGGGTGCGGGCGTCGGCGTCGGTCAGCCGGTCCAGCCGGATCTCGTCGAGTCCGAGGGCCGGCAGGGCTTCCGGTTCGCCGGGCCGGCGGGTCACCAGCATCACGATCGGGACGCCGGTCACCCGGTTGGCGAGGTAGCCGATCAGGTTGATCGTCGGGTGGTCCATCCAGTGTGCGTCGTCGAGCACCACCAGCAGCGGCTGCCGGGCCGCCAGGTCGGCGAGCAGGGTGAACACGGCGGTGGACAGCAGCAGCCGGTCGGGTGCGGTCCGCGGGCCGAGGCCGAACACGCTCAGCAGGGTGTCCCGGTACGGCGCGGGCAGGTCGTCGGCCCGGTCGACCACCGGGTGCAGGAGTTCGTGGAGTCCGGCGAATCCGACCTGGGTCTCACTCTCCACCCCGGTGCAGGTGAGCACGGCCCAGCCGGCCGCGGTGGCGATACCGGCGGCGGCCTCGACCAGGGTGGTCTTGCCGGCGCCCGCCTCGCCGGTGAGCAGGATCGCGGCACCGCCCTCGTCCACCGTGCCGATCGACGATGCGATCCGGGACAGCGGCTGTCCCCGGCCGACGATGCCGGGTGGTACGGACGACAGGTGACTCACCTAGGAAAAGTAGGTCCGGTCCGGGCCGCCGCGCATACGTCACGTGACGGACTCCCGTACCCGCAAATGTGGCTGAAAGGGGTTTATAGCCGCTATTCACTTTCGGTTGACACTGCTCTTTTCCGCCCGGATCGGCTGAGGTTAGGGTCTCGCCATGCATGGGCGGGCACGGGAACAGGCACGGCTGCTGGCACTGCTCGAGGACATCGACGCCCGCGGCAGTGCGCTCGTCATCCGGGGCGCCGCGGGCATCGGCAAATCGACACTCGTCGACCACGCGCGGTCCGCCGCGATCGACCGCGGCTTCCGGGTGCTGACCTGCGCCGGCGCCCAGCGCGACAGCAACGCCGGGATGGCCGGCCTGCAACAGCTGCTGCACGTGGTGGTCGACCGCGCCGACCAGTTGCCGGAGCGGCAGCAGGCCGCCCTGCGCAGCCTGTTCGGGCTGGGCCCGAGCATCTCGCCCGACCAGCTGGTCCTGTCGGTGGCGGTCCTCGGGCTGCTGGAGAACCTCGCCCAGCAGCAACCCCTGCTGCTGATCGTCGAGGACCTGCAGTGGATGGACCAGCCGACCGCGAACATGATCGGTTTCGTCGGCCGCCGGCTGCGGGAGACGGCGATCATCATGCTGATCACCTGCCGCGCCGACGGCCCGGACCCGGCCGCCGACCTCGGCCTGCCCGAACTGCCCCTGGGCCGTCTCACCGACGACGAGGGCGCCGGCCTGCTCGCCGAACTGAGCCCGTCGATGCGCCGCGAGATGCGCGACCGGGTGCTGGCCGAGGCGGAGGGCAACCCGCTGGCGCTCGTCGAACTCTCCCGCGGCCTGCTCGACCGCGGCCTGCACGACGCGTCCCGCCTGCCGCTCCGGCTCCCGCTCGGCGCCCGCCTGGAGAACGCCTTCGCCGACCAGGTGGCCCGGCTGAGCGTGCCGGCGCAGGACTATCTGCTGCTCGCCGCCGGCCACACCGGCATCACCCCCGCCGAACTCGACCGGGCGGCCCGCCGGCTCGGCGTCGACGCGCCCGAGGACTGCCTGCGCGAGGCCGAGGATGCCGGGCTGGTGCGCTCGACCGGGGGCGTACCGGGGTTCCGGCACCCGCTGATCCAGTCGGCGATCTACGGCGCGGCGACGTTCCCCCGGCGGATCGCCGCCCACCGTGCGCTCGCCGAGGTGTACGCCGCCGAACCGGAACGCGCCGCCTGGCACCGCTCGGCCGCCACCGTCGGCCGGGACGAACTGGTCGCCCGCGACCTCGAGACGGCCGCCGGGCTGGCCGGCGGACGCGGCGACCTGGGTGGCGCGATGCGGTACCTGGAACGGGCCGCGGACCTGTCCCCGGCACCGGACGAGATGGCCCGCCGGCTGGCCCGGGCCGCCGAGGCCGCCCGGCGCAGCGGCCTGTCCACCGCCGTCATCCGGCTGGTCACGGCGGCCACCGCCGTCACCAGCGACCCGGTGGTCCTCGCCGACCTGGCGCTCACCGAGTCCCGCCTCGGCCTGACCACCGACGCCGCCGGCCCGGACACCGACCAGCTGATCACCCTCGCCCGCCGTGCCGTCGCCGCGGACCGTGAGGTCGCCGCCAACCTGTACACCTTCGTCGCCCTGCGCTGCGCGCTCTACACGCCCGGGGCGGCCGTCGGTGACCTGGTCCTCGACGAGATGCAGCGGCTGCTGCCGGACGAGGACCCCCGGCTGCTGATGGCCGAGGCGACCCTCGCGCCGGTGCGGTACGTGGACCGGATCAGCGGCGCGGTCCGGGCCGCGACCCGCGACTCCGCGTCGCTGACCCCGCTCTGGGCCGGTGGCCTGGCCACCGCGGCCGAGTCGCTGCACGACTGGGTGCTCGCCGGCCACTGCTGGGCGGTGGCCGTCGCCGGGTACCGCCGGTCCGGGGAGGTGAGCGACCTGGTCAACACCCAGCTGCGGCAGTCACGCAACATGCTGATCCGCGGTGACCTGTCGGACGCCGCGCTGATCGGCGGCGAGGCCCACCGGCTCGGCACCGACCTGGGCCTGCCGGCGCTGGTCGCGCACGGTGCCCTGATGACCGCGCACGTGGCGGCCTGGCGGGGTGACGACGCCGTCGTCGCCGCGTCGCTGGCCGCCGTCGCCGAACTCGTGGCGGTGCCGCGTGCCGAGCTGATCATGTTGACCACCTGGGCCCGCGGCATCTGGGCCCTGGGCGCCGGGCGCTACGACGAGGCGTACGACGAGCTGTCCGCGGTCGTCGGGCACCCCGACTTCGGTCCCCTGGTGGTGGCCGACCTGGCCGAGGCGGCCTACCGGCGCGGCACCCTGGACCAGGCGGCGGAGGTGGTGGCCGCGGTCGGGGAACGGGTCCGGCCGCTCGGGTCGCCGTTGCTGCGCATGCTGATCGATCGCGGTCAAGGGGTGCTGGCGGCCGACGACGAACAGGCCGAGCGGTACTTCCGCCGGGCACGCGACGAGCCGGGCGCCGCCGACTATCCGCTGCAGGTCGCCCGGACCCGGCTCGCCTATGGCGGATGGTTGCGCCGGCGGCGGCGTACCGCGGCGGCCCGTGACGAACTGGCGGCCGCCCAGGCCGTCTTCGACCAGGCCGGCGCCCACCCGTGGGCGGCCCGCGCGAAGGCGGAGCTGCGCGCGGCGGGTGTCGCCGTGCAGGGGCCGGCCGAACCACGCGACGTCGTGCTGACCGCGCAGGAACTGCAGATCGCCCGGTTCGCCGCCGAGGGCCGGACCAACAAGGAGATCGCCGACCTGCTGTTCCTGTCGCACCGGACGGTCGGTGCCCACCTGTACCGGATCTTCCCGAAACTCGGCATCACCAGCCGGGCGGCCCTGCGCGACGCCATCGCCGATCTCACCTGAGACGGCCGTCAGGCCATCAGCGACGCCATCGCCGATCTCACGTGAGACGGCCGTCAGGCCATCGAGCGACGCCATCGCCGATCTGGCCCGAGACGGGCGACGGGCCATTGAGTACGGTCAAGCCGTGATCGGCCGTGAACGGGAACTCGCAGAACTGCTCCGCCTGCTGTCCACGGCCCGCGACGGGACCGCGACCACCGTCGTGCTGCGCGGCGAGGCCGGGATCGGCAAGTCCACGCTGATCACGGCCCTGCGACGGGAGGCCGCCCGGACCGGGTTCCAGACGCTGACCGGCACCGGGGTGCAGAGCGAGACCTCGATCGGGATGGCCGGCCTGCACCAGCTGCTGCACGCCGCCGTCGACCGGGTCGGCGGGCTCCCGCCGCAACAGCGGGACGCGCTGCGCAGCGCGTTCGGGATCGGCCCCGACGTCACACCGGACCGGCTGCTGCTCTCGGTCGCGGTGCTGAGCCTGCTGGAGGACATCGCCGCCGCCGCGCCACTGCTGCTGGTCCTGGAGGACGTCCACTGGATGGACGAACCCACCCTGGGCATGCTCAGCTTCGCCGCCCGGCGCCTCGGCCCGGCCCCGATCCTGCTGGTGGCCAGCTGCCGCAGCGACCTGCCGAACCCGTTCGAGCCGCTGCGGATGCCGGAACTGACCCTCGGCCGGCTGCCGGACGACGTCGCGACGCGGCTGCTCGCCGAGGTGAACCCGGCGCTCGGGCCCGAGCTGCGCGCCCGTGTCCTCGACGAGGCGGAGGGCAACCCCCTCGCCGTGGTCGAGCTGGGCCGGGGCCTCGCCGAACGGGGGCCGTCCGAACCGGCCGGCCTGGTGTCGCGGCTGCCGCTGCCGGAACGGCTCGAGACGTCCTTCGCCGCCCAGGTCGCCCGGCTGCCCGAGCCGACCCGCGACCTGCTCCTGCTGGCGGCCGCGAACACCGAGCCGGCACTCGGTGAGCTGGCGGCCGCGGCCGGTCGGCGGGGCCTGGGACTCGACGCCCTGGCCCCGGCCGAGCAGGCCGGCCTGATCAGCGCGGTCGGTGACGAGATCCGGTTCCGGCACCCGCTGATCCGTTCCGCGGTCTACGCGGCGGCCGGCCCGGCCCTGCGGACCGCCGCCCACCGGACCCTCGCCGACAGCCTCGCCGACCAGCCGCGCGCCGCCTGGCACCGGTCGGCCGCCACCACCGGCGTCGACGAGCGGATCGCCGCGGACCTGGACCGCGCGGCGACCACCCTGATGGCCCGGGGCGACGTCGGCTCGGCGATGCGGTCCTGGCGCCGGGCCGCCGAGCTGTCCGGGGACGGCGAACACCGGGCATCCCGGCTGGCACGCGCCGCCGAGGCCGCCCGGCAGGCCGGCTTCAACGCCACCGCCCAGGACCTGGCGGCGTCGGCGGCCCAGAGCTCCGCGGACCCGGTCGTGCTGGCCCGGACCGGCCTGACCCAGAACGTCCTCGCCCTCACCACCGGGGTGATCATCCGGGACCCGTTGGACCTCGGCTCGATCGCGCGGGCGGCGGCCGCCGCGGGCCCGTCGCCGGCCGAGACCGGCGTGCCGCTCGCCCTGCTGATGAACACCGCGATCCTCTGCTCGGCCCACGCCGCGAGCGATGGCGTACGCCGTCGGGTGCTGGCCGACCTGGACGCGGTCGCGCCGGACGCCGACCTGCCGCACACCGCCGCGATCCGGGCGCTGCTCGACCCGGCCCGGCACGGCCAGGCCGCCCTGGCCCGGCTGCGGGACACGCCGCCACCGGCGCATCCGCTGGAGGCGCTCAGCCTCGGACTCGGCGCCGAACCGGCCCACGACTGGGTCACCGCCGCCGGGTTCCACCGGTCCGCGGTCGACCGGGCCCGTGCCGACGGCCAGGTCGGTGACCTCGCCACCGCCGCGGTCACCCTGGGCCGCGCCCTCGCCGCCCAGGGCCGGCTGAGCGAGGCGCTGGCCGTCGCCGAGGAGGGCCGCCGGCTCGCCGAGGACCTCGACGAGCGGCTGCTCATCGCGCTCGCCGACGCGGTCGTCGCGCACCTGCACGCCTGGCGCGGCGACTCCGCGGGACTCGCCGCAGCCCTCGACCGCAGCCGGTCCCTCGGCTCGTCGGCCCGGATCGACATCACCCTGTGGCAGCGCTGGAGCGCGGGCCTGGCCGACCTGGGCGCGGGCCGGCACTTCAACGCGTACGTCCATCTCGGCGCGGTCAGCGACGTGGCGGGCCTGGGTCTCTTCGCGATCGCGGACCTGGCCGAGGCGGCGTGCCGCGGTGGGTACGCCGAGCAGTTCGGCGAGCGGCTGGCCGCCGCCCGCCGGTTCGCCGGGTCGTTCGACAGCCCGCTGGTCCGGATGCTCCTGCTGCGCGCCGAGGCGCTGCTGACCGAGGACGAGGGGCTGTTCACCGCGGCCCTCGAGGTGCCGGGCGCGGGCGACTATCCGCTGCAGGTCGCCCGGACCCGTCTGGTGTACGGCGAGTGGCTGCGCCGGCAGCGCCGGATCGGCGCGGCGCGGACCGCCCTGAACGGGGCGTCCGCGGCGTTCCGTGCGGCGGGCGCGCAGCCCTGGGCCGACCGGGCGGAGAGCGAGCTGGCCGCCGCCGGTGTCGCGGCGACGGCACCGGCGGAGCTGCCGACGGCGGTGCTGACCACACAGGAACTGCAGATCGCCCGGCTCGCGGCGCGCGGCCTGACGAACAAGGAGATCGCCGACCAGCTGTTCCTGTCGCACCGGACGGTCGGCACCCACCTGTACCGGATCTATCCCAAGCTCGGCATCACCGGCCGGACCGCCCTGCGCGAGGCCATCGCCGACCAGGCGTAGGCCCCGGCCGGGACGGTTCAGTGGCCGGGGCCTCTCACTGGTCAGTGCCTTTCATCGGCCAGGGCCTTCAGCGGGCGAGGCCTTTCAGCGGGCGGGACTGATGCCGTAGATCAGGCGCAGGATCGCGTCGGTGAGGGTGTCGAGGAGTTCGTCCTCGTCGTGGGCGTCCGGGTCGGCATAAGCGTCGGCGAACATCGCGCTGCGCAGGTGGACGACCATCTTGGCGAGCAGGTCGGGCGGCCCGCCGACGGTCAGGCCGGCCCGTGCGTCGACCTCGATGCGCTTGCTGAACTGAGAGCAGCCCTTGTCGAGGAGCTGGTCGCGGACCTGGGTCACGTCGGGGCCGGGGTCCGGGGCGACGAACGCCTCGCGCAGCCAGCGGCCGTCGATCTTCCACCGGGCCAGTCCGGAGGCGAGGGCCCGGCGCAGTGCGCCGCGGTCGGCCCCCTCCGACTCGAGCCACTCGGCCATCTCCAGGTCGGCCTCGGCTATCCGCTGGCTGACCAGCGCGGCCAGCAGCGCCTGTTTGGACTCGAAGTAGAAGTAGAACCCGGACCGGGTGATCCCGGCGGCGCCGGCCAGCTCGTCGATGGTGACCTGGCTGATCGGTCTGTCGCGGAAGACGGTGCGGGCGGCGTCGACCAGGGCCTGTTCCCGCTGGTCGCCCTTCGTGGGGGCCCGACGGCTCTTGATGGCTGACACGCCGTCGACTCTACAGACCATCAAATGGAATTGACGTCACGCCTCTGATTTTTGACTCCGTGTTGAAAATGCTTGGCGGCGCGTCTACGTTGAGGGTCATGCCCCTGAAAACCCGTGCCGCGTTACCCATCGCCTGTTACGCGGTGCTGCTCGTCTCCGCGCTGCAGACGCTGGTCGTCCCGGTCGTCGCCGACATCCGGGCCGACCTGGACGTCTCCACCAGCGCGGCGAGCTGGGTGGTCACCGCCAACCTGCTCGCCGCCGCCGTGCTCACCCCGATGCTCGGGCGCCTCGGCGATCTGCACGGCCGCCGCCCCGTGATGCTCGGCGTGCTGACCGTGGTGCTGCTCGGCTCGGTGCTCGCCGCCACCACCTCCAGCCTGCCGCTGCTCCTGCTCGCCCGGGTCGCCCAGGCCGCCAGTTTCGGACTGTTCCCGCTGGCCATCGGCGTGCTCCGCGACGAACTCCCGCCGCACCGTCTGACCGGCGCGATGGCCCTGGTCAGCGGCATGCTCTCGGTCGGCGCCGGCTTCGGCCTGGCGGTCACCGGCCTGCTGATGCGCGACGGCGGCGACTACCACCGCCTGTTCTGGCTGGCCACCGCGCTGACCGTGATCGGACTGGCCGGTGTCTGGATGCTGCCGCGCCGGGCCGGCGCCGCCACCGGTGGCCTGGACTGGGCCGGCGCCGGACTGCTCGGTCTCGGCCTCGTCCTGCTGCTCCTGCCACTGGCCCAGGGCAACGGCTGGGGCTGGGGCTCGGCCCGGGTGCTCGGCCTGCTGGCCGCCGCGGTCGTCGTGCTGACCGCGTTCGTGCTGTTCGAGCGCCGGACCGCGCACCCGCTGGTCAGCACCCGGATGCTCACCCACCGGCCGATCGTGGTGGCGAACGCCGCCGGACTGTTCCTCGGCTTCTCGATGTTCGCCGTCTTCCTCGCCGTCTCCACCCTGGTGCAGACCCCGCCCGAGGTGGCCGGTTACGGCTTCGGCGCCTCGGTGCTCACCGCCAGCCTGGTCTACCTGCTGCCCGGCACCGCCAGTGGCGTGGTCACCGCCCCGCTCGGCGGCCGGCTGGTGGTCCGCTTCGGCGCCAAGGTCACCCTGGTGGTCGCCGCGGTGATGGCCGGCGCCGGCTTCACCATGCTCGCCGTGCTGCACGACGCCACCTGGGAGGTCATCGTCGGCGCGCTGGTGGTCAACACCGCGGTCACCATCGGGTACGCCGCCCTGCCCGCCCTGATCATCGCGCACGTCGAACCCGCCGAGACCGGCATCGCCAACAGCGTCAACTCGATCGCCCGTTCGGTCGGGATGTCCCTGGGCACCGCGTTCGTGGTCACGATGATGACCCGCAACCCGATCCCGGGACCGCTGCCGCTGCCGCACGAGGCGCAGTTCGTGACCGTGTTCGTGGCCGGTGCCGTCCTGGCCGCGGTCGCCGCGGTCACCGTCGGGTGGGCACTGCCCCGGGCCCGGCGGGTCGACCTCACCCTGGCCGAGGTGGAGGCCGACGAGGTGCTCGGCGCGGCCGGTCTGGACCTGCCCGCCCCGCACCTCACCGCGCCGCGCAACAGCTGACGGCGGAGACGGCGGCCGGCCGGGTGGTGCGACCACCCGGCCGGCGGCCGGGGGCTGTCAGCCGCGACGCCACTTCTGGTTCAGGGTTCCGGCGCACTCCCACAGCACCAGCACGGCGCCGTCGTCGCCGTTCCAGGCGTCGATGTCGATGCACTTGTTGGCCTGCGGGTTCACCAGGTCACCGGCGGCGCTGAGCACCCACTGCTGGGCCGGGTTGCCGCTGCACGTGGCGATCTGGATGGCGGCGCCGTTCGCCGTCGAGCCCCACGCCACGTCCAGGCACATGTTGTTGCCGGTCCGCAGGGTGCCGCCGGTCGCCTCCCAGCGCTGCGCGCCGGTGCCGTTGCAGTTCCACATCTGCACCCGCACGCCGTCGGAGAAGTTGCTGTTCGGCACGTCGACGCACTTGTTGTTCCAGTTGCTGACGATCGCGGTGCCGGCGTTGCCGGTGGTGGTCAGCGACAGTCCGTAAACCGAGAGGATCTCGTTGACCGGCTGGAACCACATCGTGCCGCCCGAGGTGCAGTCGCCGGTGCCGCCCGAGGTGACGCCCTGCGCCTGGTTGCCGGAGATCCACGATCCGCCGGAGTCGCCGGGCTGGGCACACGCGTTGCTGCGGCTCAGGCCGGAGACCGAGCCCTGCGCGTAGTTGATCGTCTCGTTCTTGCCGAGCAGGGTGCCGCAGCGCCAGCCGGTGGTGCGCCCGGACCGGCAGATCGAGCTGCCGATCGCCGCCTCGGTCGAGCCCGCGACGGTCACGTTGCCGCCGCTGTAGTTGTTCACCCACGGCTGGGACGTCCAGTTGCCGTTGGTCCGCACCCAGGCGTAGTCGTTGCCGGGGAAGCTGGAGCCGGCGAACGTCCCCTGCGCCACGTTGTTGTAGCCGAGGGTCGGGCTGCCCGCGCCGCCGCAGTGGCCGGCGGTGACGAACCCGCCCGCGACCGAGAACCCGACGGAGCACAGGGTGTTGCCGTTGATCACGTACTGGTCGCCGCCGCGGGTGTCGTACATCGGCACCGGCTGGGCCGCGGCGGTGCGGACCGTGACGGCCGCGGCGCCACTGGCGGCGGCGAACCGGCGGGCCGCGGCCTCGGTGCCGGGTTTCGTGGTGACGACGACGCTGTTCGTGGCGGGGTCGACGGACCAACCGCGGACGGCGTCCGGTGCCGCGTCGCCGTTGCGGTCGAGTCTCGCCAGGTCAGCGTCGAGGGCGTCGCCGCCACGCTGGACGATCGCGGGGACGGCGCCTTCGGCGCGTACCCTCGCTGCCTGGTTCTTGTCGGTGATCGCGACGGTGAGGCGCGTCGCGCCGGCCGGGATCCACGCGCCGGCGAACCGGTCGCCCAGCGCCGCGCGCAGCCGCTGTTCGACGACGGGCGCTGCGGCTTCGACGGCGAGCCGCTGGGCGATCTGCCGGTCGTCGAGCCCGAGGTCGCGGCGCAGGGCGGCCACCATCCCGGGGTCCAGGCCGAGCCCGGCGGGCGCCGCGGCCGGTGCGGGGGCCGGTTGTGGACCGGCGTGACCGGCGACGGGGGTCAGGGCGACGGTGGTGAGTGCCGCCGCGCCGACGGCGAGGGCTCGGACGAGTGCACCTGGCATCGAGAGGTCCTTTCACGCACGCGCGGTCACGTCCGGCCGGGGCCCGGGCGTGCGGAACCGCGCGGTGCTGGGGATGGGCGAAAGAGAGCGCTCTCGAAGGGAATTCTCGTCCGTCGATGCCTAATCGTCAACAAACTTCACTGAATGCGGTGGAGGCGGTCCCGCAGGTACGGGGCGAGCGCCCGGGCGAGCTGCCGGCAGGACACCCGGTCACCCTGCCGGACGGCGACGCTCAGGGCCGCGAGCAGGTTCGGGCACTCGGCGTCGAACCAGGCGAGCGCCTCGGCCACGGCGATCGGTGGCGGAAGCGGGCCGCCCCGGGGGACCAGCACCGCGGACGCCACCAGCGCCGAGTCCCGGTAGTGGTCGACCGCGCGCCGGACGACCAGCTCCCGGACGGCCGGGGCGTCGTGGCGGTCGGCGAGCTCGGTCGCGTACGCGCGCAGCAGGTCGTGGAACCGGAACCGGCCCGGCCGGTGCTCGCGGATCAGGTGCGCGGCGACGAGCTGGTGCAGCGAGCGCCGGACGATGTCCGGAGCGGTGGCGGACAAGCCGGCCGCGGCGGCCACCGTGACGTCCGGTCCGGGGTGCAGGGCGAGGTGGCGGAACAGCGTGGCCGTGGCGTCCGGCAGATGCCGGTAGGACCAGGAGAGGACGGTACGCGGATCGCGGCTGACACCGGCCGCCGCGAACGCGTCGAGGCGGCCCGCGCCGGTCAGCTCCCGGGCGATGGCGGCCAGCGGGAACGAGGGGTTGGCGGCGATCCGGGCGGCGACCACGGCCAGGGCCAGCGGCAGACCGTCGCAGGCGGCGACGATCGCCCGCGTCGCGCCGGGATCGGCGGCGGCCCGCGTCCCGCCGATCCGCCGGGTCAGCTGGTCGTGGGCATCCACGGCGGCCAGCGGAGCCAGGCCGACCGGGTACGCGTGATGCGTGGTCACCAGGTCGGTGAGCAGGACCCGGCTGGTGATCAGCACCGCGCAGCCGGCACCCCCGGGGATCAGGTCCCGGACCTGGGCGGCGTCGCGGGCGTTGTCCAGGACGATCAGCACTCGTTGCCCGGTCAGCAGGCTGCGCAGCAGTGCGGCCCGGTCGGGGATGCCGGACGGCAACGCGCCGGCCGGGGTGCCGAGAGCGGTGAGCATGCTGCGGAGCGCGTCCGCGGCCGGCACCGGTTCGGCGGCCGGATCGAATCCGCGCAGGTCGAGATGGAGCTGCCCGTCCGGGAAGTCGTCCCGGTGCTCGTGGGCCCAGTGGACCGCGAGCGCCGTCTTGCCCACACCGCCCATTCCGGTGATCACCGCGACCGGCACCGTGCCGGCCGACGCCCGGACCAGGGCGGTCAGTTCGTCCTGTTCCCGCTGCCGTCCGGTGAAGACGGCCGGCCGGGACGGCAGCTGCGCCGGCCGCGTCCGGTGCCCGCCGGTCCCGGCCCGCAGCACCTCCCGGCGCTGGCTCAGGATCGCCTGTTCCAACGTGGTCAGGACCGGAGCCGGGTCGAGGCCGAGCTCGTCGCCGATCAGGTGGCGGTGCCGGCGCAGCACGTCGAGCGCGTCGGGTTCCCGCCCGGCGGCCCACAGCGCGAGCGCGGCCAGGCGGCAGCCCTCGGTGCGCAGCGGCTCGTCGTGGACCAGCTGCCGCGCCTCCAGCAGCGCCTCGGTGTGCTCGCCGATCCGCAGCGCGGCCCGGATCGCGTGTTCGCGGGCGAGCAGGTGCAACTCGTCGAGCCGGGTCGCCTCCGGGGCGGCCCAGGGTTCGTCGCGGGCCTCGCCGAAGACCGGCCCACGCCACCAGCGCAGGATGCCGGTCAGCTCCGGGCGGGCCTGCTCGGCCGGCAGTGCGCGGGCCCGGGTCAGCGACTGTTCGAAGCGCCAGGCGTCCACCGCCTCCTCCGGCAGGCGTACCGCGTAACCGGTGGCCCGGCGCACCAGGACGGACGCCGGTCCGCGCCGGGGCCGGCGGGGTTCCAGCACCCGCCGCAGGTTGGACACGTAGGTCTGCAGCGACACGACCGGCCGGGCCGGCGGGCGGCCCCGCCACAGGTCCTCGACCAGCCGGTCGGTCGACACCGCCGTGCCCCGGGCGGCGAGCAGGATCCCCAGGAAGGCCCGCTGCTGGCGCCGCCCGAGGTCCACCGGCCGGCCGCCGACCTCGGCCTCGATCGGCCCCAGCATGCGGACGCCGACCGCCGGGTGCGGTGGTCCGGGCCAAGTTTCCGTCAAGTGCCCGCTCACATCATGGGGTCTCCCGTCCGGGGAGAGCTGATGTCGATGCCGCTGCCGCGGGCAGGGTGGGCGCCTGTCGTGGCCGGTGCCGGCACCGGCCGGCCCGGCATCCGGTCCCGCGGTCGCGGGACGAGAGGCGATAGGCGAATTCATGAGTTCAGTGCTCCTGCCGGTGGTCGCCGTCCAGGCGATGTGGAAGCGCCACCGCACGGTGGCGATCCCGGTGGCTGACGGCCCGGCGTCGGGCGTCGTCCCGGGCCGGGACGACCTGCGCCCGCTCCGGGTGGTCGTGCTGGGTGACTCGGTGGCCGCCGGGTACGGCGTGGCCACCCACGACGAGGGTTTCGGCGGCTCGCTGGCCCGTGACCTCGCCGAGCGCACCGGCCGGCCGGTGGCCTGGAGCGCGGTCGGCCGGTACGGCGCCACGTCGCGCCGCATCCGGCACCGGATCCTGCCGCTGATCGTCGAACGGGCCGACGTCGCGGTGCTCCTCGCCGGCCCCAACGACGTGCTCGGCGACCGGCCGCCCCAGGAGTGGGCCGAGCACCTGGGCGTCATCGTCGACGACCTGGCCCGCCGTGCCGAGCAGGTGATGGTGGCCGGGATCCCGCCCTTCGATCACCTGCCGTGCATGCCCCGGATCCTCGGCCGGCACCTGGCGCGGCGGGCGGTCGTCCTGGACCGGGCCGCGCGGCAGGTCTGTGCCGAACGCCCGTCGGTGACCTGGGTGGACGGCGAACTGCTGCTGCCGTTCGTCCCCGAGTACTTCGCGGCCGACGGGTTCCACCCCTCGGCGCCCGGTTACCGCCGATGGGCGGCCGCGGTGGCGGGAGCGATCCCGGCGACCGCGGGCCTGCACCGGAGCGACCGGTCAGGGTGAGAAACCCGCCGGGAATGTCCGTCTTCATCACGGCGGAAGCTTAGGGAGGCGACCCCGGCGAGCGGCATACGTCGCGTGACGTATCTACCGGTCCGGGGGCACCAGATCCCGCAACTGGGCACGGGACGTGACACCCAGTTTCGGATACGCCTTGTACAGGTGGGTCGACACCGTGCGGGCGGACAGGAACAGGGAGGCGCCGATCTCCCGGTTCGTCATCCCGGTGGCGGCCAGCCGGACGACCTCGCGTTCCTGGCCGGTCAGGCTCGACCAGGCCGACGGCACCACCCCGGGCGCGGTGACCCCCGCCGCCCGCAGCTCGGTGGCGGCGAAATCAGCCCACGGGAGTGCTCCCATGCGTACGAAAGCGGCGGAGGCCGATGACAACGCGGCGCGAGCGTCCCGCGACCGTTGGCGGCGGCGCAGCCAGGCGCCGTACTCCAGCTGGGCGCAGGCGAGTTCGAACGGCCACTCGGCGGCGGCCGGATCGGTGGTCGCGGCCAGGTGCAGCGGCTCGGCGTCGTCCCCGGCGAGCTGCGCCCGCGCCCGGGCCAGCTGCAGGCGCAGCCGGGGACCGGCACCGGCCAGCCGTTCTCCGGCGAGCGCGACGACCGGCCGCAGCTGGTCGCCGACCCCGGCCCGTACCCCGGTGACGACGTAGAAACCCAGCTCCCGGTACGACATGTGCGGGTGAAACGGCTCGCCGTCCGGGCCGAAGAGCGGGCGCAGCGCCTCCCACGCCCGCTGCGCGTCCCGCTCGGCGAACGCGAGATAGGCGCTGGTGACCAGGTCGGTCACCGTCGGCACCCGGAACTCGGTGGTCTCGGCGGTGAGCTGCGCCTTCTTCTCCATCGTACGAGCGAGAGCGATCTGCCCGCGGACGGCGGCGACCCGCGCACCCACCCCGTGACCGTGCTCGCCGGCGAACGCGTGCCGCACGGTGCCGGCCAGATCGACCATCACCCGGCCGGTCTGCTCGGCCGCGTCGAAGTCCCCGACGTCGAGCTGCACCTGGGCCAGCGCCATCAGCACGTTGGTCATGTTGGCCGGCCCGCCCTGGCGCATCAACGCGATCGCCCGGCCCAGCCGGGTCAGGGCGGTCCGGGAGTCGTCGAGCAGCCAGGCCGCGGCGCCCAGCATCATCTCGACACTGGCCACCCAGGTCGGTGCCCCGTCCGGCGTCGGCGCGGTGCGGACCAGGTCGAGGACGTCGAGCGGCCGGCTCAGCGGGTCGGCGCCCACCCGGATCCAGGCCCGGGCGGCGGCGACGGCCTCGGTGTGCCGCTCGGTGATCGCGTCGTAGCGTTCCATCCACTGCCGGACGACGGACTCGTCGGCACCGCGGCGGTAGGCCAGCACCGCCAGCGTGGTGAGCGAGTTCCAGCCCCAGCCGGGGTCCTCGTCGAGCAGCACCCGCAGCGCGTCGAGCACCGCCCGCCAGGCGTCGCGCTGCCGGTTGGTCTGCGAGATCGCGTACGCGACCAGATGCGCGGCCACCGCACGGGTCGTCGCGGTCCGGGCGGTGTGGCTCAGCGGCCCGGCCAACTGGATGATCCACTCGAAGGCGCCGCCACCGGCCGCCATCCAGCTCGCCCGCAGGACCCGCCGCTCCCGGTCGTCACGGTCCGGGCTGAGCTCGGCCGACCGGATCAGCAGCCGGACGGCCTCGGCGTACGCCCCCCGCCGCTCCGCCCGGTCGGCGACCTCCGCCAGCGCGGCCGCGACCGTCTCGTCCGTGACGACGGTGGCCTCGGCCAGATGCCACACCCGGCGGTCCGGGTCGTCCCGGTAGGCGTCGGCGAGCTGCCGGTGCGCGCGGACCCGGTCCTGGGCGGTGCCCAGCTGGTAGGCGGCGGACCGGGCCAGCGGGTGCTGGAACCGCACCGTCCGGCCGGCGATCACGACCAGGCCGGCCGCTTCGGCCGGAGCGAGCCGTTCCAGCAGAACCTCCGGCGCGAGCACCCGCCCGACCGTCCGCAGATCGCCGTCCCCGGCCGCTGCCAGCAGCAGGGCCTGCCGGGTGCCGTCCGGCAGCACCCGGAGACGGTCGGCGAAGGCCAGCTCGACGCTGGTCGGCTCGGCGTCGGCGGCCGCTGCCCGGCCCAGCTCCAGCAGGGCCAGCGGGTTGCCGGCGGCCCGGTCCAGGAGCCGGGGCAGGGCGGTGCCCGGCAGCCGCACCCCGGCCTGCTCCAGCAGACGGGCCGCGTCCTGCTCGTCCAGTGGGGCGAGCGCGACGGTGGGCAGGCCGGCCAGAGCGGGCGGGACCTCGCCGTCCCGGCAGGCGGCGAGGAACGACACCCCCGTGCCGGACAGCCGCCGGGCCAGGAACCCCAGGACGGACAGCGAGGTGTCGTCGGCCCACTGGGCGTCGTCAAGGACGATCACCAGCGGACCGGCCTCGGCCTCGGCCTCCAGCCACGACAGCACGTCGAGCCGCAGGCGCAACGGATGCGGCGGATCGTCCACGATGTCGGCCAGCAGGCGTTCGTCGGTGACGAGACCGGCGAGCACCGCGTACGGAAGACGACTGTCGCTCACCACGCCGGTGGTGTGCAGGGCCCGGCCGCGCGCCGCCCGGACCGCGTCGAGGACAGCGGTCTTGCCGGCGCCGGGGAGGCCGGTCAGCACGGCTGCGGCGCCCGTACCGTCGAGCAGGTCCGACAGGCTGCGCAGCGTCTGCCGGCGGCCGATGAGCATCCGGGCATCCTACGGCGGCCCCCTCGGCATCCGGTAAACGTGCCGCGACCCTGCCCTTGCTCCGGCGGGCCTCCCCTCAACGATCCCACCGGGCAGCTCCGTTGCGGGTGGCGGCGGGTCAGCGGGTGATCTGCAGGAGGCGGGCCGCGGTCGCCGCCACCCGGCTGCGTTCCCCGTCGTCCGGCAGGTCGTCCGGCGGGACGACGGCGGCGAGCAGTTCCGCCTCCGCGGCCACCGCGCCGGCGCACCGCCGCAGCGCGGCCGCCAGGACGGGGGAGGTCAGCATCGCCTCCGCCGCGGGCAGCAGACCGTCCGCGTAGTCCGGGTTGCCGTACCCCCAGTAGTCCCGGGCCCAGGGGAGGAGACCGCCCGCGAAGCTGTCGAGGATGTAGCGGTCCGCCGTCATCGTGCTCAGGGAACCGGTCTCCCGCACCAGGTCGTGTTCCGTGGTGAGCAGGTACGTCCGCAGCATCGGGGCCGCCTCCCAGAGCACCGACCGGGCCGCCCGGACCTCGTCGGGCGCCAGCCCCGAGTCGGGGAGCACCAGCGTGTCGACCAGCTCGCCCGGCTCCAGCCACGAGGGGTCCCGGGTCATCCCGGCCATGTCCCGCCGGACCAGCGGGCCGGCGAAGCGGCGCAGCATGCCGATCAGGGCGGGCGTGCCGGTGAGCCGGTGCAGGACCCGGATCGTCAGCGGGTCCTGCAGGAGATCGTCGCCGCGCGCCAGCATGTCCTCCATGACCGCGATCCCGCGGCGTACCACCGGAACGTCACCGCGTTCGGAGGCCGCCTCCATCACCGGGTGCATGTAGGCGCCGGAGAGGTACGAGTAGGCGCTGATACCGCCGTCGTCGCCGCTGTCGTAGTCCAGCCATTCGTTCTGCGTCTGCAGCAGGTGCTCCCGGCACTCCGGGAGCACCGCCCACAGGTAATCACGGATGCCGAAGTAGGTGGGAACGATCATGGGCACACCCTGCCATCCGGGAGCCCGAGACTCGACCGGATGACGGTGCTCCGGTGGTGTCCCACCGGAGCACCGTCGGTCATCGACCGGTCTTGGGCAGATCGAACTGGTCGGCGGCGCGACAGTCCTTGTGATTGCCGATAGCGGCCGGACCCAGCTCCTTGATGACGTCGCGGGCCTGTTCCCGGCCGAGGTTCCACGCGTACCAGGGGTCGGGTTCCAACAGATCCTCGGCGATCCAGCTGAGCGTGCACCGGCGTACCGGATCGGGCAGCTCCGCCAGAGCCGGGGTCGCGTCGGCGGAGAGCGCCCGCAGATACCAGGCGTCGATCTTGCCGGAGCCCTCGTAACGGGCCGCGTTACGGCTGGCCACGTAGCCCTCCGGGTCGAGGACGGCGAGACCGAGCAGCATCAGCACGGCGAGCCCGACGGTGGTGCTCGGGATCCACTTGCCGCGCCACGTGATCCCGGCGAGCGCGATCAGCACGAAGACCACACCGAGCAGCATCTCGGAGGCCATCACGAAGATCCGCTCACCGGTGAAGCTGTAGACCCGCTGGTACTCCCACATCCGGGACAGGGCGGAAGCCACGATCACGACACTCAGACCACAGAGCAGACCGAGGAGTACGCGCAGAAGGACCCGTTCACCCTGCTGGTCCCGCTTCGCCCAGCGAGCCAGTCCCGCGATCAGCGCCAGCGACAACAGCGTGACCGCGACCAGCTGCCAGAACCCGCTCCGGGCGTACTGCGAGTAGCTGAGCCCGGCGGTCTCCAGCACGTGCCGGCTCCCGCCGAACAGCACGGTGAACTGGACCGCGACGAAACCGCCGAAGAGCAGTACCAGCGCGGCGCCGGCCGGCGCCCACTCGAGCAGACCGAACCGGCCCTTACCCTCGGTGTCCAGACTCGACGTCGTGGGCGGGGCGCTCAGCGTGTAGATGCCGGAGACGGCGAGCAGGGCACCCGCCACCGCCAGGATGATCCACTGGAAGATCGAGCCGATGTCGAAGTCCGGGACGGCGTCGTCGAGCAGCGCGGAGAACGCGACGTCGGCGGAGGAGAGCAGCGCGCCGAAGACGAACAGCACCACGACGGTGAGCGCGACCGAGAAGAGGATCCGCCCGGTGATCCCCGGGTTGCGGCCCTCCCGGAAGTGCCGGCGGACCCACGGGATGCCGGCGAACGCCGCCCACGGCGCGGCGAACAGGCTGAACAGGATCGACCGGACCTGCCGGCCGCCGACGATCGCCAGCGCGGTGCAGCCGATCGCGCCGAGCACGCTGAACGTGACCAGCCACCACGCGTTGCGGAACGCCGGGACGAGCAGCAGGGCGAGCGCGGCCGCGGCCCAGCCGGACCGGATCAGCCGCTCGGTGCGCGGCAGGTCCTTCGCGGTGCGGACCGCGAACCCGACGCCGAGGGTGAGCACCAGCCAGCCGAGGAACCAGCCGATACCGACCCGGTCCAGCGGCAGGAAGATCAGGAAGCCGAGGGCACCGGCGAGCACCCCGGCCGGGACGGCCCAGCCCTGGGCGTCCTTCGGGCCGGGCCAGTTCTTCTTGCGGAACGTCTGCCAGGTGGACGGCGGCTGCTCGTACATGCCGAACGGGCGGACCGGGCGTTGGGCGGCCGGCGGGTGCGGCCGTTGGTGCGGTGCCGGTTGCGGGCGCGACACCGGAGCCGCCGCTTTCGGCGCAGGCGCGGACTCCGGCTCGGGGGCCGGCGTCGGTGCCGTTGCCGGAGTCGCTGTCACCGCCGGGGCGGTGACAGTCGGCCTGGCTGCGGGCTTCGCAGGCTGCTCCGCGGGTTCCTTGACGGCCGGCGTCGCGGCCGGCTTCTCGGGCGGCTGTGCGGGCAGCTTCGCGGCCGGCTTCTCGGGCGGCTGTGCGGGCTGCTTCGCGGGTGGCTGTGCGGGCTGCTTCGCGGGTGGGGAAGCAACCGCCGACTGGACCGGAACCATCGGCACGAACAGGGCATAGCCCCGCGTCCCGGAGGGGATCTGGACCGGGATCGCCCACGCCGTCTCGCCCTCCGCCCCCGGCCAGACCATCGACGGGATCGCGTCGGTAGGGGGCATGACCAGCAGCTGGGGCGCCGGTGCCGGGGTGGCGGGAACGTCGTGGTCCGCATCCGGGGGAGTGGTCTCCGCCGGATCGGGCTGCGCTGGTGGCAGGTCCGCCACTGCACCCTCCTAGGTAGCTCGGTTCGCACACTGTAGGCCGTGCGTACGGCAATTTCTACGCTGGGACGGGTCCGTATCGCCGCGACGTTCGGACGGAATGGCACGGATGCGGGAGGTCCGGCGCCGCGGCCGTGGGGTGGGACACCACCGGAGGCGGCTGGGCGACGGCGATACGGTGTGCCGGTGAGGCCGGCGGAGGTGGTCGCCAAGTCGACGACGATCCTGCCGGCGTCGGCCGACGCCGCACGCCCGGTCACACTGCGCCGGCTGCTGGCGACCCTCGGGCCGTTCGCGCTGCGCCTGGTCGCGGGCGGCGACGACCTGCTGGACCGGCCGGTCGGGGAACCCCTGGTGTACGGGCCGGGCGAACCCCTGCAGGACGCCGGTGACGCCGTCGTGCTGCTCACCGGCAGCAACCTCGGCGAGTCCGGGCTCCGCTCGTGCCTGCACCGGCTGGCCGACGAGGGCGGCCGGGTGATCGTCCTCAAGTCCTGGGGGCAGGATCTCGGCACCGCCGCCGAGGTGGCCCGCGATCGTGGGCTGACCCTGCTGTGCACCCCGGACGAGATGGCCTGGCGGCACCTCGACGCACTGCTCACCGCCGCCCGGCTGGCCGGCGCCACGGTCGGCGAGACGGCCGCCGGCGCGACCCGCGGTGACCTGTTCAGCCTGGCCAACGCGATCGCCGCCTCCCTCGGCGGACCGGTGACGATCGAGGAGACGTCCGGGCGGATCATGGCGTACTCGAACCTGCCGGGTCAGGAGATCGACGAGATCCGCCGGCTGGCCATCCTCGGCCGGCAGACCCCGGACCGGCCCGGCAACGCGGTGGAGTACCAGGCGATCCTGCACGCGCCGGGGCCGGTGCTGTTCGAGAGTTCGCATCCCGCGTACGCGTCGCGGATGGCGATTGCGGTCCGCGCCGGGCACCAGGTGCTCGGCGTCATCTTCGTGCTGTGCGACCGGCCGCAGCTGGTCGACGACGCCGACCGGGTGCTGCTGGACGCGGCCCGCACCACGGCGCTGCACCTGCTGAGTCTGCGCGGCTCACCGGATCCGGGGCGGGCCCGGCGCGGGGAGGCGCTGCGCGGGCTGCTCGCCGGGACCCTCGACGCCGGTGCGGCGTCGGCGGCGATGGCCCTGCCGGTCGACGGGGCGGTGGTACTCGCCGTCGTCCGGCCCGCGCCCGGGACGCAGTTGCGGGCCGTCGCGGCGGCCCGGGTCGCCGACCTGGTGGCGCTGCACGGCGAGTACTGGCATGCCGGGGCGGTCTCCGTACTCGACGGCGGTGACCTGCTGCTTCTGCTGCCGACGTCCGGTCGCCCCGAGGGCCGGCCGGCCCACGAGCGGCTGGCGGCGCGGCTGCGCAAGCTCGGCGCCGACCTGTCCACCGCCGCCCGCCGCGCGGCCGACGTCGAACTGCTGATCGGATTCGGTCCGGTGGTGCGGGGACTGGACGGGGCACGGCGGTCCCGGGAACTCGCCGACCGGGTGCTGGCGGTGTCCGGAACCGGGGTGGCGACGATCGAGGACACCCGGACCGCGGTCGTGCTGGCGTTGCGCGGCGCCGGCCCGGCCGACGACGAGGACCTGCGGCTGTGGCCGGTGCGGGCGGTGCTGGAGCACGACGCGGCGCACGGCACCGACTACGCGACGACCCTGCTGACGTACCTCGGGGCGTTCGGGAACATCGTGGCCACCGCGCAGGCCCTCATGATCCACGAAAACACCGCCCGCTACCGGGTACGCCGCCTGACCGACGTGTTCGGTGTGGACTTCGGCGCCGGCGACGAGACGCTGGTGATGTGGCTGCAACTGCGGGACGCCGTGACGGCCCTGTCGCCGGCGACAAGCCCGGCCCCGGAGATCGGGATCTGACGACAACCGGCGGGACCGGTCCGGCGCCTAGCCTGGTCGCATGCTCACCCATGCGGAATACGCCTGGACCGGCGGCGACGCCGGCCTGGCACGTCTCGTCGAGGACCATCCCTGGGTGACGATGGCCAGCGCGACCTCCGCCGGTCTCGTCGTCTCCCACCTGCCCGTGCTCGTCGAAGCCGCCGGCCCGGGCGTCACCGTGCTGGGCCATCTGCCGGTCACCGACGCCGAACGGCACGAACTCGGCACCGCCGAGACGGTGCTGATCGTGCAGGGGCCGCACGGGTACATCAGCGCGAGCTGGTACGCCGGCGGCCCGTACGTGTCGACGTGGAACTTCGTGGTGGCGCACCTGCACGGCCGTCCCGTGCGTCTCGGGCCGGACGACACCTTCGAGGTGCTGCGCCGCACCCAGGACCACTTCGAGTCGGCCCGCCCGGAGCCGTACCTGCTGGAGCGGGTCCCCGCGTACGCCCGGCGGCTGGCCCCGCACGTGGTGGGTTTCCGCCTGGTCCCGGACCGGGTCGAGGCGAAGGTGAAGTTGAGCCAGGACAAGCCGGCCGTCGACGTCGACGGCGTGCTGCGCGGCCTGGAGGATCCCGCGGACGTGCACGCCGACCCGGCGCTGGCGGCCGCGATGCGTCTGGTGAGGGAGAACCGATGAGTGGCACCGAGTCCGTGATCCTGCGCGGCGGACGGTACGGCCTGGGCGGCCCGGTCCGCGACATCCTGGTCGAGGGCGGCGTGGTGGCGGCCGTCGCACCGGCCGGTGAGCTGTCCGGCGCCGCGGTGCTGTCGCTCGACGACGCGACCGTGCTGCCCGGCCTGGTCGACACCCACGTCCACGTCGAACAGTGGGTGATCCACGAACGCAGCGTCGACCTGGCCGCGGCCACCGGTCCCGGGCACGCCGCCCGGCTGCTGCGCGAGCACGCCGCCGGGAACGGACTCCTCTTCGGGCGGGATCTCGTACCGGCGCTGTGGGACGAGCCGCCGCACAAGAGCCACCTGGACGCGGCGCTCGGCGACGTCCCGGTCGTGGTCCGCAGCATCGACCTGCACACCACCTGGTTCAGCAGCGCGGCGCTGGCCCTGATCGGCGAGGCCGGCCATCCCACCGGGGTGCTGCGCGAGACCGAGTCGATCGAGGCCAATGCCCGGGTCGGTGAGCTGCTGCCGGCCGCCGAGGTGGACGGGTGGGTGGCCGCCGCCCTCGCCCGGCTACCCGCCCGGGGACTGACCGGTCTGGTCGACCTGGAGTACGGCGACAACCTGGCCGCCTGGCGCCGGCGGGCGCTGTCCCCGGTCCGGGTGCACGCCGGGATCTGGACGCCGTGGCTGGACGCGGCCATCGCCGAGGGGCGCCGCACCGGTGACGTCCTGGAAGACACCGGCGGGCGGGTGCACGTCGGCCCGTACAAGATCGTCAGTGACGGTTCGCTGAACACCCGGACCGCCTGGTGCGCCGACCCCTACCCGGACCACTCGCACGGACTGTGCCTGGTCGGCGGGGACGAGCTGCGTGCGCTGATGCGCAAGGCGTCGGCGGCCGGACTGTCGCCGGCCGTGCACGCCATCGGCGACCGGGCCAACACCGAGGTGCTCGACGCGTTCGAGGAGATCGGCTGCGGTGGGCGGATCGAACACGCGCAGCTGGTCGGCGTCGAGGACATGCCGCGGTTCGCCCGGATCGGGGTGATCGCCTCGGTACAGCCGCAGCACGCGGTCACCGACCGGGACGTCGCCGACCGGCACTGGGCCGGGCGCACCGGCCGGGCTTTCGCCTACCGGTCGCTGCACGACGCGGGGGCCCGCCTCGAACTCGGCTCGGACGCGCCGGTCAGCCCCCTCGAACCGTGGCACGCCATCGCCGACGCGGTGTACCGCCGCGACGACGAGCGCGCGCCGTGGCACCCGGAGCAGGCCCTGCCGGTCGACGTCGCGATCACCGCGGCCTGTGGTGGCCGGTCCGTGCCCGCCGTCGGCGCGGTGGCCGACCTGACCGTGGTCGCCGGCGATCCGCTGGTGGCCACGGAGACCGGGCTGCGGCGTACCCCCGTCATCGCGACCCTGGTAGCCGGTGCCTTCACCCACCGGAGTTCATGATCGCTGACCGTGCCCAGGACAGGCGGCGCCGGGCCAGCGTGGCGAGCAGCGCGGCGTGCTCGTCCAGGCGGGAGTCGTCGAAGACGGCACGATCCGAGTGCATCGGACCGGACGTGCCGTCTTCCGGCTGGACACCGAGGAAGATCAGGGTGCCGGGGACCTCGTCCAGCACGTACGCGAAATCCTCCGAAGCCATGCCCGGGAAGGGCAACCGGACCACCCGGTCGCCGTAACGCTCGTCGAGCAGCGCGAGAACCCGCGCGGTCTCGGCCGGGTCGTTGACGGTGACCGGGTACGACTCGACGAACTCGGTGGCGACCGTGCAGCCGTGCGCCGCCCCGATCGCGGTCACCAGCTTCGGCAGTTCGGTACGGATCAGTGCCAGGGTCTGCCGGGACAGGGCCCGGACGTTCGCCTCCAGACTCACCGTGGTGGCCAGTACGTTGCTCGCCGGCGAGTCGGAGGAGAGCCGGGTCACCGAGATCACCGCGGGGTCCGAGACCGGGATCCGGCGTGCGGTGAACGACTGGATCGCCAGGATGATCTCGGCGGCCACCGGCACCGGGTCGACGGAGTCCTGGGGGAGCGCCGCGTGTCCGCCGGTGCCGGTCACCCGGACCCGCAGCGCGTTGGCGCTCGACATGATCGGCCCCGGCCGGGTGACCACGTGGCCGGCCGGCGTCACGCAGTCCACGTGCACGGCGTAGGCGGCGACCGGGCGTTCGCCGGCCGCGTCGAGCACGCCTTCCTCGATCATCAGCTTGCCGCCGGCGAAGCCCTCCTCGCCCGGCTGGAACATGAACACCACCGTGCCGGGCAGGCCGGCCAGGATCCGGGCCGCCCCGACCAGGCCGGCCATGTGCAGGTCGTGGCCGCAGGCGTGCATCGCGCCGTTGACCGACGCGTACGGCAGGCCGGTCGCCTCGGTGACCGGCAGGCCGTCCATGTCGGAGCGCAGCAGCACGACCGGTCCGGGCCGCCCGCCGCGCAGCACCGCGGTCACCGAGGACAGGCCGCGGCCGGTCGTGATCTCCAGGCCGAGACCGTCGAGGGCGTCCAGGATCGCCCGTTGGGTGCGGGGCAGGTCCAGCCCGACCTCGGGATGGCCGTGCAGCGCGCGGCGCAGGCCGGCGAGGCCGGTCATGCGACCCGGGCCCGGGTGCGCTCGCCCAGCCGGGCCAGCGGTCCGGCGGCCTTGACCGACACCTTGATGGTGGGGGTCTCGGTGTATGTCACCGGCGTCTCCAGGATGTCGACCACGGTGACCTGCAGCGGGTCGGCACCGGCCTGGATCGCCTTCGCGACGGCGGCCTCGGATGCCTGCGCGATCGCCGCCTCGCGGTCGTCGAGCCGGCTGATCTGGTCGGCGCGGCCGCCGGCGAGCGAGATGGCGGCGCCCACCGCGTTGGCGACGTCGCCGTGGGCGGGCCGCACCACCGGGCCGGCGCCGGGCAGGTCGTCGGGGACCAGGAACCCGCCGCCGCCGACCACGACCAGGGGTATGTCGGCGCGGCCCAGCGAGAGCCGTTCGACCGCGTCCGCCAGCCGAACCCGGGCCTGGGCCAGGGCGGTCCGCAGCGCCGTCCGGAGGTGCGGCGGCAAGTCGCCGAGGGTGCGGCCGTCGATCGATGCCCCGGCGAGGGCGGCCGCGTCGGTGAGGGTCGGTGTGTCACCGCCGAACAGCAGGGCCTCGGTGGCGATGCGGTACCCGACCGAGCCCGGTCCGGCGGTGCCGGTCGCCGGGTCCACGGTGGTGCCGCCGCCGATTCCCAGGCTCAGTACGTCCGGCATCCGGAAGTTCGTCCGCACCCCGCCGATCTCCCGGGGCAGGGTGGACTCGCGGGGGAAGCCGTTGACGACGACACCCAGGTCCGAGGTGGTGCCGCCGACGTCGATGATGATCGCGTTGTCGGCGCCGGAGAGCGCCGCCGCACCCCGGATCGAGTTGGCCGGCCCGGAGCCGATGGTGAGCACCGGGTACTGGGCGGCGTAGTCGAGCGACATCAGCGTGCCGTCGTTCTGCGCGAAGAAGGTGACCGCGTCCAGGCCCTCCTCGGCGACCACGGTGACCAGCGCCTCGGTCACCGACCGGGCCACGCTGTAGAGCGCCGCGTTGAGGATCGTCGCGTTCTCCCGTTCGAGCAGCCCGGTCGGCCCGATGTCCTGGCTGAGGAACACCCGGGCGTCCGGGCCGAGGTGCTCGCGGATCAGGTCGGCGACCGCGAGTTCCTGCTCCGGCGACGACGGGCTGAAGATGCCGGTGACGGCGACCGCGTCGAACGCGCCGAGGCCGTCCAGGAACCGCCGGATGCCGTCGCGGTCCAGCGGCGCGATCGGGGTGCCGTCGACCATGTGGCCGCCGCCGACCATGGCGGAGCCCGCGAGCACCAGCTCGGCCAGCCCGCGGGGCCAGCCGAGCAGCGGCGGGTACTCGGTCGCGGCCGGCGCGCCCAGCCTGATCGCCGCGACCCGGTCGAGCTGCCGGCGGGCGACGATCGCGTTCGTCGCGTGCGTGGTGCCGAGCATGACCCGGGAGACCCGGGACCGGTCCTCGCCCAGGGCGGCGAGAACCGCCACGATGCCGGCTCGGATGCCGCCGGTCACGTCGTCGGTGGTCGCCTGCTTGGTGGCGGCGAGCACCCGGCCCGTGCCGTCGATGACGACGGCGTCGGTGTTCGTGCCGCCGACGTCGACGCCGAGGGAGAGATCGCGCATGGCGCTCATCGAGTGGGTCCTCCGAACGGGATGTAGGGCAGGTCGTAGCCGAAGGCCCGGGGGCCGGCGAGTTCCAGGCCGCGCGGCGTGCGCCAGATCGGGTCGCAGGCCCAGGCGAGGACCGAGACGCGCTGGCCGTACCGGAGCATCTCGGTGGTGATCGCGTGGCCGGTCTCGGCGTCGATGATCGTCACGTTGTCGGGGACGCTGACGAGCACCTCGCCGTCCTCGAGCACTACCAGGTTCTCGTTCTGCAGTTCCAGGCGCTGCAGCCGGCCGGCGTCGGTGCCGGTCCCGGCGACGGTCACCGAGCCGCGGGCGAAACCGCCCTCGGTCCGCCGGTCCAGGTCGACGACCTTGCCGGTGAGCAGGATGGATCCGCCGAGTTCGGCGGCGACCGCGGCGACCGGGTCGGACGAGGAGAGCAGCGCGTGACCGACCCGGACGGCGGCGCTCACCGTGCCCTCGACGACCGCGCCCCGCGCGGTGTCCGCGGTCAGCGGGTAGTGGACGCCGAGGCAGATGGAGCCGCTCGCGACGGTGAGGGCGCGGGCGTGTCGTTCCAGCCAGTGCAGGTCGACTGTCTTGATCACCGACACGTTGCCGACCACGTCGCTGAGGACGGAGAAGTCGCAGGGGACACCGGCGACGTTCATCGACACCATCGCGGCGTTGGGGAAGGCCCGTCCCATCGCGTCGGCGTCGAGGAGTTTCAGGCCGAGGCGGGCGGCCCAGCCGACCGGGGCGACGCCGTTGCTCCCGCCGATCTCGGCGGCCATCAGTGTGGTGATGGGCCGGCCGGCGACCGCCTCGGCCTCCCGGACCAGCAGGTCGATCTGGTGGCGGGAGGAGAGCATCTCGATGCCGACGGTCGGGGCGCCGATGCCCGACATCAGGATGACCAGATCGTCCGGGCCCAGGTCGTCGACGGTCACCAGCGGGACCGGCCCGTGGGCCAGCAGTGCTTCCTCGGCAAGGACCTGGGAGGTGTAGACCGCGCCACCGCCCCCGGTGCCGAAGATCGCGGTGCCGGCGGCGAGGGCCGCCACGTCCGGGGCCGAGACAGCGGAGAGCCGATCTGTGTGAGCCATGGCCTTACGCTACGACCGGTCGCACCCCTCACATATGGTTCGATGATCCAGAGAATCGCGTCATACTGTGCCGATGGCACAAACGACGATCGTCAATCTCGCCGAGCAGGGTGAGCGTCTCCGCATCGGTCACCGCGCCGGTCCGGTCGACGACCGTGTGGTCGCCCGGGTCACCGTGGTGCCCCTCGACCTGATGAACACGGTGGCGGGCGGCACCCTGGTGATCGTCCCCGGTGCCGAGCCGCCGGCGCCGTACCGGCTGGACGTGGCGTTGCGGCAGGCCGGCGCGCGGGAGGTGGCCGGCATCGTCTTCACCACCGAGGTCACCCTGCCCGCGACGGCACTGCTGCTCGCCGACCGCGGCGGGGTCCCGGTCTTCGCGGCGCCCGGCGCGGACCCGGCCGGGCTGGCGCTCTCCGTCGACCGGCTGCTCTCCGGCGGCGCCTCCGAGGCGATCATGCGGGCCACCCACGCGATCGAGAAGGCGGTGGAGGCGGCGGCCGGCCCCGACAGCACACCGGAGGTGATCCTGGCGGCGGCCAACCGGGCGCTCGGCACCGAACTCGTCCTGGTCGAGGACCCCTCGGTGGCCTGGTCGGCGGCGGATGCGGTCTGCGTGGGTGAGGTGCCGATCGGGCGGCTCGCCGGGTCCGAGTCCGATCCGGCGGTGCCGGTGGCCCGGCCGGTGATCGCCTCGCTGCTGTCGCGGGCCGCCCAGCGCCGGAACAGCGACCGGTTCGCGCCCACCCGGTCCCGGGCCGACCTGATCGTCGAGCTGGTCCTCGCCGAGTCCGCCCGGGTCGAGGGGTTCGCCGGCCGGGCGGCGCGGCTCGGCCTGCCCCTGCAGCTCTCGCACGCCGCGGGCTGGCTGATCCCCACCAACCTGGTCGTCCCGGACACCCGGGCGCCGCGCAGCGTGCAGCCCGCCATCGAGCTTTTCGCGCTGCAGCTGGTCGAGGATCGGGAGGAGATGTGGCACGTCGCCTTCGTCCAGGACGACCTGATCCTGGTCGGCACCGAGGAGCACGGCGCCGGCGACCACCAGCGCCGGCTGCGCGAGGTGGCGGAGCGCATCCAGGAGTACGCGCGCACCCTGGCCGGGCCGGAGTGGGCGTACACCCTGGGTCTGGGCACGCCGCAGCTCGGGGCGAACGGCCTGCGGTCCTCCGCGGCGGAGGCACGACTCGCCGCCGAGTCGGCGATCGCGGCCGGGCGGCGCGGCGGGGTGGAGCTCACCGACGTGACCGGCCTGCGCCGGGTGCTGCTGGACGTCTACGCCTCACCGGTGAGCCGCGGCCTGCTGGCCGACATCCTGCTCCCGCTCGACGCGCTCGGTCCGGAGCGCGCGCACACGTCGATCCTGACCCTGCGGGCCTATCTCGCGCACCGCAACTCGCTGGCGCACGCGGGCCGGGAGCTCAACCTGCACCCGAACGCCGTCGGGTACCGCCTCAAACGGGTCCGTGAGGTCCTCCAGCTCGACCTGGACGACCCCGACACGCGGTTCGCCCTGGAACTCGCGTGCCGGGTACGGCTGTTAGGCGCCGGCCGGCGCCAGTAGAGCCCGGTCCGCGACCCGGGCCAGGACCCGGACGAAGTCCGGCCACAGCTCGCGGGGCACGTCGTGGCCCATCTCCTCGTAGATGTGCACCTCGGAGCCGGGCAGCAGCTCACCGGCGGCCACCGCGGCCCGCCAGTGCAGCAACTGATCGTGCCGGCCGTGGATGATCGCGGCCGGCACGGTGACCGCGCCCAGCCGGTCGCGGCGCTCCAACGGGCCGCGCAGCATCGCGTTCCACTGCCGGATCAGCCCGTCCGGCCGGTAGATCCGGTCGTAGTACCGGGCGGCCAGCACCGCCGACTCGTCCGCGTCGAACGGAAATCCGGGCGACTGGAGTCGCCGCTGACCGCCGACGAACATCGTGATGTAGGCGTCCCGGTCGAGCAGTTCGGGCGCCGTGGTCACCGGCTGCCCGTCGCCGTGCTCGCCGACCAGGAACTCCGGCGCGCTCGACGGCGACGTCGCGATCAGCCCGAGACTCGCGACCCGCTCCGGGTGTTCGAGCGCGACCTGCTGCACGATGTAGCCGCCCAGCGACATGCCGGTCAGATGCGCCCGGGCGACCCCGAGGTGGTCCAGCAGCGCGACGACGTCACCCGCCATGTCGTCGATGTCGTACGTGGCCGCGAGGTCACCGGGCCCGCCGGTCTGCTGGGACAGCCCGACGTCGCGGTTGTCCGGGCGTACCACGAGGAATCCGGCGTCGACGAGCAGCGCGACGAAGTCGTCGTGCCAGCCGATCAGCTGGGCGCCGCCGCCGTGCACCAGCACGAGCGGCCGGCCGGATGCCGGGCCGTCGGTCTCGTAGTGCACCGCGATGCCGTCGGGCGTGGTGAAGCGGGGCATCAGTGATCCTTCCCGGCCAGGTCGAGTGGTTGTCCCATGACGGGAACCGCGTGCAGCAGTTCCCGGGTGTACGGGTCGGACGGAGCGGCCAGCACGGTGTCCGCCGGGCCCTGCTCGACGACGCGGCCGGCCCGCATGACGGCGACGTCGTCGCTCACGTACCGGACGACCGCCAGGTTGTGCGAGATGAACAGCATGGTCAGGTCGAGGGCGGACCGCAGTTCGCGCAGCAGGTTGAGGACCACCCCCTGGACGCTCACGTCGAGCGCCGAGGTGATCTCGTCGGCGATGAGCACCGCCGGTTCCGCGGCCAGCGCCCGGGCGATGGTGATCCGCTGCCGCTGACCGCCGGAGAACCGGGCCGGGCGTTCGCCGGCCCGGCCCGGATCGATGTGCACCAGGCCGAGGAGTTCCCGGACCCGGGCCTCCTTCTCGGCGCGGCTGAACCGGCGGCCGGTGGCGAGGAGACCCTCGGCGACCGAGGTGCCGACCGGCATCCGCGGGTCGAGCGCGGCGAGCGGATCCTGGAACACCAGCTGGACGCGGCGCCGGGCGAGCCGGGCCGCCCGGGACCGGCTGGTCAGGTCGACGCCGTCGAGCCGGACGGCGCCCAGCCCGGCGTGTTCCAGGCCGACCGCGACGCGGGCCATCGTCGACTTGCCGGAACCGGATTCGCCGACGAGCCCCAGCGTGGTGCCGGAGCGCACGGTCAGCGAGGCGTCGTCGACGGCGGTGTGCGCCGCCCGCCCGCGCCCGAACCGGACCGTCACGTGGTCGAACTCGAGGGTGCTCACACCGGGACCTCCTCGTCGGCTGCCACCCCGATGACCGGCAGGGGCCGGTCCCGGTCGGTTGTCATGTCCGGCACGCAGGCGATCAGACCCCGGGTGTACGGGTGCCGCGCCTCGTCCAGCCGGTCCGCGTCGAGGCGCTCCACCACGACGCCGTCGCGCATCACCACGACCCGGTCGCAGAAGCCGCTGACCAGGGCGATGTCGTGGGAGATCAGCAGGATGGCGGCGCCGGTCCGGAGCCGGGCGTCGTGCAGCGCGTGCAGCACCTGGCGCTGCACGGTCACGTCCAGGGCGGTGGTCGGCTCGTCGGCGACGATCAGGCGCGGCGACCCCATCAGCCCCATCGCGATCATGGCCCGTTGCCGCATGCCGCCGGAGAACTCGTGCGGCAGCTGCCGGATGCGCCGCAGCGGCTCCGGGATGCGGACCAGAGCCAGCGCCTCCAGCGCCCGCCGGGTGGCGGCGCCGCGGCCCAACCCGCCGTGCACCTCGCTGACCTCGGTGAGCTGACGTCCGACGGTGAGCGACGGATTGAGCGAGGAGAGCGGATCCTGGAAGATCATCGCCTGTTCCAGGCCCAGCCGACGGCGTTGCGCCGCCGAGAACCGGCCGCGCATGTCGATGCCGTCGAAGCTGAGCTGCCCGGCCGCGACCTGTGCCTCCGGGCCGAGCAGCCCGGCGATCGCCATCGCGGTCACCGACTTGCCCGACCCGGACTCGCCGACGACACCCACCACCTCGCCGGGCCGGATCGTCAGGTCGACGCCGTGCACCCGCTCGACCAGGGAGCCGTCGCCGGCGGGGAAGGAGACCCGCAGATCCGTCACGGTGACCAGGGCGTCCCCGTCCGGTGCGGCGGCGTCCCCGGCGCGGATCACCGCGCGGGACGGGACGGTCCGCGGACGGTCCTCGCTGAGCAGTTCGCCGAGCAGCGCGAACAGCACACCGGTCAGTACGATCGCGATGCCCGGACCGATCGCCGCCATCGGTTCCAGGTAGATGCTCCGGGCGCCCTCGTTGAGCAGCCGCCCCCAGTCGTACTCCGGTGCCTGCACGCCGAGGCCGAGGAAGGACAGCGCGGCGAACGAGAGCAGGGTGACCGAGGCGTGCGCGGCGGTGTTCACCACCAGCGGCGGCAGGATGTTCGGCAGCACGTGCAGCATGGCGGTCCGCACCGGCGAACTGCCGAGCAGCCGGGCCGCGCGGACGTAGTCGGTGTTCGCCACCGAGGACGCGAGCGTCGCGACGAGCCGGGCGAAGACCGGGATGCCCGCGAACCCGATGGCGAGCATCGCACCGGTGGCCGTCGTCCCCCAGATCACCGAGAAGAAGAGCGCGAGCAGCAGCCACGGGAACGACAGCAGGATGTCGATGAACGCCGTGACCAGCCGGCGGAGCGGCCGGGGCAGCACCGCCGCGGTCACACCGAGCGTCACCCCGCCCGCCACCGAGATGCCGACCGCGCCCAGGGTGAGCAGCACCGACAGCCGGGTCGCCACGATCACCCGGGCGAACAGGTCACGGCCGAGGTTGTCGGTGCCGAACAGGTGGGCGAGGCTCGCCGGCAGCTGCCGGTCGGGGATGTTCCGGGTGGACGCGGCATCACCGAACACGGCCGGCCCGAGGACCGTGGCGGCCACCACGACGGTCAGGCCCAGCAGCACGGCGAGGCCCTGCGGGGTACGGAGAAGACGTCGAGTCATGATCAGGCCTCCGCGATCGTCGAGCGGGGATCGAGGATCACCAGGGCGAGATCGATGAGCAGGTTCGTGCCGAGGACGAGCAGCGCGTACACGATGACCACGCCCTGGATGAGCGGATAGTCGCGCGCCGTGATCGACGAGACGATCGTCGACCCGATGCCGGGGACCGTGAACACCGTCTCGATCAGCACCGTCCCGGCGACCAGCCCGACCAGCACCACCCCGCCCGCGGTCAGTGTGGCCGCGACGATGTTCGGCAGCGCGTGCCGCAGATGGATCAGCCGGCCGGGGAGCCGCTTGCTGCGGGCGGTCGTCAGGTACGGCGCGTCGAGGACCCGCAGCATCTCGATGTGCACGATGCGGGCCAGATAGGCCAGCGGGCCGATCGCCAGGGCCAGGACCGGGAGCACCGCCTGGCTCGGCGTGCCCCAGCCGGCCGGCGGGAAGGCGCCCAGGCCGATGCTGAGCGTCGCGATGAACAGCACCGCGAGCAGGAAGTTCGGGATGGCGATCAGGACACCCAGCAGTCCGGAGACCGCGAGGTCGAGACCCCGGTGCCGGGCGCCCCGCGCGGAGACCGCCGTCGCGACCCCCAGCGGGAACGCCCCGACCACGGCCACCAGCAGGGCGGCGACCGCGATGGTCAGGGTCGTCGGCAGACGCTCGGCGAGCATCTCGGCGACCGGCCGCTGCGAGGTGATCGACATGCCGAGATCACCGTGCAGCAGCCCGCCGGCGTACGCGGTGAACCGGTCCACCAGCGGCTGGTCCAGACCCAGTTGCGCGCGCAGCGCCGCCACGGTGGCGACCGGGGCCGTCGGGCCGAGCGCGGCCCGCACCGGGTCACCCGGCACGAGCTGCACCATGAGGAAGGCCGCCACGAACACGATGACGAACGAGACCGCCGCGCGGGCCAGCCTGTGCAACACGAAGATGGACCGTCCGGCGGCCTTCTCGAGGAGGGGAGCGGAGGTGAGCACGCTCGGCGGCGTCGTCACGTCAGCCCAGCATCCGGATGCTGGTCGGCTGGATCGAGCCGACGACCTCGGCGGTCGCCCCGGCGAAGAAGATCGGCGACTCGGTCTGCCCCAGCGGGTACGCGTCGACCCGGTCGATCAGCTCCTTCTCGGCGCTCTGCCACAGGTCGCAGGCCGCCGCCGAGTCGGTGGCGGTGAACGCCTGCTGGGCCAGCGTGTTGTAGGCCTCGTTGCGCACGGCCATGAAGTTGTAGCCGCCGTCCTCGCTGGTCTTGCCGAGGAAGAAGAGGCTGAGCACGACCGGCGTTCCGGGGGCCAGCTGGATGAAACCGGTGTCCCAGTCGTACGACTGGTAGAGGTCCGCGGACCAACCGGCCGGGTCCTCGGCGACCAGTTCGGTGGCGACGCCGATCTCCTTCCACTCGGCCTGGATCTCCTCGGCGCCGGCCGCGTGGCTGGGGGTCCCCGCGTCGTACAGGAACCGGATGGTCAGCGGCTTGCCGTCCTTCGCCCGCATGCCGTCCGGGCCGGCGAGGTAGCCGGCCTCGTCGAGCAGCGCGGCCGCCTTCGCCCGGTCGGTGGCCGGCAGCGTCCACTTCGGGCCGCCCGCGACGCACAGCAGCGGGGTCTGCACCACCAGCGACGTCATCGCGAGGTAGTTGCCGTCGGTCACGACCTCACCGACCGCCTGCCGGTCGAGCGCCAGCGTGAGCGCCTGACGGACCCGCACGTCGGCGGTGGGCCGGTCGGCCCGCTCGTTGAAGAGCATCTCGCCGATCGGGTTCGGCACCCCCGCCGAGGTGAGGCCGGAGGCGGTCAGGCGGGTCCGGTCGGCGCCGGCGATCCCGGCCGCGTTCAGGCCACCGGAGAGGAGCAGGTTCGCGGCGGTGGACTCGTCGGTCACCACCTTGCCGATCACCTTGTCGGGCAGGCCCTCGGTGCTGCTGGTGACGCCGGGCGGGCCCCACGTGTGGTCGGTGCGTTTGGTGTACTCGTACTCGGTGCCGGCCTTCACCGAGGTCAGCTTGAACAGCGCGGTGCCGTCGGTGCTGTCCTTGAGCGAGTCGGGATCGTCGAGTCCGGCCTGGCAGACCATCTCGACCGAGCCGGTGGACGCGAGCAGGAACGGGTTGTTCGTCTTACTGGTGATCGTCAGCTTGTTGCCGTCGGCGGTGGCCGACATGTCCGCGGTGATGTTGGAACCGTGCCAGAACGTGCCGTTCTTCGCGTCGGCCTGGTAGGTGATGTTCGCGGCCGCCGTCGTGGCACTGAACGGGCTGCCGTCCGAGCAGGTAACCCCGTCCTTCAGGGTGTAGGTGATCGTGGTCGGCGTCTCGGTCCAGCTCGCGGCGAGCCACGGCTGGAACTCGCCGGCGGGGGTGGTGTGGACCAGCGACTCGTACGCGTACGGGACGAGCGCACGTTGCACGAGCGACACGCCGGTCAGGGGGGAGAGGCTGCCCGGGTCGTCGTTGAGCGCCACGGAGAACGTGCCGCCCGAGACGAAGCCGGCGGACTCGGGTGGTGCGGTCGCCCCGCCGCAGGCGGCGACGGTCACCGCCGTTATCGCTGCCGAGGCGGCCACTGCGGACGCCCGGGTGTGCTTCATGGCCATATCTGTCGTCCTTCGTTCGATGCGATGAGGAGCGGGCAGAGGGGAGCCGTTTCGCTGAGGACGTGGGTCGGCGCCGATGCCTCGGAGCCATGATTCGAGGCTATGAAGCACGGATGCGCCCGACAATGTTTCGACAATGCAAAGAAATAGCCGGTCCTGTGCTGGGAGCACAGAACGCGGCTGGGCGGTTGGGACGGTGCGGGTGGGTCAGGCGGGTGGCCAGTTGCGGACGGCGGCGTCGGCGAGCTGCTGCAACTCCTCGCGGGTCGCGCCGGCTGAGGCCTGCACGGCGAGACCATCCGCGGTGGCCATCAGGTAACGGGCGAGCAGGTCGGTGTCGGTGCCCTCGGGCAGGTCGCCGGCGTCCGGCCGACCATGAACGGGCCGGCCGGGGGAGCAGGCTACCGTGCTGGTCGGGTCGCCGTGACCCGGAACCGTGCTGGTCGGGTCGCCGCGATCCGGAACCGTGCTGAGGAGCAAGATGTGCGCCGCCGAATCGTCACCCCTGCCGACACCAGCACCGGTGCGACGGTTCGCCGCACTCCGGGTCGCTGACAGCCGGACGTACCTCGTCGGCGCCGGCCTGGCGATGATGGCGGACAACATCGAACACGTCATCACGTACTGGGTGCTGTGGGAGAAATTCCACTCCCCGGCCCTCGCCGGCTTCCAGGTGATCAGCCACTGGCTGCCGTTCCTGCTCTTCTCGCTGCTCTCCGGCGCCCTGGCCGACCGCTACGACTGCCGTCGCGTCATCCAGGCCGGACAGGCACTGTTCATGCTGGTCTCGGCCGCCTGGGGAGTGCTGTTCCTGACCGGGGAACTGGAGATCTGGCACGCCTGTGTGCTGCTGGTCCTGCACGGCTGCGCCGGGGTGCTGTGGGGGCCCGCCGAGCAGATGATGCTGCACGACTTCGTCGGCCGGGAGGCGCTGCCCAGCGCGGTCCGGCTCAACGCCACGTTCAAGAGCCTCGGCGTGCTCTGCGGCCCGGCGGTCGGCTCGCTCCTGCTGCTGGGCCTCGGCCCGACCGGCGGGATCTTCGCGAACATCGCCATCTACCTGCCCTTGACGATCTTCCTGTTCCGTACGCGCTACACGGGTCACGTCCGCGACGCGGGCACCCGGCAGTCCCGCCCCGGATTCCGGGACACGTTCCGGGTGCTGCGCGACGTCCGCGACGACAGCCTCCTGGTCGGCATGATCGTCCTGGCGGGCCTGGGCGCGTTCTTCGTCGGCGCATCGTTGCAGTCGACGATGCCGGTGTTCGCCAACGACCTCGGCGCGGGGAACGCCGGCACGGCGTACGGCGTCCTGCTCTTCGCCGCGGGAGTCGGCGGCGTGGTGGGCGGCGTGGTCCTGGAGGCCACCGGCTGGATCCGCCCGAGCGTGCCGGTCGCGGTCGTCGCCACCGTGGTGTACGGCGCGACCACCCTCGTCTTCGCGGTGACCGGAAGCTATCCGCTGGCCCTCGGCATGCTGGTGCTCAGCGGCATCGCGAACCTGGTGGCCACGTC
This sequence comes from Actinoplanes rectilineatus, assembly GCF_000962825.1. GTDB lineage: Bacteria > Actinomycetota > Actinomycetes > Mycobacteriales > Micromonosporaceae > Actinoplanes > Actinoplanes rectilineatus. The sequence continues at coordinate 119,633 of NZ_JZKF01000002.1, forward strand.
GACCGCCCAGACCGTGGTCCAGATGCGCGCCCCGGCCGCCGAACGGGGCCGGATCCTCGGCCTCTACGGCATGTCGTCGAGCGGCCTGCGCCTGGGCAGCGGCTTCACGGTCGGCGCGGCGGGCACGGTCGTCGGCGTCCACACGTCCCTGGCCGCGAGCGCCGGAACGATGTGCGTCGCCGCGCTGGCCGTCGGCGCCTACAGTGCGCGGGGCCGCACCCGCCCGGCCCGAACCTAGGAAGCCGACATGGAATACGTGGATCTCTCGCCGCCCCGGCCATGATCGTTCACTACATGGAGGTCCACGGGTACCGGCCGCCCGAGCAGTTCCGGGACGGCCTGCACGCCACCGCCGAGCCGGCCTGGGACGATCGTGCCGATCGGCTCCGCGGACTGCTGCTCGACACCGCCGAAGATCTGGAGTTCCGATGCAAGGCGATCACCGAGCTGCCGCACTGGCGTCATCCGGCGGCCTTCGAGGCGCTGCTGCAGGTCGCCCAGGACGATGAGCTGGTCGACATCGCCGGTGATCAGATAGGCATGGCGCTGGCCGCTTACGAGGGCGCCCCCTTCGCGACGGACCTCGCGAATCGCGACCTCCCGAGTTTCGTGAGGCTCGGCATGGGGGCGGCTCAGTAGCCCAGCCGTCGTTGAGGGTTGTGCTTCGCCTTCTGGACAGCCGTGGTCGACGGCTCAGCCCGTCGAGCCGTCGACCACGGCTGTTTCCGGTCCTCCCGTCGACCACTGTCGACGGCTGCGGTGACCGAGCCGTCGGCCAGGGTTGTCCGAAGGCCGAAACACAGCCCTCGGCGACGGCTCAGCCCGTCGAGCCGTCGACCACGGCTTACCCCGGCACGCGGATCTACCACTGGCGACGGCTGGTGGGGCGCCGGCCGTCGTTCACGGTCGTTTTCGGCTCGCGGACGAACCACTGGCGACGGCTGGGGTGACCGGGCCGTCGGCCACGGCTGTCCAGAAGGCGAAACACAACCCTCTACGACGGCTGGGGGTACTTTCGCCACCCCCACAAACGCAGCCTGGAACCGTGGCTGAGCAGCGGCTTTGCTGGTCCCATGCGAGCCACTTTTCTCTACGGCGCCGGCGATGTCCGCGTCGAGACCGTTCCCGACCCCGTCCTCAAACGTCCGACCGACGCCCTCGTACGGGTGACGGCCGCCTGCATCTGCGGGTCGGATCTGTGGCCTTACGCGGGAATGCCCGCCGGTAGCCCGCCCGCCCGGATGGGCCACGAGTTCGTCGGGGTAGTCGAGGACGTCGGCGCCGAGGTGACCACCGTCCGCAAGGGTGACCTGGTCATCGCCCCGTGGAGCATCTCCGACGGCACGTGTGAGTACTGCCTCGAAGGTCAGCAGAACGCCTGTGCGCACTTCAGCATGTGGGACCTGGAACCCGACGAGGGCGGCCAGTCCGAGGCGGTGCGCGTCCCGTTCGCCGACGGCACCCTGGTCAAGGTCCCCGCGGGCGTCGACGAGGCGCTGCTCCCGTCCCTGCTGACCCTCTCCGACGTGTTCGGAACCGGTCATCACGCCGCGGTGTCCGGCGGCGTCACCCGGGGCGGCACCGTCACCGTCGTCGGCGACGGGGCGGTCGGCCTGCTCGCGGTATTGTCCGCCAAGAGGCTGGGCGCCGAGCGGATCATCCTGATGGGACGGCACCCGGCCCGGACCGGACTGGGCCGCGACTTCGGCGCCACCGACGTCGTCGCCGAGCGCGGCGAGGCGGGCATCGAGGCGGTGCGAGCGATCACCGGCGGTCACGGCACGCCGGTCGTCATCGAGGCGGTCGGTACCCGCCACGCCTACGACCAGGCCGTCGGCGTGGTCCGGGCGGGCGGCACGATCAGTAGGGTCGGCGTCCCGCAGTACGAGGAGGCGCCGATCGGACTCGGCAGTCTCTTCCTGCGCAACGTGCGCCTCGCCGGCGGCGCCTCGCCCGCCCGCGCCTACATCGCCGAGCTGCTGCCCGGCGTCCTCGACGGCAGCCTCGACCCGGGCCGCGTCTTCGACGTCACGACCGGCCTCGGCGGCGTCCCGGACGGTTATCGCGACATGGCCGCCCGCAAGGCCCTGAAAGTGCTGATCAAACCCTAAATCAAGATCAAACGCATGATGTCCCAGCCGGGTGGGTGGTGCTGACCGTCGCTCCCGCGGAGGCCGGGCGCGAGGATCTGGCCGCCGGCGCGTCCAGGGCGATCCTCGCGCCCTTCATTCTGCGTGCGTGGTCACCCGATGAGCGGCGTGAAGGGGGCAGAATCGGTACCCGTCTTCGCGCCCGCTCCGCTCGTACCCTGGGAATGTGACCGTGAACGACAACCGTGCGGACGTCCGCGACTTCCTGGCCAGCCGCCGTGCCCGGATCACCCCCGAGCAGGCGGGTCTCCCGTCCGGGCCACGGCGCCGCGTGCCCGGTCTGCGCCGTGAGGAGGTCGCGGTGCTGGCCGGGGTGAGCCCCGAGTGGTACCGCCGCCTGGAGAAGGGCCACATCGCCGGAGTCTCCGACGAGGTGCTCGACGCCGTCGCCCGGGCGTTGCGTCTCGGCGAGGAGGAACGCACCTACCTGTTCGACCTGTCCCGGGCCGCCCGCCCGGTCCAGCGCGACCGCCGCTGCCGGGGGGTGGAGCCGCTCCCGCCGCAGGTGCAGTGGATGCTCGACGCGATGACGATGAGCGCCGCCTTCGTCAGCAACGGCCGCTGGGACGTGCTGGCGACCAACGCCCTCGGCCGAGCCCTGTACGCCCCGATGCTCACCAGCGGTGAGGCCCGCGGAAACCTGGCGAGGTACCACTTCCTGGATCCCCGGGCGGCCCGCTTCTACGACGACTGGACGGGCGCCGCGGACACGATCGCCGCCCTGCTGCGCGCCGAGGCCGGCCGTTTCCCCTGCGACGAGGCCCTGCGTTCCTTGATCGCCGAACTGTCCGCGGCCACTCCCGAGTTCGCCGACCGCTGGGCGTCCCACGACATCCTCCTGCGCAGCAGGGGCACCAAACGCTTCCGCCACCCGGCCGTCGGCATGGTGGAGCTGGCCTACCACTCGATGGCGCTGCCCACCGCCGCCGACGCCTCTCACCTGCTGACCACGTACACGGCAGAGCCCGGTTCCGCCACCGAGGAACAGTTACGCCTGCTGGCCAGCTGGTCCCTCCCCGCATCGCCGCAGCCCGCCGACCATCCCTGAGTGCATCCCGCCACCGGCGTAGGGGATCACTGCCAGCGGATGGTCGTCAGCTGGTCCTGCGCGGCTTTGCGGAGGATCTCCTCGCCCATCGTGGCGGGAGCGCTGAGCCGACCTGATGTGGCGACGGCATCGCCGGGTTGACCTCGTGCACATCGTGCAGGAACGCTGTCAGGCCCTCACCCGGCAGCACGAGATGGCGGGCGAAGGCCGTGGCCCGGCTCCCCGGTGCTCGGCGGAGGCGGGGCGTTCGCCGGGAGCGAACGGTGGAAGATCGTGGATGGCGGCGCGGTTGAGTCGGGCGTACTCAACTTTCCGGAGGTAACCGTGTCCAGCAAGAGACTTCCCGTGCTGTTCCTCGACGACGTGGTCCTCCTCCCGGGCATGGTCGTCCCGATCGAGTTGGACGAGGCGGCGCGGGCTGCCGTCGACGCCGCCCGCACCGCGGCCGGCTCCGAGCTGCTGATCGCCCCGCGGCTGGAGGACCGGTACGCGTCCTACGGCGTGGTGGCGACCGTCGAACGTGTCGGCAAGTCCCGGGGCGGGTCGCCGGCCGCCGTGTTGCGCACCGGCGTGCGGGCCCGCATCGGCAGCGGCGTGACCGGGCCGGGCGCCGCCCTCTGGGTCGAGGCGGAACCGGTCGTCGCCGGTCCGGCCGGTGAGCATGTCAAGGAGCTCGCCGCCGAGTACAAGCAGCTGGTCGTGTCGGTGCTGCAGAGCCGCGAGGCGTGGCAGGTCATCGACTCGGTCAGCGCCATCGAGGACCCGGGTGACCTGGCCGACACCGCCGGCTGGGCGCCGTACCTGTCCAACGACCGCAAACGTGAGCTGCTGGAGAACCCGGACGTCGAGGCCCGGCTGCGGCTGCTGATCGAGTGGACCCGGGACTTCCTGGCCGAGTCCGAGGTCAGCGACAAGATCGATCACGATGTCCGCGAGTCGGTGGAGAAGCGTAACCGCGAGTACCTGCTGCGTGAGCAGTTGAAGGCGATCCGCAAGGAGCTCGGTGAGGGCGAGGCGGACGGCACCGACGACTACCGGAGCCGGGTCGAGACGGCCGAACTGCCCGACGCGGTCCGGGAGGCCGCCCTGCGCGAGGTCGACAAGCTGGAGCGCGGCGGCGACCAGAACCCGGAGGCGGGCTGGATCCGCACCTGGCTGGACACCGTGCTCGACCTGCCGTGGACGGTGCGCACCACCGACAACACCGACCTGGACGCGGCCCGGGCCGTCCTCGACGCCGACCACCACGGCCTGGACGAGGTCAAGGACCGGATCGTCGAATATCTGGGGGTACGCGCCCGCCGGGAGTCCCGCGGGCAGACCGTCGTCGGCGGGCGCGGTTCCGGTGCGGTGATCCTGCTGGCCGGTCCGCCCGGGGTCGGCAAGACCTCGCTGGGGGAGTCGGTCGCGCGTACCCTCGGCCGGAAGTTCGTCCGGGTCGCTCTCGGTGGTGTCCGTGACGAGGCGGAGATCCGCGGACACCGGCGCACCTATGTGGGTGCCCTGCCCGGCCGGATCGTGCGGGCGATCCGCGAGTCCGGTTCGATGAACCCGGTGGTGCTGCTCGACGAGGTCGACAAGGTCGGCAGCGACTACCGCGGTGACCCGGCGGCAGCGCTGCTGGAGGTGCTGGACCCGGCGCAGAACCACACGTTCCGCGACCACTACCTGGACCTGGACCTCGACCTGTCGGACGTGCTGTTCATCGCCACCGCCAACGTCCTCGACTCGATTCCGCAGGCGCTGTTCGACCGGATGGAACTCATCACGATCGACGGCTACACCGAGAACGACAAGGTCGCCATCGCCCGGGACTTCCTGGTGCCGCGGCAGCGGGAGCGGGCCGCTCTCGCCGACGACGAGGTGACGATCACCGAGGAGGCGCTGCGGGAGATCGCCGCGCTGTACACCCGGGAAGCGGGGGTACGTTCGTTCGAGCGTCTCCTGGCGAAGGCGTTCCGGAAGGCCGCCCTGGGCACCCTTCCCGCCACCGTCGACGCCGCCGACCTGAAGGACCTGATCGGGCGGCCGCGGTTCACCCCGGAGTCGTCCGAACGGACCGCGGTGCCCGGTGTGTCGACCGGTCTGGCGGTGACCGGGATGGGCGGTGACGTGCTCTACATCGAGGCGTCGCTGCTGCCCGGCGACAAGGGCGGCCTGTCGGTGACCGGTCAGCTCGGCGACGTGATGAAGGAGTCGGCGCAGATCGCCCTCTCCTACGTGCGGGCACACGCGGCCGAGCTGGGGATCTCCCCGGAGCAGCTGGACCACCCGATCCACCTGCACGTCCCGGCGGGCGCGGTGCCCAAGGACGGACCGTCGGCGGGCGTGACCATGACGACCGCGCTGGTGTCGCTGCTGCTGGGCCGCAACGTCCGGGCCGACGTGGGGATGACCGGCGAGGTGTCGCTGACCGGCCGGGTCCTGCCGATCGGCGGGGTGAAGCAGAAACTGCTCGCCGCGCAGCGGGCCGGCCTGACCGAGGTGTTCCTGCCGCAGCGCAACGCCCCGGACCTGGACGAGGTGCCGGCCGACGTGCTCGAGGCGCTGACCGTGCACACCGTCGCCGACGTCCGCGACATCCTCGCCGCGGCGCTGGAGCCGGTGACGGCCGAGCCGGTCACGGCCGAGGTGACGACGGCTGCCTGACGTCAGGGACCTGGGCACAGCCGGACGGTCTCCGGCGTGTCCAGGTACCGGCGCCACTCGACGGCCCCGGACGACGCCGCATCGGTCATCGTGCAGGCGGACTCCGGGGCCTCGGCGCGCAGCCGGACGAGCCGCGACATGTCCCAGCTCTGCACCCCCAGGTCGTCGGCGGGGCCCGGGACCGGCGTCGTGACCGACACACGGCGGCTGTCGCGGGTGACGGTGATGGTCGAGGCCTCGCCCTCGTACGCCAGGGGCAGCGGTGTGCCCAGCGGACGCGGATCGCGGGGATCCTCGACGTTCCACAGGACCAGGGTCTGCCGGCTCACGCCCGCCAGCGTCCGGCCGTCCGGGGTGAAGGCGACCGGGTCCGCCGTCTTCGGTAACGACTTCGCCAGGCGTACCGGCGCTGAGAGGTCGGAAAGGTCGTAGAGGCGGGTGTCGGAGCTGTCGGCGACTGCGAGAATCGCACTGTCCGGCGACAGGGCGAGGGACTGCACCAGCGTCTCCCGGGTGCCGTCGATCCGGGACAGCTGCCGGGGCCGGCCCGGATCGGTGAGGTCGTAGACGGTGACGGTCGAGGTGAGGACCCCGTTGCCGTCGTCCTCGTCGACGCCGTCGATGACCAGCAGCCGCCCGTCCGCCGAGAACGCGGCCGGCGGCACCACCCCGGTCATGGCGGGACCGAGCGGGGCCGGCCGCGACGGGTCGGTGACGTCCCAGAGCTGGGCCCGTTCCGCCCCGGCGGTGATCAGCAGATGGGAACCGGGGTCGAAGGCGGCCCAGGTCACGGCGGAGAGCCGGTCCGCGGGGACGGGCAGCTGCCGGGACCGCCCGTCCGGTCCGGTCTGCCACAGGACGGCCTGGCCGTCGAGGTCGGTCGTGACGATCAGCCGCCCGTCCGGTGAGGGCAGTGCGCGTACGCGATAAGAAGTCACCGTCCCCGGAGCGCCCAGGACGTCGCGGAGCATCTTGCCCTCCGCGCTGGCCCACCACGGGTCCGCGGGCGTGCCCCGCGGCCGCAGCGTGACCGTCCCGGCGGCGTCCGGCGCGGTCCGGCCGTGCGCATCCCAGACGATGCCGGTGGTGTCGGCGGAACCGGTCACCAGGATCCCACCGTCGCCGGCGAAGACCACCGTCCGGACGTCGTCCTGATGGGCCTCACCCGGGGTGTCGACGGCGATGGGATCGTCGCGGTCGTGCACGTCCCACAGGCGCAGGCTGCGCCCGCCGGCCTCGGCGAGGAGCCGCCCGTCGGGGGAGAGGGCGACGCCCGCGACCGGATCCGGCCGGCTGCCGAACGCCGTGTCCATGCGTCGGACCCGCTTACGGTCGGTGATGTCGAACAGGGTGATGCTCCCGGCGCCCGTGCGGTCCTGCCCGCCGGCGGCGACCGTATGCCCGTCGCCGCTGACCGCCACCGAAGCCACCGGCCCGAGTTGCGCGGCGGCGATGCGGCGTGGCGTGCCGGCGTCGTCCACCGCCCACAGGGTCACCGAGCCCGCGATGGTGGTCCCGTCCCCCTGGGACGACCCCATGACCAGGTGACGCCCGTCGCCGGTCGCGGCCAGAGCCATCGGATCGCCGTCCGCCGAGACGGCCGGTGCCCCCGACGGCCGGGCCTGCGCCACGGACGGTGTCCCCCAGAGGTGCAGGCTCGGCTTCGCCGGGTAGGGCTCGACCAGGGTGCCGGCCAGCATCGGCCGGCCGGGGAGGAAGGTCAGGGCCGTCAGCCGCCCGGTCAGCGCCGGAAGCACGCGGTGCCCGACCGCGAAGGGCTGCGCGACGTCCCAGAGCGCCACCCGGCTCACCGCCCGCGACTGGGCCGGATCGGTCACCCCGCCGACCGCCAGCACCGTTCCGCCGGACTCGAACGCGAGAGCGGACACCACGCCGATGCCGAGGTCGGCCGGACCGTGCCGCAGCCGGGGCCGGGCCGGGTCGGCGAGATCCCAGACGCTCACCGCGCCGTCGTCGTCGCCGAGGGCCAGCAGACGCTGCGCGGACGCGAACGCCGTCGCGGTGACCGGCTTACGATGCGCGCTCAGCGTGCTCACGTACGGCGTGCTTGCCAGGGTCCGGTACACCCCACGATCCGATTCGTCACCGGGGTCGATGCGGTGCGCGGCCAGGCTCAGCCCGAGCGCCGTCCGCGGGTCGGTCGGCAGCGAGACGTCGGCGAGCGCCTGGAGTTGCCGGGCGGTCGCGACCGCCGCCTGCCGTTCGGCCTCCCGTGCCTGGTTGCGGGCGATCACCGCGCCACCGACAGCCGTCACCGCCAGAAGGATCAACACCACGACTGCGGCGATGAGGGTACGCGTCGCGCCCCGTCGCCGCCGCAGATGTTCACCGACCAGGGTGTCCTTGTCGACGCCGAGGATCGGGGCGGCCAGGTCGGCCACGATGTCCCCGAGCAACGGCCGGCCCGTCGTCCCGGCGTACGGCCGGAGATCGATCCAGTGGGGTTCCTCGGCGAACGCGGCGGCCAGCGACGGCGAGAGCGCGTCGGTGCCGCCGTCCCAGCGGAGTGTCCCGCCGGTGACCGCGATCAGGATCCGGTCCGTCGACCGGTTCGCCAGCCACCAGTCCACCTCGTGGCCGACCCACCGGGACCGCGCGGACTCCGGGGAGGCCAGCAGGATGAACCACTCCGACCGGGCCAGTGACCGTTCCAGGGACTCCCGGAGCCCCGCCGACGCCGGGAGGCTGGCGAGGTCGTGGAAGACGCGCAGTCGCCGGGACCGCCACCAGCTCCCGGCGAACCGTTCGAGTTCGGCGTGCAGGGCGGCGGCCAGGGCGCCGTCCCGGCTGCGGGCGTACGAGAGGAAGGCGTCGTACCGCGGCGCCGGTCGGAGCGTCGGCTCACCCATGCGCCATGGTATCGACAACCGTAGACGTGTGCGGAAGCGTCAGGCGGCCAGGCTGTGCGGATTCGCGGCCGTCAGGCGGCCAGGCTGTGCAGATTCGCGGCCGTCGGGCTGCCGGGCTCGGCGGTGAAGAGCAGGATCTGATGGTCGTGGTCGGGGATGTCCAGGACGTCGTAGTTGAGGGTGAGCGTGCCCGCCGACGGATGAAGCACGGTCTTGACCCCGGTGCGGCCACCCGGGTGTGCGGGACGCGCCCACAGTCTCCGGAACGCCTCGCTGCCCTCGTGCAGTTCGGCCACGAGCCGCCGGGTCCGGTCGTCACGCGGGAACCGGTCGGCGGTGCGGCGCAGCGCGGCGACGGCCTGCTGGGCGAACGCGCTCTCGTCCCGGCTGGACAGGTAGCGGACCGTGGGGTCGGGGTGCAGGAAGTAGCGGCGCAGCAGGTTGTGCTCCTGGGGAAAGGACCCGAAGAAGCCCGCCAGCACGACCCGGGCCAGCGGATTCCAGGCCAGCACATCCGAGCGGCTGTCGCGGACCAGCGCCGCGGTCAGCGGCATCCGGGCGATGAGCTCACGGACGTGCCCGGGGACGTCGGCCGCCGGACTGCCGGGCAGCCGCTCCCACCCGTCGGCCAGGGCGAACAGATGCTCCCGCTCGGTGTCGTCGAGGCGCAGGGCCCGGGCCACCGACCGCAGCACGTGCCGCGACGGCGCCGACCCGCGCGCCTGCTCCAGACGGGTGTAGTGGTCGGTCGACACGTGCGCCAGGCCGGCCACCTCCTCGCGCCGCAGTCCGGGGGTGCGCCGCCGCCCGGACGCGGGAAGGCCGGCTTCGGCGGGGGTCAAAGCCTCGCGGCGTTGCCGCAGGAAACGGCCCATGGCTTGGCGGTTCACGCGCCAAGGTTAGCCACCGCTTAGCCGGTCCGGCCGCCGCCAGGCAGGGACAACTCGTCCCTGCCTGGCCGCCCGCCCGAGCCGGATGGTGGAGGCGTGACCAACTCATTGCCTGCCGGTTCATTGCCTGCCGGTTCATTGCTTGCCGGGAAGAAGATTCTTATCGTCGGCGCCAGCCGCGGTATCGGCGCGGCGGCGGCCCGGCTGTTCGCCCGCGAAGGTGCGGCTGTCGCCCTCACGGCCCGCGACGCCGGGGCGCTTGCCGTCGTCGCCGACGAGATCGGCGCGGCCGGTGGCACCGCCTGCACGTTCGCCGCTGACCTGGCCGACCCGCGCTCGGTGCAGGACGCCGTCGCCGGTGCCGCCGAGCGTCTCGGTGGCATGGACGGCGCTTTCAACAACGGCGGGATCTTCGAACGCACCACCGACCTCGCCGACCGTACCGAGGACGAATTCGACGAGATCATGCGCGTCAACCTCAAGGGGGTCTGGGTCGCGATGGCAGCCCAGGCGCGGGTCATGCGCGCTGCCGGTGGCGGGGCGATCGTCGGAACCAGCAGCATCGCGAGCCTGCGCCAGTACCACCTGACCCCGGTGTACAGCGCCGCCAAGCGCGCCCTGAACAGCCTCACCGAGAGCGCGGCCGTCAGCTTCGGCCCCGACGGGATCCGCGTCAACGCCATCGCCGTGGGATTCACCGCCACCGACATGACAGCCGGCTGGGAGGGGCAGCAGCCCGGAATCACCGCCGCGGTCACCGGGCAGATCCCGCTGCGCCGGGCCGCCCGCCCGGAGGAGATCGCCGAGGCGGCCGCGTGGCTGCTCAGCGACCGTGCCTCCTTCATCACCGGCGCCGTCCTGCCCGTCACCGGCGGCGCGAACGTCTGAGCCCTTCACTTCGAGGAGAACACCACCATGTCCCAGCAGCAGCGTGAAGCCGTCGACAGGATGCTTCGCAGTCTTCCGCCCACCCCCGACGACCTGCCGATGGCGGAGCGGCGTGCCGGGTACGACACTTTCATGGCCCGTGACGTGCCGGACGATGTGAAAATCGAGCCTACGGTCCTCGGCGGGCGGCCCGCCCTGTCGATCGTTCCCGGCGACGTGACGGACGAGCAGGCGACGATCCTGTACCTGCACGGCGGCGCTTTCGTCATGGGGTCCCCGGACGGGTACGCCGGTTTCACAGCGCAGTTGACGCGCCGTGCCGGAGCAGCGATGGTCTCGCTGGACTACCGGCTCGCACCCGAACACCCCTACCCCGCAGCCGTCGACGACTGCCTCGCCGCGTACCGGGAACTGCTCGAGCAGGGAGTTCCGGCCGAGCGGATCGTCATCGCGGGTGACTCGGCGGGCGGCAACCTCGCCCTGGTCACGCTTCTCGGCGCCCGCGAGGCGGGCCTGCCGATGCCCGCGGCGGCGGCCGTCTTCTCCCCGCTGACCGACTTCACCGGCAGCGGCGCATCGGTACAGACGAAGGACGGCGCCGACCCGGTCTTCGGCTCCGGCTTCCTGGAACCGGTCCGGGCCGCCTACCTCGGCGATCAGGATCCGCGGTCACCGTTGGTCAGCCCGCACTTCGCACAACTGCAGGCCCTGCCGCCGCTGCTGATCCAGGTCGGCTCGAACGAGGTGATGCTCGACGACGCGGTCGGCTTCGCGGGCCGGGCGGGCGCGGCCGAGGTCGACGTGACCCTGGAGATCGTCGGCCAGGTCCCACACGTCTTCCCGATGCACTACGAGGCCATGGAGGAAGCCGACGCGGCCCTGACCCGGGCGGCACAGTTCCTGAGCCGGCACCTCACCCGGAGCTGAACCCGCCGCGGTCGAGGAGGCGGTCTCGGTCACCAGATCCACCGGCTGTCCTCCCCACCTTGATGCGGGGAAGGCAGCCGATATCGGTCAGGCGATCGCCTTCACGTCGCCCAGCTCGCCGTAGTGATCGCGGCCTTCGCGCAACGTCATGTCGGGCGTGCTATGCAGCTCCACGTCGGCGATGTTGACGATCTCCGAGTTCGCCCGAACGGCGTTCTCGCCCATCTTCGCCGCAGTCCGGAAGGTCGCGTCGGCGTACCCGGACAGTAGCCAGAACGCGGTGCCGGTCCGGACCACCAGATCGGGCAGCTTGTCGCCGGTGACGGCGCCGACGCCGATGAGCGGCTGCGCTGTGCGGTGATGACGGCGTCGCACCGCGGTGGGCGGGCCGGCGACCGTACAGTGCCCGTTGTGGTTTGACCAGTCGTGAGAACGCCAGAGAACCTTGAGTGAGGTAGGCGTGCCCGTGCGGTGCGAGGCGCTCGGTGGTGGCGAGCGTCAGAGTTGGGAGCTGGTTCCGTTCCGTTCGGTGGGGCCGTTGCGGTTCGGGGCGAGCCGACTCGACGTGGAGGACGCCTTACGTGGTCTTGCTCTGGCGGCCAGTTCGTCCGAGGATTTCCACGCGTTTGTTCCGGCAGGCAGGCGTTTGACGTTGGCCGGCTATTTCCTGTCCTGTTACTACGACGAGGGCGGTGGATTGGCCTGCGTTGCTGTGGATGCTCGTGAGGGTCCGCAGGTCAGCCTGGCCGGTATCGCCTTGGTCGGCCGGGTTCCGTCCGAGGTCGAGGAGGAGTTCGCTGATCATCTCGAGGCGGCCGGGCAGGTGGTCGTGTTCTCGCAGAGGTCGGATCCCTCCTCCGCGGACCTGGGTTTGGTGATCCGTGCTCAGCGGGTCGGCGACGTGGTGCTGAGCCGCCCGGTCTTCGTCTGCCGGGAGTGGGCAGACCGCTGCGGGGACATCGGCGCGAGCCGCATCCCGGCGGCGGAGTGGCGGACGTGGTGAGGTTGCCCATGAGTCTGGTCACTGCCGTTCCAGGAACTGCAGAAGCACGACGGTTCGGCAAAATCGGATGAGAATGGTAAGGGCGTAGATGTTGTGAGCTTCGACTTGGCTGTCTGGTACCAGCCGGATCCGCTGGAAAGTGACGCGGCCTACTCTGTTTACGATCGGTTGACGGACGGAGATGAGGGGGTCGTCGTCCGCGGTCCCGCCATTTCAGCTTTTCTGGAGGCGCTTCTGCTCCTCTATCCTGAGAATGGCAATGGCGCCTCGCCCCCTTGGGCTTCTGGTGTCTATTCCAACGCCGAATGCGTCCTGCTGTCGATATCCTGGTCCCGCAGCGATGAGGTTGCGAGGGTTGTCGAGCGCGTGGCAGGTGAAAACGGCCTGTCGGTGTTCGACCCTCAATCTCGAGTCATGAAGAACCCGGCGTAGTCACACGGCGACGTGAGCGCGAGGCTGGAGCTGCCGGGAGCCGGTCCTGGCCCGCATCCGGCACGAGTTCGCCAGCGCCGGCCTGGATGTGCAGATCGACGGGCTGCCTGTCGTCGACGTGCTGATCGCCCCGCGTGGCGGCGTGCCGGGCAACGCGCTGTCGCACGCCCTGAACAGCTTGGCCGGGCCGCACACCGCGCACCGGGAGCCGACCACGGCCCGCTACCGGTGCGCGCTGGTGCCGCACGGGCGCTCCGGGCGTACCCCAGAAGCAGCGGAACCATCCACGGCCCGGCACCTGACGTTGTCTCCCCGTGAGGCGGAGGTGATGGACTTGATCAGTCGGGGCTGACCAACGCCGACGTCGTCGAACGGCATCTGGCAGCAGCGCGACGGGGCCCGGAGCCGCTGACGCGGCTCAGTCCGGGGCGGCTACCCGACACCCTTTCAATTGACAGATATCTATGAATGGGGGTTCACTGGGAACGCTCCCATATGATCCTTTCGCCCCCACCGAAGGATGGATCCGTGCGATCACGACGCATCGTCCTCAGCATGGCGGCCCTGGTGGCCGCACCCGTCGCCGTTCTCGGCGTCACGGCCGCACCGTCCGCGGCCGCCATCACCCTGACCGTCGCCTCCGACGGGACGGCCACTTATCGCACCGTCCAGGCCGCCGTCAACGCGGTCCCGTCCGGCAACTCCAGCCGGGCCACGATCACCATCAAGGCGGGCACCTACCGGGAGAGCGTGGTCATCCCGGCCGACAAACCGTGGATCACGCTGGAGGGTCTCGGCTCCACCGCCGCGGCCACCGTGATCGTCAACAACAAGCCCGCGTCGACGGCCGGCACCACCGGGTCGGCCACCGTCTACGTGCAGTCGAAGGAGTTCTACGCCAAGAACCTGACGTTCAGCAACGACTACGACGAGGCCGCCAACGGGTCGTCACAGGCCCTCGCGCTGGCCCTCTACGGCGACCGGGCCCGGCTCGGCAACGTCCGGGTGATCGCCGACCAGGACACCCTGCTGATCTACAACAAGGCGCGGGCGTACATCTGGAGTTCTTACATCGAAGGAACCGTGGACTTCATCTACGGCAACGGCGCGGCGGTCTTCTACGCCTGCACGATCCACGAGAAGCGCAGCACCGGCGGCTACATCACCGCGGCGAACACCGAGGCGAGCTCCCCCTACGGCTTCCTGATCTACAAGTCGACGATCACCGGAGTCCCCGCCGACCTCACCTACCTGGGCCGGCCGTGGGGTGCGTCCGCGCAGGTCACCTACCGCGAGTCGAACCTGAGCTCGACGATCAGGGTGGCCCAGCCCTGGACCGACATGTCCGGCAACTCGTGGAAGAACGCCCGCTTCTACGAGTACAAGAACACCGGCGCCGGCGCCACCACCAACAGCAACCGGCGCCAGTTGACCGATGCGGAGGCGGCGAACTACACCCCGCAGAAGTACCTGGCCGGCTCGGACGGCTGGAACCCGGCCGGCTGACCGTGCTTTCTCCTGCGCCGCCGGGCCCGGCCCGGCGGCGTACGGGTGCTCGTTTCGTCCTGGAGGCCCCGGCTTCCTCGGGGCCGCCCTGCCGCAGCGAACAATCTATGAAGTTTATTAACTAAAACCTTGACGGCGCCGTGAGGCATCTAGTTGAGTCGATGTACCGCTCGTCCCCCTCACACCGATACGTCCCTCGGCGTACGGAAGGTGCCTCATGCCCGTGAAAAGAATGCTGGCCGTGGTGAGCGTGGCGCTCGCCGCCCTCGCCGCCGTCGTCCTGCCCACCACCGCCTCCAGCGCTGCCGAGGCGTGCGTGACCGCCTACAGCAGCGCGACCGTCTACACCGCGAACAACCGGGCCTCCTACAACGGGCACAACTGGACCGCCAAGTGGTGGACCCAGGGCGAGGCGCCCAGCACCGGCGGCTCCGGCGTGTGGGCCGACAACGGCGCCTGCGGCGGCGGCAGCACCCCGACCACGCCCACGCCCACCTGCAACCACCCGAACTGGGTGGCCGGCCAGTACTACGCGGCCGGCGCGATCGTCCGCTACACCAACGGGCTCTACTACCAGGCCAGCCACGAGAACCCGGGCTACGATCCGGTCATCAGCACCTGGTACTGGTCGCCCTACACCTGCACCGGAGGTGGCACCACGACCCCGCCGCCCAGTGGCACCGGTTTCCCGGTCAGTGAAGCCCAGTTCAACCAGATGTTCCCGAACCGGATCGCCTTCTACTCCTACGCGGGGCTGCTCGACGCGATCACCAAATTCCCGGCGTTCACCACCACCGGCAGCGACACGATCCGCAAGCAGGAGGCCGCGGCCTTCCTCGCCAACGTCAACCACGAGTCCGGCGGCCTGGTCTACGTCGAGGAACTCAACCAGGCGAACTGGCCGCTGTACTGCGACCGCAACCAGTCCTACGGCTGCCCGGCCGGGCAGAGCGCGTACCACGGTCGCGGGCCGATCCAGCTGAGCTGGAACTTCAACTACAAGGCGGCCGGTGACGCGCTCGGCATCGACCTGCTCAACAACCCGGACCGGGTCAAGAACGAAACGTCGGTCGCCTACCAGACCGCGGTCTGGTACTGGATGACCCAGCGTGGACCGGGCACCATGACCCCGCACGAGGCCATGGTCAACAGCCGCGGCTTCGGCGAGACGATCCGCAGCATCAACGGCTCGCTCGAGTGCAACGGCGGCAACCCGGCCCAGGTGCAGAGCCGGATCGACGCGTACAACCGGTTCGCCGGCATCCTGGGCGTCAGCCCCGGAGCCAACCTGTCCTGCTGAGTCAGCGTTTGCGCAGGCGGGCACCGCCCGCCATCATCTGCCGGTCGTAGACCCGGCGGGCCAGGCGCTTCGTCCAGAACGCCTTGCGCGCCGGGCCGTCCGGCAGGATCAGCGGCTTGCGGCTGTCGATGCCGGCCAGCACCCGCACGGCCATCTCGTCGGCGCTCAGCGGCGCCCGCGCGATGATCGCCCCGGCGATGCGTTCCATCGCGACGTCGCCGCCGCCCAGCGACGCGGCGAGGTCGCTGCGGAAGAACGACGGGCAGACCACGCTGACGTCGATGTGCCACGGCCCGAGCTCGTGGCGCAGGCTCTCGGCGAGGGCGACGACCGCCGCCTTGCTCACGTTGTAGGAGCTCATCGCCGCCGGATGGGCCAGCCCGGCCAGCGAGGCGATGGTGACGATGTGCCCGCTCTCCTGCTTCTTCAGCAGCGGGGTGAAGGTGCGGCAGCCGGTGACCGCGCCGAGCACGTTGATGTCCAGCACCCGCCGCCAGTGCGCCTCGTTCAGCTTCTCGATACGCCCCGCGGCGGCCACCCCGGCATTGTTGACCAGCAGGTCCAGCCCGCCGAACTCCTCGGTGACCCGCTTGCGCGCCGCGTCCCAGTCGTCGCCGGACGTCACGTCCAGCCGCTGGTAGACCGCGCCGTCCGGCACCTCGTGCTCCTCGGCCAGGTCGGTGACCAGCACCCGGTCGCCGCGGGCGGTGAGCAGCCGGGTCAGGGCGGCGCCCAGGCCGGACGCGCCACCAGTGATCAGAACCCGGCTCATGTGCACACCTCTCGCGACGAAAGCGAGGATGCTACATGTCCCGCCGGTCCCGGTGAGCGTTCCGATCACGCTCTTTCCGGGGTACGCGCCGCAGCGCCCGATGTCGTGAGCAAGCCGCCCCGGTATCCTGGGCGAGTATTCGGTGCTGTCTCAGGAGGTGTGTATGACTGCCGAGATGGTCGCGCCGGCCTGGATGCATCAGCAGGTCACCGCCGAGCAGTACGACGCCTGGACCGACGAGCAGAGTGCGGGCATCGAGATCGTTGACGGGATGGTCCTTGTGAGTCCGAGCGCGTCCAAGCGGCACAACCGCCTGGCCCGGCTGCTGGCGAACGCCCTGGACGCCGCCGCGGGACCGGACTGGAACGCGGACACCGACTTCGACGTCCGGCTGTACGACGTGCCGTTGAACAATCGCCGCCCCGACGTGACGGTGTACCGGGCGGACAGCATCGACGTCACCCCGACGCGGCCTGAGCACGTGCTGCTGGTGGTGGAGGTGGTCTCGCCCGGGTCGGAGACGACCGACCGGGTCGTCAAGACCGATCAGTATGCGAAGGCCGGCATCCCGTTCTACTGGCGCGTCGAGCAGGCCGTCACCGGTGCGCCGCTCGTCTACACCTCCGTTCTCGACCCGGCGGCCGGACGCTACCGTGACGGCGAATTCTTCGCCGGCGTCGTGAAGACCGCGATGCCGTTCCCGGTCGAGGTCGATCTCAGCGCGATCTGACGGCGTCGCTCACGCGTCTTCGCGGGTACGGGCCGCGGCGGTGTCCCGTCCGGTGCCGGCCTTGAAGCGGAACGTCTTGTGAGTGCCGTCACAGAACGGCTTGACGGCGGACTTTCCGCATCGGCACAGGGCCACCGTGTCGCGTCCCGGGTCGATCGTCGCGCCGTCCGGCGTACACAGAAGGAAGTCGCCGCGGACGATCAGCGGGCCGTCCTCGTACGGTGTGATGGTCGAAGTCATGGTCTTGAGGTTTCCGTTTCGCAGCTTTACAAACGGGCATCCGCCCGGCATGAAACTGCCGCCACCTCGAGGTTCCCTGTCCAGTGCCCTGATCGAGACCCTCGGCGGCGGCGCGTCGTACCTCGCCCACCTCGTGCCGGACGGGCGCCTCGTGCCGGATGACGACGAGGATCTGCAGCTGTCGCTGTTCGTCTGCTACGAACTGGCCTATCGGGGCTGGGACGGCGTCGACGACGGCTGGGAGTGGGATCCCGGCCTGCTGGAACTGCGTGCCGACCTGGAGCGGCGCTACGCGGACCGGCTGCACGACCTGGTCGGCGAGGTGCGCCCGGCCGACCCGGCGACGGTCCCTCAGGAACTGACGGCGATCGTGGCCGCCGACGACGGTCCGGCGCTCTCCGGATATCTGCGCGGCCGGGCGACCCGCGAGCAGTTCCGCGAGTTCGTCATGCACCGCTCGGTCTATCACCTGCGCGAGGCGGACCCGCACAGCTGGGCGATCCCCCGGCTGGGTGGGCGCGTCAAGGCCGCGCTGCTGGAGATCCAGATCGACGAGTACGGCGGAGCCGTCACCGACCGCATGCACCAGGAACTGTTCAAGCGGACGATGGCCTGGTTCGACCTGGACCTGACATACGGCGCCCACGTCGACCGGGTTCCGGCGGCCACCCTGGCCGTCAACAACCTGATGTCCTACTTCGGGCTGCACCGGTCCCGGCGCGGGGCGATCCTGGGGCACCTCGCCGCGTACGAGATGACGTCCTCGCTGCCGAACCGCGCCTACGCCAACGGCCTGCGCCGGCTCGGCGGCGACACGTCGGCGACCGCGTTCTACGACGAGCACGTCGAGGCGGACGCGGTCCACGAACAGATCGCCGCCCACGACCTGTGCGGTGCGTTCGCGGCCGACGAGCCGGAACTCGCCGGCCAGGTGCTGTGGGGTGCCCGGTGCGCCCTCGCCGTCGACAACGCGTGGGCGCGGACGGTGCTGGACGCCTGGGCCCGGGGCGGATCCTCGCTGCGGGCATAGATCGTGTACCTGACCTGCGATTTTCGAGTCGAACGGCCGCCCCGGCGATTAGCGTCGAAGCCATGAACGACACGACGAACCATCTCGTGTTCACCGGGGAACACATGGGCTGGCGCCGGGGCGACGGCGACGAGTGGATCGGCTTCTACCCGCGGAACGGGACAGAGGTGATCCACGCGTACCGGTCGGGGGACGTGACCGCGCTCTCCGTCGGTGTGGGTGACGGCCGGGAACCGGAGGTGCTGGTCGGCGTGCCCTGGGAGGTCGACATGCAGGTCGAGCTCGCCGACCACGTCGAGGAGGCGATCACCAGGCTGACCGGTGACGGTCATCCCAGCAGCGAACCGCTGGAACTGCTGCTCGATCAGATCGCCGAATGGCGCGGCTCGTCGGCCGCCCCGGAGCCGGCCGCGCGGATCGGCAGTTCCTGATGCCGGTAACCCGGAGGCGGGTCTCTAGGCTGGGGTGATGAAGGTTCTGTCCATCCAGTCGGTCGTCGCCCACGGCCACGTCGGCAACTCGGCGGCCGTGTTCCCGTTGCAGCGCATCGGTGTCGAGGTCGTCCCGATCCCCACGGTGAACTTCTCCAACCACACGGGCTACGGCGCCTGGCGCGGGCCGCTGATCGCGCCGCCCGACGTGGCGGAGATCCTCCTCGGTGTCGAGGAGCGCGGCGTGTTTCCGCAGGTCGACGCGGTGCTGTCCGGCTATCAGGGCGGTGCGGGCATCGCCGACGTCATCGTCGACGCGGTCCGCCGGGTCAAGGCCGCCAACCCCAGCGCGGTGTACGCCTGCGACCCGGTCATGGGCAACGCCAAATCCGGCTGTTTCGTGGCGCCGGAGATCCCGGTGCTCCTGCGTGACAAGGTGGTGCCGGTCGCCGACATCATCACCCCCAACCAGTTCGAGCTGGGTTTCCTGACCGGCACCGAACCGGCGAGCATCGAGTCCACCCTCGTCTCGGCCGACCTGGCCCGCGACATGGGCCCGTCGACGGTGCTGGTCACCAGCGTCGAACGCCCGGACCGCGAGGAGGGCGTGATCGAGATGCTGGTGGTGGACGGCACCGGCGCCTGGCTGGTGAGCACCCCGCACCTGCCGTTCAAGGCGAACGGCTCCGGCGACGTGACGGCCGCCCTGTTCACCGCCCACTACGTGGAGACCGGCAGCGCGGCGGTGGCCCTCGAACGCACCGCCTCCAGCGTCTTCGACCTGATCGAGTTGACGTTCCGCTCCGGCGAACGCGAACTCCAGCTGGTCGCGGCCCAGGAGTTCTACGCCGCGCCGCGCATGCAGTTCAGCGCCAAACAGGTCCGCTGACCCTCGCCGCACGTCCGGGCGCCGCCACGCCCGGACGGCCGCGGGCGCGCCGAGTCACAGAACGATGGTTCTGAGGCCGCGGTCTGAACCCGAGCGGGCATCAGCCGCCGAATTCGGTGCTGGAGATGACGCGGTCGAAGCGGGGCTCGGCCAGGTCGGCTCGGCGGATCATGAAGCGGGCGTTGGTGAACTCGTCGTCCTCGCCGGGCAGGCCGAACTGGGCCAGCGGGATCCAGTCCCGCATGACCTGGTCGTGCAGCCTGCTGAACTCCTCCCAGTTCTCGTGCCGCCGCACCTCGCCCCGCTCGGCCAGGACGTCGACGACCGTCGTCTCGGGACTGTTGTGGGCGACGTCGCCGTGCCCGCCGATGCGCAGGCGGTCGGGGCCGGGCTGACCGGCTGCGGGCCAGAATTCCAACGCCAGGCGGGTCAGCGGGTGCGAGTCGTCGCCGTCGGTGCGGAAATCGTTGTCGCCGCAGGTCAGGCGTACCGTGACGAAGAGATCGACCCGGTCGTGGCTCTGCTCGCCGCGGTGTTCGCTGCCGCCGGACGGGACGTGCAGGACACGGAAGTAGTCCTGTTCGGTGAAGCCCTCACCGCCGTCGAAGTAGTACTCGTCGTAGTTCATGAAGAAGAGCAGGCGCCCGTCGGCGGGCAGCAGATTTCCGGCGTCGGTGTCGCGCGGCAATGCGGCGCAGTCGATCGCGGCCAGCAGCGGCAGATCCTCGCCGGTGGGGCCCTTCGGCCACGGCTGGTCGTCGGGCATGATCGGGTGGCCGCCGATCTGACCGGCGACCGGGCCGGTGCCCGCGGTGGTGAGTTCGAGGCAGATCCGGGTCGTGGCCAGCCAAGTGTCGATCTCGGCCGGGGTGGCGCCCTGCTCGGCGGCGGCCGCCCGGAATGCTGCGATCTGATTCATGGCGGCCATTGAATCAGATCAGGGCATATCGTCCGTGGGCCTCTGCGCCGGTGCCGCGCTGACGACCACGTCCGGGCTGGTCAGCGCGAGCATCTTCGACGGTACGAGGTGAGCCCGCGCCAGGTCAGGCCGAGGTGGGGCGGGGCGCGGCGGCGGCGGAGTCCCGGGTGAACGGGTGCCAGGCCTCCCAGCCGCGGCACAGGATGTAGGCGACCGCGGTGGAGACGACCAGCCAGCCGTCGATGGCGGCGGTCTCGGTCGCGCCGAAGGCGGTGTCGCTGACCACGATGGCCAGCACGGTGATCGCGGTCTTGTGGAACAGGATCAGCTCCCAGACGCCGGGGACGCGCCGCGGCCAGAGGGCGATGAGGGCCCACAGCCCGACGAAGACGACGAATCCGAACGTGCGCCAGCTCTCCACGATGATCGTGTCGTCGCCGGCGCCGGCCATCAGCGAGATGCCGTTCACGACGGCGACCACGGTGAACACCGCGTCTAGGCCCATCAGTCCGCGCCCGATCCGGTCCTTGATCCCAGTCACGACTACTCCTCTTCACTTGAGTTATGAGCCGTAACTTTAACTACGAATCGGTGTTTGAGCAATGCGATACTGTTCGGACATGGTGAAGACCCCTGACGGCGAAGGGCCACGGCGCGAACGTCTGCGGGCCCGCACTCTCGAGGAGATCAAGGAGTGCGGCTTCGCCCTCGTCGACGACGGCGGCGTGAGCGCGGTGACCATCGCGGCACTCGGCAAGGCGATGGGAATGACACCACCGTCGCTGTACCGGTACCACGCGTCACGGGACGCGGTGGTCGACGCGCTGGTCGCCGCGGCGTACACCGATCTGGGTCTGGTCGTGGAGAAGGCCGCCGTCGGTGGCAGCCCGGAGAAAAGACTGGACCGGCTCGTGCGGGAATACCGGCGCTGGGCGCTCGAACACCCGCGCCGCTACGCGATGCTCTTCGGCGACCGGGCCCCGGGCACACCCGATCCGGCCGACGGAGTGGTCGCCTTCAACCGGGGAATGCAGGCACTGCTCGCGGTTCTGAGCGAGATGACGGACTCCGTCGGGGGCAACGATCCGCTCGACAGCGAACTACAGCGCTGGAGCGAGGCCATCGACGTGCCGGCGGGAGTGACACCGCGGGCGCTGAGGCTCGGCGTGCAATTGTGGTACCGGATGCACGGGCTGGTCTCGCTGGAGATCGCCGGTGCCTTCGCGAACATGGGTCTCGACGCGGAACACCTGCTGACGTCCGAGATCCGTGAGACCGTGGCGGCCGCGGACGCCGATTAATCGTTTCAACGGTCGCGCGCGCCAGACTGGATGCCTGGTGCCGGGGAATGACGATTCAGCTCTCGGTGTCGGGCGAACCGCGACGGGCGCTGATCCAGGCCTCCACCTCCTCGTTGAGCCACACCTTGCCCTGCGCGAGGTCCGCGATCGGCGCCGGGAAATCCTGCCTGCTCGTCAATTGATAAACCCGTTGCCGGCTGATTCCACCGAGCCGGATCCGAATCTCATGGGCGCCCAGCAGGCTAAATCCGTTTTGCTTCATACGCCCGACTGTAGGAGCGGGCCACCGGGATGCCACGTGTCATCGTCTGCGGCCCTGACGAGTGAACGGCCGCCACTTCCAGTGCCCGCCCGGCGGCCCCGCCGCGCAGGACATCGAGAATCTTTTGCCTTCTGGCGGTGCCGATCCGCCGTCCGGCCATTGTCGACACATGGTTGCCGTATGGATCACCAGACATATGACTAGTCTCGATGCCGAGAAGTTCCTAATTCACTGCGGAGAGCGATGTACGGGGCATTTGCGTCATCCTCTGGATGGCTAGGCTGATGCCTCGTTGACAGATGTAACCCCCCGATCGTGGTCCGCACCGACGACGAACGCCGGCGACGAGGCGGTTCAACAGAAACAGCCCGAGCCGTTGGCGTCGGTGGGGTCGGAGCCGGAGCCGTCAGGGCCGGTGGGGTCGGAGCCGGAGCCGGAGCCGTCGGGGTCGGGGTCGGTGGGGTCGAAGCCGAGCCGTCGGGGTCGGGGTCGGGTCGGGGTCGGTGGGGTCGGAGCCGAAGGCGGCGCGGCGGTCGCCCTCGAAGAAGCCGCCCTACGGCACGGCAGCCGGCAACGCGGGATGGCGAACCTGGCCGACGAGGTGCACGAGGCGTTGCGCCGGCCGCCGGCTGACCGCCACCAACGCCACTCGCGCCCGCGCTCTCGTCCGCGCCCGGCTCTCGTCCGTGCCCGGCTCTCGTCCGTGCCCGGCTCTTGCCCGCGCTCTCGCTCTTGCCCGGCTCTCGTCCGCGCCCGTGCCCGCCTCGACGTCTGGATCTCCCGTATCAGCCCAAATTGATCACGACTTTGGCCTGGGGATTTGTGCCGGCTGCCAATCGCGCTCGCCAAGCGGGACCTCTGGTCGCTTCGTGCGCTGGTGTAGCTCGGTAGTCCGCGGCCTTCTCGGACCCGCCGTCATGATCACCGTGAGTTGAGTGGCATGACGGCCAACCCGGCCGTCGCTCACGGTCCGCCCGCGAGTCGAAAGGGACCCTGGGCGACGGCCGGGTGCACTCGGGCCGTCGTTGGTGGCTGAGTTTCGCCTTCCGGGTAGCCGTGGTCAACGGCTCAGGCGACGCGGCCGTCGCTCACGGTCCGCCCGGGAGCTGAAAACGACCGCGGGCGACGGCTGGGTGCCCCTGAGCCGTCGCTCACGGCTGAAGCCGGTGCCAGGCGCTGTGCACCCGAAGTTCGCCACGCTCGTGATGAGGTGTGGTGATTACGGCCGTGCTCAGCGCCCGAAGTCATCACACCTGTCGTGGGGCGTGGTGATTACGGCCGTGCTGGGCGCCCCAAGTCACCACACGGGCGCTGACCACGAAACGTGTCCAGCCGTTGAGACGGCGACGGCCGAGCAGCACTCGGGGCTGCGAGCCCGGGGCACGGCCGGATTCCGGGCACGGCCGGATTCCGGGCACGGCCGGATTCCGGGCACGGCCGGATTCCGGGCACGGCAGGATCCGGGCACGGCCGGATTCCGGGCACGGCAGGATCCGGGCACGGCCGGCCGGCCCGCCTCGATGCTTGACGAAACTCTGGGGAGACCCCGCTGCCGCCGACGTCGTTCGCGCCCCCCCGCGCAGCATGGGGAGCGGGCCGGCTCCGGTGTTCGGCCGGATCCGGTGTTCGCCGTGTGTCTGCGGGACTGGCCTGGTCAGCGGATGCGGGTTCGGGTGGGGGTCGGTGACGCGTTTCCGGTGGGGAACTCCGACGCGGTGGTGCGGCCGTTGCTCACCTCGATGGTGACGACGCCGTTCTTGACCGTGCGGCCGTCCGGTTCGGTGCCCGCCGCGGTTCCGGCCGGGCAGGACGAGTCGACCGTGCGGCCGATGCTCACGCTGAAGCCTTCGCGTTCCAGGGTTCGGGTGGCGCTGTTCAGGGGGTCGCATTCGACGTTCGGGATCGAGCGCCTTTCCCCGTACGCGATCTTGCGATTCTCCGGTCTTTTGAAGTTGACTTTCTCCTTGCCTTTCATCATGTCGGCGAGGGTGTGGTAGACGGCCGGGTTCACCTGGTCGTGCTGGAGGCGGTCCTTGTGGTTCTGGTAGTCCGGGTTCACCAGATATCCGGCTACGACCATCGAGGTGGTGCCGGCGACCAGGGACGCCGTCTTGTCGCGGTCGGTGGTGCCGGTCTTGCCGAAGACCGGGTGGCCGACCACGCCGCGGGTGTCGCGGGCTGTGGCGCCGGCGCAGCTGCCCAGCTGGGCGGAGTCGCCGACCGGGCAGCGGGCCGCGTCGACGGCGGCGCGGGCCACGTCGGCCGAGGTCGCCCGGGTGCAGTGGGAGCGGCCGACGTCCAGGTCGTCGCCGGAGAGCGTGACGATCCGTTCGATCGGGGTGGGTGTGCAGTATTTTCCGTCGGCGGCCAGGGTGGCGTAGGCGTTCGCCATGTCCAGCGGGGTGGTGCCGGAGACGCCCAGGGTGAAGGCGCCCCACTGGTGGGCGTTTCCGGGGGAGGCTAGTTTCGCGTCATCGGTGGCTCGGAACTGGATGCCGAAACGTTTCGCCACGTCGACGGCGTTCTCCGCGCCGACGCGTTCCTCGAGGGGGACGAAATAGGTGTTGATAGAGCTTCCGAAACCGGTCCACATGTTGTAGACGCCTTCGCCGCCACCGCCGGAGTTGGTCGGGCACCAGAAATGGGTGCCCGAGCAGGCCGCGTCGTTGCCCCGGTCGATGATGTATTTCGACTTGTAGACCTTCTCCGCTTTTATCGTGTACGCGAGCGGCAGTTTCTGCTCGAGCGCCGCGATCAGGGTGAAGATCTTCATGACCGAGCCGGCCTGGTAGCCGGTGATGTCGCCGCCGCCGGAGAGCAGCGGGTTCGTGGTGTTCGGGTACGACCCGCGGATCTTCTTGCGCGCTTTCGCCGGATCGGAGGAGATCCGGTTCTGCGGGTCGTCCGGGTCGTCGAGTTTGAATTTGCGGTTCGCGGCGAGCACCCGCACCTTGCCGGTGCCGGGCTGGACGGCGGCGAGCAGCAGCGCGTTCTGGTTCTTCTCGGAGATCCGGTCGGCGATCCGCTCCCGTGCCTTGCCCTGGGCTTTCACGTCGAGTGTGGTGGTGATCCGGTAGCCGCCGCTCTTGAGCTGCCGTTCCCGGTCGTACGGTGTCGCGCCGAACTCCTCCCGGCCCATCCACCACCGGTAGAAGTAGTCGCAGAAGAAACCCCAGTTGTTCTTGGAGACCGACACGCAGCCGTTGCTGACCGGCCGCACCTTGCGGGGGATCGGCTCCTTGATCGCGGCGTCGGCCTGCGCCTGGGTGATCACGCCCATCTCCAGCATGCCGGGGATGACGTAGGCGTTGCGGCGCTGCCGGATCTGCTCGTAGCCGTCGGGGGTGGTCGGGTCGTACCCGGTGGGGGCCCGGACGATGCCGGCGAGCATGGCCGCCTCCCCGAGGGTGAGGTCCTTCGGCAGCTTGTTGAAGTAGACCTTGCTGGCCGCGTAGATCCCGTAGGTCTGCTTGCCGAACGGGACGATGTTCAGATAGTGCTCGAGGATCTGGTCCTTGCCGATCTGTTTCTCCACCTCGAGGGCGTACTTCATCTCGGTGAACTTGCGCCGCGGGGTGTCCTGGGTGGCGGCGACCACCTCGTTCGGGCTGGTCGCGGAGTACGACAGCGACATCCGCACCCACTGCATGGTGATCGTCGACGCGCCCTGCTTCTGGCCGCCCTGGTTGTTGTTGACCAGGGCCCGCGCCACACCCTTGAGGTCGACGCCGGCGTGATGGTAGAACTCGCGGTCCTCGGCGGCGACCATCGCGGCCGGCATGAACGCGGACATGCTCTTCAGCGGGATGTCGCTGCGGAACTCGTCGTAGAACTGGGTGAGCGGGGTCTTGCCGTCGGCGGCGTAGACCCGGGTGATCTGGGGTGCCTGGAACGATCTGAGCTGGCTGGGCAGCGCGGCGAAGGTCTTCTCGCCGGCGCGCAGGGCGAGGCCGGACACGGCCGCGAAGGGGAAGACCGCGCTCGCCAGCACGACGCCGGTGACCAGGCCGCAGATCATCAGGACGAACCCGTTGACGAAGATGTTGTGATCTCGTCGGCGTATCCAGGAACTCACCGCACCCCACTCTCCGAGGCGAAACGACCCGCATCTATCCAACCGCACCGTGTCAAGGGGGAGCGCGGGTGTGACGTGGGCCGCTGTCTCAGGATTCTGTTAGGTCACCCGGATAACTTCGCCGCCATGACGATTACCGACGTGCCGTCCGAGAAGCGCCCGGCCCGGCGCAGTGTCGTCCTGTCCGGGTTCCTCTGGCTGCTGCTGGCGCCGGGGGCGTTCTGGCTGGTGGGCCGGGTCTTCGGGCTCGAACGTGGCCTGCTGATCGCGTTGTTCGCGGCCACCCCGTTCGTGGCGGCCTGGACCTTGGTGCCGTTGCTGGCCGCGCTGGTCGCCCGGCGGTGGGCGGCGGCGATCGTGGCCGGTGTGGTGGCGTTCGGGATGGCCGCCTGTGTGCTGCCGCGGGCGCTGCCCGACCTCGACCGGGGACCGTCCGAGGGGGTCGCGCTGCGCGTGCTGACCATCAACATGCTCTACGGCCAGGCAGATCCGGACGAGATCCTTGCTCTGGTACGCGACAACGACGTCGCCGTCCTCGCCGTGCAGGAGTTCGCCCCGCGGGGGGAATCGGCCCTGAAGGCGGCCGGCATCGACGCGTTGCTGCCGTACCAGCAGCTCACCGCGGAACCCGAGGCGAGCGGGTCCGGCCTCTACTCGCGGTACCCGATGCTGACACAGGACTCGCGCCGCAACGGCGGGGGTTTCCAGCAGGCGTACGCGACGATCCAGGCGCCGGGTGCGGTGGCGGTGCACGTCGAGTCGGTGCACCCGCTGGCGCCCGCCGGCCCGCACATGTACCCGGGGTGGAGTGCCGACATCAGCGCTCAGCCGTCCGCGGACGAGAGTGCCGAGCCGCGGATCCTGCTCGGCGACTTCAACGCGACGCTCGACCACGCGGTGCTGCGGGACCTGATCGACACCGGGTACCGGGACGCGGCCGACGCGGTGGGGGAGGGACTGGTCACCAGCTGGCCGTCCCGCGGCGGGTTCGACGGGCTGGTGACCATCGACCACGTGCTGGTGGACGAGCGGATCGGCGTCGACGAGGTGCAGGTCCACGACGTGACGGACTCCGATCACCGGGCGGTCCTGGCCTCGCTGACGCTCCCGGTGAGCTAGACACCTTCCACGGTCAAGGTCGGGTGTGGTGACTTTGGGCGCGTTGGCCGCCCGAATTCACCACACGGTTTGGGGTGTGGTGACTTTGGGCGCGTTGGCCGCCCGAAGTCACCACGCAGGCAGAGCCTCTGGCGCGGGACGGGGCCGGACGGCGCGGGACCGGTGCCGCACCGTACCGAGGGAGGCCTAACATGGCGGTGGGCACCGGTGGCGGCGGGTTTCGGGGGGTGCCGGGTCAGCGGGTGTCGGTTCAGCGGGTGAGGTGCGGGCAGTGGACAGCGGTACGGTGTTGCGATTCGATGCGGTGCGGGGCTACGGGTTCATCGCGCCGGACAGTGGCGGCGAGGACATCTTCGTGCACGCCAACGACATCGGCGAGTTGAAGAACCGGCTGCGGTCGGGCACCCGGGTGGAGTACGAGACCGAGGTCGGCGAGCGGGGCCTGAAGACGTCGGTCCTGCGGATCGTCACGCCGTCGGTGGCCCGGTCGCCGGGTGCCGGGGACGACGACGATGACATGTGCGACGTGCTGCTGGCGCAGGACTTCACCGCCAAGGTCACCGAGAAACTGCTGCACGACGCGCCGACGTTGACCGGCGCGCAGATCGTGCAGGTCCGCCGGGCGATGATCGAGCTGGCGACCCGGCACGGCTGGGTCGAGTCCTGACCCGGTCCACGGACGGGGGCACGGACGGGTGAACGGGCGAGGAGCCTGAGGCGCCGCGGGCTGCGGGACGGGTGCTCACGGCGTACCCCATCGTGTTCTTGATCGTGGTTTGCCGCGTCGGTGTCCAGGGCGCGGTCTGGTGGACGGCCGGGTGCGTCGGCATCCTCGGGGTGCGTCATCTCCGGGAACCCGACCGTCGGAAGGTCCGTCATGCGGCTGCAGGTCGACGAGAACAGGTGCATCTCCGCCGGTCAGTGCGTTCTGGCGGCGCCCGATGTGTTCGATCAGCGGGAGAGTGACGGCGTGGTCGAACTGTTGGAGGCGCATCCGCCGCGGCAGTCGTGGGAGTCGTCGCGTACGGCTGCGGCGCTCTGCCCGGCCTCCGCCATCGCGGTGCGCGAGAGCTGACACCGCTCGCCCATATCGTCGGCGTATCGATTTATCGATACAGCGGCGCAACATCAGGGTGCCTTGACTGGGGCGTGCTCGGCTCTTCTTCCGTCCGGAAAGGAACCACCGTGACCACCCCCACTTCGACCCAGCACCATCCGGGCGTCGCGATGACCGACGAACAGCGTGCCGATTTCGAGCGGGACGGGTTCCTCGTCGTGCCCGGCGTGCTCTCCCCGGACGAGGTCGCGCACTACGAGGCCGCCGTCGACCGGGTGTATGCCGAGTGGCAGGCCACCGGCGGGCTCGCCGCCGACCGGTCGCTGCACCAGCTCAACGCGGTGGAGAGCTGCCCCGACCTGGCGCCGCTGCTCGATCACCCGAAGGTGTTCGGCCTGGTCTGGTCGATGCTCGGCTGGAACGTGCACGTGTATCACTCACACCTGGACGTGCATCCGCCGCTGACCGAGAAGAAGCCGTTCCGGTTCGAGTGGCACCAGGACGGTGGCCGGCAGAACCGGGAGATCGAGACCGACCCGCGGCCGCGACTCTCCGTGAAGGTCGCCTACTGGCTCTCCGACGTGTCGCGGACCGGCCGCGGCAACTTCCAGGTCGTGCCGGGCAGTCACCGGACCAACTGGATCGCCGGACCGCCGCGCCGCGACATGGAATGGCCCAACCCGGAGGGCACGATCGAGGTCACCGCCGACCCGGGCGATGCGGTCTTCTTCGACCGGCGGATCTGGCACGCCCGGTCGAACAACTACTCCGCCATCACCCGCAAGGGCGTGTTCTTCGCCTACACCTACCGATGGGTGCGCAGCCGTGAGACCCTCGCGGCTGATCCGGCCACGCTCACCCCGGTGCAGCGCCAGCTCGTCGGCCTCGCGGACGGGGACGGCGACCACGCCTGGGGTCACACACCGAGCGAGGTACCGCTGCACCAGCTGCTCAAGGAGCACGGTCAGCTCGACCCGGCGAAACCGCCGCTCCGGCCGTAACGCGTCAGACGCCGTGGCCCGTGGTGTACGCCGTAGCGCGCGGTAAACATATCGTCGGTGTATCGAAAATCTCATACGTGCTCGCAACACCGGAATGCCTTCACTGGAGGAGTGCGCCCAGCACAGGCCGGTCACGTATCGTCCGCGTATCAAAAACCGCATACGT
This sequence comes from Actinoplanes rectilineatus, assembly GCF_000962825.1. Lineage (GTDB taxonomy): Bacteria > Actinomycetota > Actinomycetes > Mycobacteriales > Micromonosporaceae > Actinoplanes > Actinoplanes rectilineatus. The sequence goes on from NZ_JZKF01000002.1 coordinate 149,288, forward strand.
GCTGGCAACAACAGGTTCCCTTGACTGTGCGCATGGGTTACAGCGAACCAACACGAACCGCGGCCTCGGGTGCCCGGTCGCTGACGTCATCGTCCTCCCCGTCCGCGTCGACGACGGGAATCACGATCTACGGATGCGCCCAGGACGAGGCCGCGCTGTTCCGGGAGCTGGCGCCTCGCTTCGGCGTTCTGCCGACCATCACGGAGGCGGCGGTAACCGAGGACAATGTCGAACTAGCACTCGGCAACCGGTGCGTCAGCGTCGGCCACAAGACCAGGATCAGCAACGGGACGCTTCTCGCGCTCAGCCGCGTCGGGGTGGAGTACATCTCGACCCGCAGCATCGGTTACAACCACATCGACGTCGCATATGCGCAGAGCGTCGGCATCGCCGTCGGCAACTGCCCCTATTCGCCGGACAGCGTCGCCGACTTCACCCTGATGCTGATGCTCATGGTGCTGCGCTCCGCGAAGTCCATGGTCCAGCGCACCGACGCCCACGATTACCGGCTCGGCGAGACCCGCGGCCGGGAACTGCGCGACCTGACCGTCGGGGTGATCGGCACCGGCCGGATCGGCTCGGCGGTCATCGACCGTCTGGTCGGATTCGGCTGCCGCATCCTCGCCTACGATAACCGCCACGCCACCTCGGCACATTACGTTCCCCTCGACGAACTGGTGCGCGACAGTGACATCGTCTCGCTGCACGCCCCGCTCACCACGGACACCCACCACATCCTCAATCGTGAACGCATCGAGCAGATGAAGAACGGCGCGTACGTCATCAACACGGGGCGCGGTCCACTGATCGACACCGAGGCCCTAGTCTCTGCGTTGGAAAGCGGCAGATTGAGTGGCGCGGCGCTGGATGTCCTCGAGGGAGAGGAAGGGATCTTCTACCAGGATCGCCGGAACGAGCCCATCGAGAACAAGGCGCTGGTTCGGTTGCAGGAGATGCCGAACGTGCTCATCAGTCCGCACATGGCCTATTTTACCGACCATGCGCTCAGCGACACCGTGGAGAACGGTCTCGTGAACTGCATGAAGTTTGAGAGGGGAAAGCAGCATGGCTAGGTTGAAGCTCGGCATCATCTTCGGGGGCGTCGGCGAGGAGCACCCCGTCTCGGTGAAGTCGGCGCGCGAGGTCGCCAAGAGCCTCAACGTCGAGAAGTACGAGCCGTTCTGGATCGGTGTCACCCGGGACGGTTCCTGGCTGCTCTGCGACGGCCCGGCCGATGACTGGGAGACCGCCAACGTCCGCCCGGCCGTGCTTTCCCCGGACCGCAAGGTCCACGGCCTGCTCGTCCTGGACGACGGCAAGTACGAAGAGGTCCGCCTCGACGTCGTGCTGCCCGTCCTGCACGGCAAGCTGGGCGAGGACGGCGCCATGCAGGGCCTCTTCGAGCTCTCCGGCATCCCCTACGTCGGCTGTGACGTGCAGAGCTCGGCTGTCTGCATGGACAAGTCCCTGACGTACGCGGTGGTCAGCAGCGCCGGCATCGCCGCGCCGCAGTTCTGGGTCCTCACCCCGGGCAAGGAGTTCGACGCCGACCAGCTGACCTACCCGGTCTTCGTGAAGCCGGCCCGCTCCGGCTCGTCGTTCGGCGTCACCAAGGTCACCAGCAAGGACGAGTTCCAGGACGCGGTGGACACCGCCCGGGAGTTCGACACCAAGGTGCTGGTCGAGGCGGCCGTCATCGGCAGCGAGATCGGCTGTGCCGTCCTGGGCGCCGGCGACGACCTGTTCACCGGTGAGGTCGACCGGGTCGCGCTCTCCAGCGGCTTCTTCCGGATCCACCAGGAGGACGCCCCGGAGCAGGGTTCCGAGAACTCCTCCTTCATCGTGCCCGCCGACATCTCGGCGGAGTCGCGGGAGCTCGTCCAGAAGACCGCGAAGGAGATCTACCACGCGCTCGGCTGCCGCGGCCTGGCCCGGGTCGACATGTTCCTCAAGGAGGACGGCACCGTCGTCCTCAACGAGGTCAACACGCTGCCCGGCCTGACCTCGTACAGCCGCTACCCGCGCATGATGGCCGCCGCCGGCCTGCCGCTCGGCGTGGTGATCGACCGGATCGTCTCCCTGGCCCTGCCGGAGGCGAAGTAACGATGCACGACGACTTCGCGTTCGTCGACGAACTCGTGCCGGGGATCCGCTGGGACGCCAAGTACGCGACCTGGGACAGCTTCGTCGGCAAGCCCGTCGACGGTTATGTGGTGAACCGGATCGTCGGCACGCGGGCGTTGTGCGCCGCCCTGGCGCTCGCGCAGGAGAAGGCCGGGGCCCTGGGCTTCGGCCTGCTCCTCTGGGACGGTTACCGTCCGCAGCGCGCGGTGGATCACTTCATGCGCTGGGCGGAGGAGCCGGAGGACGGCCGCAAGAAGGCGCGCCACTACCCGAACATCGAGCGTGCCGACATGTTCGCGCAGGGGTACGTGGCGACCAAGTCCGGGCACAGCCGGGGCAGCACCGTCGACCTGACGATCTACGACCTGGCCAGCGGCGAGATCGTCGCGATGGGCGGCGACCACGACGTGATGGACCCGATCTCCCACCACGGGGCGGAGGGCGTCACGGCGGACGAGGCGAAGAACCGCGAGCACCTCTGCACCATCATGGAGGAGTCGGGGTTCAAGCGGTACGACTACGAGTGGTGGCACTACACGCTGCGCGACGAGCCGTACCCGGACGAGTACTTCGATTTCCCCATCGCGAATCCGAGCTAGTTCTTGGAGTCGCGCCCGGTGTCGATGCGGTATCCGACACCGGGGACCGTGGCGATGATCCAGGGTTCGCCGAGCCGTTTACGCAGCGCCGACACCGTGATCCGGACGGCGTTGGTGAACGGGTCGGCGTTCCGGTCCCAGGCCCGCCCGAGGAGCTCCTCGGCGCTGATCACCCCGCCCTCGCCGGCGACCAGCACCTCGAGCACGGCGAACTGTTTGCGGGTCAGTGCCACGTAGCGTCCGTCGCGGTAGACCTCGCGGCGGAACGAGTCCACGCGCAGCCCGGCGATCTCGCGGACCGGCGGCCGGCTGTGGGCGCGGCGACGATTGAGCGCCCTCAGCCGGAGCACGAGTTCGCGCAGGTCGAACGGCTTGGTGAGATAGTCGTCGGCGCCCACCTCGAACCCGGTCGCCTTGTCGTCGATCCGGTCGGCGGCGGTGAGCATCAGGATCGGCATCCCGCTGCCGGAGGCGATGATCCGCTCGGCGATCTCGTCGCCGGTCGGGCCCGGAATGTCCCGGTCCAGCACCGCGATGTCGTAGGGGTTCACGCTGAGTAATTCCAGTGCGGTATCCCCGTCGGCGGCGATGTCGGCGGCGATCGCTTGACGGCGCAGACCGTCGCGGATGGCTTCCGCCATGTAGAGCTCATCCTCCACGACCAGCACACGCATGATTTCCATGGTACGAGGCACGGCAAATCCCGGGCGTATCCTGATGTGACGCAAGGGTCAGGTGACTCTGCGTTATGTTTCCGATACGTATGCGTTTTTGGATAGGCCGACGATACGGGTCGGTCCGTAGCATTCGGGGCGTGCGCGTGCTGATCGTCGAGGACGAGCTCTACATGGCGGAAGCCATCCGTGACGGGCTGCGGCTGGAGGCGATCGCCGCCGACATCGCGGGCGACGGGGACACCGCACTCGAGCTGCTGAGTATCAACACGTATGACATCGCGGTCCTCGACCGGGACATCCCCGGCCCGCCCGGCGACGAGGTGGCCGAGCGGATCGTCTCCTCCGGCAGCGGGATGCCGATCCTGATGCTCACCGCCGCGGACCGGATCGCCGACAAGGCGACCGGCTTCGAGCTGGGTGCCGACGACTACCTCACCAAGCCGTTCGACCTGCGCGAACTGGTGCTCCGGCTGCGCGCCCTGGACCGCCGGCGGGCGCACAGCCGGCCGCCGGTCCGCGAGATCGCCGGGCTGCGGCTGGATCCGTTCCGCCGCGAGGTCTACCGTGACGGCCGGTACGTGGCGCTCACCCGCAAGCAGTTCGCCGTGCTCGAGGTCCTCGTCGGCGCCGAGGGCGGGGTGGTGAGCGCGGAGGAACTCCTGGAACGAGCGTGGGATGAGAATGCCGATCCGTTCACCAACGCCGTCCGGATCACGGTGTCGGCGCTGCGTAAGCGGCTCGGCGAGCCCTGGCTCATCGGCACCGTCGCCGGCGTCGGATACCACATCAGTCCGCAACCCGACCGTGGATAGGCCGGCCGGCCGCAGCGTCCGCCTCAAGCTCGCCCTCAGCTACGCGGGCTTCCTGATGGTCGCGGGGGTGCTGTTGCTCGGCGTGGTGTGGGTGTTCCTGCTGCGGTACGTGCCGGATCCGCCGGCGCCGTCGAGCCTGCCGGACATGAAGCAGGTTCCCGGTCTGGGCGTTCCCGACCTGAAGAGCCCGAGCCGCGGCGCCCTGCTGGAGGCGTTCGCACCGCGGGCCGCCGAGGTGCTGGTGTTCCTGCTGGCGTTCGGCCTCCTGGGTGGGTGGCTGCTGGCCGGCCGGATGCTCGCCCCGCTGCGGCGGATCACCGAGGCGACCCGGCTGGTCGCGCACGGATCGCTCTCCCACCGGATCCGGCTGCCCGGTCGCAGCGACGAGTTCCACGAGCTCGCCGACGCCTTCGACGTCATGTTCGACCGGCTCGAGGCGCACGTCTCCGAGCAGCGCCGGTTCGCCGCCAACGCGTCGCACGAGTTGCGGACCCCGCTGGCGATCACGCAGGCCCTGCTCGACGTGGCGCGTCGTGATCCGGAGCGGGTCACCGGCGAGGTGATCGACCGTCTGCACGTCGTCAACGCCCGGGCGATCGCCCTCACCGAGGCGTTGCTGCTGTTCAGCCGGGCCGAGCAGCGCGCCTTCGCCCCGGAGCCGGTCGACCTCTCGCTGATCGCCGAGGAGGCGGCCGAGACGCTCCTGCCCTTCGCGGAGAAGCGCGGCGTCACCGTCGAGGTCACCGGCGACGTGGCCGAAACCCTGGGCTCGCCGGTCCTGTTGTTGCAGATGACCACGAATCTGGTCCAGAACGCGGTCGTCCACAACCTGCCGGCCGGTGGGTCGGTCGAGGTCGTCACCGGCGTCCGGCCCGGCGGCGTGACCCTGACCGTGGAGAACACCGGCGCGGAGCTCACCCCGCAGGCCGTGTCCACCCTCACCGAGCCGTTCCAGCGCGGCACCGAGCGCATCCGTGGCGACCATGCCGGGGTCGGCCTCGGTCTGGCCATCGTCCAGGCCATCGTGCACGCGCACGACGGGACCTTGACCCTCACCCCGCGTACCGGTGGGGGATTGCGGGTCGTGGTGCGGCTGCCGGTCGCCCCGCCTGCCGATCAGTGACGTCCAAGCGTCCGGAACGGACGCTTGGACCGTCTCGTGGACACCCGCGCTGTTCCGCATGATGGCGATGCCGCCGACGCCGAGCGGCGCCGAGTGGGAGGACGCGACGATGACCAATCCTTTCGACGACGAGAACGGGTCCTTCCTCGTACTCGTCAACGACGAGGGTCAGCATTCGCTGTGGCCGGCGTTCGCCGAGACGCCGGCCGGCTGGACCCGGGTGCACGGTGCGGCGACCCGTCCGGAGTGCCTGGCGTACGTCGAGGAGAACTGGACCGACCTGCGACCGAAGAGCCTGATCGCGGAGCTGGCCGGCTGACCCGTCCCGCTGCTTCTCCAAGCCCCTTCCGGGAATCCGGAAGGGGCTATTCATATCGTTGGACATCAATGCATATCGGTAGCCTGAGTCGATGAGTAGTCGAATCGTGCGTTTCGGGGTCGTCGCGGCCATGGTGCTGTCGGTGACCTCGCCGGTGTCGGCCGCCGGAAAACGGCCCGACTGTGACTGGACCCAGTGGGGGCAGAACGCCGCGCACACCGGGCAGTCGTGTGCCCCCGGCCAGCGCGATCTGCAGCTGCTCGCGCGCCTGGTGGTCGACCCCTTCGCGGAACAGGAGGCCGGCGAGTCCCAGTTCGGGGGCTACATCCCGGTGCACCTGCCCACACCGCTGGCCGACGGCGACGGCAACGTCTTCGTGCTCCGCAAAGGCGGTGCCTACGTCAGCTGCGACTCGCCCGGCTCGGGCACGCCGGCGCCCTGCGGGCAGGACCCCGGCAACCTGGAACGCCAGACCTGGTCGGTGCAGGCGCTGCGCTGGAAGCAGGGCGAGCTGGTGCCCACCTGGTCGTACACCTCGGACTGGAAGCCCAGCCGGATCGTCGGCAAGGAGAGCCTGTTCCAGTCCGCGATGAGCGAGGACCACCTCTACGTGCCCGGCGCCGGCGGGACCGTCCTGCAACTCGCCAAGGACAGCGGCCGGCTGGTCCAGCGGATCAACCCGTTCGGCCGGACCGTCGACCCCGCGGCGTTCACCGCCGGTGGGCTCACCCTCGACGACCGCGGCACCCTGTACTACAACGTCCTGCGGAGCGAGCCGGCCGGCGGCCTGGACGACGTGCACAGCTGGCTGGTGCGGGTCACCCCGGACCGGACCGTCGGCACTGTCGACTACCGCACGCTCATCCCCGGCGCGCCCCGGGCCACCGATCTCTGCTACGAGGAGTTCGACGGCGACGACCTGCCGTTCCCGCCGGCGCCGCAACCCGACGGCACGCCGACCCTGCCCCGCCAGTCGCCCTGCCTCTCCCAGCGGGCCGCGATCAGCGTCTCCCCGGCTGTCGGCCCGGACGGCACCATCTACACGATCACCCGGGCGCACAACCGCTCCGGCGGACGGAACTACGGGTACGTGGTCGCGCTCCGGAACGACCTCACCCTGAAGTGGGCCACCTCGCTGCGGGGCATCCTCAACGACGGCTGCGGCGTGCTCGTCCCGTACGGCACCGAACCGTTCGACTGCCGGCCCGGCTCGGCGCTCGGCGTCGACCCGTACACGAATCTGCAGCCGGCCGGTGGGGTGGACGACGGCAGTACGGCCTCCCCGGTGGTCCTGCCGGACGGCGGCGTCGTCTACGGCACCCGGAACTTCTACAACGGCTCCCGCGGCCACCTGCTCAAGTTCGACCGGGCCGGCCGCCCGGTGGCCGACTTCGACTACGGCTGGGACATCACCCCGGCGGTGTACCGCCACGACGGCACGTACTCGATGTACGTCAAGGACCTCAACTACGGCGAGGGCCCGCACAACATCACCCGGCTCGACGCGAACCTCGACAAGGAGTGGTCGCACACCAGCACCGAGACCCGCAACTGCGAGCGGCTCCCGGACGACACGGTGAGCTGCGTCGATGAGGGACGGCACCCGAACGGCTTCGAATGGTGCATCAGCGCGCCGGCCGTCGACAGGGACGGCACCGTCTACGGGCTCTCCTCGGACGGCCACTTCTACGTCGTCGACAAGCGGGGCCGCCAGCTGGAGAAGGTGTTCCTGTCCAAGACGATCGCCTCGGCGTACACCCCGGTGACGCTGGACCCCCGCGGCCGGATCTACGCCCAGAACAACGGTGAGCTCTACGTCCTCGGCAAGCAATGACCGTCGATCGTCGTACCGTCCTGATCGGCGTCGCCGGGCTCGCCGGGTGCAGCACCGTCGAGCCGGCCGGGACGTCCGAACCCGTCGCCGTGCGGCGGCAACCGGGCGTCGTCACCGCGCCGCACCCCGAGACCGAGTACGTGGCGTTCGACGTGACCGCCCCGGACCGGGCCGGCCTCGCCGCGGCGCTGGAGGCGCTGAGCTCACCGGCCACCGGCACGACGGTGACCGTCGCCGCGGGTGCGTCCCTGTTCGACGGCCGGTACGGGATCGAACGCCCCCGCCGGCTGACCCCGATGCCGTCGTTCCGCGGCGACGCCCCCGACCCCCGCTGGTGTCACGGCGACCTGCTGGTGCAGATCGGCGCGGACACCCGGGACCGGATCAGCGCCGCGCTGGCCGTACCCCGTCCCGGTCTGAAGCCGCGCTGGCGGCTGGCCGGAACCCACCGGGAGCGCAACCCGTTCGGCTTCACCGAGGGCGCCGGGAACCCGGACACCACCGACCCCGCGGTGATGGACCGGTGCGTCTGGGTCCAGCCCGGCGACGACGAACCGGCCTGGTGCGTGGGCGGCACCTACCAGGTGGTCCGGCTGATCCGGCTGGACCGGGCGGCCTGGGACGCGCAGCCGGCCCGGAGCCAGGAACGGGTGATCGGACGGCACAAGGACTCCGGCGTCCCCCTGGGCCGGGACGCGGTGGACGACGTGGTGGAGTTCGCGGCCGACCCGGACGGCGCGATCATCCCGCTCGACGCGCACATCCGCCGCGCCTACCCGCACACCGGCAGGGAACGCCCGATCCTGCGCCGGGGCCACGCGTACCGGCTGGCCGGGACGGACGCCGGCCAGATCTTCGTGTGTTTCCAGCGGGACGTGGAACTCGGCTTCACCACCGTGCAGCGCCGGCTGGCCGGCGAGGCGCTGGAACGGTTCCTCCGGCCGTTCGGCGGCGGCTACTACTTCGTGCTGCCCGCCGGCGGTGACTTCCCGGGCCAGACCATGCTGGCCGGCTGACCGTGCACCGGACGCAGGTGAAGGGGAACGATGGACTCCGCAACACAGACCGCTCCGACGACGCCCGATCTGATCGCCCGGCAGGCGGCCCGGACACCCGGCGCGGTGGCGGTGACCGACGGCGGCCGGACGCTGACCTACCGGCGACTGGACGAGCGCGCCGGACGCCTGGCCGGGCACCTGGCGGCTCGGGGCGTCCGGCGCGGCGACCGTGTCGCGGTGCTGATGGACCGCTCGGCCGACCTGGTGGTGGCACTGCTCGGGATCTGGAAGGCGGGGGCGGCGTACGTGCCGGTGGACGCCGCCCAGCCGGCCCGGCGGGTGGGGTTCATGACCGCCGATGCGGGCGCACGCTGGCTGGTCTGCTCGGCCGCCGGACGGGACCGGACGCCGGACGGGATCACCCCGGTGGTGATCGGCGAGGAGGGCGACGGCGTCGCGCCGGCGACCACGGCCGGTCCGGGCGACACGGCGTACGTCATGTACACCTCCGGCTCGACCGGGACCCCGAAGGGCGTGGCGGTCCCGCACCGCAGCGTGGCGGAGCTGGTCGGGAACCCCGGCTGGGCGGTGGAACCCGGTGACGCGGTGCTCCTGCACGCCCCGTACGCCTTCGACGCCTCACTCTGGGAGCTCTGGGTGCCGCTGGTCTCCGGCGCCCGGGTGGTGATCGCCGCCCCGGGGCCGGTGGACGCCCAGCGGCTGCGCGAGTCCGGCGTGACCCGGGCGCACCTGACCGCGGGCAGCTTCCGCGCGGTGGCCGAGGAGTCGCCGGAGTCGTTCGCCGGGCTCCGGGAGGTGCTGACCGGTGGCGACGTGGTGCCGGTCCACGCCGTGGCGAAGGTCCGTGCGGCCTGTCCCGCGGTGCGCATCCGGCACCTGTACGGGCCGACCGAGACCACCCTGTGCGCCACCTGGCACCTGATCGCACCGGGCGACGACCTGGGGCCGGTGCTGCCGATCGGCCGTCCGTTGCCGGGGCGCCGGGCGTACGTGCTCGACGCGGCGCTGCGGCCGGTGGCGCCGGGCGTGATCGGCGACCTGTACCTGTCCGGCGCCGGCCTGGCGGACGGCTACCTGGGCCGGCCGGACCTGACAGCGGAACGGTTCGTGGCCGATCCGTCCGCGCCCGGGCAGCGGATGTACCGCACCGGCGACCTCGCCCAGTGGTCCGCCGCCGGGGAGTTGCTGTTCGCCGGGCGGGCCGACGACCAGGTGAAGATCCGTGGCTTCCGGATCGAGCCGGGTGAGGTCGAGGCGGCGCTGATCGCGCAGCCGGAGGTGACCGAGGCCGTGGTGGTGGCGCGCGAGGGCAGCCTGATCGGGTACGTGGTGACCGGCGCGGATCCGGCCCTGATCCGGGAGCGTCTGGGCGTGGTGCTGCCGGAGTACATGGTCCCGGCCGTGCTGGTCGCCCTGGACGCGCTGCCGTTGACCGGCAACGGCAAGGTGGACCGGGCGGCGCTGCCGGCCCCCGCCGCGGCGGACGACGGTGGCCGGGCGCCCGAGAACGCGGCCGAGCGCCTGTGGTGCGACCTGTTCGCCGACGTCCTCGGCCTGGACCGGGTCGGCGCCGACGCGAACTTCTTCGCCCTGGGCGGCGACTCGATCACCGCGATGCGGCTGGCCGCCCGGGCCGCCCGGGCCGGCCTGTCGATGACCTATGCCGAGATCTTCACGGCGAGCACCCCGGCGCTGCTGGCGGCGGCAGCCCGCGCCGTGCCGGACGGTGACGACGACCGTCCGCTGATCACCCTGACCGCGGCGGACGAGGCCGAACTGGCGATCGTCGCGCCGGACGCCGAGCACGTCTGGCCGCTGGCGCCGCTGCAGGCCGGACTGCTCTTCCAGACCACCCTGCACGACGAGGGCCTCGACATCTACCAGGGGCAGTGGATCCTGGAGCTGAACGGGCCGCTCGACCCGGCCCGGCTGCGGGCCTCCTGGGACGCGGTCGTCGCCCGGCATCCCGAACTGCGGATGGGGTTCCACCGGCTGGCGTCGGGGACCGCGGTGCAGGCCGCCGCCCGGCACGCCGCCGTGCCCTGGCGGGAGGTGACGGCGGCCGGCGCCGCCGACGTCGACACCGCGGTCCGGGACCTGGCCCGGCAGGAGCAGGAACGGCGCTTCGACCTGGCGTCGCCGCCGCTGTTGCGGCTGGTGCTGATCCGGTACGGCGACGGACGGCACCGCATGCTGGTCGTCCACCACCACATCCTGAGCGACGGCTGGTCGGTGTCGATCGTCCTCAACGAGGTGGCCGCGGCGTACGACAACGGCGGATCGCTCCCGGAGCCGGCCGGCACGGTCGCCTCGTACCGGGACTATCTGGCCTGGCTGGCCCGGCGGGACCGGGAGGCGGCGCGGGCGGCCTGGCGGGCCGAACTGGCCGGTCTGGACGAGCCGGCGACGATCACCCGGTCGGAGACCGGGACCGGGTACGGCTTCCGCGTCGCGTACCTGGACGAGGAACTCTCCGCCCGGCTGGCGGCGACGGCCCGCGCCTACGGCCTGACGCTGAACACGGTGGCGCAGGGCGCGTGGGCGACGGTGCTGGCCCGGCTGGTCCGGCGTACCGACGTGGTCTTCGGCACCACGGTGGCCAGCCGCCCGGCGGAGCTGCCGGGTGTGGAGTCGATGCCCGGCCTGATGATGAACACGGTGCCGGTCCGGGTCACGCTGGACGCCGGTCGCCCGTTCGCCGAACTGCTCGCCGGCCTGCAGCGGCGGCAGGTCGCCCTGATGCCGCATCAGCACCTCGGGCTGCCGGAGATCCAGAAGGCGGCCGGGGCGGGCGCGACGTTCGCGACGCTGCTGGTGTTCGAGAACTACTCGCGGGACTTCGATGGCCGGTTCACCTACCTGGGCACGGTCGAGGGCACCCACTACCCGCTGACGCTCGGCATCATCCCGGGCGGCCGGATCCGGATGCAGCTCGCCTACTGGCAGGGGCGGATCGACGAGACGGTCGCCGAGTCGGTGCTGGAGTCGTTCGTCCGGGTGCTGACCACGGTGGCCGGGGACCCGTCCCGGCCGGTCGGCCGGATCGGCACGGGGGCACCCCTGACGGCCGAGCCGCCGGTGGCCGGCCCGGCGGAGACGTTGCCCGCGCTGGTGGAACGGGTGGTGCGGGCCCGCCCGGACGCGGTGGCCGTGGCGGACGGCGACGGTGAGTGGACCTATGCGCAGCTGTGGGCGCGGTCGGTGGGCCTGGCCGGCCGGCTGACCGCCCGGGGCGTCCGGCCGGGCGACCGGGTCGGCCTGCTGGTCGGGCGGTCGTCCTGGTGGGTGGCCGGGATGCTCGGGGCCGCGCTGGCCGGCGCCGCCTTCGTGCCGGTGGATCCGGCGTACCCGGCCGAGCGGATCGGTCTGATCCTGGCCGACGCGGACCCCGCGCTGGTGCTGTGCGCGGCGGCGACCCGGGCCGTGGCGCCGGCCGGGTTCGCGGACCGGCTGCTGGCCGTCGACGAAACCGGCCCGGCGGAGCAGGATCGGTTGCCGGCCGTCGAGGGGACCGGCCCGGCGGGGGAGGGCCGGTTGCCGGCCGTCGACGGGACCGGCCCGGCGGGGGAGACCCGGCTGCCACGGGTGCTCCCGGACGACGCGGCCTACGTGATCTACACGTCCGGGTCGACCGGCACGCCGAAGGGCGTCGTCGTCGCGCACGCCGGTCTGGGGAACCTGGCCGCCGCGCAGATCGACCGGTTCGCCGTCACGCCGGACGCCCGGGTCCTGCAGTTCGCGGCGCTGGGCTTCGACGCGATGGTGTCCGAGGTGCTGATGGCGCTGCTGTCCGGGGCGCGGCTGGTGCTGGCGCCGGAGGAGGACCTGCCGCCACGGGTGTCGCTGGCCGAGGCGCTGGACCGGTGGGCGATCACCCACGTGACGGTGCCGCCGTCGGTGCTGGCCACCGCCGGCACCCTGCCGGCGTCGCTGCGGACCGTGGTGGTGGCCGGCGAGGCGTGTCCGCCCGGTCTGGCCGAGCGGTGGGCGCGGCGGTTCCGGCTGATCAACGCGTACGGGCCGACCGAGGCGACGGTGTGTGCGGCGATGAGCGCGCCGCTCACCCCGGGCCGGACGGTGGTGCCGATCGGGACGCCGATCACCCGGGGCCGGTGCCACGTGCTGGACGCGTTCCTGCGGCCGGTGCCGCCGGGGATCACCGGTGAGCTGTACGTGTCCGGGATCGGGCTGGCCCGCGGCTACCTCGGGCGGGCGGCGCTGACCGCGGTCCGGTTCGTGGCCGACCCGGACGTCCCGGGCGGGCGGATGTACCGGACCGGCGATCTGGCGTACCGGACCGGCGAGGGTGAGCTGGTGTTCGCCGGGCGGGCCGACGACCAGGTGAAGGTCCGCGGGTTCCGGGTGGAGCCCGGTGAGGTGGAGGCGGCGCTGGCGGCTCATCCGGGTGTCGCGCAGGCCGTGGTGACGGTACGGGCCGATCGGCTGCTGGCGTACGTCACTCCGGCCGGCGTCGACGCGGACGGCGTACACCAGGAAATGATCTTGAAGTTGCCCGGGCATCTGGTGCCGGCCGCGGTGATCGCGCTGGACGCGCTGCCCGTGACGCCGAACGGGAAGATCGACCGGGGCGCGCTGCCGGATCCCGGATTCGTCGCCGGGGCGACCGGCCGGGAACCGCGCACCGCCGGTGAGCGGGTGCTGTGCGACCTGTTCGCCGAGGTCCTGGGCCTGGAGCGGGCCGGCGCCGACGACGACTTCTTCGCGGTGGGCGGCGACTCGATCACCTCGATGCTCCTGGTGTCGCGGGCCCGGGGCGCCGGCCTGACCTTCGCCACCCGAGACGTCTTCGCGGAGCGGACGCCGGAACGGCTGGCCCGGGTGGCGTCGCGCGCGCAGCGGCCGGACCCGGACGGCGCCGCGCCGGAAGACGGCGTCGGCGAGGTGCCCCGGACCCCGGTGATGCGGCTGCTCGGCGACGGGGTGCTGTCGGCCGGCTTCACCCAGTGGGTGGTGGTGGAGGTGCCCGCCGGGATGGATGAGCAGACCCTGACCCGGGGGCTGACCGCACTGGTGGAGACCCACGCGATGCTGCGGGCCCGGGTGGAGTCCGGGCGGCTGACCGTCGGCGCGAGCGGATCGGTCCCGCTTCGCCGCGTCGCGGCGGACGGGGACGTGGACGAGGTGGCCCACCGGTGCGCGGCGGAGGAGTCCGCACGGCTGGATCCGTCCACCGGACCGGTGCTGCGGGCGGTGCTGGTGGACCCCGGCCCGGACCGGCCCGGACGGCTGGCCCTGGTGGCCCACCACCTGGTGGTGGACGGGGTCTCCTGGCGGATCCTCGCGGCCGACCTGCGGGCCGCCTGGGCGGGGACGGCCCTGGACCCGGTGCCGGTGTCGTTCCGCCGCTGGGCGGAGCTGTCCCGTCAGCAGGCGCTCTCCCCGGCACGGGCCGGCGAGCTCGAGGCCTGGCGCGTGCTGGTCGGGCCGGGGGACGACCGTGCGATCGGCGACCTCACGGCCCCGCCGGGCGGCGTGCGCACCCGCTCCTGGGAACTCTCCGGCGACGCGGCCCGGGCGCTGGTCACCCGGGTCCCGGCGGCGTACTTCTGCGGGGTGCACGAGGTGCTGCTGGCCGGGCTGGCCGGTGCGGTGACCGGCGGGCGGGGCGGTGCCGTGCTGATCGACGTGGAGCGGCACGGCCGGGAACCGGTCGACGGTCTGGACCTGTCCCGCACGGTCGGCTGGTTCACCAGTGTGCACCCGGTACGCCTGGACCCGACCGGTGTCACGACACCCGGGCAGCTGCTCAAACGGGTCAAGGAACAGTCCCGCGCGGTGCCCGGCGACGGCCTCGGCTACGGGCTGCTGCGCCACCTCAACCCGGAGACCGGGCCGGTGCTGGCCGCGCTGCCGTCGCCGCGGATCGGCTTCAACTACATGGGCCGGATCGCGCCGGGCGGGTCGGTGGGCGGCGCGATGGGACCGGACCTGGGCCTGCCGCACGTGCTGGACGCCGACGCGGTGGTCGAGGACGGGCCCGGCGGGCCCCGGCTGCGACTGACGCTGAGCTGGGCGGACGGGCGACTGACCAGCGCCGATGCCGAGCGGGTGGGCGGCGGTTGGTTGGACACGTTGTCCGCTCTGGCCGGTCAGGCAGATGATCCGACCGCGGGGGGACATACCGCGTCCGATTTCGATCTCCTCGACCTGGACCAGGACGAGATCGAGGGCTTCGAGGCGATCGCCGCTCGACTCAGTGGAGGCCATCAGTGACCACTTCGACGACGTCACCGGCGTCGGCGCTCGCCGAGGTCTGGCCGCTGTCCCCGATGCAGGAGGGGATGCTCTACCAGGCCTCGGCCGACGACCAGGCGCCGGACCTCTACCTCATCCAGCAGACGCAGCTCATCGACGGGCCGCTGGACGTCGCGCTGTTCCGGCGGTCCTGGCAGGCGCTCCTCGACCGGCACACGGCGCTGCGGGCGTGCTTCCACCGGCGCCGGTCCGGCGAGACCGTCCAGCTCATCCCGCGGTCGGTGGAGCTCTCCTGGACCGTGTGCGACGTCGCCGGCCCGGACGAGGTGACGGCGCTCGCCGCGAGGGACCGTTCCCGGCGGTTCGACCTGGCCCGGCCCCCGCTGCTGCGGCTGACGCTGGCCCGGCTCGGCCCGGAGCGGCACTACCTGGTGACCACCAGCCACCACCTGCTGATGGACGGCTGGTCGCGGGCCATCCTGGAGGCCGAGCTCCTGGCGATCTACCGGGCCGGCGGCAGTGTCGCGGGGCTGGCGCCGGCCGGCTCGTACCGTGACTACCTGGCCTGGCTGGGCCGGCAGGACCGGGACGCGGCCCGGGTGGCCTGGCGGGCCGAGCTGGCCGGCGTCGAGGGCGTGACCCTCGGCCCCACCGAGCGCCCGGGACTGCCGTCGTCGCTGGTGACCCGGCACGCGCCGGAGTTCACCGCGGCGCTCACCGGGTTCGCCCGGCGGCACGGGCTGACGCTGAACACCCTGGTGCAGGGCGCCTGGGCGCTGGTGCTGGCCCGGCTGACCCGGCGGACCGACGTGCTCTTCGGCGCGACGGTCTCCGGCCGCCCGGCCGAGCTACCCGGCGTGGAGCGGCTCACCGGCCTGCTGATCAACACGGTGCCGGTCCGGGTCCGCCTGGACGGCGCCACCACCGTCCTGGCGATGCTGACCGATCTCCAGGAGCGGCAGTCCGCCCTGCTGCCCCACCAGCACCTCGGACTGCCGGAGATCCGCAGACTCGGCGACGCCGGCTTCGACACGATCGTGGTGTTCGAGAACTACGTCGACCAGCCCGCCACCCCGGGCGACCTGCGCCTGAGCCTGCGGGAGGTGCGGCAGGCGTCGCCGTACGCGCTCACCCTGGGCGTGATGCCGGGCGAGAGCCTGCAGACCGAGGTCCAGTACCACCCGGAATCCCTCGACGCGCGGATCGCCGAGACGGCCCTGCACGGCCTGACCCGGGCCCTGGAGCTGATCATCGCCGCGCCGGGCACCCCGGTGGGCCGCCTGGACGTGGCCGGGGCCGCACCGTTCGAGCCCGGCGCCCCGGCCGTCGGCGCGCCCTCGGCGATCGGCCTGGTCCGCCACTGGGCCGCCGCGACGCCGGCCGCGCCGGCGATCACGGCCGGGGACCGGACCTGGACGTACGCCGACCTCGACGACTGGTCCGGCCGGCTGGCCCGGGCACTGACCGACCGGGGCGTCCGCCGCGGCGACCGGGTCGCGGTGATGCTGGAGCGGTCCCCCGAGGTGATCGCCGCCTGGCTCGGCGTGTGGCGGGCCGGTGCGGTGTTCGTGCCGGTCGACCCGGGATACCCGGCGGACCGGATGGCGTTCATGCTGACCGACGCGGGTGCCGTCGCGGTGCTGACCCGGCCCGGTGTCGCCGCAGGCTCAGGGCTCCCCCTGATCGACGTGGCCGAGGCCGCCGCCGGTCCCGGCCAGGACGCGCCGGTCGAGGTCGGTGCGGACGACCTGGCGTACGTGATGTACACCTCCGGGTCGACGGGGACCCCGAAGGGCGCCGCCATACCGCACGGGGGCGTGGCCGCGCTGGCCGGCGACCCGGTCTGGGAGGTGGGCCCCGGGGACACGGTGCTGATGCACGCCCCGCACACCTTCGACGCGTCGCTGTACGACATCTGGGTGCCGCTCGTGTCCGGCGCCCGTGTGCTGATCGCCGAGCCGGGGGTGGTCGACGCGGCCCGTCTCGCCGCGCACGTGTCCGCCGGCCTCACCGCCGTCAACTTCACCGCCGGGCAGTTCCGGGCGCTGGCCCAGGAGGCGCCGGAGTCCTTCGCCGGTCTGCGCGACGTGTCGGCCGGCGGTGACGTGGTGCCGCCCGCCGCGGTCGAGCGGGTCCGCCGGGCCTGTCCGGACCTGCGGGTCTGGCACACGTACGGGCCGACCGAGACCACCCTGTGCGCGACGTGGAAGACGTTCGGGCCCGGCGACCGGGTGGACGCGGTGCTGCCGATCGGCCGTCCGCTGCCCGGCCGCCGCCTGTACGTGCTGGACGTCTTCCTGCGCCCGCTGCCTCCGGGCGTCCCCGGTGACCTCTACATCGCCGGGGCCGGGCTGGCCCGCGGCTACCTGGGCAACCCCGGCCTGACCAGCGAGCGGTTCGTCGCCGATCCGTTCGTGCCGGGCGCCCGGATGTACCGGACCGGCGACGTGGCGTACCGGACCGGCGAGGGCGAGCTGGTGTTCGCCGGGCGCGCCGACGACCAGGTCAAGATCCGTGGCTACCGGGTGGAGCCGGGCGAGATCGCGCGGGTGCTCGCCGATCAGCCCGGCGTCGGCGAGGCGGTGGTGCTGGCCCGCGACGGCCGCCTGATCGGGTACGTGGTGGCGGCCGACCCGGCCTCCGCGGACCGGCTGCGCGAGCAGGTCGCCGCGGTGCTGCCGGACTACATGGTGCCGGCCGCGGTGGTGGTGCTGGACGCCCTGCCGGTGACCGCGAACGGCAAGGTGGACCGGGCCGCCCTGCCCAGCCCCGACTTCGGCGGGCGGACGTCCGGCCGGGCGCCGCGGACCGACCGGGAACGGGTGCTCTGCGACCTGTTCGCCGAGGTGCTCGGCCTGGACCGGGTCGGCGCCGACGACAGCTTCTTCACGCTCGGAGGCGACTCGATCACCTCGATGCGCCTCGCCGCGCGGGCCCGCCGGGACGGGATCGACATCGGCGCCCGTGAGGTGTTCCAGCATCCGACACCGGCCGGGCTCGCCGCGATCGCCGCGGCCCCGGAACCGCCGGCCGCACCGCACCGCACCGCCGCCTTCGCGCTCGTCGCCCTGGACGCCGGCGAGATCGCCGAACTCGGCGACGACCTGTGACCTTCTTTGATGGGGAGAAATCCGTGACCCAGTCGCGCATCGAGGACATCTGGCCACTGTCGCCGCTGCAGGAGGGCCTGCTCTTCCACACCGTCTACGACGACGAGGGCCCGGACGTCTACGTGGGCCACTGGATCCTGGAGTTCTCCGGGCCGATGGACCCGGACCGGATGCGCGCCGCCTGGTCGGCGCTGCTGACCCGGCACGCCGCGCTGCGCGCCTGCTTCCGCCGGCGGCGGACCGGCGAGGCGGTGCAGGTCGTCGCCGCCGACGTGGAGCTGCCGTGGCGCGAGGCCGACCTGAGTCACAGCGACGACCCGGCCGCGGCGGTCCGGGAACTGGCCGAGGAGGACCGGCTGGCCCGGTTCGACGTGACCCGGGCGCCGTTGCTGCGGTTGACCCTGATCCGCCTCGCCGAGGACGACCACCG
Organism: Actinoplanes rectilineatus; assembly: GCF_000962825.1. Classification (GTDB taxonomy): domain Bacteria; phylum Actinomycetota; class Actinomycetes; order Mycobacteriales; family Micromonosporaceae; genus Actinoplanes; species Actinoplanes rectilineatus. The sequence goes on from NZ_JZKF01000002.1 coordinate 167,551, forward strand.
CCTGGTGCTGACCTGCCACCACGCGATCCTGGACGGCTGGTCGCTGCCGCTGGTGCTGGACGAGGTGTCCGCGCTGTACGCGGGCGACACCGTGCTGCCCGAGGTGACGCCCTACCGGGAGTACCTCGCCTGGCTGGGCCGGCAGGACCGGGACCGGGCGCTGGCCGCCTGGACGGCCGAGCTGTCCGGCGCCGGCGAGCCGACGCTGGTCGCGCCGGCCGATCCGGGGCGCGCCCCCGGTGTGCCGGAGAGCGTCACCGCCGAGCTGCCGCCGGACCTCACCCGGGCCCTGGACGAGCGGGCCCGTGCCCGCGGGCTGACGCTGAACACGGTGCTGCAGGGCGCCTGGGCGCTGGTGCTGTCCCGGCTGGCCGGGCGGACCGACGTGGTGTTCGGCGCGACCGTGTCGGCCCGCCCGGCCGATCTGCCCGGCGTGGAGGGCATGGTCGGCCTCTTCCTCACCACCGTGCCGGTCCGGGTCCGCCTGGACGGCGCCACCCCGGTCCACGAGCTGCTGACCGGGCTGCAGAGCCGGCAGTCGGCGCTGATCCCGGAGCAGTTCGCCGGCCTGGCCGCGATCCAGAAGGCGGCCGGCCCGGGCGCGGTCTTCGACACCCTGCTGGTCTACGAGAACACGCCCCGGGTCGCCGCCGGGTCCGGCATCCGGGTGCACCAGGGCCGGGAGGCCGCCCACTATCCGCTCACCCTGGTCGCGGTGCCCGGCGAGTCGATGCTGCTCAAGCTCGATCACCTGCCCGGGCTCGTCGACGCGGACCGGGCGCGCGCGATCCTCGGACAGCTCACCCTGGTCCTGCGGCAGATGGCGGACTCCGCGGAGATCACCGTCGGCAAGATCAAGATCTGGGAGGACCTTTCCGGGGGTACGCCTGCCGTCGCGGCGCCGTCCGTCCCGGCTCTGGAGCTCTTCGCCCGTCAGGTGGCCGCCCACCCGGACGCCGAGGCGGTGGCCGGGGCCGGCGGCGTCCGGACCTACGCCCGGCTCGACGCGGACGCGAACCGGCTGGCCGGCCACCTGAGCCGGCACGGGGTCCGGTGCGGTGACCGGGTGGCGGTGCTGATGGACCGCTCACCCGACCTGATCACCACCCTGCTCGCCGTCTGGCGGGCCGGCGCGGCGTTCGTCCCGGTGGACCCGGCCTACCCGGCCGAGCGGGTGGCGCTGATGCTGGCCGACGCCGCGCCGGTCGCCACGGTGTGCACGAGCGCGTACCGGGACGCCGCGCCCGGCGCCATCGTGCTGGACGATCCGGCGACCCGGGAGGCGGTGGCCGGCGGCGACCCGCTGACCGTCCCGGCCGGCGCCGGCGATCTCGCCTACGTGATGTACACGTCCGGCTCGACGGGCGTGCCCAAGGGCGTCGCGGTGACACACGGCGACGTCGCGGCGCTGGCCGGCGAGCCCGGCTGGGGGATCGGACCGGGCGACACCGTGCTGATGCACGCCTCGTACGCCTTCGACATCGCGCTCTTCGAGATCTGGGTGCCGCTGCTCTCCGGTGCCCGGGTGTGGATCGCCGGCCCGGGCGTGGTGGACGGCGAGGCCCTGGCCGGGTACGTGGCCGCGGGCGTGACCGCCGCGCACCTGACCGCCGGCGCCTTCCGGGTGCTGGCCGAGGAGTCACCGGAATCGGTCGCCGGCCTGCGCGAGGTGCTGACCGGCGGCGATGCGGTGCCGCTCGCCGCGGTACGGCGGGTCCGCCGGGCCGCCCCGGAGGTCCGGATCCGGCACCTGTACGGGCCGACCGAGGCCACTCTCTGCGCCACCTGGCACCTGATCGAGCCCGGGGCGGCGGCCGGTGACGTGCTGCCGATCGGCACACCGCTGGCCGGGCGGCGGGCGTACGTGCTCGATGCGTTCCTGCAGCCGGTGCCGCCCGGGACCACCGGGGAGCTGTACCTGGCCGGGGCCGGGATCGCCCGCGGCTATCTGGGCCGGCCCGATCTGACAGCTGAGCGGTTCGTGGCCGACCCGTCCGCGTCCGGGCAGCGGATGTACCGGACCGGCGACCTCGCGTACCGGACCGCCGAGGGCGCGCTGGTGTTCGCCGGGCGGGCCGACGGCCAGGTGAAGATCCGTGGCTACCGGGTGGAGCCGGGTGAGGTCGAGGCGGCGCTGACCGCGCAGCCGGAGGTGGACGAGGCCGTGGTGGTGGCCCGTGACGGCCGCCTGATCGGGTACGTGGTGACCGGCGCCGACCCCACCCTGATCCGGGACCGGCTGGCGGCGACGCTGCCCGAGTTCATGGTCCCGGCGGTGATCCGGCCACTGGAGTCCCTGCCGCTCACCGTCAACGGCAAGGTGGACCGGGCCGCCCTGCCCGATCCGGACTTCACCCCGGCAGGACCGGGCCGTGCCCCGGCCACCCCGGCCGAGCAGCTCCTCTGCACGGTGTTCGCCGAGGTGCTGGGCCTGGAGCGGGTCGGCGTCGAGGACGGCTTCTTCGCGCTCGGCGGCGACTCGATCACGTCGATGCAGGTGGCCGCCCGGGCCCGCCGGGCCGGCCTCCCGCTGACGCCCCGGCAGGTGTTCGAGCACCGTACGCCGGAACGCCTGGCCGCCCTGGCACCGGACACGCTCACCACGGACCGGCCGGCCCGCGACGGCCGGGGGGAGGTCCCGTGGACGCCGGTGATGCTGGCCCTCGGCGACGCCGCGGCACGTCCCGGCTTCGCCCAGGCGCGGGTCGTCGTCACCCCGGCCGGCTTCGACACCGGCCTGCTGACCGGCGCCCTGCGAGCGGTGCTCGACACCCACGACGTACTGCGCGCCCGGGTGGCCTCCACCGGCACGCTGACCGTGCCCGGCCCGGGCACGGTGGACGCCGCCGGCCTGATCACCCGGGTGCCGGCCGGGACCGGGGACCTCGACGACGCCGCCCACCAGCAGGCCGCGGCGGCGACCGGCACGCTCGACCCGGCGGCCGGGACGATGCTGCGCGCGGTGTGGATCGACGCCGGCGACGGCGTGCCCGGCCGGCTGGCCCTGGTGGCGCACCATCTGGTGGTCGACGCGGTCTCCTGGAGCATCCTGCTGCCGGACCTGCGGGCGGCGTACGACGCGCTGGCCTCCGGCCGGGCCCCGGAGCTGGAGCCGGTGGCGACCTCGTTCCGCGGGTGGGCCCGGCAGCTCGTCGACCAGGCGCACGACAGCAGCACCGTGGCCGAGATCGATCACTGGATCGCGGTGCTGGACGGTGCCGCCGCCGAACCGCTCGGCGAGCATGCCGGACAGGCACACACCTGGTCCGCGACCCTGTCCGGGCCGGCGGCCCGCGACCTGCTCGCCCGGGCGCCGGCCGCCTTCCACTGCGGCATCCCGGAGGTGCTGCTGGCCGGCCTGGCCGCGGCGGTGACCCACTGGCGCGGCGACGACACGGCCGTGCTGGTCGACGTCGAGGGCCACGGGCGGCACGCCGCCGGTGGCGAGGATCTGCTGCGTACCGTCGGATGGTTCACCAGCGTCCACCCGGTCCGCCTGGACGTCGCCGGCATCGACCCGGCTGCCGACCCCGGCGAGCTGCTCAGGACGGTGAAGGAGCAGGTCCGGGCCACGCCCGGCGACGGGCTCGGCTACGGGCTGCTGCGCCATCTCAACCCGGAGACCGGCGCCCGGCTGGCCGCGCTGCCGGTCCCGCGGATCGGGTTCAACTACCTCGGCCGGTCCGCCGTCCCGGACGACGTCACCGAGTGGCAGGTCCGTGAGGGCGCGCCCGGTGCCGGGCCGGACCCGGACCCGGCCCACCCCCTGGAGGCCGGGGCCGACGTCCAGGACACCCCGGACGGCCCCCGGCTGCGTCTCACGCTGAACGGCCGGGACCTCGCCCCGGTCACCGTGGAACTGCTCGGACAGGCCTGGCTGGAGATGCTGACCGGCCTGGCCGGGCACGCCGCCACGCCGGGCGCGGGCGGGCACACCCCGTCCGACTTCCCGCTGGCCACGGTGAGCCGGCGCGACGTGGCCGAGCTGACCGCCGCCGCTCCCGGACTGACCGACATCTGGCCGTTGTCCCCGCTGCAGGCCGGCATGCTCTTCGAACGCTCCCTCGACGAGGACGGCGCCGACGTCTACCAGAGCCAGCGGATCCTCGACCTGGACGGGCCGCTCGACGCGGACCGGCTGCGCGCCGCGTGGACCGTGCTGCTCGCCCGGCACGAGTCGCTGCGGGCCGCGTTCCACCGGCGGGAGACCGGCGAGACCGTCCAGGTGATCGTGGCCGGGGTGGAGGTCCCCTGGCGGATGGTGGACGCCGCGGCGGCCGGCGAGGCGGAGGTGGAACGCCTCCTCGCCGAGGACCGGGCGACCCGGTTCGACGTCACCACCGCGCCGCTGATCCGGCTGCTCCTGATCCGTCTCGCCGACGACCGGCACCGGCTCGTGGTCACCTCGCACCACGTCGTCCTGGACGGCTGGTCGACGCCGGTCCTGCTGGGCGAGATGTCGGCCGCGTACGCGGGTGACCCGCTCCGGTCCGCGGCCCCCTCCTACCGCGACTACCTGGCCTGGCTGAGCCGTCAGGACCGGGAGGCGACCCGGGCGGCCTGGCGCGCCGAACTGGCCGGCGCCGACGAGCCGACCCTGGTGGACGCGGGCGCCGCCGCCACACCGGGCCTGCCGCAGGAGTACGCCGCCCGGCTCACCGAGGAGGAGACCGGCGACCTCACCGGATTCGCCCGGGCACACGGGCTGACGCTGAGCACCGTCGTGCAGGGCGCCTGGGCGCTGGTGCTGGCCCGGCTGGCCGCCCGGACCGACGTGGTGTTCGGCACGGTGGTGTCCGGCCGCCCGGCCGAGGTGCCGGACGTCGAGCGGACCGTCGGCATGTTCATCAACACCGTCCCGGTCCGGGTCCGCCTGGACGGCGGCCGGACGGTGCTGGACCTGCTCACCGACCTGCAGAGCCGTCAGTCCGCGCTGATCGGGCACCAGCACCTGGGCCTGCCGGAGATCCAGCGGGCGGCCGGCCCGGGCGCGACCTTCGACACCATCGTGATGGTCGAGAACTACCCGATGGAGGCGACCGGGCTCGGCGCCGAGGGCGGCGTCGTGATCAGCGGGGTCAGTACCCGGACCGGCACCGGCTACCCGCTGACGATGAGCGTCAGCCCCGGCCGGCGGCTGGGGATCCGGGTCTCCTACCGGCCGGACCGGATCGCCGCGGAGACGGCCGCCGAGGTCGCCCGGCAGGTGCTGCGGGTGCTGACCCGCGTGGTGGCGGAACCGTCGCTGCCGGTCGGCCGGCTGGCGGTGACCGGCGCGACCGCGCTTGCCCTGACCGGCCCGGCTGCGCCGGCCGGTGACCCCTCGGTGGTGACCGCCGTCCGGCAACGGGCGCGGACCGCCCCGGACGCGGTCGCTGTCGCCGACGGAGACCGCACCCTGACCTACGCCGACCTGGACCGGGAATCGGACCGCCTGGCCGGGCGGCTGGCCGGCGCGGGCGTCCGGCGCGGCGACCACGTCGGCGTGGTGATGCGCCGCGGCGCGGACCTGATCGTCGCGTTCCTCGCGGCCTGGAAGGCGAACGCGGCCTACGTGCCGGTCAACCTGGACCACCCCGCCGACCGGATCACGGCGACGCTGACCGGCGCCGGCGTCACGGTGGCGCTCTGCTCGGCGGCGACAGCCGACGCGGTGCCGGCCGGGATCACACCTGTCACCACTGACCGGAGCACGCTGGTCCCCGCCGACCGGATCACGCCGGTTCCCGCGGACCGGATCACGCCGGTTCCCGCGGACCGGATCACGCCGGTTCCCGCCGACGAACCGGCGTCCTTCCCGGTGCCGGAGTTCACCGCCGGAGCGCACGACACCGCGTACGTGATGTTCACGTCCGGGTCCACCGGCACGCCGAAGGGCATCGCGGTGCCGCACCGCAGCGTGGCGGCGCTGGCCGGCGACCCGGGCTGGGCGCTCGCCCCCGACGACGTGGTGCTGATGCACGCCGCGCACGCCTTCGACGCGTCCCTCTTCGAGATCTGGGCGCCGCTGGTGGCCGGCGCCCGGGTGCGGATCGCCGCGCCGGGCGCCGTCGACGCCGAACGGCTGCGCGACGCGATCGGGAACGGCGTGACCACCGCTCACCTGACCGCCGGGGCCTTCCGGGCGCTCGCGGCGGCCGCGCCGGAGGTGTTCCGCGGCCTGCGCGAGGTGCTGACCGGTGGGGACGAGGTGCCGGCGGCCGCCGTCGCCCAGGTCCGCGCGGCCTGCCCCGAGGTGCGGATCCGGCACCTGTACGGGCCGACCGAGGCCACTCTCTGCGCCACCTGGCACCTGGTCGAGCCCGGGGCGGCGACCGGTGACGTGCTGCCGATCGGCACGCCGCTGGCCGGGCGGCGGGCGTACCTGCTCGATGCGTTCCTGCAGCCGGTGGCCCCGGGCGTGACCGGTGAGCTGTACCTCGCCGGAGCCGGCCTGGCGCACGGCTACACCGGTGCTCCCGGCGCGACGGCCGAGCGGTTCGTCGCCGACCCGTCCGTGCCCGGGCAGCGGATGTACCGGACCGGCGACCTGGCCCGCCGGTCCGCCGCCGGGGAGTTGCTGTTCGCCGGGCGGGCCGACGGCCAGGTGAAGATCCGTGGCTACCGGGTGGAGCCGGGTGAGGTCGAGGCGGCGCTGACCGCGCAGCCGGAGGTGACCGAGGCCGTGGTGGTGGCCCGTGACGGCCGCCTGATCGGGTACGTGGTGACCGGTGCGGACCCGGCCCTGATCCGGGAGCGACTGGGCATGGTGCTGCCGGAGTACATGGTCCCGGCCGTGCTGGTCACCCTGGACGCGCTGCCACTGACGGTGAACGGCAAGGTCGACCGGGCCGCCCTGCCCGCCCCGGAGGCCACCGCGACCACGGCCGGCCGTGCCCCGCGGACCGACGGCGAACGGGTTCTCTGCGACCTGTTCGCCGAGGTGCTCGGCCTGGAGCGGGTCGGCGCCGAGGACAGCTTCCTGGAGCTGGGCGGCGACTCCATCCTGTCGATGCAGCTGGCCGCCCGGGCCCGCCGGGAGGGTGTGGTCTTCGGCACGAAGGACGTCTTCGAACAGCGCACCCCGGCCGGTCTCGCGGCCGTCGCCGAGCGGAGCGGCCCGGTACGGTCCGGACCGGACGACGGGACCGGCGAGGTCCCGTGGACGCCGGTGACCCGGGCGCTGCTCGACGGCGGACCCGGCGCGGTGACCAGGCCCGGCCCGGCCCAGTGGATGACGGTGGCCGCGCCGGCGGGCCTCGCCCCGGAGACGCTGGCGGCGGCGCTGGGCGCGGTGATCGACACCCACGACATGCTGCGCGCCCGGGTCGACCTGGACGGCGACGAGCCCCGGCTGGTGGTGCCCGGGCGGGGCGTCCGGCCCGCCGGCCTGCTCGACCGGGTCGAGGCGCCCGCGGACGAGGCGGACCGCTGGGCGGCGGAGGCCGCCGGGAAGCTGGATCCGGCGGCCGGCGTGATGATCCGGATGGTGTGGCTGGACGCCGGCCCGGGACGGGACGGCCGGCTGGTGATCGTCGCCCATCACCTGGTGGTCGACGCGGTGTCCTGGCGGATCCTGCTGCCCGACCTGCGGACGGCGTACGAGGCGCTGGCCGCCGGCCGGGACCCGGAGCTCGATCCGCCGGACGTCTCCTTCCGGCGCTGGGCCCGGACCCTCGCGGTGCAGGCCGCGGCCCGTACCGCCGAACTGGGCGAGTGGACCGCGGTCCTGGACCGGGACGCCCCGCGCTGGGGTGCGCTGGACCCGGCCCGGGACACCATCGCCACCGCAGGGCGCCGTTCCTGGACCGTGCCGCCGGAGCAGGCGGCCGTCCTGGTGGAGAAGGCCACCACGGCCTTCCACTGCGGCGTGCACGAGGTGCTGCTGGCGGGCCTGGCCGGCGCGCTCGGCGGCCCGGCGGTCGTGGTCGACGTCGAGGGCCACGGCCGGCAGACCCTGGACGGGCTGGACCCGTCCCGGACCATCGGCTGGTTCACCGACGTACGCCCGGCCCGCCTGGACGGCGACGGCTCACCCGGCCGGCTGCTGACGGCGGCCAAGGAGAGCCTGCGGGCGGCGCCGGACGGCGGCCTCGGCTACGGGATGCTGCGGCACCTCGACGCCGGGACCGGGCCGGTGCTGGCGGCGCTCCCCGCCCCGGAGATCGGCTTCAACTACCTGGGCCGGTTCAGCGCCCGGCCGGCCGCTGACGTGACGCCCTGGCAGGCGATCGGGAGCATCGGCGGCGCCGCGGACCCGGACACCCCGCTGCGGCACGTGGTGGAGATCGACGCGGTCGTCCTGGACACCGCCGACGGCCCCCGGCTCGACCTGACCGTCACCTGGGCCGGACGGATCCTCACCACGGCGCGGGCGGAGGCGCTCGGGACGGCCTGGCTGACCGCGCTGGCCCGGCTGGCCACACACGCCGGCGCCCCGGGCGCGGGCGGGCACACGCCGTCCGACTTCCCGTCGATCGCGCTGACCCAGCCGGAGATCGAGCAGATCGAGGCCGCGGTGCCCGGCCTGGCCGACGTCTGGCCGCTCTCGCCGCTGCAGGAGGGCCTGCTGTTCCACGCCGCCGACGAGCGTGGACCGGACGTGTACGCGGGCATGCGCACCATCGCCCTGGACGGACCACTGGACGTGGCCCGCCTGCGCGCCTCCTGGCAGACCGTCGTCGACCGGCATCCGGCGCTGCGGGCGAGCTTCCACCAGCTGGAGTCGGGCACCGCCGTGCAGGCGATCGCCGGCCGGGTGGCACTGCCCTGGCAGGAGACCGACCTGTCGCACCTGCCCGAGGAGCAGGCGCTGGCCGCGTTCGACAGGCTCGCGGCGGAGCTGCACGACGAACGGTTCGACCTGACCCGGGGCCCGCTGGTCCGCCTGCACCTGGCCCGGATCGGCGACCGCAGCCACCGGCTGGCCTTCGCCTCGCACCACATCTCCTGCGACGGGTGGTCGCTGCCGGTGGTGACCGCCGAGGTGCTGGCGGCCTACCACGCCGGCGGCCACGGCCGGGACCTGCCGGCGCCGGCCTCCTACCGGGACTACCTCACCTGGCTCGCCCGCCAGGACAAGGAGGGCGCACACCGGGCGTGGGCGGCCGCGCTGGCCGGGCTCGACGAGGCGACCCACGTGGTGCCGCCGGACGCGATCACCACACCGCTCGCGCCGGACCGGCTGCGGTTCGCCCTGGACGAGGACCTCAGCCGGCGTCTGGCCGCGTTCACCCGCGGGCACGGCGTCACGATGAACACCCTGTTCCAGGGGATCTGGGCGCTGCTGCTGGCCCGGCTGACCGGCCGCCACGACGTGGTGTTCGGCACCGCGGTGGCCGGCCGCCCGCCGGAGATCCCCGGCGTCGGCTCGGTGGTCGGCCTGTTCATGAACACCCTGCCGGTCCGGGTCACGCTGGACGGCGGCGAACCGTTCCTGGACATGCTGGCCGGTCTGCAACGCCGCCAGGTCACGATGATGGCCCACCAGCACCTCGGGTTGAGCGAGATCACCCAGGTGGCCGGTCCCGGCGCGGCGTTCGACACCATCGTGGTGTTCGAGAACTACCCCCGCCCGCCGGAGTCGCCGCAGGGCCCGGACACGCTGGTGATGCGGCCGGCGGGCATCCCGGACGACAGCGGGCACTACCCGGTGTCGCTGCGGGCGTCCGAGGACGGCGGCGTCCACGGCGAACTGATCTTCCGGCCGGACGTCTTCGACAGCGGACGCGTGGCGGCGATGCACGCGGCGATCGTCGCCGCCCTGGAACAGGTGGTGGCCGACCCGGCGATCCCGGTCGGGCGGATCGGCATGATCGGCACGGCGGACCGGGAACGGGTGGTCCACACCTGGAACCGGACCGGCACGGCGTACACCCCGGAGCCGTTGCCGGTGCTGTTCCGCCGGCAGGTGGACCGAACCCCGGACGCCCCGGCGGTCACCGACGACGCCCGGAGCCTGACCTTCGGCGAGCTACGCGACGAGGCGGAGGCCCTGGCCCGGCGGCTGGTGAGCGCCGGCGTCCGGCGGGAGAACCGGGTGGCCGTGCTGGTGGAACGGTCGGCGGAGCTGGTGGTGGCCCTGCTCGGGGTGTCGCTGGCGGGCGGGGTCTTCGTCCCGATCGACCCGGACTACCCCGGCGAGCGGATCGCCCTGATGCTGGCCGACGCCGGACCGCAGGCTCTGGTGTGCACGGCGCGGACCCGGGTGGACTTCGCCGGCCCGGTGCTGACCCCGCCCGCCCGCCCCGGTGTGTTGAGTTCGGGCGCTGAGGGCGCCGCTATTCAACACGCTTCTTCGGGTGTGTTGAGTTCGGGCGCTGAGGGCGCCGCTATTCAACACACCTCCTCGGGTGTGTTGAGTTCGGGCGCTGAGGGCGCCGCTATTCAACACGCTTCTTCGGGTGTGTTGAGTTCGGGCGCTCAGAGCGCCGCAAGTCAACACACCCCGGATGTGGGGCTGCCCCGGGTGGCGGCCGGCGACGGCGCGTACGTGATCTACACGTCCGGGTCGACCGGCGTCCCCAAGGGTGTCCTGGTCACCCACGCGGGTCTGGGCAACCTGGCGAGCGCCCAGATCGAGCGTTTCCAGGTGACACCGGGTTCGCGGGTGCTGCAGTTCGCCGCGCTCGGGTTCGACGCCGCGATCTCCGAGGTGTGCATGGCGCTGCTCTCCGGCAGCACGATCGTGCTGGCCGGCCCGGCGACCATGCCGCCCCGGGTGTCGCTGGGCGACGCGTTGCGCCGGTGGGACATCACCCACGTGACCGTGCCGCCCAGCGTGCTGGCCGTCGAGGACGAACTGCCGGACCACCTGAGGACGCTGATCGTGGCCGGTGAGGCGTGCCCGCCCGCGCTGGCGGACCGCTGGGCCGGGACCCGCCACATGATCAACGGGTACGGCCCGACCGAGACGACGGTCTGCGCGACGATGAGCGCGCCCCTGGCCCCGGGACGCGACGCCGTGCCGATCGGCGGCCCGATCCGCAACATGCGGGCGTACGTGCTGGACGACTTCCTCCAGCCGGTCCCGCCGGGCACCGCCGGCGAGCTGTACGTCGCCGGCGCCGGCCTGGCCCGCGGCTATCTCGGCCGGCCCGGCCTGACCACCGAGCGGTTCGTCGCCGACCCGTACACCGCGGGAGGCCGGATGTACCGTACCGGGGACCGGGCCCGCTGGACCCCGGACGGCGAGCTGATCTTCGTCGGCCGGGCCGACGCCCAGGTCAAGGTCCGCGGCTACCGGATCGAGCCGGCCGAGATCGAGGCGGTGCTGGCCGGCCACCCGGGCGTCGCGCAGGCGGTGGTCGTCGCCCGCCGGGACGGGCCGGGCGAGAAGCAGCTGGTGGCCTACGTCGTCCCGGCGGCCGGCGCCGGCGATCCCGCCGCGCTGATCGCGGACCTGCGCGAGCGGGCGGCCGCGCACCTGCCCGAGCACCTGCGGCCGGCGGCGTTCGTGCCGCTGGAGACGATGCCGCTGACCCCGAACGGCAAGGTCGACCACCGGCGGCTGCAGGCCCCCGACCACGCCGGGGCGTCGTCCGGCCGGGACCCGCGGACCGCCCTGGAGGCCCGGCTGTGCGCGCTGTTCGCCGAGGTGCTCGGCCTGGAGCAGGTGTCCGCCGAGGACAGCTTCTTCGAACTCGGCGGCGACTCGATCACCTCGATGCAGCTGTCCACCCGGGCACGCCGGGACGGACTGGAACTGACCCCGTGGCAGGTCTTCGACGAGAAGACGCCGGAACGGCTGGCGGCGCTGGTCAAGGAGCTCCCGGCCGGCGGTGCCGACCCGGTGCCGGCATCCCCGGCCGGCCCGCTCGTGGCGCTCTCGCCCGAACAGATGGACCGACTCGAGACCGGAGCAGATCGTGACCGTTGACGACAGCCGTACCAGACCCCGCTCCAGCGTGGAGGACGTCTGGCCCCTCTCGCCGCTGCAGGAGGGCATGCTCTACCACACGGCCCTGGACACCGAGGGCCCGGACACGTACACGGTGCAGTCCGTCTACGGCATCGACGGTCCGCTGGACACCGCACGGCTGCGGGCCTCCTGGCAGGCGCTGGTGGACCGGCACGCCGCGCTGCGGGCCTGCTTCCGGTACGTCAGCGGCGCCCAGATGGTGCAGGTCATCCAGCGTGACGTGACGCTGCCGTGGCGGGAGACCGACCTGTCCGGGCTGCCCGCTGACATCGCCGACGGCGAGGTGGCCCGGCTGGCCGGCGAGGAGACGGCCGAACGCCTGCGGCTGGAGTCGGCGCCGCTGATGAGACTGCACCTGATCCGGCTCGGCCCGGAGACCCACCGGCTCGTGCACACCCTGCACCACGTGCTGCTGGACGGCTGGTCCATGCCGATCCTGCACCGCGAGCTGGCCGCGATCTACGCGGCCGGCGGGGACGCGTCCGGGCTGCCGGCCCCGGTGTCGTACCGGGACTACCTGGCCTGGCTGGGCCGGCAGGACAAGGACGCCGCCCGGGCGGCCTGGCGGGACGCGCTCGCCGGGCTGGACGGCCCGACCACCGTGGCCCCGGCCGACCCGGCCCGGGTGCCGGAGATCGAGACCGCGCTGACTGAGCTGTCCCCGGAGCTGACCGAGGGACTGCACCGGCTGGCCCGCAGCCGGGACCTGACGATGAACACCGTGGTGCAGGGCGCCTGGGCGGTGGTGCTGGCGCAGCTGTCCGGGCGTACCGACGTGGTGTTCGGATCCACCTCCTCGGGCCGGCCGGCCGAGCTGGCCCGGGTGGAGGCCATGGTCGGCATGCTGCTCACCACCCTGCCGGTCCGGGTCCGGCTGGACGGCGGCCGGCGGTTCGCCGACCTGCTCGCCGACCTGCAGCGCCGGCAGTCGGCGCTCGGCGCCCACCAGCACCTCGGACTGCAGCAGGTGCAGGCCGCGGCCGGCGCCGGGGCGGTCTTCGACACCCTGGTCATCTATGAGAACTTCCCGCGGACCGGCATCGACGGATCGGCTGACGACGGCCTGGTCCTGCGCCCGGTGCAGAAGGGGCGCGACTCCTCGCACTACCCGTTCACCCTGGTCAGCGGGCCGGGGGAGCGGATGCCGCTGATCCTCTACTACGACCGGGACCTGTTCGCCGGGACGGTCGCCCGGTCGGTGCTGGAGGCGCTGACCCGCATCCTGGAGACCCTGGTCGCCGACCCGGGCGTGCCGGTCGGCCGGCTGACGCTGCTGACCGCCGCCGACCGGGCCACCGTGGTCGAGCAGTGGAACGCGACCGCCGCCCCGGTGCCGGGGGAGTCCGTGCCGGCGATGTTCCGCGAGCAGGTGGCCGCGACGCCGGACGCGGTCGCGGTCACCGACGCGAACGGCGCCGATCTCACGTACGCCCAGCTCGACCGGGCCTCGGACCGGACGGCCGGATACCTCGCGAGCCGGGGCGTCCGCCGCGGTGACCGGGTCGGGGTGGCCGTGGAACGGTCCGCCGACCTGCTGACCCTGTTCCTCGGGATCTGGAAGGCGGGCGCGGCGTACGTCCCGGTGGACGTCGCCTATCCGCCGGAACGGATCGCCTTCATCCTCGCCGATGCCGCGGTCACGACCGTCGTCTGCACCCGGGACACGGCGGAAGGGCTGCCGGAGGTTGCCTCCGTCGTCTTCCTGGACGAGGTCGAGGACCGCGGTCCGGCCCCGGAGCTCCGGCTGACCGCCGGCGACCTGGCGTACGTCATGTACACCTCGGGTTCCACCGGTGTCCCCAAGGGGGTGGCCGTCCCGCACGGTGCGGTGGCCGGACTGGCCGGCGACCCCGGCTGGCGGCTCGGCCCGGACGACGGGGTGCTGATGCATGCGACCCACGTCTTCGACCCTTCGCTGTACGAGATGTGGGTGCCGCTCGTCACCGGCGGCCGGATCCTGGTCGCCGAGCCCGGAGTGGTGGACGCCGCCGGGATCCGGCAGGCGGCGGCACGGGGCGCTACCGCCGTACACCTGACCGCCGGGACCTTCCGCGCCCTGGCCGAGGCGTCCCCGGACTGTTTCGCGGGTATCCGCGAGGTCGGGACCGGCGGTGACGTGGTCGCCGCACACACCGTGGCGAACCTGCGGGCGGCCCAGCCCGCCCTGCGGGTGCGCAACACCTACGGGCCGACCGAGACCACCCTCTGCGCGACCTGGAAGCCGATCGAACCCGGCGAGACGCTCGGGACCGAGCTGCCGATCGGCCGTCCGATGGCCAACCGGATGATCTACATCCTGGACGCGTTCCTGCGGCCGGTCGCGCCGGGTGTCGCCGGTGAGCTGTACATCGCCGGCACCGGCCTGGCCCGTGGCTACCAGTCCCGGCCGGACCAGACCGCCGAACGGTTCGTGGCCTGCCCGTTCCGTGACGGCGAACGGATGTACCGCACCGGCGACCTGGCGCGCTGGACCGCGGGCGGCGAGGTGGTGTTCCTCGGGCGCGCCGACGACCAGGTGAAGATCCGCGGCTACCGGGTGGAACTCGCCGAGGTGGAGGCGGTCCTGGCCGCCCAGCCCGGCGTCCGCGAGGCGGTCGTGGTGGCCCGTGAGCACCGTCGGGGGGAGCGGCGCCTGGTCGGCTACGTCGTCGGCGAGTCCGGCGAGGTGGACACCGAGGAGATCCGGCGGAGGATGGGCCTGGTCCTGCCCGTCTACATGGTCCCGGTGGCGATCATCGGGATGGTCAGCTTCCCACTCACCACGAACAGCAAGGTGGACCGCCGGGCGCTGCCCGACCCGGACCTCGTCGGCCGGCCGGCCGGGAAGGCGCCGGAGAGCGCCACCGAGAAGGTGCTCTGCGACCTGTACGGCGAGATCCTCGGCGTCGAGCGGGTGGGTGTCGACGACGCCTTCCACGACCTGGGCGGCAGTTCCGCGCTGGCGATGCGGCTGATCGCCCGGATCCGGGAGGAGCTCGGCGCGGACCTGCCGATCCGCCAGCTGTTCTCCTCGCCCACCCCGGCCGGTGTGGCCCGGGCACTGGCCGCCAAGTCGCGTCCCGCCCTGGAGGCGGTCACCCGGCCCGAGCGGGTGCCGCTCTCCGCCCGCCAGCTGCGTGCCTGGCTGCTGGCCCGGCCCGGGGAGGAGACCGCCGGCCGGCATCTCACGGTGGTGCTGCGCCTGCGCGGCCGGCTGGACGTTCCCGCGCTGGAGGCCGCGCTGGGTGACGTCGCGGCCCGCCACGAGATCCTGCGGACCACGTTCCCCGGTGACGCGCAGAGCGTCCACCAGCGCGTCCACGCCACCGGGACGGTCCGGTTGACCCCCGTCCCGGCCGGCGAGGAGGACCTTCCGGGGCTGCTCGCCGAACACCGGGAGCGGCTCTTCGACCTCACCCGGGATCTGCCCTGGCGCTGCGCGCTGTTCGCGACGGCCGAGCGGGAACACGTGCTGGCGGTGACGGTGCACCGGATCGCCGCCGACGACGACTCGATGGACGTGTACTTCCGGGACCTCGCGGCGGCGTACGGTGCCCGGCGCTCCGGCCGGGCCCCGGAGCGCGCCCCGCTGGCCCTGCAGTTCGCCGACTACGCGATCTGGGAGCAGCGTCTGCTCGACGGCGCCCGCGACGAGGGCAGCCTGATCAGCGACGAGTCGAGCTTCTGGCGCAACCACCTGGCCGGCATCGCCGAACAGACGGTGCTGCCGTTCGACCGTCCCCGCCCGGCCGTCCCGTCCCGCCGGGCCGGTGCGGTCGCGTTGCGCCTGGACGCCGCGGCACACGCCCGGCTGGCCGCGGCGGTGGCCGGCGCCGGCGCGGACACCGCCCAGACCCTGCAGGCCGCGCTCGCCGTGCTGCTGTCGCGGTACGGCGCCGGCGACGACCTGGTGATCGGCACGACGCTGCCCCGCGACGAGGACCTGATCGAGCTGGAACCGATGGTCGGCCCGTTCGCCCGGCCGTTCGCGGTCCGGACCGACCTGTCGGCGGACCCGACCTTCCTGGAGGTCGTGGCCCGGGTCCAGGAGGGGGTCCGGGAGGCACGCCAGCACCTGGACGTGCCGTTCGAGCGGATCCCGGAGCTGCTGGACCTGCCGGCCTCGCTCGCCCGGCACCCGGTGTTCCAGGTCGGGCTGGAGGTGGACGAACAGGACAGCGCCGCGTGGGACGCGGCGGAGCTGCCGGCGCTGCGTACCGTCACCGAGCCCGCAGCCGTCACGGCGATCGAGCTGGATCTCGCGTTCCGGCTGGTGGAATGCCGGGACGAGGACGACGAGCTGAACGGCATCGAGGGCGCGCTGCACTACGCCACCGACCTGTTCGACGAGGACACCGCCGCGGCGCTGGCCCGGCGCCTGGTCCGCGTCCTGGAACAGGTGGCGGAGGACCCCCGGCGGCGGATCGGCGACCTGGACCTGTTCCTGGACGAGACCGAACGCGGGCGCCCGGCCGTCGCGCCGGCCCGCTGGTCCTCCGGGGCGGCCCCCGCGGCCGTCACCGCACTGGCCGGGGACGGCCCGCTCGGCGCGATCCTGCTCGACGGCCGGCGGCAGCCGGTCGCCCCGGGCGTCGTCGGCGACCTCTGGATCACCGGACCGGCGGTGGAGACGGCCGAAGGCGCGACGCCCTGCCCGTTCGGGGCACCGGGACACCGGATGCTGCGGACCGGCCTGCTCGCCCGCAAGACCGCCGCCAAGTCGCTGGTCGTGGTGGGGGAGCGGCGGGACGTCGGCGCCACGGTGAAGACCGGCGACTACGAGGTGCTGCTGCCGCTGCGCACCGGCGGGGACCGTCCGCCGCTGTTCTGCGTGCACGCCAGCGGCGGACTGAGCTGGAACTACGGGCCGCTGCTCCGGCACCTGCCGGCCGACCAGCCGGTGTACGGCGTGCAGGCCCGTGGACTGGCCCGGACCGAGACCCTGGCCGCGAGCGTGGAGGAGATGGCCGCGGACTACGTCGCGCAGATCCGCGCGGTGCAGCCGTCCGGGCCGTACCACCTGCTCGGCTGGTCCCTCGGCGGCCGGATCGCCCAGGCGATGACGGTGCTGCTGGAGGCACAGGCTGAGGAGATCGGGCTGCTGGCGCTGCTCGACGCGTACCCGGTCTACATGGGCCGTAACGCGGTCGGCACGGTGACCGAGGAGGCGGCCCGGGATGAGCAGGCCCTGGAGAAGCGCAAGCAGCAGGAGCTGGAGCTGGCCGGCCAGATGGTCCAGGGCGCCGGGGCCCGGGCCCGCCTGGAGGCGGTGATGCGCAACCTCTGGAAGGTCGGCCCGGAGCACACCGCTGCCCCGTTCACCAGCGACGTGCTGCTCTTCGTGGCCACCGAGGACCGCCCGGCGCACCTGCCGGTCCCGGTGGCCATCGACACCTGGGCCGACGTCACCAGCGGCGCTGTCGAGCCGCACGAGATCCCGGCCAACCACTACGAGATGGTGCAACCCGCGGCGCTGGCCCGGATCGGGGCGGTCGTCGCCGAGAAGCTCCGGCCCCGGCCGGAGCGTCAGGAGCGATGAGGTGAAGGCTCTGATACCCGCGGGCGGCGCGGGAACCCGGCTGCGGCCGATCACGCACACGTCCGCCAAGCAGCTGATCCCGATAGCCAACAAACCGGTGATCTTCTACGTGCTGGAGTCGATCGCCGCGGCCGGGATCACCGAGGTCGGCATCGTGGTGGGCGACACCGCCGAGGAGATCGAGCGCGCGATCGGCGACGGGTCGGACTGGGGCCTCAAGGTCACCTACCTGCCCCAGGAGGCCCCGCTCGGCCTGGCGCACACCGTGCTCATCGCCCGGGAGTTCCTGGGCGACGACGACTTCGTCATGTACCTGGGGGACAACTTCCTGATCGGCGGGATCACCGACCTGGTGGAGCAGTTCCGCGCGGAGCGCCCGGCCGCCCAGATCATGCTGACCAAGGTCGCCGACCCGCGGGCGTTCGGGGTGGCCGAGCTGGACGTCGAGGGCCGGCTGATCGGCCTGGAGGAGAAGCCGGAGCACCCGAAGAGCGACCTGGCGCTGGTCGGCGTCTTCCTCTTCACCGCTGCGGTGCACCCGATCGTGGCCGGGCTCGCGCCCTCGGCCCGGGGCGAGCTGGAGATCAGCCACGCCATCGCCGGGCTGATGAACACCGGTCAGCCGGTGGTCACCACGATCACCGAGGGCTATTGGAAGGACACCGGCAACGTCGCCGACATCCTGGAGGTCAACCGGCTGGTCCTGGAGGGCCTCGAACCCGAGGTGGCCGGGACGGTCCACGACTCCGAGCTGATCGGCCGGGTGACGGTCGCGCCGGGCGCGGTGGTCCGGGGCTCCCGGATCGTCGGTCCGGTCATCATCGGGGCCGGCTCGGTGGTCGAGGACTCCTACCTGGGCCCGTTCACCTCGGTCGCCGAGGACTGCCGGATCGTCGACAGCGAGCTGGAGTACTCGGTGGTGCTCGGCGGCTCGGTGATCCGCGGGGTGGGCCGGATCGAGGCCTCGCTGATCGGCCGCGAGGTGGAGGTCACCCCGGCGCCGCGGCTGCCCCGGGCGCACCGGCTGCTGCTCGGCGACCACAGCCGGACCCAGATCTGCGCGTACTCGTGACCGGCGGCGAGGCGTGTCCAAGCGTCCGGATCGGTCACTCGGACACGCCTCGTGGACATCGACTCTCTTCAGCATGATGGGGCTCGCGCCCGACGGAATGGGGTAGGCGAATGCGTGTGTTGTTGTGGTCCTGCGGATCACGCGGGGACGTCGAGCCGCTGGTGGCGCTGGCGGTGCGGTTGCGGGCACAGGGCGCGGAGGTACGGCTGTGCGCCCCGCCGGACAGCGCCGAGCGGCTGGCCGAGACCGACGTTCCGCTGATCCCGATCAGCCGGCCGGAACGTCCCGGGCCGGAGGAGGCGGCCGCCGGGATCGCCGATCAGTTCGACCGGATCCCGGCGCTGGCCGAGGGCTGCGACGCGGTGGTGGCCACCGGCCTGCTCTCCGGCGCCGCCGCGGTCCGGTCGGTGACCGAGAAGCTCGGCATCCCCTACTACTACGTCGCCCTGTGCCCGATCCACCTGCCGTCCGCGCTCGACCCGGAGCAACGGGCCGCGTACAACCGGGGCGCCGACACGCTGTTCGGCGGGGTCCTCAACCGCCGGCGGGCGGAGCTCGGCCTGCCGCCGGTGACGAACCTGGTCGACTGGACCAGCACCGACCGGCCCTGGCTGGCCGCCGACCCGGTGCTGGCCCCGCTGCGGCCCGGCCTGGCAGCGGTGCAGACCGGCGCGTGGATCCTGCCCGACGCGCGGCCGCTGCCACCCGTGGTGACGGACTTCCTGGCCGCCGGGACGCCGCCGGTGTACGTCGGATTCGGCAGCTCGCCCGGCACCGCCGAGGCCGCCGAGGTGGCCGTCGCGGCGGTCCGCGCCCAGGGCCGCCGGGTGATCCTGTCCCGGGGCTGGGACGGCCTGGCCCTGCCGGACGACCGCGACGACTGCCTCGCCGTCGGCGAGGTGAACCTGCAGGCGCTGTTCCGCCGGGTCGCCGCCACGGTGCACCACGACGGCACCGGCACGACCCACGTGGCCACCCGGGCCGGCGTCCCGCAGGTCGTGGTGCGCCAGATCGTGGGCCAGGTGTACTACTGCGACCGGGTGGCCGAGCTGGGCATCGGCGCGGCCGTCGACGGTCCGGCCCCGGATCTCGACGCCTTCACGGCTGCCCTGGTCACGGCGCTGGCGCCGGAGACCCGTGCCCGGGCGGCGGCCGTGGCCGGCACTGTCGACGCGGACGGGACGGTGGTGGCCGCCCGGATCCTGGCCGACGTGGCCCGCCTCTCCGTGTGACCGTTAGCGAAGGGATTCGTCATGCGAGTGTTGTTGTCGACCTCGGGAAGCCGGGGCGACGTCGAATCGGTGGTGGCGCTGGCGACCCGGCTGCGGACGCTCGACGCGGAGGTCCGGGTGTGCGCGCCGCCCTCGTCGGCGGACCGGCTGGCCGAGGTCGGGGTGCCGTTGGTCCCGGTCGGCGGCGCGATGCGGATGATGCTCACCGACGGCATGCCGCCGCCGACCGCGGAGGACCAGCGCCGGATGACCGCCGACCAGGTCGGGGTGCAGTTCGATCAGGTCCCGGGGGCCGCCGAGGGCTGTGACGCGGTGGTGGCCACCGCCGAACTGTCCGCCGCGGCGGCCGTCCGGTCGGTGGCCGAGAAGCTCGGCGTCCCGTACTTCTACGCCGCCTACAGCCCGGCGTACCTGCCCTCGCCGCACCACCGGCCGCCGCTGGACGAGCCGACCGATCCGGACGTGACCGATCACCAGACGCTGTGGGATCAGCGGCGCGAGCGGTTCAACGAGCGGTTCGCCGCTGCGGTCAACGACCGCCGGGCGGCACTCGGCCTGCCGCCGGTCGCCGACGTCTTCGGGTACGCCCACACCGAGCAGCCCTGGCTGGCCTCGGATCCGACACTGGCCCCGCTGCCGCCCGGAAACCGCGGTGTGCAGACCGGCGCCTGGTTCCTGCGGGACGACCGGCCGCTGCCCGCCGCGCTGGAGGCGTTCCTGGACGCCGGTTCGCCGCCGGTGTACGTCGGGTTCGGCAGCACCTCGGAGACCGGTGACACGGCCCGGACGGCGATCGCGGCGGTCCGCGGACGGGGCCGCCGGGTGGTGCTCTCCCAGGGCTGGGCCGACCTGGTCTCGCCGGACGACCGGGACGACTGCTTCGCGGTCGGGGAGACCAACTTCCGGCTGCTGTTCGGCCGGGTGGCGGCGGTGATCCACCACGGCGGCGCGGGCACGGTGACCGCCGCCGCGCAGGCCGGCTGCCCCCAGATCGTGATCGCGCAGTACACCGACCAGCCGTACTTCGCCGAGCGGGTGGCCCGGCTGGGCGCCGGGGTGGCGCACGACGGCCCGGTACCGACGGTGGACTCGCTGTCGGCCGGGCTCGCCACGGCGCTGGCCCCGGAGACCCGGGCCCGGGCCGCCGCGCTGGCCCGCACGATCCGTACCGACGGGACCGCGGTGGCCGCCCGACTGCTGTTCGACGCGGTCAACCGGCAGCGGCCGCCGGTCGCGGTGTGACGAGTGACCGCCCTCCGACGATCGGGAGCCAGCCAGTGACGACGCGTGTATGGGATTACCTGACGGAGTACGCCAAGGAGAAGGACGACATCCTCGACGCCGTCCAGAGGGTCTTCGGTTCGGGGCAGCTGGTGCTCGGCGAGAGCGTCCGGGGGTTCGAGGCGGAGTTCGCCGCATACCACGGGCTGGCCCACGGCACCGGTGTGGACAACGGGACCGACGCGCTCACCATCGGCCTGCAGGCGCTGGGCATCGGCCCCGGCGACGAGGTCGTCACGGTCTCCAACACCGCGGCGCCGACGGTGGTGGCCATCGCCGCCACCGGGGCGACGCCGGTCTTCGTCGACGTCCGCGCCGACGACTTCCTGATCGACGTCGACCAGGTGGCCGGCGTGATCACCGAGCGGACCCGGGCGATCCTCCCGGTGCACCTGTACGGCCAGTGCGCCGACATGGCGCCGCTGACCGCCCTGGCCGGACGGCACGGCCTGAAGATCCTGGAGGACTGCGCCCAGGCGCACGGGGCCCGGCACCACGGACGGATCGCCGGGACGATGGGTGACGCGGCCGCGTTCTCCTTCTATCCCACCAAGGTGCTCGGCGCGTACGGCGACGGCGGCGCGGTGCTGACCGACGACGCGGAGGTCGACCGCAACCTCAAGCAGCTGCGCTACTACGGCATGGACAAGGTCTACTACGTGGTCCGCTCGCCGGGGCAGAACAGCCGGCTCGACGAGGTCCAGGCCGAGATCCTGCGCCGCAAGCTGACCCGCCTGGACGACTACATCGCCGGGCGCAACGCCGTGGCGCGGCGTTACGAACAGCGGCTCGGCGACCTGACCGGCCCGGGCGGCCTCCAGTTGCCGGCCACCAACCCCGGCAACACCCACGTCTTCTACGTGTACGTGGTCCGCCATCCCCAGCGCGACCGGATCATCGAGGCGCTCCGCGAGTACGACATCGCGCTGAACATCAGCTACCCGTGGCCGGTGCACACGATGAGCGGTTTCGCCCATCTCGGGTACGCCCGCGGCTCGCTCCCGGTCACCGAGGCGCTCGCCGGGGAGATCTTCTCGCTGCCGATGTACCCGTCGCTGACCGAGTCCGATCAGGACCGGGTCATCGACGCGCTGCGCTCGGTCCTGGAGACGCTGTGACCGCCACCGTCGAGCCGACCGCGATCGACGGCGCCTTCCTCTTCACCCCGGCGGTGTACGCGGACACCCGGGGACTGTTCACCTCGCCGTACCAGGATCCGGCGTTCGCCGAGGCGCTGGACCGCCCGCTCTTCCCGGTCCGGGACGTGAGCCACAACCGCTCGGCCCGCGGCGTGCTGCGCGGCATCCACTACACGGCCACCCCGCCCGGCCGGGCCAAGTACGTCTACTGCCCGTACGGCGAGGTGCTGGACTTCCTGGTCGACCTGCGGGTCGGCTCGCCCACCTTCGGCCGCTGGTCGGCGACCGAGCTCACCGGCGACAACTCCCGGGCGCTGTACATCCCGGTCGGCGTGGGGCACGCGTTCCTCTCGCTGCGCGACGACTCGGTGGTCGTGTACCTGATGTCTGAGGGGTACGTGCCGGCCAACGAACTG
The DNA here is from genome assembly GCF_000962825.1 of Actinoplanes rectilineatus. Lineage (GTDB taxonomy): Bacteria > Actinomycetota > Actinomycetes > Mycobacteriales > Micromonosporaceae > Actinoplanes > Actinoplanes rectilineatus. Next base: position 190,108 of record NZ_JZKF01000002.1, read on the forward strand.
GCGGTCTCCCCGCTCGACCCGGCGATCGGCCTGCCGGTCCCGGACGGCATCGAGATCCGGCAGTCCGAACGGGACGCGGTGGCGCCGACGCTGGCCCAGGCCCGCGACCGTGGTCTGCTGAACGACTACACGCTGTGCCGGAACGTGGAGGCGAAGCTGTGGCGGTGAAACCACCCCTGGTCGCGCTGCTCGGCGCGAGCGGTTTCGTCGGCTCCGCGGTGCTGCGGGAGCTGGCCGCCCGCCCGATCCGGGTCCGCGCGGTGTCCCGCCGCCCCGCCCCGGTGCCGCCGGACGCGGTGGCCGAGGTCGAGGTGCTGGCCGCCGACCTCAGCGAGCCGGGCCGGATGGCCGCGGCGGTGGCCGGCGCGGACATCGTGATCCATGCCGTGGCGTACATCGCCGGATCGACGACCTGGCGGGTCGCCGACGGCGACGCCGCGGCCGAGCGGATCACCGTCGGCCTGGTCCGGGATCTGATCGACGCGGTACGCCGTCCCGGCCCGCCGGTGCGGGTGGTGTTCACCGGTGCGGCCTCGCAGGTCGGTCCCTCCGATCGTGCGGTGCTGGACGGCAGCGAGCCGGACCGCCCGGCGGGGGAGTACGACAGGCAGAAGCTGGCCGCCGAGCGGATCCTGCTGGCCGCGCACGCCGAGGGTGTGGTCCGGGCGGTCCCGGTCCGGTTGCCGACGGTCTTCGGCGCCGGGCCCCGGTCCACCGCCCGGGACAAGGGCGTGGTGTCGCTGATGGTGCGCCGCGCGGTGGCCGGCCAGGACATCACCATGTGGCACGACGGCACGGTCCGCCGCGACCTGGTCTACATCGACGACGTGGCCCGCGCCGTCGTGGCGGCGGCCGACCACGCGGAGAACCTGGCCGGCCGACCCTGGCTGATCGGTTCCGGTCACGGATCGCCGCTGGGCGAGGTGTTCACCACGGTGGCGAAGCTGGTCGCCGCGGAGACCGGCGAGCCACCGGTCCGGGTGGTGTCGGTGCCGCCGCCCGCGCACGCCGAGGCCGGCGACTTCCACAGCGTCACCATCGACGCGTCGGCGTTCCGGGCGGTCACCGGCTGGCGGCCGCGGGTGCCGCTGGACGAGGCGCTTGCGCGTACCGTCGCCTGCTGTGTCGCCGAGGCGGCGGCGCCGTGACCGCGGCCGTCGCGCTGCGTCCCCGGGTCGACGGGACCCTGCCGGAGCGGCTGCGGCGCTCGGCGGCGCAGACCGCCGCGGGGCACACGATGCGGACCGCTGACTTCCCGGACTGGCTGGCCGGCCGGGCCCGGGCGCACCGGTTCCGGGTCGACCGGATCGCGTTGGACGACCTCGACGGCTGGTCGTTCGCGCCGGGTACCGGCAATCTGGTGCACCGCACCGGCCGGTTCTTCAGCGTCGAAGGGCTCTCCGTCCGCCTCGGCGAGGACACCGGCGGATGGCAGCAGCCGATCATCCGGCAGCCGGAGGTCGGCATCCTGGGCATCCTGGCGAAGGAGTTCGACGGGGTCCTGCACTTCCTGCTGCAGGCCAAGATGGAGCCGGGCAACCGCAACCTGCTGCAGCTGTCGCCGACCGTGCAGGCCACCTTCAGCAACTACACCGGGGTCCACCGCGGGGCCGGTGTCCGTTACCTCGAGCACTTCGCCGGCCCGGACCGCGGCCGGGTGCTCACCGACGTGCTGCAGTCCGAGCACGGCGCCTGGTTCTACCGCAAGTTCAACCGCAACATGCTCGTCGAGGCGACCGGCGAGGTGGCGCCGCACGAGGACTTCTGCTGGCTCACCCTGGGCCAGATCGGTGAGCTGCTGCGGGCCGACAACGTGGTGAACATGGACTCCCGGACGGTGATCGCCTGCCTGCCGGTGGCCGGGCCGGAGCCGGGCGCGCTGAACAGCGACGCGGAGCTGCAGTCCTGGTTCACCGTCGAACGGTCCCGGTGGTCGCCGGTGATCGAGCGCCGGCCGCTGTCCGGCCTGGCCGGCTGGGACCGGGACCGGGACTCCATCCGCCGGGCCGACGACCGCTTCTTCCGGGTGGTCGCGGTCGCCGTCGAGGCGAGCAGCCGGGAGGTGGCCGGCTGGACGCAGCCGCTGATCGAGCCGACCGGCACCGGCGTCACCGCCTTCCTGGTCCGCGAGATCGGTGGGGTGCCGCACCTGCTGGTCCAGGCGAAGGCCGAGGCCGGGTTCCTGGACACCGTCGAGCTGGCCCCGACCGTGCAGTGCGATCCGGCCAACTGGGCGCACCTGCCGGCCGGGCAGCGGCCGGCCTTCCTGGACCTGGTGCTGGCCGCCCCACCGGAGCGGATCCGGTACCAGACCCTGCATTCCGAGGAGGGCGGCCGGTTCCTGCACGCGGAGAGCCGCTACCTCTTCGTCGACGTCGCCGACGAGGTCCCGATGCGGCCGCCGGCCGGTTTCCAGTGGGCCACCCCGGGCCAGCTCGGCGCCCTGGCCGGGCATGGGCACTACCTCAACGTCCAGGCCCGGACGCTGCTGTCGATCCTCAACGCGGGCGCCGCCCGGCTGGGCTGAGCCCGGTATTCCCGCCGCACATGGACATCGTCGAACGTAACTATGGTGAGGTCATGCCCCCATCTCCTCCTGAATTGCAGGACAGTCGGCGGACAGCGGAATGGTTCGGTCTGGAAGCCGAACGGTACGACCGCGCCCGCCCCCGTTATCCGGAATCGCTGATCGACCGGATCGTGGCCATCAGCCCGGGTACGACCATCGTGGACGCCGGCTGTGGCACCGGCATCTCCTCCCGCGCTTTCCAGGCGGCCGGATGCACGGTTCTCGGCGTCGAGCCGGACCCCCGGATGGCCGCCTTCGCCCGCGGTCGCGGCCTCGACGTCGAGGTGGCGAGGTTCGAGGACTGGGATCCGGCGGGCCGTACCTTCGACGCGGTCGTCTCGGGCACCGCCTGGCACTGGGTGGACCCGTTCGAGGGAGCACGGAAAGCCGCCGGCCTGTTGTCGCCGACCGGGGTTCTCGCCCTTTTCGAGAACGATTTCACCCTGCCGCCGGAAATCATGGCGGCGCAGGGGAACGCCTATCGCCGCGCGGTTCCGGACGCGCCCGGCGAGACCCCGCGCGGAGACGGCGACAAGAAGCCGTTCGCGAAAGCCGCCGAGGGCATTCGCCGCACCGCCGCGTTCGGTGAGCCGGAGCCGTTGCGATTCGCCTGGGAACGCACCTACACCCGCGACGAATGGCTCGACATCCTGCCCACCCAGGGCGGCCTGAACCACCTCGCCGAGGACGTCCGCGCCCGGTTCCTGGCGTACCTGGGCGCGGCGATCGACGAGCAGGGTGGCGCGTTCGTCCTGCGGTACACCACGGTCGGCATCACCGCGATCCGGCGCTGAGGTGAGCCGGATGCGGGTGTTGCTGTGGACGCACGGGCCACGCGGTGACGTGGAGCCGCTGATCGCCCTGGCCGTACGCCTGCGCGAGCAGGGCGTGGAGACGAGGATGTGCGCGCCGTCCGACTTCGCCGCGCGGCTTGCCGAGACCGGCGTGCCGCTGGCGCTGGCCGGGGAGCCGGTGCTGGCCGGTGCCCGCGGACTGGGTGGACCGCCGGAGCCCGAGCTGGTGGCGGCCCGGATCGCCGAGCAGTTCGCCACGCTGCCGGCGGTGGCCGGGGGCTGTGACGCGGTGGTGGCGAGCGGGTTGTTCTCCGGTGCGGTCGCGGTCCGGTCGGTGGCCGAGAAGCTGGGCATCCGGTACGTCTACGCGGTCTCCTCCCCGCCTCTGCTGCCGTCGCCGGCGATGCGGGCCCGCTACAACGAGGGCGCCGACCGGATGTTCGGCGGCCCGCTCAACGAACGGCGTTCCGCGATCGGCCTGCCGCCGGTGACCGGCCTCTTCGACTACGGCTGCACCGATCGGCCCTGGCTGGCCGCGGATCCGGTGCTGGCGCCCCGGCCGCCGCACCTCGACGCGGTGCAGACCGGCGCGTGGATCACCCCCGACGACCGGCCGCTGCCGCAGGCGGTGGCGGCGTTCCTGGCGGCCGGCGAGCCGCCGGTGTACGTGGGCTTCGGCAGCGGACCGGCGCCCGCCGGAGTGGCGAAGCTGGTCGTCGAGGCCTGCCGGGCCCGCGGGCGCCGGGTGATCCTGGCCCGGGGCTGGGCCGACCTGGCGCTGCCCGACGACCGGGACGACTGCCTCGCGATCGGCGAGGTGAACCAGCAGGAGCTGTTCGCCCGGGTGGCGGTGGCCGTCCACCACGGCGGCACCGGCACCACGCACGTCGCTGCCCGGGCCGGCGTGCCGCAGATCGTGGTGCCGCAGATCGCCGACCAGCCGCACTACGCCGCCCGGGTGGCCGCGCTGGGCATCGGGGTGGCACACGAGGGCCCGTCCCCGACCGCCGGCTCGATCGCCGCCGCGCTCGGCGCCGCCCTGGCGCCGCGGGTCCGCGCCCGGGCAACCGCGGTGGCCGGCACGATCCGCGCCGACGGCACGACGACGGCCGCCCGTCTGCTGTGCGCCGCGGGCTGACCGCCCGCCCCTATCGACGCCATTTCCCGCCTGGAGGTACCGGGGTGTCCGAAACACTGACCGATCTACCGTCGCCGTCACGGAATCCGGCGCCCGAGAACCGTCCCCCGCGCTGGGCGGTGTGGCGTTCGCCGGCCGATCAGCCCCGGTGGGCCCGGCCCGCGCTGCTGGGCATCGCTCTGGTCGCGCTGGTGCTGTACGCCTGGAACCTGCGGCTGGTCGACTACGCGCCGCTCTACGCCGACGTGGTGAAGAGCATGTCCGGGAGCTGGCGGGCGTTCCTGTACGGCGCCGCCGATCCAGAGGCCACGTACACCCTGGACAAACTCGCCGGATCGTTCGTGCCGCAGGTCGTCTCGGCCAAGATCTTCGGGTACTCCGCCTGGTCGCTGGCGTTGCCGCAGGTGATCGAGGGCGTGATCACGGTGCTGGTGATGTACCGGGTGGTCCGCCGCTGGGCCGGGGCACCGGCCGGACTGCTCGCCGCCGGGATCTTCACGCTCACCCCGGTCACCGCGTCCCTGTTCGGCCACAGCATGCCGGACGGCGCACTGGTCATGTGCCTGGTGCTGGCGGTCGACGCGTACCAGCGCGCGGTTCTGGAGGCCCGGCTCGCGTCGCTGGTCTGGTCCGGTGTCTGGGTCGGTCTCGCCTTCCAGACCAAGAGCCTGCAGGCGTGGCTGATCCTGCCGGCCCTGGCCGTCGGCTACCTGCTGACCGCTCCGGCCGGCCTCGGTAGGCGGCTGCGGCACCTGGGCGTCGCCGGTGTGGTGACGCTGGCGGTGTCGCTGTCGTGGGTCGCGCTCTACGAACTGACCCCGGCCGACGACCGGCCCTGGATCAGCGGCACCACCGACAACAGTGCCGTCGCCCAGGTGTTCGGCTACAACGGCCTCAGCCGCCTGGGCATCCAGATCCCCGGCGCCGCGGCGACCAACCTGCGGGGCGGCCCGCCGGTGCTGGGCGAGAGCGGCACCGAGGGGCAGGACACCCAGGGCAACGTCGGCTCCAAGGCCCACGACCTGGAGCAGGGCAACGTCGGCACGAAGGGCCAGGACATGGCCGGGCTGCCGGACACGCGGGCCGGGGAGATGCCGGCCGGGCCGGTCGGGCCGCCCGGCGGGGACGAGTCCAAGCGGGAGAGCCGGCCGGACCCGATGGGCTGGACCAAGCTGTTCGACGGTCACCTCGGCGTGGCGATCGCCTGGCTGTTCCCGCTCTCGCTGCTGGCTCTGCTGTACGGCCTGTGGCGCCGGCGGGGGACGGACCGGACCGATCCGGTGCGCGGCGGCCTGGTGATGTGGGGTCTCTGGCTGCTGACCTTCGGGCTGGTGTTCACCCTGGGCGCGGTCGACCACACCGCGTTCGTGGCCGATCTCGCCCCCGCGGTGGCCGCCCTGTCCGCGCTCGGCATCGTGATGTTCTGGCGGGCGTACCGGGACGGCGGCGGGCCGGGCTGGGTCCTGCCGGCCGCGGTCGCCGCCGAGGTGGCCTGGGCCGCCTGGCTGTGGTCGCACTATCCGAACTTCCTGACGGTGGCGAAGTGGGGCGCGGTGGCGCTCGGCGTGGCCGCCCTGATCGTGCTGGTCCTCGGGCGGGTGCTCCGGGGCGCCTCTCCGGCCCTGATCAGGACCGGACTGGTGCTCGGCGTCGCGGCCATGCTCGCCGCGCCGGCCACGTATGCCGTCTCGGTTCTGGACCCCGACTATTCCGGCAATTCCTTCGATGCCAACGCCGGCCCGGCGTCGGGCGGCGCGTGATCCGGACACGCCGGCGTCACCTGGAGGGAAAGACGCCGGTGAACCCTTCTCGTCCGTCGATCAGGATCGCCTTCTGGCGGTCACCGGAGGGCCAGCCGGACTGGGCGCGGCCGGCGCTGCTGACGCTGGCCGCGATCACCGCGGTGCTCTACGGCTGGCGCATCGAGGACAGCGGCTTCGCGTCCTACTACGCGCTCGCGGTGAAGAGCATGTCGGTGAACGGCTGGGCGCTGCTCTACGGCGCGCTGGACCCCGGCGCGACGATCACCCTGGACAAGCTGGCCGGGGCCTTCGTCCCGCAGGCGATCTCGGCCCGGCTCTTCGGGTTCCACGAGTGGTCGCTGGCCCTGCCCCAGGTCGTCGAGGGGGTCGTCGCCGTCCTGGTGATGTACCGGATCGGGCGGCGGCTCGCCGGGCCGGCGGCCGGGCTGCTCGCCGCCGGCCTGTTCGGGCTGACGCCGGTGGTCGCCTCGATGTTCGGGCACGCGATGGAGGACGGCCTGCTCACCCTCTGCCTGGTCCTCGCCGCCGACGCCTTCCTGGCGGCGCTGACGTCCGGCCGGCTCGGGCCGCTGCTGTTGGCCGGTGTCTGGGTCGGGCTGGGCTTCCAGGCCAAGATGATGCAGGCCTGGCTGATCCTGCCGGCCATGGCGGTGACCTTCCTGGTGGCCGCGCCCGGCGGGTGGCGGCGCCGGCTGGGCCGGCTCACCGCGGCGGGGGCTGTCACCCTTGCCGTCTCGCTGTCCTGGATCGCGCTGTACGAGGCGACGCCCGCCGGCAGCCGGCCCTATGTGGACGGCAGCACGAACGACAGCGCGATCGCGATGGTGTTCGGCTACAACGGGTTCGACCGCTTCGGCTGGCACGTCCCGGGCGCGGTCCGGGTCACCGACGCCGGTGCCGGCGACGGTGGCGGCGTTCATGAGGAGAGCCCGCACGGGAGCCAGGGCGGTCAGGGCGGCGGCTTCGAACAGCAGGAGACCCCGGACCAGGGTGGCCCGGCGAAACTGGCCGGCGCCCGGTACGCCTCGCAGATCGGCTGGCTCTACCCACTGGCGCTGTTCGGTCTGCTCTTCGGGTTGATCGCCCGGGGCCGGGCGCCCCGGACCGACCCGTTCCGGGCCGGGCTCCTCTTCGGAGGGTTGTGGCTGCTCGTGGTGGCCGCGGTGCTCGGTGGCATGACGATCGCGCACCAGGCGTACCTGGCTTCGCTCGCCCCGCCGCTGGCGGTCCTGTCCGCGCTGGCCGTGGTCCGGGCCTGGACCGGGCTGCGGGACGGCGACGCGCCGTGGCAACTGCCCGTCCTGGTGGTGGCCGAGCTGCTCTGGACGATCCACCTGAGCCGCCGGTTCCCGGACTTCCTGCCCTGGCTGTGGTGGGTGGTGGCGGCCGCCGGCGCGATCGCGCTGCTGGTGCTGGCCGTGGCCCGGACGCTCCGGCGGGTCCGCGTCGCGGCGATGGCGCTCGCGGTGGCGGCGATGGTGGCGACTCCGGTGTTCTGGGCCGCGTCGGTGCTGGATCCGCGGTACGGCGGGGACGCCTTCGAGGCCTCGGCCGGCCCACGACCCGGCGGCCGGGCCGGTACGGCCGGGGGCAACGACCTGAGCCCGACCGGTGTGCTCACCGCCGAGCAGAGCCGGCTCCACGCGTACCTGACCGCGCACCGGGACGGCGCCCGATTCCTGGCCGCGACCACGTTCTGGCACATGGCGTCGCCCTACATCGCCGCCACCGGGCAGGCCTATCTGCCGATGGGCGGCAACCACGGCAGCGTGCCGCAGCCGACCCCGGCCGGGGTCGAGGCGCTGGTCGGGACCGGCGAGCTGCGCTACTTCCTGCTGCCCGCGGCCGGGGATCCCGGCCGGCGTGACGGCGACACCGGCACGATCGGCGCCATCGCCGCGTGGGTCACCGCGACCTGCCGGGTGGTGACCGACGTGGCGCCGCCCCGCGATCAGGTCCTGTACCGCTGCCGATAGCGCGACCACTCGTGGACATCGGCTTCGGTCACCACGATGAGATCGATGACTCCGCGAGTCGCATCAGAAGGGTTTTGTTGTGGATGTAGTGATGAATTTCGGGGGCATGACGAGAAACGACGACGAGCCCGATCCCTGGGAGACCCACGTCCGCCCGGGGACGTTGCGCCGTGTGCTGACCTACTTCCGTCCGCACACCGGCAAGGTGTGGCTCTTCCTCCTGATCGCCACCCTGGACTCGCTCGTCGTCATCTCCATTCCGCTGCTGCTGATGAATCTGGTCAACGACGGCATCCTGAAGAACGATCTCCGCCTGGTGGTGGTGATGGCCGGCCTGGCGGCCGGGCTCGCGGTGGTCAGCGGCCTGCTGCAGCTGGTGTCGGCGTACATCTCCGGCAAGATCGGCCAGGGGGTCACCTACGACCTGCGGGTCCAGGCGTTACGACATGTTCAGCGGCTGCCGATCGCGTTCTTCACGCGTACCCAGACGGGGGTGCTGGTCAACCGGCTGCACACCGAACTGATCATGGCGCAGCAGCACTTCGGCTTCCTGCTGATGGCGGTCACCAGCGGGATCACCGTCCTGTTGGTGCTGGCCGAGCTGTTCTACCTGTCGTGGCTGGTCGCCGTGGTCACGCTGTTGGTGATCCCGCTGTTCATCGTTCCCTGGATCTACGTGGGGCGGGTGATCCAGCGGCGTACCGAGCGGCTGATGGAGGCCAACGCCGGCCTCGGCGGACTGCTCCAGGAACGGTTCAACGTCCAGGGCGCGATGCTCTCCAAGCTCTTCGGCCGCCCGGCCGAGGAGATGGCCGAGTACGCGGGCCACGCCGGCCGGATCCGCAGGATCGGTGTGAGTCTCGCGGTGTACGGCCAGATGGCCTTCGTGATGATGGGCCTGATGGCGTCGCTGGCCACCGCGCTCGTCTACGGCGTCGGCGGCGGCCTGGTCCTCGACGGCGCGTTCCAGCTGGGCACGCTGGTCGCCATCGCCACCCTGCTGGGCCGGCTGTTCGGCCCGATCGTCCAGTTGTCCGGTCTGCAGGAGACCGCGCAGATGATCGTGGTGAGCTTCTCCCGTACCTTCGAACTGCTCGATCTGAAGCCCCTGATCCGGGAGCGTCCCGGCGCGGCCGCGCTGCCGGCCGGCGCCGCGCCGGACATCGAATTCGCCGACGTGGACTTCCGGTACCCCACCGCCGATGAGGTCTCGCTGCCGTCGCTGGAGTACGTCCGGACCGAACGCCGTCGCGGCGAGCCGTCGCCGGAAGTGCTGCGCGGGGTGAGCCTGCTGGTGCCGGGCGGCACCATGACCGCGCTGGTCGGCCCGTCCGGGGCCGGCAAGAGCACCATCACCCACCTGGTCTCCCGGCTGTACGACCCGACCGCCGGGACGATCCGCGTCGGCGGGCACGACCTGCGGGACCTGACCTTCGACTCGTTGCGGGAGACGGTCGGGGTGGTCAGCCAGGACGCCTACCTGTTCCACGACACGATCCGGGAGAACCTGCTCTACGCCCGGCCCACCTCCACCGAGGACGACCTGGTCGAGGCGTGCCGGGGCGCGCAGATCTGGGGGCTGGTCGAGTCCCTGCCGGACGGCCTCGACACCGTCGTCGGCGACCGCGGCTACCGCATGTCGGGTGGCGAGAAGCAGCGGCTGGCGATCGCCCGGCTGCTGCTGAAGGCTCCCTCGATCGTGGTGCTCGACGAGGCCACCGCCCACCTGGACTCCGAGTCCGAGGCCGCGGTCCAGCGGGCGTTGCGGACCGCGCTGCGCAGCCGGACGTCGCTGGTGATCGCCCACCGGCTGTCCACGATCCGCGAGGCCGATCAGATCCTGGTGATCGACGACGGCGGGGTCCGGGAACGCGGGACGCACGAGGAGCTGCTGGCCGCCGGCGGCCTCTACGCGGAGCTCTACTACACGCAGTTCGCGACCGGGGGGACCACCGCCGGGCCGGTCGAGGAGCCCGAGATCGTGATCGAGGAGCCCGAGCCCGAGCCGGTCCGCCACGTGGTCCGTGGCGGTTGACCCCACCCCCTTCCCGGAAGATGGAGAGGACAGCACGATGACCGATCCGGTCGCCGAGGCGCCGATTCTCGACCAGACGATCCACACCTACGATCAAGACCGTTTCCCTTTCGTACGCCGCGTGCGTGACCTGGTCGGCGGCACCGATCTGGCCCGGCTCGACAGGGACTGTGCCGTCCACCCGGCGCCGGGCGCGAGTGACCAGGCGACCGAGGCGCACACCCGGTTCTACGCCGGGTTCGACGGCATCCGCGGGCTCTACCACGACTTCCTCCGGGCCCACGTGCTGCCGCTCTTCTCCGGCGAGGTGTGCGTGCAGGCCGTGCCCACCTTCCGGGTGGCCCCGCCCGGCGGGACCGCGGTCAGCACCTTCCACCGGGACGCCGACTTCCGGCACCAGCCCGGCACCGTCAACTTCTGGCTGCCGCTGACGCCCGCCTTCGGCACCAACACGATCTGGGTGGAGAGCGCCCCGGACCGGGCCGACTACCGCCCGGTGACAGTGGTTCCCGGCGAGTTCCTGCAGTTCGACGCGATCAACCTGCGGCACGGGAACAGGGCGAACGACACCGGCGCGTGCCGGGTCAGCTTCGACTTCCGGGTCATCCCGCGGGACCGCTTCCGGGACACCGGGCTGGCCACCGTCACGAGCGGGACGCCGATGCGGATCGGCGCCTACTACACGGTCATGGCGAACTGAGACGTCCAGTACACGGTCATGGCGAACTGAGACGTCCAGCCGCGCAATGCGGACGGTTGGACTGTGCCGCTCGGATTGAAGGGATCGGTGGCATGTTCGAGGAGATCAACGTCGTCCAGGCGCTGGAGCTGCACCGCAGGAACCGGTTCGATCCGGGACCGGAGCTGTGCCGCCTGATGGCCCAGGGCCCGATGACCGCGCTGGGCAGCGAGGAGGGCCCCGGCGGGCGGACCGCGTGGCTGGCCACCGGTTTCGACGCGGTCCGGGCGGTCCTCAGCTCGGAGAAGTTCAGTGCCCGGCTGCTCTACGGCGGGACCGCTGCCGGGTTCGCCTGGCCCGGCTTCCTCACCCAGTACGACCCGCCGGAGCACACCCGCCTGCGCCGGATGGTGGCGCCGGCCTTCGCGGTCCGCCGGATGCAGAAGTTCGGCGAGCAGGCCGAACGGGTCGTCCGGGACACCCTGGACACCATCGAGGCGATCGGCGGACCGCTGGACTTCGTCCCGCACTTCGGCTGGACGGTGGCGACCACGGCGACCTGCGACTTCCTCGGCATCCCCCGGGACGACCAGGCGGAGCTGTCCCGGTGTCTGCACGCCAGCCGTACCGAACGGTCCGGCCGGAAACGGACCGCGGCCGGCAACAAGTTCATGACCTACATGAACAAGGTCGCCGCCCGGACCCGCCGTGAACCCGGCGACGACATGTTCGGCGTCGTCGTCCGCGAGTTCGGCGACGAGATCACCGATGCCGAGCTGACCGGGGTGGCCGCGTTCGTGATGGGCGCCGGCGGCGACCAGGTGGCCCGGTTCCTGGCCGGCGGCGCCTGGCTGATGGTCGAGGACCCGGACCAGTTCGCCCTGCTCCGGGAGAAGCCGGAGACCGTGCCGGACTGGCTGGAGGAGATGATCCGGTACCTCACCACGGACGAGAAGACCCATCCGCGTATCGCCCTCGAGGACGTCCGCGTCGGTGGGCGGCTCGTCAAGGCCGGCGACACGGTGACCTGCTCCCTGCTGGCCGCCAACCGCCGGCGCTTCCCCGATCCGCAGGACCGGTTCGACATCACCCGGCCCCGGGCCGAGCACGTGGCGTTCGGGCACGGCATCCACCACTGCCTCGGGCGGACCCTGGCCGAGCTGATGTTCCGGGCGGCGATCCCCGCCCTGGCCCACCGCTTCCCGACGCTGCGCCTGGCCGACCCGCACCGGGCGATCCGGCTGGGACCACCCCCGTTCGATGTGGAGTCCCTCGTCCTCGACTGGTAGACGAGCACTGGAGGAACGATGGCACTTCCCCTTCAACACCAGCGGCGGCGGCTGGATCCGGCGCCGGAGTTCCAGGATCTGCAGGAACACGGCCCGCTGCACGAGTACGACGCCGAACCCGGCATGGACGGCCGTAGGCAGTGGCTGGTCACCGGTTTCGACGAGGTACGGGAGATCCTCGGCGACCATGAGCGGTTCAGCTCGATGCGGCCGGTCGAGGACGAGGCAGACCGGGCGAAACTGCCGGGGATCCTGCAGGCCTACGACCCGCCGGAGCACACCCGGCTGCGGCGGACCGTCGCCCCGGCGTACTCGGCCCGGCGGATGGCGCGGTTGCTGCCCCGGATCGAGGAGATCGTCGAGGAGGGTCTGGACGACTTCGCGAGCCGGGGCGCCCCGGCCGACTTCGTCCGGCACGCCGCCTGGCCGATCCCGGCCGTCATCGCCTGCGAGTTCCTCGGCGTCCCGCGCGACGACCAGGCCGAGCTGTCCCGGATGATCCGGGACACCCGGGAGAGCCGGCTGCCCCGGCAGCGGGTCGCGTCCGGGATGGCGGTGGTCGACTACACCCATCGGCTGGTGGCCGGCAAACGTCGTGAACCGGGCGACGGCATGCTCAGCGCCCTGGTCCAAGAGCACGGCGACCGGGTCGGCGACGACGAGCTGGCCGGGCTGGCCGAGGCGAGCCTGACGATGGCGACCGAGCAGATGGCCGCCCAGTTGTCGACCGCGATGCTGCTGTTGATGACCCACCCCGGGCAGATGGCGCTGCTCGGTGAGCGTCCCGAACTGATCGACGGCGCGATCGAGGAGGTGCTGCGCTTCGCGTCGGTCGTCGAGGCGCCCTCACCGCGGGTGGCGCTCACCGACGTGACCGTCGCCGGCCGGCTGATCCGGGCCGGTGAGGTGGTGACGTGTTCGATGCTGGCGATCAACCGGGTCCGGGGGGACCGGTTCGACATCACCCGGGAGAAGACCACCCATCTGGCCTTCGGGCACGGCATCCACCACTGCATCGGGGCGCCGCTGGTCCGGCTCGAGATGCGGGTGATCCTGCCGGCCGTGGTCCGCCGGTTCCCGTCCCTGCGCCTGGCGGTCCCCGAGGAGGAGCTGCGGTTCAAGCCGGGACGGCCGGCGCCGTTCGCGATCGAGGAGCTTCCCGTTGAGTGGTGACGACGACACCCGGCCGGTCCACGTCCGGCGGCACGACCTCGACCCGGCGGACGAGCTGCGCGCCGCCGGCCCGCTGTCCCGGATCGTGGTCGGGACCGGGGCGGACGCCGAACACACCTGGATGGCCGCCGGGCACGCCGAGGTACGCCAGGTGCTCGGCGATCACCAGCGGTTCAGCACCCGGCGCCGTTTCGACCGGCGTGACGAGGCCGGCGGGACCGGCGTCTTCCGGCCCCGGGAGCTGGTCGGCAACCTGATGGACTACGACCCGCCGGAGCACACCCGGCTGCGGCACCTGCTGACCCCCGGGTTCACCCAGCGCCGGATCCGCGCGCTGGCGCCGCGGATCGAGGAGATCGTGGCGGACCGTCTCGACGAGATGGAACGGTCCGGGTCGCCCGCCGACCTGGTCGCGACGGTCGCCGACCGGGTGCCCGGCGCCGTGCTGTGCGAGCTGATCGGGGTGCCCCGCGACGACCACGACATGTTCCTGCAGTTGTGCCACCGGCACCTCGACGCCTCGCTGAGCGCCCGGAAGCGGGCGGCCGCCGGCGAGACGTTCGCCCGCTACCTGGTGGCGATGATGGCCCGGGAACGCAAGGACCCGGGCGACGGGCTCTTCGGGGCGGTCGTCGCCGAGCACGGCGACACGATCACCGACGAGGAGCTGCGCGGCGTCTGCGTCCAACTGATGCTGGCCGGCGACGACAACGTCTCCGGCATGCTCGGGCTGGGCGTGCTGGCACTGCTGCGCCACCCCGGGCAGATCACCGCGCTCCGCGCCGGCGACCAGGCCGCGGACCGGGCGGTCGACGAACTGATCCGCTACCTGACCGTCCCGTACGCGCCCACCCCGCGGACCGCGCGGGAGGACGTCACGATCGGCGGGCAGGTGATCCGGGCGGGGGAGACGGTCCTCTGCTCGTTGCCGGCGGCCAACCGGGATCCCGCGCTGGCGCCCGACCCGGACCGCCTGGACGTCACGCGTACCCCCGTTCCGCACGTCGCCTTCGGACACGGCGTCCACCACTGTCTGGGCGCGGCGCTGACCCGGCTGCAACTACGGATCGCGTACACCGCCCTGTGGGACCGTTTTCCTGATCTGCGCCTGGCGGATCCGGACGCGGAAATCATGTTCCGGACGACCACGCCGGCATACGGATTGACCACTCTGATGGTCGCTTGGACGCCTTGAGGCATTCTCGTCGATGCCCGACGATACGAGTCGCAGCGCCTTTTCCGGAAATGGCGTTCCCCGATTTCGACCTACTGATCGATAGGTGGTACGAAATGCCGTTGGAAGAGTTCGACGTGGTGGTGGCCGGCGGTGGCCCGTCCGGTTCGACCGTGGCTGCCCTGGTGGCGATGCAGGGCCATCGGGTGCTGCTGCTGGAGAAGGAGGTCTTCCCCCGCTACCAGATCGGCGAGTCGCTGCTGCCGGCGACGGTCCACGGCGTGTGCAAGCTGCTCGGGATCTCGGAGGAGCTGGCCGGGGCGGGTTTCCCGGTCAAGCGGGGCGGCACGTTCCGCTGGGGCGCCCGGCCGGAGCCGTGGACGTTCTCGTTCGCGGTGTCGTCCAAGCTCACCGGCCCGACCTCGTTCGCGTACCAGGTCGAGCGGGCCCGGTTCGACGAGATCCTGCTGACCAATGCCAAGCGTAGGGGCGTCGAGGTCCGCGAGGGCTGTTCGGTCGCCGCGGTGACCGAGTCCGACGACCGGGTCGACGGGTTGCGCTACACCGATGCGGACGGAAACGAGCACGAGGTGCGCGCCCGTTTCGTGATCGACGCGTCCGGCAACAAGAGCCGGCTCCATTCCAGCGTCGGCGGCACCCGGAACTATTCGGAGTTCTTCCGCAGCCTGGCGCTGTTCGGCTATTTCGAGAACGGCAAGCGGCTGCCCGCGCCGAATTCCGGCAACATCCTGAGCGTCGCGTTCGACAGCGGCTGGTTCTGGTACATCCCGCTGAGCGACACGATGACCAGCGTCGGTGCGGTGGTCCGCCGGGAGATGGCCGAGAAGGTCCAGGGCGACCGGGAGAAGGCCCTGGCCGCGCTGATCGCCGAGTGCCCGCTGATCGCCGAGTACCTCGCCGACGCCACCCGGATCACCACCGGCCGCTACGGCGAACTGCGCATCCGCAAGGACTACTCGTACCACGAGACGTCGTTCTGGCGGCCCGGGATGATCCTGGTCGGCGACGCCGCCTGTTTCGTGGACCCGGTGTTCTCCTCCGGGGTGCACCTGGCGACGTACAGCGCGCTGCTCGCCGCCCGGTCGATCAACAGCATCCTCGCCGACGACCTGGACGAGAAGACGGCGCTGACCGAGTTCGAGGCCCGCTACCGCCGCGAGTACGGGGTCTTCTACGAGTTCCTGGTGTCGTTCTACGAGATGAACGTCAACGAGGAGTCGTACTTCTGGAAGGCCAAGAAGGTCACCAACAACGAGCACGGCGGCCTGGAGTCCTTCGTGGAGCTGGTCGGCGGGGTGTCGTCCGGCGAGGCGGCGCTCACCCCGGCGGCCCGGGTCGCCGGGCACAGCGCCGAGTTCGCCGCGGCGGTGGACCGGATGGCCGACAGCGAGGACGGCAACATGGTCCCGCTCTTCAAATCGCAGGTCGTCAAGCAGGTGATGCAGGAGGGCGGCCAGGTGCAGATGTCGGCGGTCCTCGGCGACGACGCCGAACCCGAGCTGCCGCTGTTCCCCGGTGGGCTGGTCGCCTCGCCCGACGGGATGAAGTGGCTGCCCTACCGGCCCGCGTGATGGCGCCGGAACCCGGTGTCGCCGAAGCGCCGCTGGTGATCCCGACGGCGAACTACATGCTGCGGTCCGGCTGCGATCCGCACCCGGACATGGCCCGGCTCCGGGCGCACGGCCCGCTGATCCGGATCGGCGGCGACGCGGCCGTGCAGATGGGCCGGGAGTACCTCTGGCAGGCCCTGGGGTACGACGTGGTCCGGAAGGTCCTCGGCGACCACGAGAACTTCACCACCCGGCTGCGGCTGACCGAGAACGAGCCGGTCAGCGGCGAGGGGGTGCCGATCCCACCGGAGCTGGTCGGGCAGATCTCGACGTACGACCCGCCCGAGCACACCCGGCTGCGGCGGATGCTGACGCCGGAGTTCACCGTCCGCCGCATCCGCCGGCTGGAGCCCGCGTTCCAGGCGCTCATCGACGACCACCTCGACGAGCTGGAGGCCGAGGGGCCGCCCGCCGATCTGCAGGGGCTGTTCGCCGATCCGGTCGGCGGGGGCGCCCTCTGCGAACTGCTCGGCATTCCCCGGGACGACCGGCGGGAGTTCATCCGGCGGGTCCGGCGCAACGTCGACCTCAGCCGGGGGTTCAAGGCCCGGGCCGCCGACAGCGCGGCGTTCAACAGGTACCTGAGCAGCCTGATCGCCCGGCAGCGCCGGGATCCCGACGAGGGATTCATCGGCATGCTCATCCGGGACCACGGCCCGGACTTCACCGACGAGGAGCTGAAGGGCGTGTGCATCGCGCTCGTCCTCGGCGGTGTGGAGACCGTCGCCGGGATGATCGGCTTCGGGGTGCTCGCCCTGCTGGAACACCCCGATCAAGCACGCCTGCTCGGTGCCGGCCGGGAGGAGAACGACCGGCTGGTCAACGAACTGTTGCGCTACCTGTCGCCGGTGCAGCAGCCGACACCCCGGATGGCGTTGCGGGACGTGGTCGTCGACGGGCACCTGATCCGGGCCGGCGAGGTGGTCCTCTGCTCGGTCCTGATGGCCAACCGGGACCCGGCGCTGACCCCGGATCCGCACGTCCTGGACGGGACCCGGGAGTCCGCGCCGCACATCGGATTCGGGCACGGCATCCATCACTGCATCGGCGCGGCGGTGGCCCGGACGCTGCTGCGGATGACCTATCAGAGCCTGTGGCTGCGCCTGCCCGGGCTGCGGCTGGCGGTGCCGGCCGGCGAGGTACGGCTGCGGAGCGCGTTCATCGACGGCCCCGATCAGTTACCGGTCGCCTGGTGACCGGCGGGGACGGGAGACGGGAGAGCCCGGTGGAGGAGTTCGACGTGGTGGTCGCCGGTGGCGGCCCGGCCGGTGTGACGGTGGCGACGCTGGTCGCCATGCGGGGGCACCGGGTGCTGCTGCTGGACCGGGAGGTCTTCCCCCGGTACCGGATCGGCGAGGCGCTGGCGCCGTCGACGGTGCACGAGGTGGGCCGGCTGCTCGGCGTCACCGATCAGCTGGCGAAGGCGGAGTTCCGGGTCCGCCGGGGCGGGGCCTTCCACTGGGGTGCCGGCGCGGAGCCGTGGACGTACGCGTTCGCCGACTCGCCCCGGCTGGCCGGCCCGGAGTCGTACGGCTATCAGGTCGAGCGGGCCCGGTTCGACGAGATTCTGCTGACCAACGCCAAGGACAGGGGCGTCGAGGTACGCGAGGGCTGCCCGGCCACCGGCGTCGTCACGAGCGGGCCACGGGTGACCGGCCTGCGCTACGCCGACGCCGACGGCGGTGAGCACGAGGTCCGGGCCCGGTACGTGGTCGACGCCTCCGGCGGGGACAGCACCCTGCACGCCGCCGTCGGTGAGACCCGGGTCCCCGCGGAGGCGGTCCGGACCGTGTCGCTCTCCGGCTACTTCGGACTGTGCCGGCAGCCGGCGCCGTACGACGGGAACACCCTGGTCGTCGCGTTCGACAGCGGCTGGTTCTGGTACACCCCGCTGACCGGCGGGCTGAGCAGCGTCGGCGCGGTGGTCCGGGCCGAGCTGGCGGCGAAGGTCGAGGGCGATCGGGAGCAGGCCTTCGCGGCGCTGATCGCCGAGTGCCCGTTGATCGCCGAGCTGCTCACCGACGCGGCCCGGGTGACGGCCGGTCAGAAGTACGGCAGGCTGCGCGTCACCGAGAACCGGACCTACCACCGGACGGCGTTCTGGCGGCCCGGGATGGTCCTGGTCGGTGACGCCGCGTGCGCGGTCGACCCGGTGTTCGCCTCCGGGGTGCACCTGGCGACGTACAGCGGGCTGCTCGCGGCCCGCGCGCTCACCGGCATCCTCGCGGGCGACCGGGACGAGACGACAGCGCTGACCGCGTTCGCGACCGCGTACCACCACGAGTACCGGATCTACGCCGATTTCCTCGCGGCGTTCCACGCGACGCGCGGCGACGGGGAGGCGTGCCGGCGGCTCGCCGCCACGGCGGCAGGCGGTGGGCGTACCCCCGAAGAGGCCTTCGCGGACCTGGCCGGCGGCCTGCCTTCGCGCCCGGCCTGACAGCGCCGAGAACAGGAGAGATGCGATGCGGGTGTTGTTGTCGACGTCCGGTTCCCGCGGCGATGTCGAGCCGCTGGTGGCGCTGGCGCTGCGGCTGCGGGCGGCCGGTGCCGAGGTGCGGATGTGTGCGTCGCCGGATTCGGCGGACCGGCTGGCCGAGGTCGGTGTGCCGCTGACGCCGGTGGGCCGGTCGGCGCGGGCCGTGATGGACGGTCCGCGGCCGGGGCCCGGTGACGGTCCGCGGCTGGCCGCCGAGGCGATGGCCGTGCAGTTCGAGCAGGTCCCGGCGGCGGCCGAGGGCTGTGATGCGGTGCTGGCGACCGGTGTGCTGTCCGCCGCGGTGGCCGTCCGGTCGGTGGCCGAGAGACTCGGCATCCCGTACTTCTACGGCTTCTACTGCCCGATCTACGTGCCGTCGCCGTATTACCCGCCACCGCCGCCGCTGGGTGAGCCGCCCGCGCCGGCGACGAGTGACAACCGGGCCCTGTGGGACCGCAACAACCAGGGCGCCTTCCGGCGCTTCGGCGCGGCGCTCAACGACCGGCGGGCCGCCATCGGTCTGCCGCCGGTCCAGGACATCTACGGGTACGGGTACACCGCCGATCCGTGGCTCGCGGCGGACCCGGTGCTGGCCCCGGCCGGGCCGGCCGACCGGGACGTCCTGCAGACCGGCGCCTGGATCACCCCGGACGACCGGCCGCTCCCGCCGGCGGTGGAGGCGTTCCTGGCGGCCGGCGAGCCGCCGGTGTACGTCGGTTTCGGCAGCATGCCGGCCCCGGCCGGAACCGCGAAGGTGGCCGTCGAGGCGGTCCGCGCCCAGGGCCGACGGGTGATCCTCTCCCGGGGCTGGGCCGATCTGGCGCTCCCCGACGACGAGGACGACTGTCTCGCCGTCGGCGAGGTGAACCACCAGGAGTTGTTCGCCCGGGTGGCCGCGGTCGTGCACCACGGCGGAGTCGGCACCACCACGGCGGCCGCCCGGGCCGGCGCCCCGCAGGTGGTGGCGCCGCAGATCGTGGACGACCAGAAGTATTTCGCCGGCCGGGTGGCCGCACTGGGCATCGGTGCCGCACACGACGGCCCGGCGCTGACGGCGGACTCCCTGTCGGCGGCCCTCGCCGTCGCCCTGGCCCCGGAGACCAAGGCCCGGGCCGCTGTGGTGGCCGGCACGGTCCGCCCGGACGGCGCGGAGGTGGCCGCGGAACGCCTGTTCGCGCTGGCCGGCATCCGTCCCCAGCCCTCTGATCCCAAGGAGCGACAATGAGCGACGAGCGCGTCTTCCTGCGCCCCAACACCATCATCGAACCCCTGGTCGACCGGTTCTACGCCTCGATGTACGCGGTGTCCCCGGTCACCGCCACCATGAGCCTCGCCTTCCGCTGGATTCCGATGCTGGAGTCGTATCTGCAGGCGCCGGACTGGCACTACCAGGCGAGCCGTGACCCCCGCTTCCGCGGCGGTTTCTTCGTCGGCGTCGACGAGAAACGCAAGGACGAGGTCGAGGCGTTGCTGGCCGGCATCCGGCGCGACCGGGCGGACATGATCCGGTTCGCCGAGGCGATCGGCGAGGCCGAGAAGATCGTCAGGGACGAGGCGATCGGGTACGACCTGCGCCCGATCTACCCGAAGTTGCCCGCCGAACTCGCCGGCCTGGTGGAACTCGCCTACGACACCAACAACGCGGCGTCGCTGCACTTCCAGGAGCCGCTGGTCTACCGGAGCAAGGCGTACACCGAGGACCGCCAGTCGGTGCAGCTGTCGGTGGAGACCGGCATCGAGCGCCCGTTCGTGATGAGCACGCCCCGGCTGACGTCGCCGGACGTGCTCGAACTGGACATCCCGTTCCGGCACCCCGGGCTGGAGGCGCTCTTCCGGTCGCGGGTGCACCCGACCACCCCGGCGGCGCTGCGCGAGGCGCTGGAACTCGACGACGCGCAGGCGTCCCGGCTGTCCGGCCTGCTGGTCCCGGAGTCCGCGCTGCACGCCGACCGGCACATCGAGCAGGGCGCCCGGATCCGCTACTGGGGACACGCCTGCCTGCTGATGCAGACGCCTGACGTGGCCATCATGACGGACCCGTTCATCAGCGCGGACACCGACGCGACCGGGCGGTACACGTACAACGATCTGCCCGACCACATCGACTACGTGATCATCACGCATGGGCACTCCGACCACCTGGTGCCGGAGACCCTGCTGCAGCTGCGCGGCCGGGTGGGCACGTTCGTGGTGCCGCGGACCTCGCGGGGCAACCTGTGCGACCCGTCGCTGGCGCTCTACCTGAGGAGCCTCGGGTTCGACGCGGTCGAGGTCGACGACTTCGACGAGATCACCTTCCCGGGCGGCCGGATCGTCGCGACGCCGTTCTTCGGCGAGCACGCCGACCTCGACATCCGGGCCAAGGCGACCTGGTTCGTCGAGCTCGGCGGCAAGTCGGTCTACGTCGGCGCGGACTCGTCCGGTCTCGACCCGGTCCTCTACCGGTACGTGCGCGGGCACCTGGGCCGCGTCGACATCGCGTTCCTCGGCATGGAGTGCGACGGCGCCCCGCTGAACTGGCAGTACCAGGCGTTCCTGACCAAGGCGATCCCGAACAAGATGAGCGACAGCCGCAAGATGTCCGGCTCGAACGCGGAGCAGGCGGCGGCGATCGTCACCGAGCTGGGCGCCGAGGAGGTGTACGTCTACGCGATGGGCGAGGAGAGCTGGCTCGGTCACGTGATGGCCACCAGTTACAACGAGGACTCCTTCCAGCTCAAGCAGATCACCGAGTTCGAGACGTGGTGCTCGAACAACGGGGTGAAGTCCGGCCACCTGCTCGACCGCGACGAATGGACCTGGTCGCGCTCCTGACACGGAATACCGAGGGGGAGATCATGGTCGTTGTCATGGCGCCGGGGGCCACTCCGGCGGATGTGGAAGTCGTCGTGCAGCGGGTGACCGCGGTCGGCGGGCAGGCGTTCGTCAGCCGCGGGCTGTCGCGGACCATCGTCGGCCTGGTCGGTGACGTGGCCGACTTCGAGGCCCTGAACCTGGGGAGCCTGTCCGGGGTGCTCCAGGTGATCCGGGTGTCGGCGCCGTACAAGCTGGTCAGCCGGGAGCATCACCGGGACCGTTCGGTGATCCGGGTCGGCGGGGTGCCGATCGGACCGGGCACGCTGACCGTGATCGCCGGGCCGTGCGCGGTCGAGTCGCCGGAGCAGACGCTGGCGGCGGCCCGGATGGCCCGGTCGGCCGGCGCCTCGATGCTGCGGGGTGGCGCGTTCAAGCCGCGGACGTCGCCGTACTCCTATCAGGGGCTGGGCGAGGCGGGCCTGCGCATCCTGGCCGATGTGCGGGCCGAGACGGGGCTGGCCGTGGTCACCGAGGTGATCGACCCGGGCAGTGTGGACATGGTCGCCTCGTACGCGGACATGCTCCAGATCGGCGCCCGCAACATGCAGAACTTCGCCCTGCTGCAGGCGGTCGGGTCGGCGGGCCGTCCGGTGCTGCTCAAACGGGGTTTCAGCGCGACGATCGAGGAGTGGCTGAGCGCCGCCGAGTACATCGCGCAGCGCGGGAACCTGGACATCGTGCTGTGCGAGCGGGGTATCCGGACGTTCGAGACCGCGACCCGGAACACCCTGGACATCAGTGCGGTGCCGGTGGCGCAGCGGCTCTCGCACCTGCCGGTGATCGTGGACCCGTCGCACTCCGGCGGCCGCCGTGACCTGGTGGCGCCGCTGAGCCGGGCGGCCATCGCGGCCGGGGCGGACGGTCTGCTCATCGACGTGCACCCGCAGCCGAAGACGGCGCTCTGCGACGGTGATCAGGCGCTGCACGACGCCGACATCGCGGAGCTGGCCGGCATCGTCGCCGGGATGTCGCCGGTGATGGGACGCACGCTCGCGCTGTCCTCCGGCGAGCGGGGACAGGTCCCCGCCACGGTGTGAGCGCGGATCCACCGACCGCACCCGGCCGACTCGGCCGGGTGCGGTTTTCTGTCCGGATCGCCGGGCCTAGCCCGTTGTCAACTCCTACGGACAACAGCGCATCAAGACGGTGAAGCTGGCATTCCGGGCTAGGGGTTAGGGGCACGAGGGTTCGGTGTCCCTGAGTGATGCAGGGGTTACAGATAGCTGCGGGCCGATGTTAATTTCGTGCCGGACGACAAAGATCCCGCCGCACTGTCCTGCGGGACTGTTTCGGCACGCCTTCACAGCGAGCGCCTTGATCACGGGCATTCCCACCGATCGAGCATTGTCGAACGCGGAAGAATGCCTCGAAGTTGATCTTCAAAGTGCTCCACGAACTGAGGAGCGGCATTGACACCCGACGAAGAGGATCTCAACCGGCAGCCGATCATCGAGCTGAAGATCAGCTCACTCAGCCTCAGCGGATCACCCCGGCTGGCCGGCGGTGATGCGGAACACCTGGAAGCCATGGTCGCGGCACAGGGAGAACTGCCGCCGATCGTGGTGCACCGCCCGACGATGCGTGTCATCGACGGCGCCCACCGGATCCGCGCGGCCGTCCGGCGCGGCGCGACGACGATCACCGGACGGCTCTTCGACGGCACCGACGACGAGGCGTTCGTGCTCTCCGTCTGGCTGAACGTCTCGCACGGCCTGCCCCTCGCGCTGGCCGACCGCAAACGCGCGGCGGAACGCATCGCCGTCTCGCACCCGCAGTGGTCGGACCGCCGCGTCGCCGCGGTCACCGGCATCTCACCGGGCACGGTCGCCGACATCCGCCGCCGGGTGAACGGCACGTCCGCCCCGGAGAGCAGCCGGATCGGACAGGACGGCCGGGTACGCCCCCTGGACTGCAGCGCCGGCCGTCTGCTCGCCGGCCGTCTGATGAGCGAGAACCCGAACCTGTCGCTCCGGCAGGTCGCCCGCGCCGCGGCGATCTCCCCGGAGACCGCCCGCGACGTCCGCAACCGGCTGCACAGCGGCACCGAACTGGTGCCGACCCGGCGGCCCCGGGACACCACCCCGGCGGCGACCGGCACCGGCCGGGACCAGCACCTGAACCTGGTCCGCTCCGGCATGCGCCCGGAACCGGTGCTCGACCACGCCGTCGTCGTCAGCCGGCTGATGGGTGACCCGGCGCTGCGCTACACCGACACCGGCCGCAACCTGCTGCGCCTGCTGACGCTGCACACCCGCTGGGCGAAGGAGTGGGAGACCATCGTCGACAACGTCCCGCCGCACTGCGCGGACGTGGTCGCCGACCTGGCCCGGCAGTTCTCCGGCCTGTGGGCCGACTTCGCCACCCGGGTCGGCCCGGAGGAGCGCGTCGCCAGCTGAGCACCACCGGTGTCCAACCGCGCGCAACAGGCGGTCGGACACCGCGTCGTCAGACGGGCACCGACACAGGAGGACAAGTGCTGCGCAGATCGGAACTGCACGCGAGCGTTTCCGACCCGGTTCTGGACACGATGAACTTCCTCAACGAGGTGACCCTGCGCTACCCCGGGGCGATCTCGTTCGCGCCGGGACGGCCGTACGACGGCTTCTTCGAGACCGAGGAGGTGCTGGCGCACCTGCGCCGCTACCTCGACCATCTCGCCGACCACGGCGCCTCACCGGACCAGGTCCGCACGGCGGTCTACCAGTACGGTCCGACCGCCGGCCAGATCCGCGAGATCATCGCCGACTCGTTGCGCGCCGACGAGGGGATCGACGTGCCGGCCGCCGCGATCGTGGTCACCGTCGGTGCCCAGGAGGCGATGATGCTGGCGGTCCGGGCGCTGATCCGGGACCCGGACGACGTGCTGCTGGTCTCCAGCCCCTGCTACGTGGGGATCACCGGGGTGGCCCGGCTGCTCGACGTGACGCTCTGCCCGGTGCCCGAGTCGGCGGACGGGTTCTCGCTGGACAACCTGGCGGCCGCGATCGCATCCGCCCGCGCGGCCGGCCGTCGGCCGCGGGCGTTCTACCTGGTGCCGGACCACGCCAACCCGTCCGGATCCACGCTGGCGCCGGCCGACCGGGTGGCGCTGCTGGACCTGGCCGCCCGTGAGGACCTGCTGATCCTGGAGGACACGCCGTACCGGCTGGTCAGCCCGGGGGAGCCGGCGCCCACCCTGAAGGCGCTGGACCGCCGGCACTCGGTGATCCATCTGGGCTCGTACTCGAAAACGATCTTCCCGGGCGCCCGGGTGGGTTTCGCGGTGGCCGACCAGACGGTGACCGGCGACGACGGACGGGCCGGACTGCTCGCCGACGAGCTCTCGAAGATCAAGAGCATGATCACGGTGAACACCTCGTCGCTGAGCCAGGCGGTGGTGGCCGGCGCCCTGCTGGCCGCCGGCGGCCGGGTCTCCGAGCTGAACGCCAAGGCCACCGGCCACTACGGCGAATCCATGCGGCGGGTCGTCGACCGGCTCGCCGACCGGCTCCCGGAACCGCGCCGCACCGAACTCGGGGTGCGCTGGAACGAGCCCAGCGGCGGCTTCTTCCTCGGCCTGACCGTCGGATTCGAGGCCGACGACGCGGCACTGACCCGGTCCGCCGAGGAGTTCGGCGTGATCTGGACACCGATGCGCTACTTCCACCCGGACGACGGCGGACGGCGGGCCATCCGCCTGTCGGTCAGCTACCTGTCGCCGGCGGAGATCGACGACGGCATCACCCGGCTCGTCGCGTTCATCGAGGCGGAAAGCCGGTGATCCGGTCCCTCCTGGTGATCGGAACCGGTCTGATCGGCACCTCGGTGGCCCTGGCCGCCCGGCGCCGCGGCGTCGAGGTCTTCCTCGCCGACCGGGACGTCGCGGCGGCCCGGATCGCCGAGGCGCTCGGTGCCGGCCGGGCCGAACCGCCCGGCGGGCCGGTGGACCTCGCCCTGGTCGCGGTCCCGCCGGCCCAGGTGGCGACGGTGCTGCGGGACACCCAGACACGCCGGTCGGCGCTCAGCTACACCGACGTCGCGGGGGTCAAGGGCGCGCTGGAGAGCGACGTCCTGCGGCTGGCGCCCGATCCCGTCGCGTACGCCGGCGGGCACCCGATGGCAGGGCGGGAACGGTCCGGTCCGCTGGCCGCCTCCGCCGACCTGTTCCACGGCCGGACCTGGGTGCTCACCCCGCACGACCGGACCGGCGACGCGGCGCTGGACCGGGTCACCGCGCTCGCCGGGATCTGCGGGGCGACGCCGGTCCGGCTCGACGGCCGTACCCACGACATCGTCGTGGCGCTGACCTCGCACGTGCCGCACCTGATGGCCAGCCTCACCGCGGCACGCCTGCGGGAGGGCCCGGCCGCCACCGAGGCGCTCGCCGGACAGGGCGTCCGGGACGTCACCCGGATCGCGGCCGGCGACCCCGCACTGTGGACCGACATCGTCCGCGCGAACGCGCCGGCGATCGCCGCCGTGCTGCGCGACGTCCGCGACGACCTGACCCGTCTGCTCGCCGCGACCGAGGCCCTCGCCGCCCGGGACGCGCCGGGCCACACCGCGCCGGGCCACGCCGAGACGGGCCACACCGCGCCGGGCCACACCGCGCCGGGCCACACCGCGCCAGACCGCGCCGGGACGGACCAGGACGCGGCGCGGGACGCCGTCACCGAACTGCTGCGGCGGGGTGTCACCGGCGCGGCCCGGACCCGTCCGCCGACCGGTCCGGCCGGTGGGCGTACCCGGATCCGGGTGGTCCTCGACCGGCGTCCCGGCCGGTTGGGCGAGCTGCTGGACGCGGTGGCCGCCCGCGGCGGCGACGTCACCCGGGCCGATGCGGACCTGACCCCGGACGGCCTCCTCACGGTCGATCTGGAGATCGGAACTCACCCGGGCAGCGGCTCCGGCTCCTTCCCGGGTACGCCTACCAGCACCACTCCCGCCGTTTGACCAGATGTTCGGCGGTGATGCCCCGGTCGTGGCACCAGCCGAGGAACGCGTCGACCCGCTGGTGCGCGCCGGTGGCGTACAGGTAGGCCTCGTCCGCGCCCAGTTCGGTGACCAGCGCCGAAGCCTCCCGCGCGGACAGCCGGTCCATCCCGAAGAACGCCAGGTCGACCTCGCCCAGGTGCCGGCGCACGTACCGGTACACCACCGGATCGGCACCCGAGGTGTCCGAACCGGCGAAGAACCGCGCCCCGGCCATCCGGATCAGGTACGTCGACCCGGCCCGGGACCGGCCCTGCTCGTCGAGGAACGGCGTGGCCACCACCGTGCCCCCGGGGAACGCCGTCTCGTCGAAGTCGTCCACCTCGATCACCGGGAGACCCAGCGCCCGCAGGCACAGCGCGATCGACGGTTCGTGCCGGTCACCGCGCGGGGAGCGGGGCACCACCACGGCGCCGATCCGGGACCGCAACTGCAGCAGCGTCTCCAGCACCAGGTGCTCCGGGTGGTCCTGGGTGAGCAGCACCAGGTCGATGCGGTCCGGCAGGTCGTCCAGGGTGTACCGGTCGCCGGCGCCGATGACCGGATCGGTCACCACCGCGCTCTCCGGGGTCTGGAACACCAGGCAGGCGTGGCCGAACCAGCGGACCCGGCCGCCCGTGCCGAGGTGCCGGTCCGGTGCGGCGGCGGGTTCGGCGGTGAGCAACGGCCGCAGCCGGGCGGTCTGCTCGTCGTCGAGGCCCAGGGCCTCCCGCAGCCGGGCCACCGTGGTGGGCCGGATCCGGGCGGTGAACAGCTCGTCCCAGCCGGGGTGCCGGAACGGGACGGCCAGGTCGAGCACGCCGGGGTGCGGGAGCCGGGGTGTGCCGGGCCCGGCGGCCCGGGCGGCGGCGTCGTCCGGGGCGAGCCGCACCGACTGGCGGCTCTCGTCGTAGAACCGGCTGGTGTACGCCGACGCCTCGAGGAACCGCAGGCCGGCCCGGTGACGTGCATCGTGCACCACCTCGGCCAGGCCGTGCAGGTCGGACGGCAGCCGCGGGTGGAGTGTCCGCGGATCGCTGCCCGGACCGGCGCGTTCCAGGAGGTCCTCGGCCTCGGCCACCGCGGCGGCGAACCCGAGCACGTCGGCCCGGTCACGCCGGATGCCGTCCAGCAGCGCGGCGACGTCGGTGGTACGGCCCGCCGCCAGTCCGGCGACGGGTTCGCCCCGCAGGTACGACTCCAGCATCGGCACGTGCCGGCCGGCCAGTGCGGTGGCCGCCGGCACCGGCGACACGAGATGCACCCGCGCGGGGAACCGGTCGACCAGTGGTTCGACGCGCGCGGTGGAACGCAGATGAACCGCCTCGTCGCTGACGCCCATGTGACCATCCTCAGGTTGTCGGCCGATCGGCTCGCGTACCGCCGCGGAAATGGTGACGACAACAAAGCCGAATCGATCGGAGATTAGCAGTGAGATTGACGTCCGGTACGTTCTGAGCGGTTGGACGGACGTTGTCGGACAACGGTGCCCGTGCCACCCTTGCCGACAGTGTGAGACCGTGCCGAATTGTCATTTCCCCGACGGTGGTCCGATCAGGAGACAAAGTGCGCCGGGCCGGGGGATTCTCGTGGAGGAGTGCACTGATGACCGGCCATTTTCAGGATCTGACCGTCGATCACGTACGCATCTACTGTGCCGATCCCGACCCGTTGATCGCGCAATTCGGCAATTACGGGCTGGACACGCGAGCGGAGGGCGCCGGACCGGGCGCGGAACACTCGGTCGTCCTCGGTCACGACGACATCCGCCTGGTGCTGACCCGCCCCGGAACCGGCGACCACCCCGGCGAGATGTACGCGACCCAGCACGGCTACGGCGTCTCGGACATCGCGCTCGGCACCGCCGACGCGGCCGGCGCCTTCCACGAGGCGGTCCGCCGCGGGGCCCGCCCGATCGCCGCCCCGCAGCGCGACGGTGCCGTGGTCACCGCGTCGGTCGGCGGGTTCGGCGACGTCATCCACACCTTCGTGCAGCGCGACCCCGGCGGGGAGTGGTCGCTGCCCGGCCTGACCCCGGTGCACCGTTCCGGCACGCCCGGCATCGGCCTGCGGCTGGTCGACCACTTCGCGGTCTGCGTCGAGGCGGGCCGGCTGGACGAGGTGGTCGAGCACTACGAGCGGGTGTTCGACTTCGCGATGGTCTTCACCGAGCGGATCGTGGTCGGTGAGCAGGCGATGGACTCCCAGGTGGTGCAGAGCGCCGGAGGGGCGGTGACGCTCACCCTGATCGCGCCGGACACCACCCGGCGGCCGGGACAGATCGACACCTTCCTCAAGGAGCACGGCGGCGCGGGCGTGCAGCACATCGCGTTCGAGACCGGTGACATCATCCGCTCGGTCGGCGCGATGTCCGACGCCGGCGTCGAGTTCCTCAGCACGCCGGACGCGTACTACGGGCGGATGGGCGACCGGCTGACGCTGACCCGGCACACGGTCGCCGAGCTGAGAGGGCTGAACGTGCTCGCCGACGAGGACCACGACGGCCAGCTCTACCAGATCTTCACCAAGTCCACGCACCCCCGCGGCACGCTGTTCTTCGAGATCATCGAGCGGGTCGGGGCCCGGACCTTCGGATCCGGCAACATCAAGGCGTTGTACGAGGCGGTCGAGCTGGACCAGGCCGAGCCGGACGGCCGATGACCACCACTCTGCCCCGGCTGGACACGGTCGGCGACTTCCGGGACCGGGCCGAGGCGGCGATGAGCGCCCCGGTCCGGGACTTCGTGGCCGGTGGCAGCGAGGCCGAGACCACCCTGGCGGCCAACCGGGCGGCGTTCGACCGGGTGACGGTGGTCCCGCGGGTGCTGACCGGCGGTCCCGCCCCGGATCCGGGCGCCACCCTGGCCGGGACCCGCAGCGCCCTGCCGCTGGCGGTGGCGCCGATGGCGTACCAGCGGCTGCTGCACCCGGAGGGGGAGCTGGCGACGGCGCGTGCCGCGGCGGCCGCCGGCGTCCCGTTCGTGATCAGCACGCTGAGCAGCGTCACCGTCGAGGAGCTGAGCGCGGCCGGGGGCGAGCAGTGGTTCCAGCTGTACTGGCTGCGTGACGACCTGGCCACCGTCGAGCTGGTCCGGCGGGCGGAGGACGCCGGCTGCCGGGCCCTGATGGTCACCGTGGACGTGCCGGTCATGGGCCGGCGTCTGCGGGACGTCCGCAACGGGTTCGTGCTGCCCCCGGAGATCCGGGCGGCGAACGTCGCCGCCGGGGCGACGAGTGCCGCGCACACCCCGGCGGACTCCGGTTCGGCCCTGATCGCCCATACCAACGGCGCGTTCCATCCGGCGCTGACCTGGGCGCACCTGGAGACGCTGCGGTCGCGGACGGCGTTGCCGATCGTGGTGAAGGGTGTCCTGGACCCGGCGGACGCCCGCCGGGCCGCCGGGATCGGTGCGAGTGCCGTGGTGGTCTCCAATCACGGGGGCCGGCAGTTCGACGGTGCGCCGGCCGCCGTCACGATGCTCCCGGCGGCCGTGGAGGCGGTCCGGGGCACCTGCGAGGTGTTCGTGGACAGCGGGGTCCGCAGCGGCACCGACGTGTTGCGGGCGCTGGCGCTCGGGGCGGACGGGGTGCTGATCGGCCGGCCGGTGCTGTGGGGCCTGGCGGCCGGTGGGGAGGCCGGGGTCGCCGGGGTGTTGTCCGTTCTGGACGGCGAACTGCGGGCGGCGATGCGGCTCGCGGGGTGCGCCGACGTGGCGGCGGCCCGGAAGTTGACCGCCATCATGGGACGTCCCTGACCGTGCGCCGCGGTGGCCGGAGTCGTGCGGTCCCGCCGACGGTTCGGATGTCCGACTGTGCATTCGACATCGGTCACGGTAAGGCTAGGCTCACCTTGACCGATAACGGTGCTAGGAGAGCAGATGATCGGCATCTCGACGCCTATCCGGCCGGTGGTCCGGCTCGCATTCATCCGGCAGACGGGATTAGCGCCGAGAATGACCAGAATGGTGGTCGGCGGCCCGGAGCTCAACCGATTCGAGCCGAGTCCTTTCACGGATGCCTTCGTCCGGCTCGTCTTTCCGCCGGGCCGGTCGTCCAACCCCGGGACGCATCACGCGGGCGCGGCCGGCCGGTTCCGGATGCGGACCTACACGGTGCGCTCGTTCGATCCGGTGGCCGGCGAGCTCGCGATCGACGTCTTCGACCACGGCCGCCCGGGGCTGACCCGGTCCCGGCTCGCCGGGCTGCGTCCCGGTGATCCGGTCCTGGTGCGCGATCTGCGGGGGTTGTACCGGCCCGGCCCCGAGGCGGACTGGCACCTGCTGGCCGGTGACGCCGCCGCGCTGCCCGCGATCGCCGTCACGCTCGAGCGGATGGCGCCGGGCACCCGGGCGAAAGTGCTGGTGGAGGTGGATGGCGACGAGGAGCGGCAGGTGCTGCCCACGGCCGCCGATGCGGATGTCCGGTGGCTGGTGCGGTCCCGCGGCGAGGGTCTGGTCGACGCCGTCCGGTCGCTCACCTTCGAGCCCGGCGTGGTGCAGGGGTTCGTGCACGGCGAGGGTGGTGCGATCCGGCACCTGCGCCGGCACCTGGTGCACGAGCGCGGTGTGGCGAGGGAGCTGCTGTCCATCTCGGGGTACTGGCGTCGTGGCCTCAACGACGAGCAGTGGCGCGAGCGGAAGGCCGCCGCGGTGGGCGGGTGACCCGCGGATATCGCCTGACGCATTGATGATCGTCATGAGCCGAAGGATCTCTGTTTTCAGGAAACTCTGAGCTTCTGAAATCTCCTGTAAATAGGCTCCGACCTGCGGCTCGGTGGCCTCCGGGCGTGGTCGAGGATGAGTTCCCTCATGCGCGTCACCCCGATAGGGTTCTATCTTGACACGGAGGTAATGGGCCCGCCGGGGGGGACCTGTGACAGTGAGCAAGCATGATTCATCATTGATCATATTCGATCATTTATTCGCGGCCGCAGCCCGTGGAACCGGATCGGCCCTGCTCGTCAGCGGTGCCGGTGGCAGCGGGAAGACCGCGTTGCTGCAGACGATGGCGGCGCAGGCCGGCAGCCGCGGCGGCTGGTGTTTCCTGGCCACCGCGTCGGCCAGTGAGCGCGGTCATCCGTTCGGGGTCTTCGACCGGTTGATCCGTTCGCTGCACGCCGCGGGCATGACGCATCCGTGTCCGGGCGGCCTCGACGAGGGTGAGGGTTTCTTCGCCGCGATGGACCGGGTGTGCGCCGTGATCCGGGACTTCGCCACCAAGCGGCCGATCGTGATCGGCGTCGACGACATCCACTTCGCGGACGAGCCGTCGCTGCGCTGCCTGACCTACCTGATCCGGCGGATCGAGTCGTGCGGTGTGGTGATGGTGCTCGACGAGAGCTCGTCGTACGAGCGGGACACCGCGAGCCTGCGGGTCGAGATGCTGCACCTGCCGTTCTGTCACCGGCTGCGCCTGCCGCCGCTGTCCCCGGCCTCCGTCGTCGCGCAGATCCGGTCCCGGTTCGGCGGGGTGCCGGACAGTGCGTTCGCCCGGTACTGCCTGGAGGTCAGCGGCGGCGTCCCGTTGCTGCTGCACGCGCTGATCGACGACCGCGCCGCCCTGCCCGGCCCGCTCGGCGGTGAGCCCGGCGCCAGTTTCCGGCAGGCCGTCCTGCGCAGCCTGCACCGCTGCGCGCCCGCCACGACGGCGGTCGCCCAGGCGCTCGCGGTCCTCGGTGACCACGCCGACCCGGCGCTCGCGGCCGAACTCAGCGGCCGGGACGCCGCCCTCGTCCTGGAGGGCATGCGCGATCTGGGGGAGATGGGGCTGCTCGACGGCCGGCAGTTCCGACATCCGGAGACCCGGGCGGCGGTCCTCGCCAGCATCCCGCCGCCGGAGCTGCCCGCGATGCACGCCCGGGCCGCGGGTCTTCTGCACGAGAACGGCGCCCCGGCGAACGCGGTGGCCGGGCACCTGATCGCGGCTCAGGACGGCGGCCGGGCGGCGTGGCGGGTCACCATCCTCGGTGAGGCGGCCCGGGAGGCGATGGCGGCCGGTGACGTCGAGGACGCGGTGAACAACCTGCGGCACGCCGTCGCGGCGTGTTCCGGCGAGGCCGAGCGGGCGCAGACCGCCCTGCTGGTCGCCGAGGCACAGTGGCTCTCCGACCCGGGCCGGGCGGCACGCCGTCTCGACGGGCTGACCACCGACGCCCGGTCCGGCCTGCTCCCGGTCGCCGACATCCTGGTGGTGGCCAACCATCTGCTGTGGTGGGGCGAGTTCGGCGAGGCCGACGAGATGCTCCGGCTGGCCGGTGCCGCCACGGGGGAGGATTCGGCGGCGGCGCAGCTCTGGGCGTTCTTCTGCCGCAGCGATCCCCGCTCCGGCATCTGTGCGGAACCGGGCCGGCCCGCCGACTCGCCGCTGGCGCACTCCGGGGTGATGGCCGCGGTCACCGCCGTCACCTCGGCGGCGAGCCTGCCGCACGACGGCCCGGCGGTCGGTACGGCGTTGCAGATGCTGCTCGGCCTGCGCGGCGGTGCGGAGTTCACCCCCGCCCTGCACGACCTGGTGGTGCTGGTGCAGACCGGGCGGCTCGAGGAGGCGCTGGTCTGGTGCGACCGGCTGCTCGCCGAGGACTGGATCGACCGGGTGCCGATGCGCCGGGCGATGATCGCGACGATCAAGGCGGTGGCGGCGTGCCGGGACGGCGACCCGGCCACCGCCCTGGCCTGCGTGCGGGAGGTCCTCGGGGTGATCCCGCCGCACGCCTGGGGGATCGTGGCGGGCCTGCCGCTGTCGATCGCGGTCTGTGCCGCCACCGATCTCGGCGACGTCGAACTGGCCCGTTCCCTGCTCGCCGTGCCGGTTCCGCCGGCCATGTTCGACACCCCGTTCGCGCTGCCCTACCTGCAGGCACTCGGGCGGTACCACCTCGCGATGGGACGACCGGAGAGCGCTCTCGTGCATGCCCGGTCGGGCACGGAACTCCTGGAGAAGTGGGGCGTCGCCGCGGCGGGCATCGCCGCCGCGGCCCGGTGGTACGACCAGGCCGACGCCCTCTGCTGGTTCAGCGCCGCCCGTCCGGACCGGCCGGGGCGCCACCGCCACGGCCACCGCCCCGAGCCGATGGCCCTTCCCGCGGCGGACGCCGAGGACGACGCCCGGCTCACCGACGCCGAGCAGCGCGTCGCCACCCTCGCCGCGGTCGGCAACACCAACCGGCAGATCGCGGCGAGCCTCTTCATCACGGTCAGCACCGTCGAGCAGCATCTGACGAAGATCTATCGCAAGCTCAAGGTCCGCAACCGCTCCGGATTACGGAGGCGGGATTACCGAACCGTTCTGTGAATCCTGGATCATGAACGGTTGGACAGCTGTTTGACGATATTCCGGAAACCCGCCTACGGTCGCCTGGGTCATATTCCCAGAATTGAGCCGGAGGAGTCGGGATGACTGCGGAATCCGTCACGGAGCTGGTCCGGAGCAAAAAACGTACGTGGGGGTGGATGTACCGATGACCATCGCCCTCGAAAAACCCGCCGAATCGCGTTCGCCGGCGTCGGCACCGGCGATTTCACGAATGGTCGGGGTGGGCACCGCGGCGACCGGCACACCGGTGTCGCAGAGCGAGCTGCTCGAGCTGCTCGACATCGACGACCCGCGGGTCCGGTCCGTCTATCTGAACAGCGCCATCGACCGGCGCCACCTCACCCTGCCCGAACCGGACGCCGCCGGGCGCCGCCTCCCCGAGCCGCAGGGCCGGCTGCTGGACAAGCACAAACGCCTCGCCGTCGAGATGGGCGCCCAGGCACTGCAGGCCTGCCTCAAACGCGCCGGCGCGGACCTGTCCGACCTCCGGCACCTGTGCTGCGTCACCTCCACCGGGTTCCTCACCCCCGGGCTGAGCGCGCTGGTCATCCGGGAACTCGGCATCGACCCGCACTGCAGCCGCTCGGACATCGTGGGCATGGGCTGCAACGCCGGGCTCAACGCGCTCAACGTGGTGGCCGGCTGGACCGCCGCGCACCCCGGCGAACTGGCCGTGGTGCTGTGCACCGAGGCCTGCTCGGCGGCGTACGCCCTGGACGGCACCATGCGCACCGCCGTGGTGAACAGCCTCTTCGGCGACGGCGCGGCGGCCCTGGCCCTGGTCGGCGACGGTCCCGGCGAGTCCCGCCCGGGACCGCGGATCCTCCGCTTCGCCAGCTACCTGATCACCGGCGCGATCGACGCGATGCGCTACGACTGGGACGGCGACCTCGGCCGGTTCAGCTTCTTCCTGGACCCGCAGATCCCGTACGTCGTCGGCGCCAACGCCGAGACGGTGGTCGACCGGCTGCTCGCCGGCACCGGCCTGCGCCGTAGCGACATCGACCACTGGCTGGTGCACTCCGGCGGCAAGAAGGTGATCGACGCCGTGGTGGTGAACCTCGGACTGAGCCGGCACGACGTGCGGCACACCACCGGCGTGCTGCGCGACCACGGCAACGTGTCCAGCGGATCCTTCCTGTTCTCCTACGAACGCCTGCTCGAGGAGGGCGTCGCCCGCCCCGGCGAGCACGGCGTCCTGATGACCATGGGGCCGGGTTCCACGATCGAGACGGCGCTGATCCAGTGGTGACCGCGGCGGGCGCCGACGACCTGGTGATCCGGATCGACGGCCGGGAACCGGTGACGGCCGCCGGGGTGGAGCAGCTGCTCCGGCTCTGCGACCGGGCGGAGGACGGCTTCGGGGCGGGCGTGCTCGTCGCGTACACCGAAGGGGCTCCTGGTCCGGGATGGACCGGCGCGCTCAGCGTGGGGCTGACGAGCAAGTGGGAACGGGCGGTCCGCCGTGTCGAGCGCCTCGGCCTGACCACCGTCGCGGTCGCCGCGGGTGACGTCGGCGGCGCGGCCCTCGACGTGCTGCTCGCCGCCGACGTGCGGATCGCCGCGACCGGGTCCCGTCTGATCCTGGCCTCCGACGGCGAGGCCACCTGGCCCGGCATGGCGCTGTTCCGGCTGGCCCGGCAGGCGGGTGCCGCCGGTCTGCGCCGGGCGGCCCTGCTCGGCGCCCCGATCGGGGCCGCGACGGCGATGGCGGCCGGCCTGGTCGACGTCGTCACCGACCGGCCCGCCGACGCCCTGGCCGACGTGGTCACGGAGGCGGCCGGGTTCGCCGGCACCGAACTGGCGATCCGGCGGCAGCTGCTGCTCGACGCCGGCCGGATCAGCTTCGAGGAGGCCCTCGGCGCCCACCTCGCCGCCTGCGACCGGGCCCTGCGCCGGGGCACGGTGTCATGACCGCGGTGATCGGGCCGCCGGGCCTGGACACCGGCCGGGACCGGCTGGCCGAGGTGGCGGCCGGAACCGAACGCCGCCTTGCCGCGCTGCCACCGCCCGCCCGGCGGACACCGGCGCAGCGGGCCGAGGCGGCCGCCGCCCACGACGAGGCCCGCACCCTGCGGGCCGTCCTGGTCGAGGAGCACGCCGGGGAGATCTACGGCCGGCTCACCGCGGACCGCACCCGCTACCTGCGGGTGGACGAACTGTGCGAGGCCGCCGCCGCGGAGTTCCCCGGCCTCGCGCCCACCCCGGAGCAGCTCGCCGTGGAACGCGCGCTCCCGCAGTCCGGCAAGGAGGGCCGGGAGATCGACCAGGGCATCCTGCTGCGCGGCGTGCTCGCCGACGAACGGTCCGGCCGGCATCTGCTGGCCGCGATGCGCAGGCCCACCCCGCGGGCGCTGCGGCTGCTCCCGGAGTTCCGGCGCACCGGGGTGCTGACGACCGAGGCGGTCCACCTCGAACGGCGCGACGGCGTCGCCCGGCTGACCATGTGCCGGGACGACTGCCTGAACGCCGAGGACGAGCAGCAGGTCGACGACATGGAGACCGCCGTCGACCTGGCACTGCTCGACCCGGAGATCCGGGTGGGCCTGATCCGGGGCGCCCCGATGAGCCACCCGCGGTACCGCGGCCGGCGGGTGTTCAGCGCCGGCATCAACCTCAAACGGCTCAGCGCCGGTGGGATCACCCTGACCGGGTTCCTGCTCCGGCGCGAACTCGGGTACCTGCACAAGATCCTGCGTGGCCTGCACGACGACCGGCCCGGCCGGTGGCAGCCGCCGGCCGAGAAACCGTGGCTGGGCGCGGTCGACACGTTCGCGATCGGCGGGGGCTTCCAGCTGCTGCTGGTCCTCGACCACGTGCTGATCGCCGCGGACGCCCACCTGAGCCTGCCGGCCGCCCGGGAGGGGATCGTCCCGGGCGTGGCCAACCTGCGCCTGGGCCGGGTCGCCGGTCCCCGGCTGGCCCGGCAGGTGATCCTCGGCGGCCGCCGGATCAGGGCCACCGACCCGGAGGCGGCGCTGCTGGTGGACGAGGTGGTGGCGCCGGCGGAGATGGACGACGCGGTCGAACGGGCACTGGCCGGACTGGACGGCGGCGCGATCGTCGCCAACCGCCGGATGCTCACCCTGGCCGAGGAGCCGGTCGACGACCTGCGGCGGTACGCGGCCGGATTCGCCCTGGAACAGGCGTTGCGGGTGCACGCCACCGACGTCATCGACAGGGTCGGACGTTTCGCCGGGCGGACCGGGTGAGCGTGCCGACCCGGGTGCTCGTCGAACGGTCCGGCCACGTCGCCCGGGTCACCCTGAACCGGCCCGAGGTCCTCAACGCCATGGACCTGCGCATGCACGAGGAGCTGGCGGACGTCTGGGACGACGTGGAGGCCGACGACCGGATCCGGGCGGTGGTGCTGACCGGCGCCGGGAACCGGGCCTTCTCGGTCGGCCAGGACCTGAAGGAACGGGCCCGCCGGGACGCGGCGGGCACCCCCGCGTCGTCGTTCGGCAGCCGCGGGCAGCCCGGCTGGCCCCGGCTCACCGAACGGTTCGGCCTGAGTAAACCGGTGCTGGCACGGGTCGACGGGTACGCCCTCGGCGGCGGCCTCGAACTCGTCCTCGCCTGCGACCTGGTGATCGCCTCGGACCGTGCGGTGTTCGGCCTGCCCGAGGCCCGGCTCGGCCTGGTCCCCGGCGCGGGCGGGGTGTTCCGCCTGATCCGGCAGCTCCCGCAGAAGGCCGCACTGGGTTACCTGCTGACCGGCCGCCGGTTCGACGCCGCGGCCGCGTACCGGCACGGGTTGATCAATGAGGTGGTGCCGCCCGGCGAACTGGACGCCTGCGTCGACGGGTGGGTGACCGACCTGGTGACCAGCGCGCCGCTGTCGGTCCGGGCGATCAAGGAGGCCGCCCTGCGCTCGGTCGACATGCCGTTGCCGGAGGCCTTCACCGCGGTCTACCGTTGGGAGGAACGCCGGCGGCGCAGTGCCGACGCGGTCGAGGGGCCGCGGGCGTTCGCCGAGAAACGCGACCCCCGCTGGACCGGGCGATAGCGCAGACCTTCCTTTCCGGGTACGCCGTGAGCCACTCCCGTCATCACCCGTCCATCGACGATCATTCGACCCGGAGCCTTGTGGCCGTGGTGCCCGGGCCGGGAGGATGGCGTCGGAACAGGGGTCGGCAACAGGGGTGTCGTTCCCGCATGTTGTGGGTCGGTGTGGCGGAGAGGCTGGTCATGACGACGTCGGCGGGTTTCGGCCCGGTCAGTGCCGAGAAGTGGCGGGCTCTGGCCCTCGCGGCGCTGCGCAAGTCCGGGGCCGTGCCGGAGGGCACCACGCCGGAGCAGGTCGACGAGCTGCTCGCGACGGCCACCCACGGCGGTCCGCGGATCGCCGCCCTGCACACCGCGGAGACCACCGGGCAGGTGTCCGCCGGATGGCCCGGTCAGCAGCCGTTCGTCCGTGGCGGCCGGGCAGCCGGGAGCCTGCTCGGCGGCTGGGACGTGCGGCAGCGCCACGCCGGTGCCGAACCCAAGGCGGTCCGGGAGGCGATCCTCGGTGACCTGGAGAACGGGGCGACCTCGCTGTGGCTGGTGCTCGGCGATGGTGGTCTTCCGGTCGGTGCGCTGGCGGAGGCCCTCGACGGGGTGCACCTGGACCTGGCCGGGGTGACCCTCGACGCCGGGGCCGATGTCGCGGCCGCGGCCGCGGCGTGGTTCACCCTGACCGCCGGTCTCGAGCGCACCACCGGTGGTCTCGGCGCCGATCCGCTGGGCCTGCAGGCCCGCACCGGTGAACCCGGTGACCTGCGTCAGGCCGCCGTGCTGGCCGGGCGGTGCGTGGCCGAGGCGCCGGGGACGCGGGCGGTCACCGTCGACGCCACCGTCTATCACGAGGCCGGCGGCTCCGAGGTCGAGGAGTTGGCGTGCGCGACCGCGGCCGGGGTGGCGTACCTGCGGGCGCTCACCGGCGCCGGCCTGTCCGTCACCCAGGCACTCGGCCAGCTGGAGTTCCGGTTCGCCGCGACCACCGACCAGTTCGCCACCATCGCCAAGCTGCGGGCGGCCCGCCGGCTGTGGGCCCGGGTCGGCGAGCTGTGCGGCGCCCCGGAGGCGGCCGGGCAGCGGCAGCACGCGGTCACCTCGGTGGCGATGCTGACCGTGCGGGACCCGTGGGTCAACCTGCTGCGTTCCACGATCGCCGCGTTCGCGGCCGGCACCGGCGGGGCCGACGCGGTCACGGTGCTGCCCTTCGACCATCGGCTCGGGGCGCCCGACGAGTTCTCGCAGCGGCTGGCGCGTACCACTCAGACTCTGTTGATCGAGGAAGCGCACGTGGCCCGGGTGATCGACCCGGCAGGCGGCTCCTGGTACGTCGAACGCCGCACCGAACAACTCGCCCAGGCCGCCTGGCAGTGGTTCACCACGATCGAGAAGGCCGGCGGTCTGCCGGCCGCCCTGGACAGCGGACTGGTCGGCGACCGGATCGCCGCGACGTGGGCGCAGCGGGCCGACGCCCTGGCCCACCGGCGCGATCCGATCACCGGTGTCAGCGAGTTCCCGAACCTGGCCGAGGAACCGCCCCGCCGTCGGCCCGTCCCGGCCCCGGTCGTGACGGGTGGGCTGCCCCGGCGGCGGTATGCGGAGGCCTTCGAACGGCTGCGGGACCGCAGTGACGCGCACCTGGCGGCCACCGGCGAACGCCCCGCGGTCCGGCTGGTCACCCTCGGCGCGGCGGCCGCCCACGGGCAGCGCCTCACGTTCACCACCAACCTGTTCGCCGCCGGTGGGATCGCCGTGACGACCGGCGACAGCGACGTGGTCTGCCTGTGCGGCCCCGACCGCGACTACACGCCGACCATGGTCACCGACCTCGGCCTGGACGGCGTCTCCCGGGTCCTGCTCGCCGGTGAGGGCGACGTCCCGGGCGTCGACGGATATCTGCACGTGGGCTGCGACGCGGTCGCGGTCCTGACGACCACGCTTGACGACCTGGGAGTGGCACCGTGATCCCGGACTTCTCGACCGCCGAGCTGACCCCGCCCGCTGGGGGGCCGGACACCGACCGGGCCTGGCGGGAGGCGGTCGAGGCGGAGACGGGGCGGACGCCCGCGGATCTGACCTGGCACACCCCGGAAGGCATCGCGGTGCCGCCGCTGTACACCGCCGCCGACCTGGACGGACTCGACTTCCTCGGCACGTACCCGGGGATCGCGCCCTACCTGCGCGGGCCCTACCCGACGATGTACGTCAACCAGCCGTGGACCATCCGCCAGTACGCCGG
Organism: Actinoplanes rectilineatus; assembly: GCF_000962825.1. Taxonomy (GTDB): domain Bacteria; phylum Actinomycetota; class Actinomycetes; order Mycobacteriales; family Micromonosporaceae; genus Actinoplanes; species Actinoplanes rectilineatus. The sequence goes on from NZ_JZKF01000002.1 coordinate 230,163, forward strand.
GTTCTCCACCGCCGAGGAGTCCAACGCGTTCTACCGGCGCAACCTGGCCGCCGGGCAGAAGGGCCTGTCGGTGGCGTTCGACCTGCCCACCCACCGCGGGTACGACTCGGACCACCCCCGGGTCACCGGTGACGTCGGGATGGCCGGGGTGGCGATCGACTCGATCTACGACATACGGCGGCTGTTCGAGGGCATCCCGCTGGACCGGATGAGCGTGTCGATGACCATGAACGGCGCGGTGCTGCCGGTGCTCGCGCTCTACATCGTCGCGGCCGAGGAGCAGGGCGTCGCACCGGAGCAGCTGTCCGGCACGATCCAGAACGACATCCTCAAGGAGTTCATGGTCCGCAACACCTACATCTATCCGCCGGTGCCGTCGATGCGGATCATCTCGGACGTGTTCGCGTACACGTCGCAGCGGATGCCCCGCTTCAACTCGATCTCCATCTCCGGGTACCACATCCAGGAGGCCGGGGCGACCGCCGACCTGGAACTCGCGTACACCCTGGCCGACGGGGTCGAATACCTGCGCGCCGGACGGGCCGCCGGACTGGACATCGACGCGTTCGCGCCGCGCCTGTCGTTCTTCTGGGCCGTCGGCATGAACTTCTTCATGGAGGTCGCCAAACTGCGCGCCGGCCGGCTGCTCTGGGCACGGCTGGTCCGCGAGTTCGCGCCGAAGGACCCGCGGTCGCTGAGCCTGCGGGCACACTGCCAGACCTCCGGCTGGTCGCTGACCGCCCAGGACGTGTTCAACAACGTGATGCGGACCTGCGTCGAGGCGATGGCCGCCACCCAGGGACACACCCAGTCGCTGCACACGAACGCGCTGGACGAGGCGCTCGCCCTGCCGACCGACTTCTCCGCCCGGATCGCCCGCAACACCCAGCTGCTGCTGCAGCAGGAGTCCGGCACCACCCGGGTGATCGACCCGTGGGGCGGCAGCGCATACGTCGAACGCCTCACCCACGACCTGGCCGCCCGCGCGTGGGAACACCTCACCGAGATCGAGGCGGCCGGGGGCATGGCCCGCGCGATCGGCGAGGGCATCCCGAAGATGCGGGTGGAGGAGGCGGCCGCCCGCACCCAGGCCCGGATCGACTCCGGCCGGCAACCGGTCATCGGCGTCAACAAGTACCGTCCCGCCACCGACCAGCCGGTCGAACTCCTCAAGGTCGACAACGCGGCGGTACGGGCCAACCAGATCGAGAAGCTGCGCCGGCTGCGCGCCGAACGCGACGAGGCCGCCTGCCAGGACGCACTGGACGCCCTCACCCGGGCCGCCGACGGCACCGACGGGAACCTGCTGGCCCTGGCGGTCGGCGCAGCCCGCGCGAAGGCTACCGTCGGCGAGATCTCGGCCGCGCTGGAGAAGGTGTACGGGCGGCACACCGCCCGCATCCAGACGGTCGCCGGCGTCTACCGCAAGGAGGCGGGCCAGGTGGCGAACATCGACGGCGCCCGTGCGGCGGCCGCCGCGTTCGCCGAGGCGGAAGGCCGTCAGCCGCGCATCCTGGTGGCCAAGATGGGCCAGGACGGTCACGACCGCGGGCAGAAGGTGGTGGCCACCGCGTTCGCCGACCTCGGCTTCGACGTGGACGTCGGCCCGCTGTTCGCCACGCCCGCCGAGGTGGCCCGCCAGGCCGTCGAGGCGGACGTGCACATCGTCGGCGTGAACTCGCTGGCCGCCGGTCACCTGACCCTGGTCCCGGCGCTGCGCGACGAACTCGCCGCCCAGGGCCGCCCGGATATCATGATCATTGCGGGTGGGGTGATCCCGCCGCAGGACCACGAGGTGCTGCGCGAGGCCGGCGCCGCCGCGATCTTCGGCCCGGGCACGGTCCTGGCCGACGCGGCCCTGGAACTGCTCACGCAACTCGCCGACCGTCTCGGCCACCCCACGTCCCCGTGAGCGTGAAACGGCCGGCGTTCGACCTCGCGGCGATGGCGGCGGGAGTGTGCGACGGCGTCCCGGCCTGGGTGGCCCGCGCGATCACCCTGGTCGAGTCGACCCGCCGGGACCACCAGGAGAACGCGCAGAAGCTGTTGGCCGCGCTCACCCCGTACGCCGGGCGCTCGCACCGGGTCGGCGTCAGCGGCGTGCCCGGCGCCGGCAAGTCGACCTTCATCGACGCGCTGGGCAGCACACTGACCGCGGCCGGCCACCGGGTGGCGGTCCTCGCGGTCGACCCGTCGTCCACGCGCAGCCGGGGCAGCATCCTCGGCGACAAGACCCGGATGGCGCGGCTCGCCGCCGACCCGGCCGCGTTCGTGCGGCCGTCGCCCACCGCGGGCACGCTGGGCGGGGTCGCCAAGGCCACCCGCGAGGCGATCGTCGTGGTCGAGGCCGCGGGCTACGACGTGGTCGTGGTCGAGACCGTCGGCGTGGGCCAGTCGGAGACCGCGGTGGCCGACATGGTCGACTCGTTCCTGCTGCTGGCCCTGGCCCGGACCGGCGACCAACTGCAGGGGATCAAGAAAGGCATCCTGGAGATCGCCGACGTGGTGGCGATCAACAAGGCCGACGGCGACCACGTCGTCGACGCGAGGCGCGCCGCCCGCGAACTGTCCGGCGCGCTGCGCCTGCTGGGCGACGCCGACGAGTCCGCCTGGGTGCCCCCGGTGCTGACCTGCAGTGCGCTGGAGGGCACCGGCATCGACGAGGTCTGGTCCCAGCTGACCGCCCACCGGGAGAAGGGCGACGTCGAGGAACGCCGCCGCCGTCAACAGGTCGAGTGGATGTGGGCGATGGCCCGCGACGCCGTCCTGGACCGCTTCACGACCGACCCGGCCGTACGCTCCGCCGCCGACGAGGTGCGCCACCGACTCCTGGACTCGGCGATCACTCCCGCCCAGGCAGCCGAGCGCCTGCTGGCCGTCTACGACAAACGATAGGGATCAACCGCGAATGAGCCCGGACCGTACGGTCATGCCGGGACAGGTCTGGGGCCTGGCCACCCACGACCCGGCCGGCCCCGTACAAGCACAAGGCGATCTCCGGACCCGGGTCCTTCCTCGTCGACCGCCACGGCACCGTCAGCGGCCCCGAGTCGGAGAACATCCTGCCGTCGCGGTCCCGTTTCCGCGTCCTCAACGCCGACGGTTCCCTGCGTGACGGCCCACCGTTGAGCGGTTACCACACCACTCATCCGGCGCTGGACGCCGACGGCACTGCCGTGTTCTGGCGCGACGGCCGGCTCCTGGCCGTCGACGCCGATCTCCAAGCCCGGACGTTGTACGCACAGAACGACGACCGGAGCGTGATGAGCAGAATCCTGCTGCTCGACCAGGGCCGCGTCGTCTTCACCCTGCACGACGAACTGTTCCTCTTCCACGGCACGGGCCTCGGGCCACTCGACGACGGCCCCTGGCCCTGCGGCGACGGCAACCTGCACGGCAACCCCGTCCGCGCCTGAACGAGACCGCGACCTCGATCCGAGGTGGGGGCTCATCCTGCCTCGACTCGCGCACTGTCGGGCTCGGTGATGGCTCGAGCCACCCGTTCGCGGATTTCCTGCAGCGCGGAAGAGGAGCGATGCCAGTCGGTCTGTCCAGGATGCCGGGAGAAGACCACCAGCAGGTCGGACCGGCCTTCAGGTTCGAACTCCCGGTGGGGCGCACCTGTGGTGTTCGGATAGCTCTTGACCTCGACCGCCACCCAGGCCCGGTCGGCATCATCGACAGCTTGTCCCTGCAGGAGCTGGTCGACGCGCTGGTAGGAGAGGCCCAGAAGTTTCGCGGCCTCACGAAGCGACAGACCCTGCGCGGTCAGCGCCCGCGCCGCCGCCGCGGAGCGTCCCTGCCACAACGACTGAGCCGCCTCCAGCCATCGGCGGGCACCGGCGGCGTCCCGCAGCAATGCCTCGGCGTCCTCCGGCAGGTCGTACTCCATGCAGACGTCGAAAGTGTCGTCCTCGGCATCGAGGATGGTGGCGATCAGGTCGTGCGCCATCTCTTCGATCTTGGCGAGGGACTTCGCCTGGGTGATCGCGTTCAGAGGGGTCTCGTCGGCTCCCTCACTGGCCGCGACCACCCGCGCCAGCCACCAACTGTCGTCTTTCCAGGCTTTCACCTGATAGGTCGGCTTCATCGATCCAGCCATCCCTTCCCGAAGCACGGCTCGAACGCCGCCTCGATCGATCGCGTCACTGCGGGAGACAGGTCGCCCGGGTGCTGAGGAATCGTGGTCCAGGCGAGCTGATTCCCCTCATCGTCGTATGACCCCACCATCCTGTGTGAGCCCTTGCCTCGGCACCGTCCGCCGCGCCCCGGCAATGCGGAGATCACCCACCCCTGAGCGGCGCGTCGTGCCGCCTTGCGGAGGAGGTGTTCCACCTGGCTTGCTGTTCTCGTCCCGTGAACCACCGCGCGTGTCTATCGCAGTAGACATGGAGCGTCTACTGCACTAGACATGTTTCCCTCGAAAGGGTCCGGACCGAGACGGCGACGCTGCGGAGCTCCAGCCAGCGGCGGGCCGCATGGCTGATGGGTAGGCTCCGGTCCGAAAACCATCATCCCGTCGTGGTCCCGGTACCGTCTCGGCCAGCGAGGCGAAGCCAGAACGCAGCCACATCGCGAACGGGGGAGTGACAACCTCGAGGTCGTCACCGAGACCACCCGGATCGGCCCAGAGAACCGGACCGCTGCCAACGTCGCACCGGAGGAACAATCCCCTGATCGTTGGCCTGGCCGATAATCGGTGCTGAGTGGTCAGGGTATGAGGACGATCCGGCCGCTGACGCCGCCCTTCTCCAGCAGTTCGTGTGCCTCGCGTGCACGAGCGAGCGGGAACGTGTGTGCAACACGGAGGGTGAGCGTGCCGTCGTCCACCAGTTTCGTCAGTTCGGCCAGGCGCGCTCCGTCGGCGAAGACCTCCTGGACGACGACGCGCGTGCCGCGAATCGGCGGTGGGGCGAACGGCGCGACGAGTGCGACGAAGGTGCCGGAGCTGTGCAGCGCCTGGTGGGCCACGATGCCGAGGACCGCGGCGTCGATCACGGCGTCCACGCCGCCGGGAACGAGGCGGCGTACGGCATGCCCGAGGTCGTCAGCGGACGTCACGACGTGCGCGGCGACCGCACTCAGACGGTCGGCGTCGCGGGGGCGGCCCAGGGCTACGGTGCGGATCCCTCGTAGCCGGGCCAGTTCGAGGGTGAAGCCGCCGACACCGCCGGACGCGCCGGTGACCAGCAGGGTCCGGCCGCTCTCCAGGCCGGTCAGGTCGATGGCCTGATCGGCGGTCAGCGCGTTCAGGGGAAGCGTGGCGGCGTCGGTGAGCGGCACCGACGTCGGTGCGGGAGCGAGTGCCGATTCGTCCAGCACCACGTAGTCCGCGTGCGCGCCGCCGGCGAACAGCAGGTCCCGGAGCCCGATCACCGGGTCGCCGGCGCGAAAGCGGGTGGCCCCGGGCCCGAGGGCGTCGACGTGCCCGGCGACGTCCCAGCCGAGGCCGTACCGGCTCATCGGGGGCTGGAGCCCGGCGGCGGTCAGGCGGCCGGCCCGGGCGGACAGATCGATGGGGTTGAGCGACGACGCTACGATCTGGACCCGTACCTGCTGGGCACCGGGTTCGGGGGTCGGCGTCTCGGCCAGCTCGAGGACGTCGGTGCCGCCGCCGGCATGGACGATGATTGACTTCATGACGGCGACGCTAGGCCGTCGACGGCGAGGGAATCAGAGGGCACTTCGCAGTGCCTGGGGCACCGGGAGGAACCCACGATGGCAACGATGAGCGCCGGCCGGAAGCGTGAGATCAGCCGGCGGGAGTACAACGCGAACCTCGCCGGATGCCCCGGTCACGAGGTGCTTGTGGCGTTGAGTGACAAGTGGCTGACTCTCATCGTCAGTGCGCTGGCGGACGGGGCCCTGCGGCACAGCGAACTCGCTCGGGTCGTCGCCGGCGCCAGCCAGAAGATGCTCACTCAGACACTGCGGAAGCTGGAACGCGACGGCCTGGTCGTGCGCACGGTGACCGCTGCGGTCCCGCCCCGGGTGGACTACGAACTCACCGCGCTCGGCCACAGCCTCCTGCCGGTCCAGCGCGCCATCAAGACGTGGGCCGAGACCCACATCGACGCAGTCCACCAGGCCCGGACGCGGTATGACGCCGACCGGTCGTCGGTGCCGCAAGGCGGCTGAACCGTCAGGTGTCGTCGCGGAGGCTGTAGAGCATCAGCCAATGGTCGCGTTCGGGATCGTGCAGCATCTCGATGTCGAAGGTCGTCCAGCCGCGGGTGGGGTGGTGCATCCGCTTCACCGCGGACCGGGTGGCCCCCACCTCGCCGCGGTCGAACTGGTTGCGGAAGGTGGCGCTGGTCCTTGCGAGTTCTGTGCGCAGCGCACGCAGGTAAGGGTCGCCGGGATAGCGGCTGAGCGCGCCTCTCAGCTCCGCCGCCGCGATACGTGTCAGCTGTTCCGCGCCCGCTTCGCCCACCAGCTCGGGCAGGGCCTCGGCCGTGAAGATCTGGTAGACGATGTTGCGCTCGTACCGGCCGGTGGCCGTCAGCGGCTTGAGCAGTTTGGCGGCCGAGGCGTTGCCGGCCAACAGGTCCAACCGGCCGTCGTGGACGGTCACCGGCATCGTGTCGTCCAGGCCGCGCAGCAGCCGAGCCATGCCGGGGCGGATGACGGCATGCGGCGATGCGAGTTCCGGCGGTGCCTCGCCCGCGAGACGGAACAGGTGGTCGCGTTCGACGGCGGACAGTCTGAACGCTGCCGCCAGTGCGGTGAGGACCTCGCGGGACGGGCTCGGCGCCCGGCCCTGTTCCAGGCGGATGTAGTACTCCACCGAGATGCCGGCGACCTCGGCCAGTTCCTGCCGCCGCAGGCCCGGGACGCGGCGCCGTGACATCCGGGCGCCCGGGACCGCCGGTGGCGTCATCGCTGCTCGCCGGTGTCGCAGGTAGTCCGCGAACTCGCTCGCCATGCCCGCCATTGTGCCGCCCGCCCCCGACAACCCCGAGGGTGGTCACGCCGGTACCAGCCTCGGCTCGGTCTTCCTCCCCGGCACCCGTACACCTCACATTGCATCTCATGTCTGACACACCACTCGACGTGGCTCGCGCGTTCATCCGGTCCGTCGAGGCGAAGGATCTCGACGGGGTCGGCCGGACGCTGGCCGCCGATGCGCGGCAACTCTTCATGCATTCGCGGAGGACCACCACCCCGGAGGGGGTGGCCGACATCGTTGCCGGCCGCAGCAGGGGATGGCGTATCGCCGACGTCGCCGGAAGACTTGAGATCGTCGCGTACACCGAGGGTCTGTTCGCGAAGTTCGATCCGCTCGTCTGGCGGGACCACGAGTGGACCGTGGCGCCCGACGGAAAGGGGGTCTACTTCCACGGCAGGGGTGACATGGTCGTCGCCCGCTCGGGAAGGACCTACCGCAACACCTGTCTGACCCGGTTCACCGTCGAGGACGGCAGGATCACCAGCATGACGGAGTACGCGGACGCCTTCCTCTATGCGGGCCTGCGGGTGCGACCGAACCGGGCCGAGTTCCGCGCCCTTCTCAGAGCCTGGCGATAGCCGAAAGAGCAGTTCAGAGGTGGATGTTGCCGTGGGCGCCCCGGCGGTCCAGCGCCTGCGCCAGGAGCCACCAGGCCTTCGGCCGGTCGCAGGCGGGTCCTCGAGGCGCAGGCCGCAGCGGTGCTCGCGTACACCGGCGGGGCCGTTGGTACTGGTCGGGGCACTCGTCCGGCGGCATGCTCGCGCACGGCGTCGCCGCCGTTCTGGAACGCCGGGGTGTCCTGGTTGACGCATTGGTCCTGATCGACATTTACTCACATGGCGTCGAGGCACTCGCCGGTATTCAGCCGGTATTCAGCGCCGGCATGATCGAACGGGAGGACGGCTACGTGCCGATGGACGACATCAGGCTGACCGGGATGGGCGGTCACGTCCGGCTCGTCCACGGCCGGCAACCGGACCGATCGCGGTGCCGGCCCTGCTCGTCCGGGTCTCCGAAATGATGTCCGGGTGGCCCCGTGACGGCGACTGGCGTCTCTCGTGGACACTGCCGCACGACACCCCTCGACACCCCGGCAACCACTTCTCCGTCATGGAGGAGCACGCCGCGGCCATTGCCCGGACCGTCGACACCTGGCTGTCCGGCCTCCCCTGACCCCCTCCGAGTAAGGCAGCGCGCGATGACCAGTCCCGCAGAGAACCCCTGGATCCGCCGGTTCCACCACGAGTCGAACAGCCGCGTCACCCTCGTCTGCTTCCCGCACGCCGGCGGTTCGGCCAGCTTCTTCCATCCGCTGTCCGACGCGATGCAGTCGATCATGCAGGTGGTCGTCATGCAGTACCCGGGACGGCAGGACCGCCGGATGGAGCAGCCGCTGACCAGCATCGGCGACCTGGCCGACGCGTCGTTCGCGGCGCTGCGCCCGCTGATGGACACCCCGCTCGCCTTCTTCGGGCACAGCATGGGGGCGACCGTCGCGTACGAGGTGGCGCAGCGGATGCACGACGAGCTCGGCACCGCGCCGGTCACGCTGTTCGCCTCCGGCCGCCGGGCGCCGTCGCGGCACCGCGCCGAAAGCGTGCACCAGCGCGACGACGACGGCCTCGTCGCCGAACTGAAGTCGCTCAGCGGCACCGACTCGCGGATCCTCGGCGACGACGAACTGCTCCGGATGATCCTGCCGGCGATCCGCGGCGACTACACGGCCGCCGAGACGTACCGCTGGCAGCCCGTACCGCCGCTGGACTGCCCGATCGTCGCGCTCACCGGCGACGACGACCCGAAGGTGTCCCTCGAGGAGGCCGCCGCCTGGTCCGAGCACACCAGCGGCTCGTTCGAGCTGCGGACCTTCCCCGGCGGCCACTTCTTCCTCGGGCAGCACCGCCGGGCAGTGGTCGACCTGATCAGCGACCAGCTGCTCCCCGTCGCACCCTGAGGAGGGCCCCGTGGCTCCGACTTTCGTGATCAGTACCGGCCGGGGCGGATCCACCCTGCTTTCCCGGATGCCGCAGGTGCCGCTGTGAGCGGTCTGCTGTCCCTCGTGCTGCCGGCGCCGGTGGTCACCGTGGAGGCCTACGACGATCCGCCCGGCGTGCTGCTGTTCCCGGCCGAGGAGGCGGTGATCGCCCGAGCGGTGGACAAACGCCGCCGCGAGTTCACCACCGTCCGGCACTGCGCCCGTGCCGCTCTGGCCCAGCTCGGCGTGGCGGCCGCCCCGATCGTGCCCGGCGAGCGCGGCGCCCCCGGCTGGCCGGCCGGGATCGTCGGCAGCATGACCCACTGCGCCGGGTTCCGGGGCAGCGCGGTGGCCTGGTCCAGCGAGGTCACCGCTATCGGCCTGGACGCCGAACCGGCCGGCCCGCTGCCGGACGGCGTGCTGGAGGCCGTCGCCCGGCCCGAGGAGATCCTGGCCCTGGACCGCGCCGCACGGGGCGTGCCCTGGGACCGGCTGCTGTTCAGCGCCAAGGAGTCGGTGTACAAGGCGTGGTTCCCGATCGCCCACCGGTTCCTCGACTTCAGCGAGGCCCGACTGGACCTCGGCGCCGACGGCACGTTCACCGCCGTGGTGCTGACCGCCGGCCCGGGCGAACCCACCGGGTTCACCGGACGCTGGATCTGTAAGGACGGTCTCGTCATCACCGCGATCGCGGTGTAGGGGTGGTGGGGGGTGTGATCCCGGGATTCGCGAGCCCCAGGGTCACACCCGGCACCCGCGGTGGTCTCCGGTGCTGGCTTCTTCGACTATCCCTGATCGGTTCCGGTCAGTTGCCCGTTATCGACCAGTGCCAGGCCTCGACCGGATAGTTGACGAAGCCGTAGCGGGCGGCGTTCGCGGACAGCCACCGGAACCCCGGGCTGCCCGCGGTCAGCGTCCGCCCACCGGACGTCATGTCGATCGCCAGCCCCAACTCGTGCAGAGACCGTCCGGGAATCGCGGTCGGCACCCGGCACGACGACGACGGCGCGGTGTACACATCCGGACAACCGTTGATCTTCCGGAGCGCGATCTGCTGCTCCTTGGTCCGGAAACCACCACCCGACATCGGCACCCCGGCCGCCTTCGCGTCGTCGATCATGGTTTTGAAGGCGAACGCGATGCTCTTGTGCACCGTGACGCCGTACACCAGGGTGGTGTCGCTGATCAGGAACCGGGCCCGCACCTGCGTGACGACGTCCTTGGCGAGGGCCGCCGCCCGGTCCCGATAGACGGAACGCCGGTCCAGGGCGGGCAGCGCGGCGGTGTTCGACCGGACGTCGGCGCTGGTCTTCTCCCAGGTGGTGACCGCGGTGTCGTAACCGGTGGTGGTGCTCGACGCGGCCGCCTGCGCGGTCTTGAGGGCGGCGTCGGCCTTCGCCGCGGCCTGCTTGCTCACCTCGGCGTTCCCCTGCGCCGCGTCGACGGCGGCCTTCGCCGCGGCAACCCCGGCGGCATTCTTGGGACGTTGTTGCGCTGCCCGGACCGACTTGTTCTTGGCGCTGGTCAGGGCTTCCCGAGCGATGGCGTACGCGGTGCGAGCACTCGCGTCGGCCTCGATCGCCGACCCGAGCGTGACCTGGGCGGTGGCCTGAGCGGTCCGGCCGGAGGCGACCTGCACGGCCTGGAGCTGGAGGGCGGCGCGCTGCTCGGTGAGCGTCTTGCTCAACTTCAGGTAGGCGGCACTGGGCACGAGACTCTGCCGCACCAGAGCCGTGTACTGCTGGATGACCGGCGCAGGCTTCACCGGGGTCGGCGGCGGGGGCGCCCCACCTGCGGCCCGTGTGCTCTCCGCCGGCCGGTCACCCTCCGCCGGCCAGTCGCCGTACCCGGCCCGCTCCGCGGCCTCTATGGCCGCGTCGGCGCCGACGGCCGTGACGGCTCCCGTGGCCGTGACGGCCAGGGCGGGCCGGGGCAGTCCCGTGACCATCAGGGCCGCGGCGATGACGGCCAGGGGAGCGGCGACCAGCGGCCGGCCGGCGCGGTGCCACTGGGGCGGACGGGTTTCCTGTCGAGTCGTCATCGCCGACGACTCTGGCGCCCTTCGGGTGCGACACCGCCCACTCCCGGGAGCAAATCGGTTGCAGAACGGGTCTCAGCCCCGCCGGCACCCCGCCCGGTCCACCCCGCCCGGAGTCAGTAGCGGAACGTCGGCGGCCGCACCACCATCCACCCGTAGGGGCTGTACAGGTCCACCCCGCCGCCGCTGTGCAGCGTGACGAACCCGAAGCTGGGATGACCGATCACCAGAGGTTCGACGCCGGGCCGCTGGGGCCGTGACTGCTGCCACCCACCACCGGTGCTGCCTTTATTGCCTTTCTTGTCCTTGTCGTTCTTCGTCTTGGCGTCTTTGTTCTTGTCGTGCTTGTTCTTGTGGTGCTTGACGGGTACGTGTCCGGCCCCGGCCTGCGGCTTCTCGGGGGCGGTCGTCGCGGGGTGCTCGTGGTGCGGTTTTGCGGTGACGGTCGTCGCGGGGTGCTCGTGGTGCGGTTTTGCGGTAGCGGTCGTCGCGGGGTGACCGTGGTGCCCGTTGGTCTCCGGCGGTTCGGCCGTCGGCGGCGCGGTGCTGGGTTCGGCGGTCTGAGGCCGACTGGGCTCCCCGGTGGCCGGCGCGTCCGGCGCATCCGGCGTGTCGACCGCCGGCCGACCGGGATCCGAGGTCACCGGCAGGTCGACGCGGGGATCGTCAGTGGCATTAGGCCCGCCACCGTGACTCCCGCTCGCACTGGAAGTGGACCCGCCAGAAGGCGTTGCGCTCGAGGGCGTTGCGCTGGAGGAGGTTCCGTGCGGGGCAGTGGCGGTTGCGCTCGGTGGGGCGCCGGCGCCGGCCGACACGGTGGCGCTTCCACTCGGCATGGCGCTGACGCTGCTGGTCGGCGTTGCGCCGGGCCCACTGGTCGGCGTTCCGCTCGTCCCGCTCGTCCCGGTCGGCGTTGCGCTCGTCCCGGTCGACGGGGTGGCGCTCACTGCGGGAGTCGGCGTGGCGCTCACCCCAGCGGCCGGGGACGGGCTGCCGGCGGCACTCGGGGTGGCAGCGCTCGGGGTGGGCTTCGCGCTGCTACTGCTACTGCTACCGCTACTGCTGCTCGGTGAGGGACCGTAGATTCGGAGCACCACCACGTCGGCTCCGGCATCGTTGCCGGGCCCCGTGGCGGTGGCAGCGGTCGTCTCGGCGGCCTGCACCGACGGTGGCGACAGCGACGTGACGGCGGTGACCCCAGCGACGGTGACCCCGGCGACGGCGAACAACCTGCGCATCCGGTGACCTCCTAGAACGGACCAATAAGCCTTCCCGAGGCTAACCGCAATTACGGACAAAAGCCGCTTTTGGTTCAATAGTCACCCACTGAGCGCTGCGCCGCGTGTCGTCCTGCCCTCCCCTCGGGCCGGAACGGATTCGAGGTAGCGCAGGACGGCGAGCACCCGGCGGTGGTGGTCCTGCTCGTCGTGGGACAGGTCGAGCTTCACGAAGATGTTCCGGATGTGCTTCTCGATCGAGCGCGGCGTCACGAACAATCTCTCGGCGATGGCGTTGTTGCTCAGGCCCTCCGCCATGTGGCTGAGAACCTCGTACTCCCGCGGGGACAGGCGGTCGGCCACCGTGTCCGTGCGGTCCCGGCTGCGTGCCATCAACTGCCGGACCACCTCCGGATCGAGGGCGCTGCCGCCGGTGCGGATCCGATGCAGAGCCTCCACGAAGCCGTCGATGTCCGGAACCCGGTCCTTCAGCAGGTAACCGATGCTGTGCGCGCTCCAGCTGAGCAACGTGGTGGCGGACTGCTCGTCGACGTACTGCGAGAGCACCAGCACTCCAGTCTCCGGGTGTTCCCGCCGGATCCGTAGTGCCGCGTGTATCCCCTCGTCGGTGAAGGTCGGCGGCATCCGGACGTCGACCACCGCCAGGTCCGGCCGGTGCTCGTCGACGGCCGCGAGCAGTGTGTCGACATCACCGACCTCGGCAACCACCTCGAATCCCTCGTCCTCGAGCAGCCGCGCGATCCCGCTTCGCAACAGCACGGAATCGTCGGCGATCACCAGCCGGGGCCGCTCCCCGGTCGTCGCCGTTACCCCTGCGCTTGCCGCTTGTCCGGTGTCTGCCGTTCGGTCGGTGCTCGTGGTCGGTCCGGTACTGGTGTTCTGTCCTGTACTGGGCATGGTCCCTACGCTTGCCACGGGATGATCGCTTTCACCTCGGTCGGGCCGCCCGGCGGGCTGTGCAGGTGGAAGGAGCCGTCCACCGCGTGCACCCGCCCAGCCAGGCCGGTGAGCCCACCACCGGGCGTGATTTCTGCTCCACCGCTTCCGGCGTCGACGATCCGGATCTGGAGCCGGTCGCCGCTCGCGTCGGCCGTCCGGCAGAGCCGAACGGTCACCGGGGCGGCATCGGCGTGCTTGGCCGCGTTCGCCAGCGCCTCGGAGACGACATAGTAGCCAAGTGCTTCGATGCGCCGCGATGGTCGTTCGTCCAACTGGACATCGAGCTGAACCGGGGTGGGATGACGTCCTGCTGCCTCGGTGACCGCAGCGACCAGGCCGCGCTCGGTCAGGATCGGCGGGTGTGCGCCCCGGGCGATGTCCCGCAGATCCTGGACCGCGGCGAGAGCTTCCGTCTGGGCGGTGTCGAGCAGCGTGCGGGTCTTCTCCGGGTCCTTGTCGCCGATCCGTTTGGCCCGGCTGATCGCCAGTGCCACGGCGAGGAGGCGCTGCTGGGCGCCGTCGTGGAGGTTGCGCTCGATCCGGGCGCGTTCCTCGGCCGCCGCGTCGACCATGCCGGTCCGGGTGGCCTCCAGAGCGGCGATGCGGCGCCGCATCCGCAGAACGCCGCCTTCGCCCTGTGTCACGTACGCGAGTGCGATTTCGCCCCGGATCGCCCACTCCGCCAGATGCAGGCTGCCGGAGGCGAGCAGCAGGCCGGCCGGTACGCCGAGTGCCGAGGCGCCGTAGCTGATCGGGAAGCCGCCGATGTTGGCGCGGTCGATCGGGATCATCGTGGCGATCCACGGCAGATTGACCAGCACGAAAGCGGTCAGGAGCAGGACGGTCACCAGGCCGCCCGCGCCGAGCGACCACAGAACGAGCGCCGCGCTGTGCATGAGCGTGCGCCAGGCACACCGATCGAACACGCCACGCCAGCCGGGGGAATACGCCGGTGCGGGGATCTCGGCCCCGGCGATGCGCAGCACCTGCCGTTCGACCCGGACCACCCCTCGGGCGGCGACGGTCGCCAGAGGAATGAGCAGGAGGCCGGACAGGAACACGGCGACCCCCGCGATGCCGACGAGGAAGAGAAGCGTGGGGACCAGGTAGAGCGGTGTCAGCAGCACCGACACGGTGAGCGCGAGACTCGCCCGCCAACCTGAGCCGCGCAGCAGATTCGTCATGGCCCGCCTCCCCTCGTGTGAGTGCCGATGACGTTATCGGCGCAGGCCGCGGCGCCGCAGTACGCCCAGCACCACTTCGGAGGTAGTGCTGGCCACACCCCCGGACTCGTGCTGACCCACCAGCGATCAGAACCTCCGGACCCCTAGCGTTCCGTCTCGTCGTCCAGCCCGACCACGCTTCGAGGGGGACCAGTGAGCGTCCGACAGATCGACCGTCCACAGGCGGCAGGGCCGGGCAGGAGCATGCCGGAGCGGCTCGCCGTGTGGAGCGCCCGCAGACGGGTCCTCGTGCTCGTCCTCTGGCTGCTCCTGACCCTGTTGACCTACGCCTCGTCCTACCTGGTTCCGGCCCACGAGATCGCCGACGCCGACTTTCTCAGCGGCGAGTCCGCGGTCGCCGAGCGTGCCGTGGACGACACGGAGTTCGACGAGGGACTGTGGGAGACCGTTCTGGTCCAGACGCGGGAGGGCGGCCTCGACCGGGAGACGGGCACCTCGATCGGCGACGAACTGCGGGACCGCTACACCGCCCTCGGTGGTGTCCTCGACGTCCGGGGCCCGGAGTTCTCCGGCGACGGCCGCTCGATGATGCTGTCCGTCGAGCTCGATCGTGGCCGGGGCGCCGAGCGCCGTGACCCGGTCGAGGTCGTGCAGCCCATGCTCGACGCGACCGCGGCGACCCAGTCGGCGCATCCCGGCCTGCGGATCGAACAGGTCGGCGCCGGTTCGATCCGCAAGGACTTCGCCGTTCAGGATGCCGAGGATCTGCGGCGCGCCGAACTGATCAGTCTCCCGATCACCCTGGTGATCCTGTTGGCGGCGTTCGGTGCGTTCGCCGCCGCAGGGGTGCCGTTGCTGCTCGGGCTCACCGCCGTCGGCGCGGCTCTGGGGATCAGCGGTCTGGTGTCGTGGCTGGTGCCGATCAGCGCGTTCCAGATGAGCCTGGTCCTGCTGATCGGGTTGGCAGTCGCCGTCGACTACTCCCTCTTCTTCGTCCGGCGGCAACGTGAGGAACTGGCCGCCGGACACGGAGTGCTGGATGCTCTGCGAAGGACCGCCGCGACATCCGGCCGTGCAGTGGTGGTCTCCGGCATCGCGGTGGTGGTCGCGGTGGCCGGGATGTTCCTCACCGGGAGCGCCCTGTTCGACTCGCTCGCGGTGGGCACGATCGTGGTCGTGGTGATCGCGGTCCTCGGATCGCTGACCGTGATTCCGGCGGCGCTGGCGCTGCTCGGCGATCGGGTGGCCTCGCGCCGCCGGTGGAGATCGCCGGGGGAGAGCCGGCTGTGGAACGCTGTTCTGCGACCAGCGCTCCGGGCACCCGCCCTGACCGTGGTGTGCGGGCTCGCACTCGTCGGCGCGATGATCGCCCCGATTGCGGGACTGCGGCTGGAGATGCCGACCGATGACCACCTGCCGTCGAGCTACACGGTGGTGCAGACCCGGATCCGGCTGGTGGAAGCGTTTCCGGGCGAGGGCTCCAGCCACACTGTCGTGGTCCAGGCGGACCCGGCGGACAGCGGGGCGGTCCGGGAGGCGCTGGCCACCCTGATGCGCCGGGCCACCGCGTCCGGTGAGTTCTCGGCGGTGGACGAGCCGCGGATCACCACGTCGGTCGACGGCCGGACCACCCGGATGTACGTTCCGTTCCCGCACCGGGTGGACAGCCCCGAGGCGGAGCGGAACCTGCATCTGCTGCGGACCGATCTGGCGCAGGCCGCACTGTCCGTCATTCCGGGGGCGACCTGGGCGGTCGGTGGTGCCACCGCGTTCAGCGGCGACGTCTCGCGGCTGGTGGAACAACGCCTACCGGTGGTGATCGGGTTCGTCCTGCTCCTGAGCCTGGTCGTGATGCTGCTGGCGTTCCGCTCGATCGTCCTCGCCGCGGTGACCACGGTGCTCAACCTGCTGTCGGTGCTGGCCTCGTTCGGGGTGCTGGCGTTCACCTTCCAGAACGAGTGGGCCGAGGACCTGCTCGGGTTCGAGTCCAGCGGATTCGTGGTCGCGTGGGTGCCGGTGATCCTGTTCGTCGTGCTGATCGGCCTGTCGATGGACTACAACGTGTTCATCCTCAGCCGCATCCGTGAACCGCTGCACCGGGGCGAACCGCTGAGGGACGCGATCCGGCACGGCATCACGTCCTCCGCAGGCGTGGTGACCAGCGCGGCGGTGGTGATGGTCGCCGTCTTCGCCGTGTTCGCGACGCTGTCCACCCTGGAGATGAAACAGCTCGGAGTGGGCCTCGCCGTCGCCATCCTGGTCGACGTCACGGTAGTTCGCGCGCTACTCCTGCCCGGCCTTCTGGCGCTGCTCGGCAGAACGCCCTGGCGGGAACACCGGGTGCTACGCCGATTCCCGGCAGCGGCCCATGACTGATCGCGCCGGATCGACGAAACGCCGTCTCGCGTCGACGACCGTTCGCGACGGGCCGACGACGGACTGGGCCGGGCGGTTGCCGACGGTGGTCTTCGACGCGGCCGGATCGTGCAGGACGGTGTGAAGGCGCCCTCCCGATAGACCGACAGGGTCGCCGCCGGAGCGGGGACGGTGTTGTCCGGCCTGTCGGTGGTGCGGGTGATCCCGGCGATCTGAGGGCGGCACTCACCGTGAGCGCGCGGCCAGCGCCTCGCGGAGGCGGGCCAGCCCCCGCGACGTCTGGCTCTTGGCGGTGGTCAATGAGCGAAAACAGCTAAGAAACTCCTGCAAGCACTGCGTCGCCGTCGGTTTGTGGCTGTTGCAGCGTGCCAGCGTCACCGATGCGGCCGACACCGGTGGATCGTCCTCCGGATCGGAATCGGAATCGGAAGCGGTGGACGTTCACGCGTTCCTGGGCACCCTCGACCACAGCGAACTGGTCGAGTTGGTGTGGGCGCAGGTCAGCCACGATCCAGCTCTACCAGCGGATGCTACTGCGGGCGATCGCCGGGGCACAGACGGTCGACCGGTCGCTGCTGGCCCGGCAGGTGGAGAACCTGGCGGTGGACTGGCTGCAGTACGGCGAGGAGAAGGCGTACGCCGACAGGGCGGATGCTGTCATCGCGGCCCTGGCCGAGTTGCTGCCCGAGCACGCCGAGCAGGTCCGACCGCTGCTCCGGCGTGTGCTGGAATTGCTGGGCCAGGCCGCCGGGCGCAGCGAGGACCACAGTGGGGCCGCCCTGGCCTCGGCAGCCGAGGCATGGGATGTGTTCCTGACCGCCTGCGACGAGGCTCCACCGGATCCGGTGGAGCTGGGAATCTGGTTCGCCGACTTCCGGCTGACCGGAGTGGACATCCTGGACATGAGTATCACCGACGTGGCCGACCTCCTGGGCACGGACGGCCTGGACGCCTACTGGAACGCTCTGGACGCCGCACGCGGCGCGGACCCTGGTGACTGGACCGTGCGTTCGCTGCGTGAGGAGATGATCCAGGCAACCGGGATGTCGACATGCTGGTGGCCTTCTACGCCGAGGACCTGTCCACCCCGGACCGATACGTGCTCATCGCCCGGCTGCTACGCGAGAACGAGCGTGTGGAGGAGGCCGTCGAGTGGCTGGAGCGCGGTCGTGCCGCGGCCGGCGAACCGGTAGGGACCACGGTGCTGAGGTCGCTCGCCGGCCGTCACGGAGTAACCGCCCAGTCACCCGACAGTCTCTCAGAGCTTCGGCTTAACGGGCGCGGGGTGAGTACGGCAGCTGCGGGATGCATTCCGGATGAGTCTGCCGTGCTGCAGGGCTCCAGCGTGATCGTGCCTGATCCACCTGGTCTTGTGGGCTCCGGAAACGTCTCCTCAGGGCTATGGTGTCCGGTGATGTCCGGTTCGTAGAACCGGGGTCACTGCTCATCGGAATCGTTAGGGGTGGCCGATGCCGCGACGGACTGTTGTTGCCCATCCTGCCTTCGGCCGCAGGCTCAAGGAACTGCGTGAGCAGCAGGGATTGTCGCTGCGTCGGCTCGGCGGGATGATCCATTGTTCGCACGGCCATCTGTGGGATCTCGAATCGGGGATCAAACGGCCGAGTCTGTCCGTCGCGGTTCTGCTGGATCAGGCACTCGAAGCGGGCGGGCAGTTGTCCGCCATGGTGTCCGAGGTGTCAGCCGACACCGATGCACGGCCCGTCGCGGTCGAACAAGCGGTGATGGCCATTCCGTCCGGGCTAGAGTTCGCGCCGGACTGGCGACACGGCATAGATGTCGCTGTTGATCTTTGGCGAGGCGATATGCAGCGGCGGAACCTTCTTCGGCAGGTCAGCTTCAGCGCGACGGCCTTCCTGCCTGCGGCGATGCGATGGCTGATGTCGTCGCTCGACGAGCGCCCGGCCGGCAACGGTGAGCGGCTGATCGGTGCCGCCGACGTTGAGACCGTGCGCCGGATGACCGTGACGTACCGGACGCTGGACAACCAGTTCGGCGGCGGCCATATCCGCGACAGCCTGGTGCGCTTTCTCAACGCCGATGTCACCGAGCTGATCAACGGCCGCTACGACGCGGAGACCGGCCGCCAGTTGCTGTCCGCGGTCGCGGAGACGACCCAGCTCGCGGGTTGGGCTTCGTACGACGCCGGGATGCACGGGCTGGCCCAGCGATACCTGATCCAGGCTCTGCGCCTCGCGGCGGGTGCCGGTGACCGGGCGCTGGGAGCAGAGATCTTGGCGGCGATGAGCCATCAGGCCGCGTTCCTGCGCGCGTCCGGCGAGGCGGTGGATCTGGCCAAGGCGGCCAGCCGCGCAGCAGCCGAGGCGGGCATCGCCGCGATCCAGGCGGAGTCGGCAGTTCTCGAAGCCCAAGGCTATGCCGTCGGCGGCGACGAGAAGGCATGCGCGACGGCCCTGAATAGGGCTGAGGCGATCTTCGACAAGGCTGACCGAACCAGTGAACCGCAGTGGATCGGCTACTTCGACGAGTCGTACCTGGCGGCGAAGTTCGGTCACTGCTTCACCGCACTCGGCCGAGGCGATATCGCTACACGGTTCGCCACCCGGTCGCTGGACATGGACGGCCGACAGTATGCGCGGGGACGGCAGTTCAACCTCGTCCTGCTCGCCGTGGCGCACGCACAGAACGGCGAACCGGAAGAAGCCGCACGGGTCGGTGTCGACGCAGTCGAAGCCGCGGAAGGGCTGTATTCGTCACGCGCCCGCGACTACCTGACCGATCTCGCCGACCGTCTCTCCAAGCATATCGGGCTACCCGCGGTGCAGGACTTCGCCGAGCGGGCCCGGCCGGTCCTGGCCAGCGCCTAGAGTCTGCCGGTCGCCTTGCGCAGCAGCAGGGCGAGCAGGCCGGAGACCGAGCCGGCGCCGACGATGGTGCCGTCGTCGATGTGCTGCTGGATCTCGTCGAGCGGGATCCAGCCGAGGCGTTCGGCTTCGTTGATGTCCGGGGCCGCGCCGGTGAAGTCGGCACCGCGGGCGAGGTAGACGATGTTCTCCTGGTCGATCGTGCCCACCATCGGCTGAAAGCTGATCAGCTTCTCGATGCGGCGTGGCCGCCAGCCAGTTTCTTCCTCCACTTCGCGGGCAGCGCAGGTCAGGGAGTCCTCGGCTGGGTCGAGGTAGCCGCCGGGCAGCTCCCAGACCCAGCGGTCGACGATGAACCGGTGCCGCCACATCATCAGTACACGTTCGTCGTCGTCGAGCACGATGACCATCGCGGCAGCCGGGATCCGCAGCACATACTGCTCGAAGCGGACGCCGTCGGGTAGCTCCACATCCGCGATGCTCAGCACCGCCCGGCGGGTGTCGTCGACGACGCGCTCGCCGTGGATGGTCCAAACACTTGCTCGCTTCGGCTCAACGCTCATCAGCGCACAGTAGCCGTACGCCATCCGGGTTGGACTCCGACACCTGCCGCGTCGGCTGACAGCGGCTGACGCCTGTCGCCTTCATTTCTGGGTCACCGGACCGCCACGCTGTGACCGAAACACGTGGTGAACAGCAGCGAAGCCCACGGCGACCACCGCACCATGCCGGCCGCCACCCCCTGAATCGAGACTGGGCACGCGGTCGCCGCCGCACCGCGACAAACGTGCGGTCCGGCGGGGCCACCGTGACAGTACGTCGCAGGTCGGCGTGCCCTCGACATTACGGAAGGCAGGACATGGCGACGACCACGAACCACCGCGTTCACGGAGGTGAATCCCAGTGGTGGCGATAGCGGCGACGAGCGCGCTCCTGGTGGGGTTCCTGGCGGGCCTGATCAGTTTCAAGGTCAAGAGTCGGTGGTGCCCGCAGTGCGGCGCGATGACAACCGCCGACCTGCCCGCAGCGACCGCCCCGCCGGGCACGCCGAGCGTTCCGAGTTGGTCGGCGCTGCCGACGCAGTCCTACAACCAGGTCGGGCGAGCGGGAGCACTCACCCCGGCTCAACGGCGCCGCGCGAACGGTGGCCATTGATGCTGGTCCCGAGGACGCCGCACCAGCCTGATCGGCCGACGTGGGACTGCCTGGCCTGCGGTGAACCGTGGCCGTGCGCACCCGGCAAGGTCGAGCTGGCCGAACAGGGCGTAGTGCATCGCCGATCGCTGCGGCTCTACCTGGAGTCCTGCGCGATCGACATGATCGACGACCGCGCTGACGGGCATCGCACCAGCGGCCGTGACGAGGCGATCTTCGACCGCATCCTCGGTTGGTTCGACGCTCACGAGTCTGCATCGACCGGGCGGGCGGCCTGACGGTGATCATGAGGCACTGCCCACCTGCAGCGCTCGTCTACTTGCCTGAGTGCGTGGAGGGGCCGCGCTTCCGGCGGTCATGGCGTCGGTGCTGGAAACCGGCTTCTACAGCCATCGCTTCCGCTTCTGCTTCGCCGAGGCAGGCTACGACCTCGCCGAGGCAGGCTACGACCTCGCCGTTGTCACGGCCGCGCATGTCACCGTGGAACGGCTCGACTACCGGCCACATCGCTACGTCCCCAGCGACGATCAGCCAGCCGACGCCCTGCACGCCCGTTGCCGCGTCTGTTACGGCACCCACGGCGGGGACAAGCCGGCGCATCCCGTAGTCGGAAGCGAAAGCGCCTCTTCATGAACGCCGAGCGATCGACTTCTCAGCCTTCCAGACGCCCGGTCCGGTCGCCTTCCCTGCGAAAGACGACGACCAGACCGGGGCGAATGCACCACCCGCGAGGACGGACCTCGTGGCGCACACGCAAAGGAGAACATGCCATGGACACCGACGACCTGTACTCGGTCGAGGTCCCGGAAACGGCGTTCCGTACGCCGTGCGGCGGCAACATCGGCGGCAGCCTGGAGTCCTGCGTCTCGTTCGCGGACATCCCCGGCGAGCCCGGCGCCTACGCCATCCGTGACACCAAGCTCGGCGCGGCCAGCCCGACGCTGCGCTTCAGCGCGGCGGAGATGACCGACTTCGTCGCCGCTATCACCGGGCCGGGCGACAACGCCTGATCCGCAAGCCCAGTTCACACCGGGTGGGCTGCCGGACGGTGGCCCACCGCACCTGACGACAGATTGAGGAGCGGGATGACCCTCGGGCACTGGCACGGCTATCTCTGGACCGGATCAGGCCCTGGCAGTAGCGCAGGACCAGGGCGGCCCGCCGCCGGGGTGCCACGAACCGGCGGAACTCCTCCTCGTCCTCGGCTCTCACGATCAGCTGACCTCCTTCGACGGAGGTGGAACGGTGACCGCGGGCTCTAAGGTTGCACGCTCCGCCGGGGCGATTCTCGGCGCTGCCGCCGGGCCCACCGCGTCGCCGGGGTGGTGAGCAGGCCGGCGGCGGCGATCAGCGTGCCCAGGATCAGCCAGCCGACGGTGCCGCCTTCGAGGATCAGGCCGGTCAGGGCCGCCGGGCCGAGGATGCGCGCCAGTGGCACGCCGCTCTGGTAGAGGCCCTGGTACGCGCCGTGCTGCCCGTCCGGGGCGAGACCGAAACTGATCTCCCAGCTGCCGGCCGACTGGAGCATCTCGGCGAACACCTGCAGGAGCGCGGCCAGCACCAGGACCGCGCAGACCAGCCACCGTGCGCCGAGGTGGGCGGTGCCGGCGAACAGCGCGCAGGCGGCCGGCATCACCAGCCCGGCGGCGCGGACGGCCCGGGCAGCCGACGGGACGTCGCCCACCCGGCGAGCCACACGGACCTGGAAGAGCATCACGCTGATCGTGTTGACGGCCAGGATCGTGGCGGCCATCCAGCGGGGCGCGCCGGTCGCCTGGGCGATCCACAACGGGAGGACCAGGGTCAGCAGCGGCATGTGCAGCAGCATCACCGCGTTCAACAGGGCCAGGACGGCGTACGGGCGATCGCGCAGTACCGCCGGCACCAGGCCGGTTGCGGGGACGGGCTGCTCAGCCGTCTTCTCCGGGAGGCGGCTCAGCAGCAGAGCGGCCACCCCGAACGCGGTCGCGTCGAGACCGAGCGCTGCCGCGTACGCCGGTGGGGTGTCGATCGCCAGAGCGAGCGCGCCGATCAGCGCGCCCACCGCCAGCCCGCCGTTGATCCGGGCCTGCAGCCGGGCGCGCACCCGGGTCCGGTCCTCGGCGGCGACCAGGCGGACCAGCAGCGCCTGGCGGGCGACGGTCAACCCGGACTGGCAGATGCCGTAGGCGCCGATGACGACCAGGAACGCCCACCGGTCGTGGGCGAGGGGGAGCAGCGCCACCGACGTCGCCGTGCCCGCGGCCAGCAGGATCGCGACCCGGCGCGGGCCGATCCGGTCGGCGAGGTGGCCCAGCGGCATGCCGGCGAGGAACCCGGCGGCCCAGGCCAGTGACATGCCGAGTCCGAAACTGGTCGCCGGCATGCCGGCGATGCGGGTGAAGTAGAGGGCCACGGTCACGAGGAAGGCGCCGTCCCCGACCGCACTGATCAGGTGGACGCGGGTCAGCGTGTGCATCGGCTTCCACCGTGGGGTGGGCGGCGGCCGGTGACCAGGGCCAATGCGCGCCGATTCGATCAGGCCAAACAGCGGGCCAGGCGGTGCAGCGCCGCCGGCAGGTGCTCTGCGGTGATCGAGCTGTAGCCGATCACCAGGCCGTTCCGGGCCGGCCGGGACTGCGCGAAGTCCGTCAGGGTCTGCACCGCCACCCCGGCTCGCGCGGCGCGGGCGGCCACATCCGGCACGTCGTGTCGCAGGTGGGCGCTCAGGTGCAGGCCGGCCGCCGACGGCACCGGTTCCAGCAGGCCGGCCAGCTCGCCGTGCAGCGCGTCGATCAGTAAGGTCCGGCGTTGCGCGTACACCCGGGTGACGGTCTTCAGATGCCGTGCGAACAGTCCTTCGTCGAGGAACGCGGCCATCGCCGCCTCGGTGCTCGGATCGCCGTGCTGGACGGTGATCTGCCGGGCCTGCACCAGCGCCGCCCACAGGCCCGCCGGCGCGATCAGGAACCCGAGGCGCAGGGCCGGCAGCATGGTCTTGGAGAACGATCCGACATAGACGACCCGCCCACCGGTGTCCAGGCTGCGCAGCGGTTCCAGGGGCCGGTTGGCGAAGCGGAACTCGCTGTCGTAGTCGTCCTCGACGATCGCGGCGTCGTGCCGACCGGCCCAGGCGAGCAGGGCGCGGCGGCGGGTCAGGGACATCGTCACCCCGGTGGGGAACTGGTGCGACGGCGTGACGGCGACGAGCCGTGCCTGCGACGGGATCGCGTCGACGACCAGGCCTTCGGCGTCCACCGGCACGCCCGTCACCCGGGCGCCCATCGACTGGAACAGGGCACGCGCGGGCGGATAGCCGGGTTCCTCGACCGCGACCACGTCGCCCGGTGCGAGAAGTACCCGGCCGATCAGGTCGAGGGCCTGCTGGGTGCCGTGGGTGACGACCACCTCGTCGGCTGTGGTGCGGATCGACCGGGAGATCCCCAGCCAGCGGGCGATCGCGGCCCGCAGCGCCACGATCCCGGCGGCGTCGCCACGGTGCATGCGGCCGGTGCGGAGTTCCCGGCCGATCAGCCGCCGCCAGGTGGGCATCGGGAACAACGCGGGATCGGGGGTTCCGGCCCGTAGGTCGTAGTCGAGAACGACGTCCGGCGACGTGCCGGAACCATGGTCACGGGTACGCGGCCGCAGGGCGGAAGCCGTGGGCGCCGGACCGGTCGAGTCGGCGACGAAGGTTCCTGAGCCCACCCGGGCGTTGACGAACCCCTCCGCCAGCAACCGCTCATAGGCCGTGGAGACCGTGGTCCGGGAGACCGCCGTGGTGCGGGCCAGTTCCCGGCTGGCGGGCAGGCGTTCCCCGGGGCGCAGCCGCCCGTCCAGGATCGCTTCCCGCACTTGCCGGTAGACCTGCGCGGCGAGGTCGCCGGTGCCGTCCAGGTGCACCTGAAAACTCATGATTGGTATTTTGATTCAGTCGGAAATTGGACCTGGGCCGGGGCCATTGCGCCGCTTAGCGTGACTGTCATGACCCGTGTGGACTTCTACTTCGACGCCGCCTGCCCGTTCGCCTGGATCACCTCGCGCTGGATCCTCGAGGTGCGGCAGCTGCGTGACCTGGACCTGCGGTTCCGGCCGATGAGCCTGTTCGTCCTCAACGAGGGCCGCGACCTGCCCGACTGGTACCGCGACCTGGTGAACCGCTCGCTCGGCCCGGCCCGGGTGGTCACCGCCGCAGCCCGGCAGCACGGCGAGGAGGTTCTCGGCGACCTCTACACCGCCCTGGGCACCCGGATCCACCCGCAGGGCGACAAGGACTTCGACGCCGTGACCGTCGAGGCGCTGGCCGAGGTGGGACTGCCCGCCTCGCTGGCCGCGGCGGCCCGCAGCACCGACCACGACGAGGAGCTGCGCCGGATCCACCACGAGGGGATGGACCCGGTCGGCGAGGACGTCGGCACGCCCACCATCCACATCGACGGGGTGGCGTTCTTCGGGCCGGTGCTGAACAGCATCCCGCGCGGCGAACAGGCGGCGAAGATCTTCGACGGGGCGGTGGCGCTCGCCGCCTTCCCGGACTTCTTCGAACTCAAGCGCACCCGCACCGGCAAGCTGAACTTCGCATGACCGGCCCGGTGGAGCGTTTCCGTGCCCTGCACCGCCCCGGCGACCCGCTGATCCTGCCGAACGTCTGGGACGTCCTCAGCGCCCGACTGGTCGCGAGCCTCGGCGCTGCGGCGATCGCCACCACCAGCGCCGGTGTCGCGTGGAGCCGGGGTTTCCGGGACGGCGGTCACCTGCCCCTCGAGTTGCTGGCCGAGTCCACCGGGCGGATCGCCGAGGCCGTCACGGTGCCGCTGACCATCGACATCGAGGGCGGGTACGGGCGGGTCGCCGAGACGGTCCGGGCCGTCGAGGACTCCGGTGCGGTCGGCGTGAACATCGAGGACGGTGGCGACCTCGGGGCGGGGGTGCGCCGCATCGCCGAGGCCCGGCGGGTGTCGTCGATGTTCCTCAACGCCCGTATCGACGGAGAAGGCAGAGATCACGACATGGTGGCCCGGGCGAAGGCCTACCTGGACGCCGGCGCCGACGGCGTCTTCCCGATCGGCGCCGGCCCCGACGCCGTGGCGGAACTCCTGGCCGCGGTCGGCGCCCCGGTCAACGTCCTGGCCGGGCCGGCCGACTGGACCGCCCTGGGCGTGTCGAGGATCAGTGCCGGTCCCGGGCTCGCCCGCGCCGCCTACACGACGGCACACGACGTGGCCCGGGACCTGCTGGCCACCGGCCGGATCACGGCGGATCCGGCCCTGACCTACGGCTACCTCAACGCTTCAGCCGGGTGAACACCGGCATGGTGTCCAGCGTCGTCGTCACCTGGGCGGTCGTGCCACCGGCGTACTTCCTGCCGGTGAAGTAGTCGACCCAGGTGCTGCCCGGCGGGAACCAGACACTGGTGGTGGCGGTCTCGCCGCCGGTGGTCACCGGGGCCACCAGCATGTCCGGCCCGTACAGGTACTGGCTGCCGGCCGTCGCGTACGCCTCCTGCTCACCCGGGTACGCCAGGTACATCGCCCGGACGATCGGGGTGCCGGTGCGGGTCGCCTCGGCCGCCGCGGCGTACGTGTAGGACTGCAGCTTCCTGCGCAGTTGCAGGAACTTGGTCGCCGACTTCTGCGCGGCCGGACCGTACTGCCACGGCAACCGGTCGCTGTGGTTGGAGTGCAACCGGTCGATCGGCTGGAAGGTTCCCATCTGCACCCACCGGGCGTACAGGTCGTCGGGCAGTTTGGTGCTTCCCGGCTCGGCGCCCGGTTCCTGCAGGCCGCCGGTGTGCCCGCCGATGTCGTGGCTGATCGAGGCCAGCCCGGTCGCCGCCGACTCGGCCGGCGTGTACCCGACGGTGAACCGCAGCGTCTCCCAGTTGGAGATGGTGTCACCGGTGAAGTGCAGGGTGGTGCGCTTGTCCGCCCACGGCCCGGCCGCGATCGGCCCCGGGTTGCCGTACCCGCCGGTCTGCAACGACCCGTAGGCGCGGGAGAAGGCGAAACCGGTGCGGTCCGCGTACTCCTGATTGATCTTGGAATCGGAGCCGCGGGAGGCGTCGCAGCACCAGTCCAGCCACCAGAAGTCCACGTCCGCGTCCATCTGGTCGTGCAGCCAGAAGTAGGCCTTCAGCTGGTCCGGGTCGTCCCAGTCGAAGACGTAGCAGTCCGCGCCGCTGTTGCAGCCGGACCGCTGCAGCCTGCCCTTGGCGATCTCCTGCGCCCGCGGGAACAGCGGATCCGTGCCGAGGATGCTCGGGTGGATGTTCAGCCCGGTGCGCACCCCCTCGGCGTGCAGGCCGGCGGCGAAGGCGTTCCAGTCGGGGAACCGTGTCGGATCGATCGACCAGCCGTTCCACCGGTCCGGCGCCTTGAAGTCGGTGTCCACCACGAGCACGTCCAACGGCACCTTCTCCGCCTTGAACCGGTCCACGATCGCGTCGAACTCGTCGGCCGTCCGGTCGTAGTACTCCGAGTACCACACGCCGTAGGCCCACTTCGGCAGCAGCTTGGTGGGACCGGTCAGCACGGAGAGTTCCCGCAGCGCCCGCCGGTAGTCCTGCCCGTAGGCGAAGACGTACCCGTCCTGATGGCCCGCGGAATCGTCGAGCAGCGACCATCCGTCCTGGTAGAGCAGGCCCGCCTCGGTGCGGGCGCCACCGTTGACACCGTCCAGGCCGCGGCGGTAACCGCCGAGCGGCGCGTGCGGGGCGAGCAGCGGTGCGTTACGCGCCGTGACCGCAATGGTGTCCACGTTGACGTGGCAGCTCTGCGCGGTGGGACATCCCAGGCTGAGCGTGTTGGTTCCGGCCTTCAACCGCAAGGACAGGTTCTGGGTACGCCAGAAGTCCCATCCACTGGTCGGCGGCAGGTCGGCCGTCACCGCCGTGCCACCGTTCGCCGCCACGGCGACCGTCCGCGTCTGCGTCGGCTGGCTGCCGGCCTGCGCGTTGGCGTACCGCAGCTGCACCTGGTAGTCACCGGCGGACGGCACCCCGGTCACCGTGAACGAGGTCCCCGCGGCCGTCGTCTCCAGCCCGGCCAGGAAACCGTCCCCCGAGTAGCCGTTGTGGTCGTCGGCGCTCTTCGCCCCGCCGACCGGTGCACCGGTCTCCGCCTCGCACACCGTCCCGTACGCGCACGGCTGCGGCGCCGGCGGCACCGGCCCCGGATATCCCGCGCCCGGCGCGAGCACCGCCAGACTGTCCACGTTCACGTTGCCGGAGTCGGCCGCACCCCGGACCAGCCGGATCTCGTGCCGTCCGGCGCCCAGCCCCACCGGCACCGACGCCAGCGCCCAGGTGTCCCAGTTCCCGGTCGGCGGCAGGCTCAGCGTCCCGGCCGCGACCCCGTCGACCGTGACGGTCAGCGAGCGCGTGGTGTTCTGCCCGTCCCCGCCGGTGCTGTTCGCGTAGCGGACGGTCACCTGCCGCGTCCCGGCCGCGTCCGCCTCCACCGCGAAGGCGAGCGAATCGCCGACACCCTGGAAACCGGCCGCGAACCCCTGACCGGTGTAGTCCCGGTGGTCGGAGGCCGGCCCGATCCCGTCCAGCGCCGCATCCTCGGCCTCACACAGCGTCCCGGCCACGCAGTCCGGCACACCCCGGCCCGCCCACGGCTGCCCGGTCACCGTCTGCGGGCCGGTCTTCAGCCGTACGCTGAGATTGTCGTCAGTGAACGGCCCGGACCCGACCCGGTAGCGCAGGGTCGTCTGACCGGTGTCGATGGTGAGCCACCCCCGCTCGACCTTCTCGGTGAACCGCACCGCGGCGAACCCGTCGCGGCCCACGACGTTGCCGGTGTCGCCGTCGGTGAACTTCCCCTCCGGCGAATACTCGGTCCTGATCAGCGTCGGCGACAGCACCTGAAACCGTGCGTCCCCCGACACCACCGTCCGCGACTGCTTGCCCCCGGCCTGCGCCGCCGGGGCGGGCATCACCACCAGCACCAGCCCCGCCGCCGCGGCCACCCTCCGCCGAACCCGATCCCGCACCTGTGACCCACCTTCGCCAGCGAAACAAGTCGATGACAAAGCTGTCACTCAATAGTAAAGAAAGTCAATGGATCAAGTGCTTCCGCGCGGGAGACCACCTGTCACGCGCGCCGCCACGGTCTCGGCGGTCGGATCGACTGTCATGGGGGCACGCCCTCTGGTGTGATCACCGGTCGAGGTCGTCGAGTCTCCGTGACGTCCGCCTGCTCGGGCGCGCCGATGGTGACCACCTCCACGGGCGGTGTACCCCGCATCATCGCGATCCCACGGCCGTCGGAGAAGGACGAGGAGCGCCGGCGTCAGCGGCTCACCACGCGGTTGCGGCCGGCCTGCTTCGCCTCGTACAGCGCCTCGTCGGCGAGTTTCGTCAACTGCTCCGGGGAGGCCAGCGACTGCGGGCTGCCGGTGGTCACGCCGACGCTGATCGTCACGATGCCGGCGTCGGTGGCGGCGTGCGGCTCGTGCAGGGCGGCCACCGCCTCGCACGCCCGGGTGGCCACCAGCAGCGCGTTCGCCGGCCCCGCCCCCGGCATCACGAGGCAGAACTCCTCGCCGCCGTACCGGGCGGCCAGGTCCGTCACCCGTACGCTCGCCCGGAGCGTCTCCGCGACCAGGCGCAGGCAGTCGTCGCCGCCCTGGTGCCCGTAATGGTCGTTGTACTTCTTGAAGTTGTCGATGTCGATCATCGCCACGCCGATCGGGGCACCGGAGCGTTGCGCCCGCAGCCATTCCTCGGCGAGGAACGTGGTCAGTCTGCGACGGTTCGGCAGGCCGGTCAGCGGGTCCGTCACGGTCATCAGTTCGAGCCGGTGGTTCGCCTCGTTGAGGGCCTCGGTCCGTTCCGCCACCTTCTGTTCCAGCGAGGCGTAGAGGCGGGCGTTCTCCAGGGACACCGTCAGCTGACCCGCGATCAGCCGGACCGCGTCCAGTCTGCCCGTGGAGAAGGCGCGGCGGCTCAGCCGGTTCTCCAGCAGCAGCATCGCCCGGGGCTCGCCGTGGTTGAGCACCGGCACCGCCAGCAGCGAGCAGTGTTCCAGGCCTTTCAGGTACGGGTCGCGGCCGACCCGGTCGTCCAGGGCCACGTCGTCGACGAGCAGCGGCTCCCGGGTGCGTTCGGCGTAGCGGATCGCGGTCAGCGGCAGCAGCCCCTGGTGGGCGGCCTCGGCCACCGGCAGCTCCGGGCGGGTGCCGTCCGGCGGCAGGGTCCAGCCCTGGGTGTCCCACAGGATCAGGTGCACCGCGGTCGCCCCGGTCAGCCGGCTGAGCACCTGCTGGACGCTGACCCGCAGCGAGTCCAGCGAGGTCGCCGAGCTCAGTGCCCGGGCCGCCTCCACCACCCCGATCAGGTCGATGTCCGCACTGGACAGGCTGACGCTGTGCCCGGTGCCCAGCGACGTGGTCGCCGTGGTCGCCGGCAGCCGGGACAGCGACGGGTGGGCCCGGCGCAGCGCCCGGACCTTGGCGGTCGCACCCCAGGTGGTGTACGCGCGCAGCGCCTCACCGAGCAGGTGCGCGCCGACCTGGTCCAGCCCGTGGCCGAGGTAGAACAGTGCGGCGCGTTCCACGATCAGCGGGCGGTGCCAGGACGGCCCGGCGGTCTCGGCGTCGGCCATCGCCTCGTCGTACGCCGCCGCGGCCTGTCCGAAGTCGCCGAGCATCGCGGCCCGGGTGGCCTCGGCGAACCGTTGCAGGTGACGGAAGTTGGCCGGCTGGTCGGCGGCGCGGGCGGCCAGGAAGTCCCGGCTCCGGTCCAGATCGGTCACCGAGCCGCGGACCTGGGCGCCGAGGATCGCCACCACGTGGGCGATCGCGGTGACGTAGCTGCCGGGGATCGCCGGGAGCAGCCGGACCGCGCGGGCGCTGTGCCGGTCCAGGGTCGCGTCGTCGCCGAGGACCGCGGCGGTCAGCGACCGCAGGGTCAGGTAGATCGCGGCGGCCATGTCGGCGCCGGCCATCCCGGCCAGGTACGCGTCCTCGTCCAGGTCGTCGAAGCCGCCGGTGCCGAGCATCGCCCGGATCATCCGGTTGACGTCGGCGAACGTGCTGGTCTCGTGGCCGGCACCGATCCGGTCGGCGAACGCGGCGGCCGCGTTCATCTCCTGGCCGAGGGTGTCCAGGTCGGCGCAGCCGAGCAACTGCAACACCGAGGCGTAGTAGGTGTAGAGCGCGTTGCGCAGGTCCCCGGCGCGCAGCAGCCCGTCGCGGGCCTCGTGCGCCACCCGGACCGACCGGGTCAGCGGTTCGCACCAGGGCGCGGTGACCACGGCGTGCATGTACTTGACCCGGGCGGCGCCGGCCTCCCACCCGTAGGTGTCGGCGACGGCGAGCAGGTGCCGGACGGCGGTGCCCGCGCTGCGGTAGTCGCCCTTCGTGATCATGACCGAGCTGAGGTGACTGACCGGGCCGGCGAGGGCCTCGTCGATGCCGGCGGACGCCCAGACCTGCGCCATCCGCGCGATCATCCAGGCGTGCACGTCCTTGTCGGTGAGGTAGCCGACGGTGGCGAGCAGATCGGTCAGGCGGGCGGCGGCGAGCAGCCGCGGGTCGGTCAGGGCGGGCAGCGTGGCCGGGTCGCCGGCGGTGGCCAGCCAGCGGAAGAACACGGTCAGCCCGGCCGCGGTGGCGCGTTCCCGGTCCTGCGGGGCCGGCACCTCCACGCCGAGCCGGCGGAGCACGTCCAGGCCCAGGCCGAGGGCCTCACCGAGCATCCGCCGGTGGGTGAGGGCACCGACCTGCTCGGCGGCCGGCCCGGCCAGCCACACCGGGTCCGGATCACCGGCCAGCATCGCCGCGAACAGGCGGTCCGCGTCGTCGAACCGGCCGAGCGCGCAGAGCGCCGCGTGCCATTCGGCGTGCGCGTCCGCGTACCCCGCATCGGTTTGCGCCAGAAGCCGGGCCGCGGCCGCGAGATGAGCCTCGGCCCCCGCATGGTTCGCGACCCGCCGGGCCGCCGCCGCGGCCCGGCGCAGAAGATCCGCCGCCGCCTGCTTCTCGCCGGTCCGTGCCTTTCCGGGTACGAGCAGAGCACCCACCCCGGCCAGGTAGTGTGGCGCGGCCGCCGCCTCGCATCCCGGCACCGCCGCGAGCCGGCGTGCGAGGGTGAGACTCAACGCGGCCCGGGTCGCCGTGGAGATCCGCTCGAAGGCCGCCTGCTGCACCCGGTCGTGCCGGAACCGGGCGGTGTCCTCGTGCACCGCGACCAGGCCGTCGTCCACGGCCGGGCGCAGCACCGTGTCGATCTCCGCCCGGGTCAGTGCGCTCGCCGTGCCCAGCAGGTCCACGCCGGTCTCCGGCCCGAGGCAGGCCATCAGCTCGACCAGGTCCCGGGTGGCCGGCGGCAGCGCCTCGATCCGCGCACCGAGCAGGTCGACCACGTCGCCGTGCCCGACGAACTGCCGGACCGCGTCGTCGGACCACGCCCAGCCGGCGCCGTCCGGCACCAGCACCCCTTCGCGGCGCAGCGCGTTGAGCAGTTCCGCGGTGTCGAACGGGTTCCCGCCGGTCCGTTCCGCCAGCAGCCCGGCCAGCAGGGCCGCCCGGTCGGCCGGCAGCCGCAGCATCTCCGCCACCAGCGTGGTCAGCTGGTCCGCGCCCAGGTTGTCCAGCAGGATCTCGCGCTGCCCCTCGCGGCGCAGCCGGTCGCGGATCGCGCTCAGCGGGTGGGTCTCGTCGACGCCGTCCGGCCGGTACGCGCCCAGCAGCAGCACCCCGGGCAGGTCGTCGCGGCCGAGCACGTCGTCGAGGAACCGGTACGTGCCCGGCGGCGCCCACTGCAGGTCGTCGATGAACAGCACCAGCGGGCTGGCCGGCCCCGCCACGGTCCGGAGCAGTCCCAGCGCCGCCCGCCGGGCCTTCGCGAAGTCGGCCTCGGGGGAGTTCTTCACCACCTCGTCGTACCGCTCGCCGAAGAAAGCCTGGAAAGCGGGCATGGCGCGGCACAACACCCGATGGTCCGGCACCTCCCGCAGCCGCTCCCGCAGACCGGCCACCACGTCGTCCGGCTCGGCCAGCAGCAGCGTGCCCAGCCGGTCGAACGCCTCCCGCAGCGCGTCACCGCCGCGCCCCTGCTGGAACTGGTCGAACTTGCCGGAGACGAACCGCCCGCCGGCCGCCGTCACCGCCGGCCGCAGACGCTCCACCAGCGCGGTCTTGCCGACCCCGGGCGGACCGGTGATCAGGGTGAGCAGGCTGTGCCCGGACACCGCCTGTTCCAGCAGCTCGTGCAGGGTGGCCAGTGGCGCCTCCCGGCCGATCAGCCGCGACGGCGGCGCGATCCGGATCGGGAAGTCCCGGGCGCCGAGCCGGAAACCGTCCGGCCGGCCGGCGTCCCGGCGTTCGCCGAGGACACGCAGGTCGTACGCGAGACCTTCGGCGCTCTGATACCGCCGGTCCGGTTCCTTGTGCAGCAGCCGCATCACGATCTCCGACAACCCGACCGGCAGACCGGGCGTCACGTCGGCCGGCGCGTCCGGCATCCGGGCCAGATGATCGTGGATCAGGCTGAGCGTGTCCCGGTCCCGCCCGAACGGTGGGGCGCCGGTGGCCAGCTCGTACAGGATCGCCCCGAGCGAGTACAGGTCGGCCCGGTGGTCGACCGGCCGCCCGGTCCGCCCGGTCTGCTCCGGCGCCAGATAGGGCAGCGTGCCGGCCAGCCCCTCGTCGGTGTCGAGCGCCTCCCGTTCCTGCGACGGCAGCACCGCCAGCTCGAAGTCGATCAGCGTGGGCCGCCGGTCCGGGCCGACCAGGATGTTCGCCGGGCTGACGTCGCGGTGCACCACCCCGAGCCGGTGCACCCCGGCGAGCACCTCGGCCAGCGCCTGCCCGAACCCGATCAGCTCCCCGGTGTCCCACGGCAGCGGCAGCCCGGCGAGCGGGGAGGCGGGGAAGTCCCGCAACGTCAGCGTCTCGGTCTGCTCCCCGGCCGCGAGCTGCGGCGTGCCGGGCACACCGTGCAGCCGGCGCAGCACGGCCACCTCGTTGCGCAGCCGGTCAGCCGCGCGCGGGCCGAGCGGTCGTTTGCACACCACCCAGGAGCCGTCCGGTTGTTGCAGCCGGACGACGTGGGTGCGGTCGCTGTCGTACAGCACCTCCACACCCGCACCATCGGCAGCCTTTCCGGTCGCGGTAGCTTCCCGTCCCCGGCGATCCGGGCTTGACCCTGTCACCGTGGCAAGGTCTTCACTGAGGCGATGCGTACCGACACCGACCGCGCGCTCGCCGCCCTGAACGCCCCCGACTCCTCGCTCCGGCTGAAGGCCGCCCTGCACCTGGGCAGCAACCCCGACCCGGCCCTCGCCGGGGCGCTGATCGACCGGAGCGCCACCGAACCCGACTTCTTCGTCCGCGACATGCTCACCTGGGCGCTGACCCGCCTGCCGCCGGCCGGCACCGTCCCGGCGCTGCTGGCCGAACTCACGTCCGCCACCCCGCAGGCCCGCAGCCAGGCCCTGCACACCCTCTCCAAGATCGGCGACCGGGGTGTCTGGCCGGCGATCACGCCCGCGTTGCTGCACGACCCGGACGACGAGGTGGCACGGGCGGCGTGGCGTACCGCCGTTCTCCTCACTCCCGAAGAGGCCCGGGCGGCCCTGGCCGAAGAGCTGATCCGGGAGCTGGCCCGCGGCGACCGTGATCTGCGCCTGAGCTTGAGCCGCGCCCTCACCGCCCTGGGTGACATGATCGAGCCCGCTCTGCGGAGCGCCGTGTCCGGCCCCGACGAGGAGGTGCGCGCCCATGCGACGGCCACGCTGCACCTGCTGCGCGACCCGGAGGCGGGCTTCGACCTGGCGGTCACCGCGGCGACCCGCACGGTCGCGTTCGGTCCGGGAAGCCCCGCGTGCTGATCGGTGAGGTGTCGCGCCGGTCCGGGGTGAGCGCCCGCATGCTGCGGCACTACGACACCCTGGGCCTGGTCCGCCCGACCGGCCGGACCGTCGGCAACTACCGCGAGTACACCCCGGACGACGTGCGCCGGATCTTCCACGTGGAGGGCCTGCGCTCGCTGGGCCTGTCGCTGCGCCAGATCGTCCGGGCGCTGGAGGATCCCGGTTTCACCCCGGACGCCCTGGTCCAGGACCTGATCCGGAAGAGCGAGGAGCGCCTGCGCGAACAGCGGGAACTCGTGGACCGCCTGCGCACCGTGGACGCCGCCGGCCCCGCCGACTGGCAGGCTGTGGCCCGGGTGGTGGCCCTCCTGCACCACCTGAACTCCCCGGACGCCGCCCGTCGGCAGCAGTCCGTCCTGGCCCCGCCGGAGAACACCCGGCTGCCCGCGGACACCCTCGCCGAAGCCGCCCTGACCGAATCCGATCCGAACGTGGCCGGTGCCCTGCGCTGGGCGCTGGCCCGTTCGGCCACCGGTGGCACGGCCGGTCTCACCGCCGGCCTGACCGCGGCCGACCCCGAGATCCGCCGGCGCGCGGTGCTGGCCCTGGCCGAACTGGACCTGCCGAACACCGATCTGCTCACCGGCGCCCTCCACGACACCGATCCGGCGGTGCGCCACCAGGCCGCTCTGGCGTTGGGCGCGCGCGGGGCGCCGCACGCCGTTCCCGCCCTGATCGGCATCGTGAAATCCGGCCCCAACGACGTGGAGGCCGCCGAATTCCTCGGCGAGATGGCCGTCGACCCCGCCATGGCCGACCACATCATGGCGGCCATCACCGCGGCATTGTCCGCCGCCGATGCCCCGGCCCGTCTGCGCCTGACCCAGGCACTGGCCGAGATGCCGCCCGCGAAGGCCCTTCCGCTGCTGCGGGAACTGACGCGGGACCCCGACCGCGCGACCTCCCTGCTGGCCAGGTCCCTGACCACAGGCAAAGACTGACACCAGAAGATCGATGTCGTAGCGGGGTGGTGGGTACGGACCGTCGCTCCCGCCGAGGGCCCCGGCAGCCTTCACTGGCCGCTGGCGCGTCCAGAACGTGAAGCCCACCGGGGCGACCCGCGTGCATGGTGGCGCCCACCGGCGAGTCCCGCTATTTCAGGCTGACCTCGACGCCGCCGGAGAAAAGGGAGTCGTGCAGTTCCAGGCGGGTCAGTTTCGTCGCCTTCGGCACGTCGAAGACGAGCGTCCCGGTCACCGCGTTCCCCGGGTTGATCTCGTTGAGGAACGTCTCCGCCTCACTGTTGGCGTAGATCTCCGCTCCCGAGTCGTTGGAGAACTCGGTCCCCTCGGCGTCGTACGCCTTCTGGTTGGAACCGGCGAACATCTGGCTCTCGTCACCGATGTTCTTCACATTCACGCTGATCAGGCAGAACTGCCCCTGCGCCTTCTGGTTCAGCACCGACGAACCGACCGACTTCTTGCCGCAGGTCACCTTCTTGACGGTGAACTGGAACTTGCCGTCCTTGACCGCGTCCCCGATCCCCGGCAGGGCGGCCGCCTTCTTGGTGGCCTCGGCCTTCACCGCCTTCGTCGGCTCGGTCGTGGCCTTCGCCGGTGCGGAGGCCGACGCCGGCGTGTCCGATCCGGTGGCGACGCTGTCGGTGGTGTCGCCGGTGGTGAGCGCCCCGGTGCAGCACGCGATCAGGGCGAGGGCGCCGGCGCCACCGGCGATCCACGGCCACTTCTTCTTCGTCCGGGGCGGGGTGGGCGGGAACTGATATCCCGGCGGAAGCTGATATCCGGCGACGGGGGCGCCCGGAACGCCCGGCTGTCCGGTCGGGAACCCGGGCTGTCCGGTCGGGAACCCGGGCTGTCCGGTCGGGAACCCGGGCTGTCCGGGAGCGGATCCGGGCTGTCCGGCGGGCGGGGTGAGGGGCTGGTCGGTCAAGGAAGATATCTCCACGGACGGGGAAGGACCTGGTTGTGGCCGGTCCCCGATCCAGACACCCGACCACCCCCTCACCCAATCCGATGAACCCGCCGCCTGCCGTCCACGGATCAGCCCGCAATCGACACCGTGTGAGTAACCGATCACCGTCACACGGTCATCGCGGTATCGACACGGCCTATCACGGCGGACTTATATGTTGATCTCCATGATGGAAAGTGCCGGCACCGTGATCCGAAAAGACGAGCCCCTGGCCGTCATCAATGCACGAGCCGGGTCAAATTGGTCAGACTGGTGATCAGCGCCCCGGCGTAGGTGGCGATCCGCCCCGCCCACGTGGCGACCGCCGCCGCGACCTGCGACGCGACGATCGGCAGCGTCACCACGAGGAGCGACTCCGCCGCCCAGACCACCACCCGGGCGACCAGGTCGGCGATCAGGTCCCGCACGATGTCCCGGGTGAACCGCACCAGGTTCCCCGCCGCCTCCGTGATCGCCCCGATCGCCGTCGCGGTGTACCCGAGCGCGTCGATCGCCACGATGTTGTGCCGCATCAGGCCCGCGTACGCCGTCGCGCCGTCCCCCTCCCAATCCGGCAGGTCCCCGTTCAGATACGACCGCAACTCCACCGCCGCGTCGTTCATCTCCCGGCCGATCTCGTCCCATCGGCTCACCTGGGCCACGACCGACTCCGGCGACCCGGTCAGGTCGTCGAGCATGGTCCGCAGCGGCGCGAAGTACTCCATGGCCCACCCGAGGCCGCCCGCGAACAGCGCACTGAACGGATCCAGCACCACCGACAGCCCCGACAACCCGAGCGACCCGCCCGCGAGCAGCCCGTCCACCCAGTCACCACTCCGGATGGCCGCGATCAGACCGTCGTAGTCCCCGATCGCCGTGGCGTCCGCCGCGGCATCCAGCACCGGCCGCTCATCGGTCACGGCTGCGCCCCGGCAGCGCGGAGGTCGCTGCCCTCGTCCCGGTCGGCCCGCTCGTACGCGGCGGCAGCCGCACTCACCGACTGCGCGCAGAGGGAGAGGTTCCGGACCAGCCGTCCGACGATCTCCTCCTGCCGGACGAGTCGCGTCTCCAGGACCGCCGGAAGCCAGCTGCACAACGTCCCGTAGGCGCCGTCGTCCCGGCCCACACCCACGGTCGCCGCCCGGATCGCGACAAGCCGCTCCCGGACGATCGCCAGATTGGTCACGTGCTGCCGCAACTGCTCCGGATCGACCCGTACGACGTCCGCCATCACCACTCACCCGACCTCTCGTCGCGGAGCCGCCCATCATGGTCCGACGGCCACCCCGAGGCGCCCTGCGGTGAACGCGCGAGCCGGTCCACGATGGCCGCCCCCACCGCCGAGTCGTCCCCGATCGTCTCCCCGACGATCCGCCGAGCCCGCCGGACGATCTCCCGCCGCGCGTCCGCAACCGTCTCCATGACGACCCGGCCCACCGTCTCCGGCGGATATCCGTGCAGGCTGGACCCGAACCGGATGTCCACCAGGGCCCCCTGCGCATCAACCGTCACCTCGACGATCCGCCGGTGATCGGTAGCACTGACCGTCAGCTCCCCGACCCGCTCACTCATCACCTTGGTGCGAGCCGCCAGATCGTCGATCCCCGCTTTCCACGCCGCCACCCGATCCCACGACTCCTCCGGGTCCAGCAGCGTCTCCGCGTCACTCATACCCGCCTCCACAGTCACCCGGGAATGATGCTGTTCGCCGTTTCGTGGAAGTCCCACCAATCGGCACGGTGATATTTGACGAGTGTGCCCGAGGTTCGGGTGAGTAGCAGCCAGTTTCCGTTGACGGCAAACGCAGCGTCCTCGGACCCGCTGGTCAGTACGTTCTGCACGATCCACAGCGCATTGTTGAGTGCCCGATCGGGGTCCCCGGTCTTCTCCATGCGGAAGGTGGTGTTGACGTACTCCGCGGGCTCCCACTCCCACCACGTGTCATTGTCCATTTCGGCGTCGTAGTAGCCGTTCCGGCCGGCGCGGATCGTGAGGAAGAAGCCGTATCGGTCATAAAGATCCGCGGAGAACAGGGGTGGTCCGTCGGTCGGCCGCTCGCTGGGATCGGGGAGGGCCCGTGCGGTGACCTGCTCGGCGGTGGTCGTTCCGGCAAGGGTCAGGCGGTACTCGATCGCCATGCGTCACGCTCACTTCGGGCCGTCGAAGGGGATGATCTGCATTATGTCGCCGTTCTGGGTGAGTACTTTGACCTCTTTCAGGTCATCGATCGGCCAGTCGGAAAACTGTCGCTGTAGATCGGACATGTCCCCCTGCCAGTCGGTGGTGTTCACCACGACCCTCTGAGTCTGGCCGTCGGACACCTTCTCGGCGACCTCGGTCCAGATGCCTCGAACGGGTTTCGTCGGTGACGGTGAATAGCAGTCGAAGACCCGACCGTCGAGGAGAAAGTCCGGTTCTGACTTCGGCTTGCCGGTGTCGCCGGTAGCCTCCCGGGCCTGAGCGATCTGGGCTGTCGAAGGATTCTGGTGGAGATTGTGTCCCTTCCCGGCGAGCTGGACCGCTGCCGAGTTCTCGAGTTCCAGGGCGCGCTTGACCTGTGGGTCCTCCCGCTTGCCGATGCGAGTGGGGTGCCCGGTCGGGATGCCGCCCGGCTGGCCGGTCGGGTGGGTCACCGGAGAAGCCGTGCCGAAGGGTTCGCCGTGGGTGCTGGAGTGTGAGGCGTCGGCCTGTCCCGTGTCGACGCTGTGTGTTCCGCCGTGGGTGCGCCGGGGGCGTGGTGTCCCCGCGTCGCGGTGAGGTTCCCTGGGTCGTGGCATGGCCGCCCCGCTCGCTGGAAGTCCTCGCATGGTAACGATTGCCGTCGATTTCGACTGTCGGCTGGCATCCACCGAGCGCTATTGACGGGATTGATGAGCGTATGTAACGTGACGGTTGCCACCTTGTTAAAACGTTTCATAAAGCCTGCTCACCAGGGCTTTCCGGCGCCCTCGCGTGCTGCCGAATCGGCAGCACGCGGTTCATGAGTGCTGCATTGAAACGATTTCTCCCAGGAGCCGCCGTGCGCACCCTGCGCCCGCGGGCGGCCGTCACCGCGACCTGGAGGCGACCCGATGAGACGCCGCACGATCCTCGGCCTCGGCGCGGCCGCCGCGCTGCCCTGGCCCGCCGTCCCCGCCGTGGCCGGGACGAAGGCCGGCGCCGGCATCACCGCCGGCGCCAAGTTCCGATGGTGGTGGCCGCACGGCCTGGTCGACCCGGCCGAGATCGCCCGGGAGATCGACCAGATCGCCGACGCCGGTTTCGCCGGCGCCGAGATCCAGGACGTGCACCACAGCGTGCGGGTGGACCTGGACGCCGTCGGCCACGGCTGGGGCACCGCCCCCTGGCGGGAGGCGGTCGAGGCGGCGTTGCGCCAGGCCGAGCGGCGCGGCATCACCGTCGACCTGGCCGTCGGCCCGAGCTGGCCGGCCGCCGTCCCCGGCATCACCCCGGACGACCCGGCCGCCGCCAAGGAACTGGTGCACACCGTCACCCCGTTCACCGGGGGCATCACCGCGGCGGTCGCGCCCGGAGTCTTCGCCGTGCAGATCGCCCGGCTGGTCTCGGCCGGCGTGCTCGACCCCACCTCGGTGCGCACCCTCATCCCGGTGGACGGGCAGGTCGAGGTGACCGTCGCCGACGGCGAGTGGCTGCTGTTCACCTACCGGATCCAGGGGTCCGGGCAGGAGCCGG
Organism: Actinoplanes rectilineatus; assembly: GCF_000962825.1. Taxonomy (GTDB): domain Bacteria; phylum Actinomycetota; class Actinomycetes; order Mycobacteriales; family Micromonosporaceae; genus Actinoplanes; species Actinoplanes rectilineatus. Next base: position 270,323 of record NZ_JZKF01000002.1, read on the forward strand.
AGGGCGGGCCGCACACCGACCCGGACGCGCTCGTCGTCGACCACTTCAGCGCGGCCGGCACCGCCGCGATCGTCGACGCCTGGAACCGCCTGATCCTGACCGGGCCGATCCGCCGGCTGCTGCGGCAGGCGGGCGGTGACCTGTTCGAGGACTCCCTGGAGCTGGAGTCGGACCATACGATCTGGACGCCGGACCTGGTCGCCGCGTTCGGCCGGCGGACCGGCACCGACCTGCTGCCGCTGCTGCCGGTCGTGATCGCGCCGAAGGGCAAGTACCTCTACGCCTTCGACAGCGACACCACGAACCACGCGCGGGACGCGGTCAGCCAGGTGCTGTCCGATCTGTACCACGAACACCACCTGCTGCCACTGCGCGACTTCGCGCACTCGCTCGGGCTCCGGCTGCGTGCCCAGCCGTACGGGCTGACGACCGACGCGATCCGCAGCGCGACACTGCTCGACGTGGCCGAGGGGGAGTCGCTCGGGTTCAAGAACCTGGACGACTTCCGGGTGCTCGCCTCGGCCCGCGACATGGCCGGCACGACGGTCCTGTCCTGCGAGGCGGCCGCCTACGCGAACGGCGCGTACAGCACCACGTGGAACAAGGTGCTCCAGACGATGGGCAGCGTGTTCGCCGGCGGCGTCAACCAGGCTGTCCTGCACGGGTTCGCCTACCGGGATGCGCCGGGCGCGGAGTGGCCCGGGTTCGCGGCGTTCTCGCCCTACAACGGGACCGGCATCGGCTATGCGGAGGCGTGGGGTCCCCGGCAGCCCACCTGGCGGCACATACGCGGGATCGCGGACTGGTTCGCGCGTACCCAAGGATTGCTCCAGACCGGAACCGCCCGCGCCGACCTGGCGTTCTTCCGGCAGAAGGGCTGGACCGCGACCGGGATCGGCGCACCCTGGGCGACCAACGACGGCATCCCGGTCGGCTGGACGCACGGCTTCGTCGACGAGGCCTCGCTGGCGCTGCCCGCGGCGACAGTCCGGGGTGGCAGGCTGGGGCCGCCGCGATACCGGGCGCTGATCCTGGACGGCGACGTCTTCCGATCAAAAGATCACACCTTGGGGGTACGCGCAGCGCGCCGTCTCGTGGAGTTCGCCCGCTCCGGGCTGCCGACGATCGTGGTCGGTGACTGGTCCGACGCGCATCCGGTCGACCTGAAACCACTGGTGGCGGAGCTTCTGGCACAGCCGGCGGTCCGCGTGGTGGCCGATCAGGGCGGTATCCCGGCGGCCCTGGAGGCGCTCGGCGTCCACCGTGCCGTGGAGTACGAACGCTCGTCCCTGATGACCGTGCACCGCGTCGACGGCGACACCGACCTCTACTACCTGGCCAACGCCCGGCACGCGGAGAACCGGGTGATCACCGCGATCGACCAGGACGTGTGGCTGGCCACCACTTCCCGGACGACCGTGCCGGTCCTGCTGGATGCGTGGACCGGGGAGCGGCGCGGAATCCCGTTCACCCGCGACGGCGACCGGGTCCGCATCCGGGTGGCCCTGCAACCCGGCCAGTCCCGGTTGATCGTGTTCCAGCGGGCCCGGATCCCGGTGCGGATCCGGACCTTCACCGATCCGCCGATGGAGCTGACCGATTGGGATCTGTCGGTGGAGGACTGGCGGCCGGACGGCGCGACGGCGCACCACCTCACCCTCACCGGCCTCGTGCCCTGGTCGGCGCTGCCCGAACTGGCCGACGTGTCTGGTGTCGGCACCTACCGCACCACGATCGACACGGCCACCGGCGGGCGGGCACTGCTGTCACTGGGCAAGGTCGTCGACACCTGCCGGGTACGCCTCAACGGCCGTCTGCTGCCCCCGGTCGACGTCCTGGAACCGGTCGCCGACCTGGCCCTTCACCCCGGCCGGAACACCGTCGAGGTCGAGGTCGCCACCACCCTGCTCAACCGGTTGCGCATCACCGGCCCGTCCGTCTTCGGCATCGCGGCCCGCCAGGGCTACGGCCTGCTCGGCCCCGTCACGCTGAGGTGGTACCGATGAAACGGCGCACCGCCCTGTCGGCCGGGGCGGCGCTGGACACACGTGGAGATCCGGGTCGCCGGCAGAACCACCGACTGGACGGGGTCCGGTCAGGGACGGCCGACGATCAGCCGTAGGGCGCCCCTGAATTCCGGCTGCTCGCGCAGGTGGCCGAACCGGTCGTCCCACGCACCCGACTCCAGGTCGGCACGCAGCCGGCCCAGCCCGCCGGCGGCGGCCGCGGGGTCGACGAAGTTCCAGGCGGACTGCGCGGCGCGTACCCGCGGATCCAGGAACTGCTCCGGCCGGGCGTAGTAGGCCTCGGTGAACCCGTCCACGCAGTCGATCGGCACCGGCACCTCGAGCACCTCGGCCCGGACGCCCACCGCACCGGCGATCATCGCCACCGCCGGGTAGCGGCGACGTTCCGCGGCCATCAGCTCCGGCACATAATCGGCCAGCCACAGCCGGTCCACTGCGTCCCCGTCGAAGGTCAGCACCGCCACCGGCCCGCGGGCCACCCGGCGCATCTCGGCCAGCCCGCGGGCGGCGTCACTCCACTGGTGCACGGTCACCGTCGCCATCGCCGCGTCGAAACCGCCGTCGTCGAACGGCAGCGCCTCCGCGGTCGCGTGCAGCGCCGGGGCCGCGCCGGCCGGCCGCTGCGCCCGCATCCGGGCCGACGGTTCGACCGCCAGCACGTAACGGTCGGCCGGCTCGTACGACCCGGCCCCGGCACCCACGTTCAGCACCGTCCGGGCGTCCCCCAGCGCCGCATGGATCATCGCGGTGATCCGCGGGTCCGGCCGGCGCCGCACCGCGTAACCCGCCCCGGTGCTCTCGTAGTCGACGTCCCCGCCGTGCACAGTGGTCATGCGGCGACGCTAAACCCGTACCCCAGGGTTCAGGTCAAGAACGGGCGCGGTCTTTCCGCGTACTCGATGCGGTTCGGCCACGGCCACGGCCACCGGATCGTCCGGCGAGATCAGCCGCCGTCGGCGCGGCCGGATGCCCGAGGCTGCTGGCAGCATGGGGGCGTGACGATACGCCGGGTCGTGCAGCTGCTGGTGTCGTGTGTGGTGCTCGGGGTGGGCGTCGCGCTGCTGCTGTCGGCGGCGCTCGGCTCGGACGGCTACTCCACGATGATCAACGGGATCACCATCGCGTCCGGGCTGCCGTTCGTGGCGGTCAACTGTGCGGTGGGCCTGGTCCTGGTCGTGATGGCGTGGCTGCGCGGCACCCGCCCCGGGCTCGGCACGATCGCCCAGCCGGTCGTCGTGGGGCTCACCATCTCGGCGTTGCTCGGTGTGGTCGGAGCGCCGGACGGGATGGCCGCCCGGCTGCTGCTGACGGTCGTGGCGCTGCCGGTGCTGGCGCTGGGGGTGGCCGGATACCTGGGCAGCGGCACCGGTGCCGGGCCGACCGAGGCGGCCGCCCTGGCGTGGGATCCGCCGGTGCCGTTCCGCTGGAGCTACAGCCTGGTGCAGGGTGGCGGCGCTCTGCTCGGCTGGTTCCTGGGCGCGGCGGTCGGCCCGGGCACGTTCGTCGTCATCTTCCTGCTCGGCCCGGCCGTCGACCTGCTCCTGCGCCGGCTGCCCGCCCTGGAACTCCGCGCCCGCCGGAGCTGATCCGGCCCTCCGCCCGTACCCGAGCTGATCGTGTCTTTCCCGCCGGGCAAAGCTGATCTTGTCGGGACCGCGGCGGGTGCCTAGCGTGGGGTTGTGAGCCGAATCGTGGTTGTCGGAGCGGGCGTTGTCGGGCTGAGCGTGGCGCATGAGCTGGCGGTCGCCGGGCATCAGGTGCGGATCGTCGCGGAACGGGCGGCGTCGGAGAGCGTGTCCGCGGTGGCCGCCGCCATCTGGTTCCCGCACGCGGTGGCCATCGACGGCGGGGTGCTGGAGTCGGGGCGGGTCACCTACCAGCGGCTGGAGGAACTCGCCGCGGACCCGGCCACCGCGGTCTTCATGCGCGACGGGCTGGTCCGGGTCCGGCGCGACGGGGCCGACCTGAGCTGGACCGCCGCGGTGCCCGGGTATCAGCGGACCGCCGACGGGGTGCGCTGCACGGTGCCGGTCGTCGAGACCGGCCGGTACCTCGTCTGGCTCCAGGACCGGGTGGCGGCGCTCGGCGTGACCACCACGGTGGCCCGGATCCGTGCCACCGGACCCGAGGAACTGGTGAGCGAGGTGGGGGACCCGGACGCGGTGGTGGTGGCGGCCGGGATCCGGTCGGGGGACCTGCTCGGCGGCGACGACGAGATCTACCCGATCCGGGGACAGGTGGTACGCCTCGCCAACCCCGGCCTGACCGAGTGGTTCACCGACGACGACCACCCGGACGGGCTGACGTACGTGGTGCCGCGCACCCATGACGTGGTGTGCGGCGGGACGGGCCAGGTCGGCAGCTGGGACGAGGAGGTCGACGCGGCCACCGAGGAGGCGATCCTGCGCCGGGTCCGCGCGCTGGTGCCCGCACTGGCCGGGCAGCCGGTCCTGTCCCGGGCGGTCGGGCTGCGGCCGGCCCGGTCGGCGCGCCGGCTGGAACGGGCCGGACGGGTGGTCACGTGTTACGGGCACGGCGGTTCCGGGTTCACCCTGTCCTGGGGAGACGCGGCCCGGGTGGCGGAACTGATCGGGCCGGCGTAGCCGGGGACGGTGCTTCACGCGTACCCCTGACAGGAAGGCCGGCGCGCAACGGGGCGGCCTCGTGTTCCCGGGACCCTCGGTGCGGACCCCGATGCTCCGGCCGGGCCGGAGACCGTCACGTCTGCTGGGTAGCCTCGTTGCCGTGACGGACAAGGTGCTGACAGACAGGGTGTTGACGGACGCTGAGGCGGCGGTCTGCGACGTCGTCGGCGCCCGGGCCTTCCAGGCGGCGCGGGCCGCGGTCGCGGCCGGCGAGATCCTCGACGCCCGCTGGATCGTGGCCGGCCGGCGTGCCTCCGGCCGGATCCGCAACACCGTGCGCGGTGGCGCGCGGGCCAACGTCATGATCGGCCCGGACGGCGCGGTCACCGCTGTCGACGGTCACTGCCCGTGTTTCCGGGCGCCGCTCTGCGACCACCCGCTGGCCCTGGTGCTGGCCGCCGGCCTCGACGCCGTCGTCAAGCGGGCCGCCCGCCCCTGGGAGCCGGCCCTGGCCGCGCTGTTCGGCGACGAGGACCCCACCACGGACACACTCGGGGTGGCGGAGGCCCCGGCCGGGGCGGAGATCGGCCTGCAGTTCGAGGTCGACGCCGACCCCGCCCGGATCCTGCTGCGGCCGGTGGTCCCGGGCCGCACCGGCTGGATCCGCACCGGTGTGACCTGGCAGAACCTCGCGTATCCGTTCCACGGCGGCGCCCCGGAGACCCGCCGGCACGTGGCGCTGCTGCAGGAGTTGCGCATCCTGGCCCGCGGCAATGACCCCTACTACTACGCCGAGCCGCGGGTGATCGGCCTTGACGACTTCGCCAGCCGCCGGGTGTGGGACCTCCTGCTGGAGGCGCAGGAGGCCGGGCTGCCGCTGGTCGCTGCCGGCCGCGGCGCCGAGCCGGTGGTGGTGCGCCCGGAGCCGGTGCGGTTCTCGGTGCGCGCCGACCGCGACGGCGACGATCTGCGGCTGCGCCCGGTGCTGACCGACGGCTCATCGGTGATCGATCCCGGTCGTCTGCTGCTGGTGGGCGACCCGGCGCACGGGGTCGCCTGGTGGGACCGCAGCCCGCGGGGCCTGCCGCAGGCGCTGCGGCTGGCACCGCTGGCCCGGCCGGTGCGCCCGGAGGCCGCGTCCGCCCTGCTCGCCCCGCCGATCGTGGTGCCGGTCGCCGAGGAGCAGCGGTTCCTCCGGCAGTACTACCCCGGTCTCACCCGGCGGGCCGAGGTCGTCGCGATGCACGACTCGGTGCGGCTGCCCGATCTGGACCGGGCGACGCTCACGCTGACCGGCCGCCCACTCCCGGGCCGGCGCCTGGCGCTGTCCTGGGAGTGGGTGACCGAGATCGGCGGCGAGGACCACCGGGAGCCGCTGGGTGCCGGCCCGGAGCAGGGGTGGCGGGCCGGCACGTTGCGCGCGGCCGCCGCGATCCTCCCGCCGGACGGTCCCACGGTGGTCGACGGCGACGTGATGATCCGGCTGCTCCGCGACCTCGTCCCGCAGCTGGCGGCGCTGCCCGGCGTCGCCGTCGACATGCCCGGCGACCTGGTCGAGGAGCCCGCGGCGCCGGTCGTCGCGTTCACCAGCGTGGAGAGCGGTGAGCGCGACTGGTTCGACCTCGCCGTCCAGGTCTCGATCAACACCGAGCAGGTCGACTTCCGGGGCCTGTTCGTGGCGCTCGCCGCCGAGCAGGAGTTCCTGATCCTGCCCAGCGGGCGTTACGTGACACTGGACCGTCCCGAGTTCCGGCGCCTGCGCGACCTGATCACCGAGTCCCGGGAGCTGCACGACGCCCCGGCCGACACCGTCCGGGTCGGGCGCCACCAGGCCGGGGTCTGGCAGGACCTCGGCGAGTTGGGTGAGGTCACCGGTCCGGCCGCGGACTGGCACAGCGCCGTCCGTTCGCTCTACGCCGAGGGCGACACCCCGCGCCCGCCGGTCCCGGCGACGCTGAAAGCCACTCTGCGCGGCTACCAGGAGGAGGGTTTCCACTGGCTGGCCGCCCTCCACCGGCACGGTCTGGGCGGGGTGCTCGCCGATGACATGGGCCTCGGCAAGACGGTGCAGACCCTGGCGCTGATCTGTCACGTCCTGCAGGAGGGCGGCACACCGGATCCGTTCCTGGTGGTCGCCCCGGCGAGCGTGGTCGGCAACTGGGCCGCCGAGGCCGCCCGGTTCGCCCCGGGCCTCGACGTCCGGGTGGTGCAGCAGACCCGGGCCCGCCGCCCCGGTGGCCTGGCGGCCGCGATCGACGGCGCCGATCTGGTGATCACGTCGTACACGTTGTTCCGTCTGGAGTTCGACGACTATGCGGCCCAGCCGTGGGCCGGCCTGATCCTGGACGAGGCGCAGTTCGTCAAGAACGCCGGTTCCCAGGGCTACCAGTGCGCCCGCCGGCTGCCGGCCGCGTTCAAGCTGGCCATCACCGGCACCCCGATGGAGAACAACCTCTCCGAGCTGTGGGCGCTGCTGTCGATCACCGCGCCCGGCCTGCTGCCCCGGCACGACCGGTTCGCCGACTACTACCGCCGTCCGATCGAACGCGGTCAGGACCAGGAACGCCTCGCCCAGCTGCGCCGCCGGATCCGGCCGTTGATGCTGCGCCGCCGCAAGACCGAGGTGGCCGCCGACCTGCCCGCCAAGCAGGAGCAGACGATCGAGCTGGAGCTCAATCCGCGGCACCGCCGGATCTACCAGACCTACCTGCAGCGGGAGCGGCAGAAGGTGCTCGGCCTGCTCGGCGACATGCAGAAGAACCGGTTCGAGATCTTCCGGTCGCTGACCCTGCTGCGGCAGGCGAGCCTGGACGCCGGCCTGGTCGACCCGGAGCACCGGGGTGTCGCCTCCACCAAGCTGGACGCCCTGGTCGAGCGGGTCACCGACATCGTCGCCGAAGGGCACCGGATCCTGGTGTTCAGCCAGTTCACCCGGTTCCTCGGCGCGGCCCGGGACCGGCTGGCCGACGCCGGGATCGACTGTTCCTACCTGGACGGCAAGACCCGGGACCGGTCCGAGGTGATCGCCGGTTTCAAGGCCGGGGACGCCCCGGTGTTCCTGGTGAGTCTCAAGTCGGGCGGGTTCGGGCTGAACCTGACCGAGGCGGATTACTGCATCATGCTCGACCCGTGGTGGAACCCGGCGACCGAGGCGCAGGCGATCGACCGGATCCACCGGATCGGCCAGACCCGCAACGTGATGGTGTACCGCCTGGTCGCCAAGGACACCATCGAGGAGAAGGTGATGGCCCTGCAGGCCCGCAAGGCGGCCCTGTCCGGCAGCGTGCTCGACGGCGGCGACTTCGGTTCGGCCGAACTGACCGCCGCCGACATTCAGGGCCTGCTGGAATGAGCCGGGTTTTACCGATCGGGTGATTTAACCGAAGCTTATGGTGCTGTTCACCCGATGCCGGGCCAGTCCCAGACGACGGGTCCGGCGTGACCCGCCACGCCGATGCGGTTGCACACGTCGAACACGCCCGGCACCGACCACGCCCGCTGCGAGGCCATGCCGCTGTCCCGGGCGGTGGCCACATGCCCGGTCAGGATGACCACGCGGTTCTGCACACTGAGTTTCAGCTGGTGGCGGCCTATCTCAGGATCGAGGCGCAGGGCCTGCGCCACCCGCTGGGCCAGGTCCTCGTCGTCGAGGCTGTCGCCGTGCTGCTCGCCTAGTGGTGACATGCATGGGCCTCGCTCACAGGGGTGCACAGGTCTGGTTGAGCGAGCCTAGTCCGCCGTGTCCATCCGGGCCCACCCGGCATCGAAGCCACAGAATCGGGCACCGCGCCGTCGTCATACGACCGTCATGAATTCGCGGAATGGTCGACATCTCCGCCTCGGAGGGTTGATTCCCGAACACCATCAGCGACGAGGGGGCCACCCATGACCGCCGTTTCCGACGCATCCGGCGTCGAGTTGATCTGCGATGGTTGTGGGGAGGTGGCGTCCGCCGGCGCCTACGGGCTGCACGACACCGAATCGGTCCACGCCGCCGTGACCGGAAGCGGCTGGACGGGTTCGTCGTTCGCCCGCGGACCGCACCGGTGCCCGTCCTGTGTGGCGCCGCCGCGCTCGCTCGCCGTCGACATCCCGGACCTGTCGGAGATCGCGGTGGAGATGTTCCCGGCGGCCGCGGTCATCCGGGTGACCGGCGACGTCAGCATCGACGCCATCGGGCCCCTGCGGCAGGCCCTGGACGAGTCCCTGGCCACCCGTCCGTCCGTGATCGTCGACCTGAGCGGCGCGGGCACCGTCGACCCGCCGGTCCTGAGCACCCTGGTCCGGGCCCGCAACCTGGCCCGCCGCCACCGCAGTGAGGTCCTGCTGGCCGGCCCGTCCCGTTTCGTCCGGATGACCATGCGGACCCGCCTGCGCGCCACGTTCCGCACCTTCACCACCGTCGACCAGGCCCTGATCGCGACGGCTCCGGCTCGGTGACGGGTCCGGGCCTGCGGAACGCCGCCCGGTAACCGGCCGGGCTCGTCCCCACCACCCGCTTGAAGCGTTCCCGGAACGCGACCGGCGACCCGAACCCGGCCAGCGCGGCCACCTGCTCCACCGGCTGATCGCCCGCCTCGAGCAGGTGCTGCGCCCGCCGGATCCGGGCCCGCAGCAGCCACTGCAGGGGCGTCGTCCCGGTCTGCTCCCGGAAACGCCGGTTCAGGGTCCGCACACTCACCCCGGCCCGCCGCGCGATGGCGTCGAGCGTCAGGTCGGCCTCGCTGTTCTCCTGCATCCACAGCAGCAGCGGCTCCAGCGTGCTGCCCCGCGGTGTCGGCGGCTGTTCCGCGACGATGAACTGCGCCTGCCCGCCCTCGCGTTCCAGCGGCATCACCGACAGCCGTGCCGCGTCCGCCGCCACCGCCGACCCGAAGTCCCGCCTGATCAGGTGCAGGCACAGATCCAGCCCGGCCGCCGCACCCGCCGATGTCAGGATCATGCCGTTGTCCACGTAGAGCACGTTCGGATCCACGGTGATCCGCGGGTATGACGCCGCCAACTGTTCCGCCGCGACCCAGTGGGTGGTCGCCCGCAGCCCGTCCAGCAGACCGGTGGCCGCCAGCGTGAACGCCCCGGCGCAGATCGAGGCGATGCGCGCGCCCGCTGCCGCGCTCTTGCGCAGCGCGTCGAGAACCTCGGTGGGTACGCCCTCCGTCAGCACCGCACATCCCGGCACGACGATGGTGTCCGCCTCGAGCAGGGTGTCCAGCCCGTAGGGCACCGTGATGGTGAAGGCGCCCGCGTCGACGGTCGGGGTGAGCCCGCAGACCCGTACCTCGTAGGGTGCCCGTCCGTCCGCGAGCCGGGTCCGGTCGAACACCTCGATCGGTGTCGACAGGTCGAACGGGATCACCCGGTCCAGAGCGAGTACGGCGACGACATGCACGCCCGCCACCCTAACCGCCGTCCCGTGTCACGGGTGGCCAGAATTCGTCGGTGCACGGCAATCCAGCCAGTTCCGGCGTCGGTCACCCGGACATAGCGTCGCCCGGTGACGAAGTTCCTGCTCTCCCTGCACGTCCTGGCGGCCATCATCGCGATCGGCCCGGTGACCGTGGCCGCCGGCATGTTCCCCGCCGCGGCCCGCCGCGATCACTCCGCCCTGCCGCTGCTGCACCGGATCTGCCGCGTCTACGCCGTGTTCGGCATCGCCGTCCCGGTCTTCGGCCTGGCCACCGCGAGCAGCCTCGGCGTTCTCACCGATACCTGGCTGGTCGTCTCGATCGTGCTGACCCTGGCCGCCGCCCTGATCCTGGGCCTGCTGATCCTGCCGTACCAGCAGCGCATCCTGTCCGGCACGCCGGCCGTCCGGCCCGCCCGGCTGGCCATGCTCACCGGCGTCTTCAACCTGCTCTGGGCCACGGTGACGATCCTGATGATCGTCCGCCCCGGTTCGACGACGGGAGCCTGACCGTGAGCGTGCCCCGCGCCCTGCCGCTCGCCGCCACGGTGGAGCTGGTGTCCCTGCTGGTCCTGCTCGTCAACCTGGTGACCGTCCACTGGAGACCGGTCACGTCCCTGACCGGCCCGGTCCACGGCTGCGCCTACCTGTTCGTCATCGTCCTCACCCTCACCCACCGCGACGCCACCCTCCGCGCGCGTCTGCTCGTCCTGATCCCCGGCATCGGCGGCCTCCTGGCCCTGCGCCTGCTCCCCGCCGGTCCCGATCGGGCCTGAAAACCGCGCTCCGCACCGCCCGCGCTGTCAAGTCATGGACAGATCCTCGGGATGTCGATCGATCCACTGGATACTCCTGCGACAGGCGGCGCGGATACGGAGGTCCCTGCGTGGCGGTCAACGAAACCCCCGGTGGCACCTCGAGCCGGCTGTGGGCCGGCACCCGGTGGCTGTTCGTCGTTCTCGGCGCCGGGGCACTGGTGCTCGGCTTCCTCGGACTGCAGGAGTTCCTCGGCGCCGAGCAGTACGCGCACTACGGCCGGCGCCCGCTCGACGTCCTCTACTACGACCTGCAGCTCTTCGTGCTCGACTCGGCGCCGCTGGGCGACGGCGGCGTGCTGCCGTTGCGGCTGGAGGTGGCGCGTTTCCTGGCGCCCGCGGTCACCCTGTTCGCCCTCGCCGAGACCGTGCGGGTGCTGCTCTCCGGCGAGTGGTCACGCTGGCGCAGCCGCACCGCCGGCGGCCATGTCGTCGTGGTCGGCGAGACGCCGCTGGCCGACGCCCTCGCCGCGAGCGCCCTCGCCGACGGCCGGCGGGTGGAACGGATCGCGGCCGGTGACGAACTGTCGCTCCGGTCCGTGGGCGCGGCCGGTGCCGACGTGATCCACGCCTGCGTCGATCACCAGCAGGGCGGTGGCGCGCCGAACATCGCCGCGGTGGCGACGGCCGTCGCCGTCGTCGAGCCCGGCCTGGTCCGGTCCGGGCCGTTGCGCGCCTACGCCTGGATCGACGACCAGGTGCTGGGCCGGGCGCTGGCGGCCCGCTGGCTCAGCCACGCCACCCCCGACGGTGTCCGCCTGGACTTCCTGGTCGCCGACGAACTCGCCGCGCGGGAACTGGTCCGCAGCGAACCGCTCGGCGCACCCCTGATGATCATCGGTTTGGGTGCGTTCGGTCAGTCCCTGCTGATCGAGTACGCCCGCCGCTGGCGTCTCCTCACCGGCGCCGGCCGCCTGCCGGTGACGCTTGTCGACGACGCCGCGTCCACGTTGGTCCCCGCCCTGCTGGACACCTGGGACGTGGTCCGCGACCACTGCGACGTGACGGTCGTCGACGGTCCGGCGCCGGTGCCGGCCGCGAACCGTCATCGCGTCTACGTCTGTTACGACGACGAGCAGCGCGCGCTGTCGACCGCCCTGACCATGATCCACCTCTGGCCCGGCGACCCGGGTTCCCTGGTGGTCCGCCTCGACCGGCTGAAGCATCACAGCGTGGTCTTCGGGAGCACCGCCGGCCATCTGCTGGACGACCTGCGCGGTCGTATTCGCATGATCGACACGACGGTACTAGCCTGTAGGCCCATGGTGCTGGACGAGGATCTCACGGAACGACTGGCCCGGGCCGTCCACGCGCACTACCTGACGTCCCAGGTGGCGAAAGGGACGCCGATGGGTGCCAACGCCTCCATGGTCGAGTGGGACGACCTCGCCGAGGACGCGAGACAGGCCAACCGCGGTCAGGCCGCCGGCATCGGCGCGAAGATCCAGGCGATCGGCGCGACGGTCGCCCCGCGGGTCGGCCCGGCCGAGCCGTTCGCCTTCACCCCGGCCGAGCTCGACCAGCTGGCCGAGCTGGAACACGAACGCTGGTGCGAGGAACGCACCGCCGCGGGCTGGACCTACGCCGAGACCCGCGACAACGACGCCAAGCAGCATCCGTCCCTGGTCGAGTGGGCGGTCCTCTCCCCGTCCGAACGGGCCAAGGACCGCGAGGCCGTCCAGAACCTGCCGGCGATCCTCGCCGAGATGGCCCTGCAGATCGTCCGTCTCTGACACCGAGGGCACGGGACGAGCTCCGACGCCGAGGGCCCGGGACGAGCTCCGACGCCCGGGACGAGCGCTGAAGCCGCCAGCCCGGGTTCCGCCACACACCCACCTGGCCGTGGTGATTTCGGCCGTCCACGGCGCCCGAAATCACCACAGCGCGGTGGGCGGTGGTGAGTCGGGGCAGCGGGCGCGCCCCGATTCACCACGCGAGGTCGGTTGCGGGTGACGGCGACCGCCGGCCCGGGTCAGCCCAGACGACGGCGGGTGCGGGTGGCGGCCACCGGGTCGATGCCGCCGGTGCTCCACCCGCCGGCCAGCTCGATGCTCTCCGCGCGCCCCGACCGCACGTGGTCGAAGGCCAGCCGTTCCGCCGCGGTGACGTCCCCGTCGGCGAAGGCCGTGTACATCTCCTCGTGTTCCTCGCACTGCCGCACCGGGTCGCGCCGGCGGGTCAGGTGGAACAGCCACTGCACACGCGCCGCCAGCGGCCGCATCATGTCGCTGAGCAGCGGATTGGCGGCTATCGCGACGACCTCGTGGTGGAAGGCGGCGTTGGCGGAGGCGGTCGCGGCCTCGTCGTGCCGGTGCGCCGCGTCGCGCGCCGCGTCCATGTGCTCCCGCAGCCGCGCCAGCCCCGCGGGTGTCGCCCGTTCCGCTGCCAGCCGGGCGGCCAGGACTTCGAGGCTTTCGCGTACGTCGAAGAGATCGCGCACGTCGTCGGCGGTGAAGGGCGCGACGATCGCCCCCTGACGCGGAACGATCACCACGAGCCCGTCCTGTTGCAGCAGTTGCAGCGCCTCGCGCAGCGGGATGCGGGAGACGTCGAGTTCGGTGGCGAGGTCGCGCTCGATGAGGCGGGAGCCGGGCGGGTGGTGCAGGCCGACGATGCGGTCCCGCAGGGCGGTGTAGACGGTGTCACGCAGGGTGCGGTCGGTGGCCACCGCGTAACGGTATACCGAGAGGTTCTGGAAGCAGAGAGCTAACGGCGGCGCAACGAGCCGACAACAAAGTCTCCCGATCCTCTAGTGGTATACCACTAGAGCGCCACCCCCGAGGAGAACGCCATGAAGGTCCTTGCCCGCAGTGCCGCCCTCGCGGTGTCGTCGCTGCTACCGCTCGCCCTGATCGCCGGATGCGGCGACGACCGGGCCGAGGCCGGCAACGGTGACGGCAAGCTCAAAGTCGGGGTGTTCCTGCCCGGCTCGATCAGTGACACCGGCTTCATGCAGTCCGCCTACCTGGGATATCAGCGTCTGCAGGCGGCCCTCGGCGACGAGGTCGACCTCAGCTACGTCGAGCGGGTCGAGGCCGCCGACTACGAGCAGGCCCTGGTCCGGTTCGCCTCCGCCAGCGACCTGGTCGTCTCGGTCGGCGGCCAGACCGACGCCGACGTGCGCAAGGTCGCCCCGCAGTTCCCGGAGGTGACGTTCGTCGAGATCGGCGGGCCTGCCGACGCCGTACCGCTGGCCAACCTCGCCTACTACGACCCGCAGCAGGCCGAGGCCGAGTTCCTCAGCGGGGTGGTGTCCGCCGCCTCGTCGCAGAAGGGTGCCGTGGGGTTCGTCGGCGGCGTGGAACTGCCGGCCATCGTCAACGCCGCGAAGGCGTACGCCAACGGGGTGGCCTTCGCCGGAACCGGCGCCGAGGTCCTCGCGCCGCAGTACGTCGGGGACTTCAACGACCCGGCGAAAGCCAAGCAGGCCGCCGCGGCCGACTTCGGGGCGGGCGCCGACGTGCTCGGACAGATCGTCAACCTCGGCAAACAGGGCATCGAACAGGCCGCGAAGGAGTCCGGCGCCCGCATGGTCGGCGGTCCGATCCCGGGCGACTGCACGGACAGCGCCTACGTCGGCTACGTGAAGACCGACATCGGGGCCGAACTCGAGTACGCGGTGCACGCCGTCCTCGACGGCACGTGGAAGGCCGAGCAGGTCCGGTTCGGGCTGACCTCGGACAACGGCGGCACCGACTTCGTCCTCTGTACGAAGGACGACGCGGTCGCGGCACTGCTCGCCAAGGCCAAGAGCGAGCTGGCCTCCGGCGCGGTCACGGCGTACTGATCATGGGGCTGCTGGTGCTCGAGGATCTGGGACGGTCGTTCGGACCGGTCCGCGCGCTGCACGGGGTCTCGCTGACGGTGGCCCCGGGAACGGTGCACTGCGTTCTCGGCGAGAACGGCGCCGGGAAGTCCACCCTGTGCAACCTGGTGTACGGCGGGTTCGCGCCGACCACCGGAACGATGACGTTGCGGGGCCGGCGGTACCGGCCGGGTTCACCGGCGCAGGCGCTGGCCCACGGGGTGGCGATGGTGCACCAGCATTTCTCGCTGGTCCCGACCATGACCGTGGAGCAGAACCTGCTGCTCGGCGGCCGCGGACTGCGGCTCCGCAAGGCGGACCTGGGCCGTCGCCTGGAGCGGATCGCGGGGGAGTTCGGCCTCACCGTCCCCCGGGACGCGCTCGTCGGTGACCTGCCGATCGGGGCCCGGCAACGCGTGGAGATCGTCAAGGCGCTGCTGCCCGGCCCGGACCTGGTGCTGCTCGACGAGCCGACCGCGGTCCTCGACGGACCGGAGATCGAGGCGCTGATCGCCACCTGCCGGGCCGTCGCCGCGTCCGGCAGGTCGGTGGTGCTGGTGACCCACAAGCTGGGCGAGGTGGCCGCGGCCGCCGACGAGGCCACCGTCCTGCGATCCGGCACCGTCGCCGGTGGTGGTCCGCTGGCCGGGGACGCCTCGGTTCCCCGGCTGCTGGCGCTGATGCTGGGACGGGACCCGGACGACCTCGATCCCGCCGTCACCGCCGGCCTGGGCGTTCGCGTCGACGTGGCCACCGGCGACGCCACCGACGTCGACGCGGCTACCGGCGACGCCACCGTCGGCGACGCTGCCGCGGAGCGGGCCGGCGGATCGGCCGGCCGGGAGCCGGTGCTCCGGGTGGAGGGGATCACCCTGGGACGGGCCGGCCGGACCCGGATCCTGGCGGACGTCTCGCTCACCCTCGCGCCGGGGGAGATCGTCGGGATCGCCGGGGTGGAGGGCAACGGGCAGAGCGACCTCGTGCACGTGCTCTCCGGCGCCACGCGTGCCGACGCCGGCACCGTGCACCTCGGCGGCGTGGACATCACCCGGGCCACGCCGGCCCGGCGGACCGCGCTCGGGCTCGGTGTCGTCCCCGAGGACCGGCACCACGAGGCGATGGTCGGGGCGATGTCGGTGGCCGAGAACCTGTACCTGGCCCGGCTCGGTGACTTCCGCAGGTTCGGTCTCCTGGACCGGCGGCGCCTCGACACGGCCGCGGCGGACGTCATCGCCTCCTTCGACATCCGGACGTCGTCACCGCGTACCCCGATGGGATCCCTGTCCGGTGGAAACCAGCAGAAGGTGGTGCTGGCCCGGGAGGTCGCCATCCCCGGCCTGAAGGTGCTCATCGCCGCTCAACCCACCCGGGGCCTGGACGTCGGGGCCGTCGACCACGTTCTGGCCCGGTTGCGGGCGGTGGCCGCCGGCGGCGTCGCCGTCCTGGTCGTCTCCAGTGAACTCCCCGAACTGCTCGCCCTGTGCGACCGGATCCACGTCGCCTACTCCGGCCGGCTTCTCGGACCGGTGCCGGCCGGCGGCGAGCGGGCCGCCGACGAGATCGGCGCCCTGATGACCGGAGCCGGCCGGTCCGCGGCAGCACCGGCGAACGAAGAGACCGGAGCCGTCGCATGAGGAGCATGAGAAGCACGAGGAGAGCACTCGTCGCGGGTGGCGCGGTCCTGGTCGCCCTGCTCGCCGGGCTGGCACTGGCCGCCCTCGCCGGCGCCGGGCCGGCCACCACGATCGGCGCGCTGGCCGAGGGGATGGCCGGCACACCCTACGCGATCGGCAAGTCGCTCAACACCGCCGCCGTGCTCATGCTGGTCGGCGCCGGGTTCTCCCTCGCGCACCGGGCCGGCCTGGTCAACGTCGGCGGCGAGGGGCAGCTCTGCGCCGGTGGCATCGCCGCGACCGCGGTCGGCACCACCCTGCCGGCGGCGACCCCCGCACTGGTCGGGGTGCCGCTGACGCTGCTCGCCGCGTTCACCGCCGGTGGCCTGTGGGCGGCGATCGCCGCGGTCCTGCTGGTCCGGCGCGGCACCAGCGAGATCATCACCACGCTGCTGCTGAACTTCGTCGGCCTCGCCCTGGTCACCCTGATGGTCCACGAGCCGACCCTGCTGCGGCAGCCGGTGACCTCGTCGGAGACGCTTCCGCAGTCCGCGCCCCTGGTCGACGGCGCCCACCTGCCGCTGCTCGGTGTCGAACGGTCTCCGGCGACGGTGGCGATCCTGCTCGCCCTGATCGCCACCGCGGTGATCGGCGTGGTCAGCCGGCACACCCCGGCCGGGTTGCGGCTGCGGGCCCTCGGGCAGTCACCGGCCGCCGCCGCCCGCCTCGGCGTCCGGGCCGGGCCCACCCGGGTGGTGGCCCTCTCCACGGCCGGGGCGTTCGCCGGTCTCGGCGGCGGCCTGCTGGTGTCCACCGCCCCCGCCCTGCTCGCCGAGGGGTTCACCTCCGGTTTCGGCTTCGCCGGACTGGTCGTCGGGCTGCTCGCCGGCGGCTCGATGCTCGCGCTGACCGCCGCCGCCCTGCTGCTCGCGTTCCTCACCTCGGGCGGCATCAACCTGCAACTGGTCGCCGGGGTCCCGTCCACCACCGTGGCGATCATCCAGAGTTTGATCATCCTGCTGATCGCGGCCACCGCGACGTGGGCGGCAGGGAAGAAGGCGACCCGATGATGCTCACCCAGATCCTGGTCAGCGGCCTCGGCCTGGCGCTACCGCTGCTGATCGCCGCCGTCGGGGAACTCGTCAGCGAACGTGCCGGTGTCCTCAACCTCAGCCTCGAGGCGATGATGCTGACCGGCGCGTTCACCGCCGTCACCGGCACCGTCCTGACCGGATCCGCCTGGCTGGGTGCCGCGTGCGGTCTCTGCGGCGGCCTCCTGGTCGGTCTCGCACAGACCCTTCTCTCGGTACGCCTCCGTGCCGACCAGATCGTCGTCGGTGTCGCCGCGAACGCGCTGGCCCTCGCCGCCACCACCTTCGGCGCGCGGCTGCTGCTCGACGGCGATCGGGGGGTCACCGGGTTCGAGCGCTTGCCGATCCCGGTTCTGGCCGACGTCCCGGTGATCGGGCCGGTCCTGTTCGCGCAGACGGCACTGGGTTACCTCTGCGCCGGCGTGGTGCTGGTGACCGGTCTGCTGCTCGGTCCCCGTACCGGCTGGGGGCTGCGGATCGACGCCACCGGGGAGGACGCCGGTGCCGCCGACTGGACCGGTCTGCCGGTCCGCCGGATCCGGGCCCTGTGCATCCTGCTCACCTCGGCGCTGGCCGGACTCGGCGGCGCGCAGCTGGCCCTCTCCGAGGTGCACGCGTTCAGCGACAACATGACCGCCGGGATCGGTTATCTCGCCGTGGTCGCGGTCATCGCCGGACGGTGGCGCACCCCGGGGACGGTCGTCGCGGCGGTCGCGTTCGGGGTCGCCCAGGCGTTGCAGTACGCCCTGCCGGCGGCCGGTGTGGGCCTGCCGCCCGCGGTGCTCACGATGATCCCGTACCTGGTGGCGATCGTCGCCGTCAGCGGCCTGGCCGGGGCGAGCCGGGCACCGTCGTGCCTGACCGTCCCGTTCGCCCGTGCCTGATCCGCTCGATTCTCTCTGGAGGAGCCGTCCCGATGACCGTTGTGCTCACCGCTTCCGACGTCGCCGCGCTGTTACGGCGAGACGAGGTCCGGGACGCCCTGGAGGAGGCGCACGCCGACCTCGCCCGCGGGCTGGCGCAGGTGCCCGCCCCGGCCGCCATGACCTCCGCGGACCGGGGGAGCCACCTGCCGATGGCCGCGGTCGCGGGCCGGTACGCCGGTGTGAAGATGCTCGCCGACCTGCCGGCGAACGCGGAACGGGGACTGCCGGTGCAACGGTCGGCGATCCTGCTGACGTCGGCTGCGACCGGGGAGTGTCTGGCGTTGGTGGACGGTCGCCTGGTCACGGCGGTCCGGACGGCCGCGGCCAGCGCGGTGGCCACCCGGCATCTGGCCCGCCGGGACGCCACCGTCCTGGGACTGGTCGGGGCGGGGGCACTCGCGGTCGAGCACACCCGGGCGATCGCGAAGATCCGGCCCATCGAGCGGGTCGTCGTCTGGTCGAGGACGGAGGCCACGCTCACCGCGTACCGCAGAGAGATCGACGGCCTGGACCTGGAGATCGTGGCCGCGGCCGACGCGGAGGAGGTCGTCCGCACGGCGGAGGTGGTCTGCACCCTCACCCCGTCCCGGACCCCTCTGGTGCGCGGGGCGTGGTTCGGTGCCGGGCTGCACGTGAACGCGGTCGGCGCGCCGCCGCGCCCGGATCACCGGGAGGTCGACGGCGCCGGTCTCGCCCGTGCGAGGCTGATCGTGGACAGCCGGGCCACGGCGCTGGCCAAGTCCGGTGAGGTGCTGCTGGCGATCGCCGAAGGGCACATCACCGAGGACGATCTGACCGATCTGGGTCAGGTGATCGTCGGCGCCGCGCCCGGGCGGACCGGCGACGACGACATCACCCTGTTCAACTCGGTGGGGCTCGGGCTGCAGGACGTGGTCACCGCCGGGCTGCTCGTCGAACACGCGCGACGCGAGAAGGTGGGTACGACCGTGGATCTGCGCTCATGACCGCCTTTCTGCTGCGGGCCGTGGAACTCGCCCGGCAGGCCCGGGACCGCGGTGACCGCCCGTTCGGGGCGGTCATCACCGATGTGGCCGGCAATGTCCTGGCCGAGGGCCGCAACGGGGTCACCACCAGCGGCGACATCCGGGCGCACGCCGAGCTCGACGCCGTCGCGAACGCCCGGGGCCCGGTCACCGGCGGGACGGTCTGGGCCAGTGGCGAGCCGTGCCCGATGTGTGCCGCCGGGATGGTGTGGGCGGGTGTGTCGAGGATCGTCTTCGCCGCCGCCACCCGCGATTTCACGCCGCTGCTCGGCGGCGACGGGCCGCGGTTCACGCTGACCTGCGCTGAGGTGATCGCCGCGAGCAACGCGCCGATCGTGGTGGAGGGGCCGGTACCGGTCACCGGGGCCCTCGACGTCTTCCGGGCTTGACCTCTACCGAGGTTGAGGTGTGAGGCTGCCGGGATGAGCTTGACGCCGACCGA
Source organism: Actinoplanes rectilineatus (assembly GCF_000962825.1). Taxonomy (GTDB): domain Bacteria; phylum Actinomycetota; class Actinomycetes; order Mycobacteriales; family Micromonosporaceae; genus Actinoplanes; species Actinoplanes rectilineatus. The sequence continues at coordinate 290,035 of NZ_JZKF01000002.1, forward strand.
ACTGGCCTACCTCGCGAGCCAGCACCTGGGCCGCCTCGCCACCCTCCGCCCCGACGGCACCCTGCAGAACAGTCCGGTGGGTTTCCAGTGGAACGAGGAGACCTCCACGATCGACATCTTCGGCTTCAACATGGAGTCCAGCCGAAAGTTCCGCAACGTCGCGGCCACCGGGCAGGTCGCGTTCGTCGTCGACGACCTGCCGTCGGTCGAGCCGTGGCGGGTGCGCTGCCTGGAGATCCGCGGCACCGCGGAGGCGATCGAGGAGCCCACCCCGCTGATCCGCGTCCACCCGCGGCGCGTCATCAGTTTCGGTATCGAGGAGACCGACACCGAGGCGCACTCGTTGACCCTGAACGCCCGCGACGTCGCCTGACCGGGACGGAGAACAGCGACGGCGTCCGCCCCCGTGTGGGGCGGGCGCCGTCGTTCAGGTCTCAGGACCTCGGCCGCGCGGTCTTCCGGGCCTCAGCCGCGCGGTGCCGGACCGGATCCAGCCGGCCAGGCGGCGCCCCGCGGGGGGATCAGGGGGCGACGGCGCGGCGGACGGACTCGCGGAGGTATGCGCGGCGGCGGTCGTGGTCGGCGGCCGGGTCGGCCGGGGACGCCGCGTAGGCGCTGCTCACCGGGGACCACGCGCAGGCCATCGCGATCACCGTGGCGATCATGTCGTTCGGGTCGCCGGGGCGCAGCAGGCCGGCGTCCTGCGCGGTGGTGATGGCCGCCACCTTCGCGTCGTGCGTGGCGGTCTCGTCGGCCAGGGGCCCGGACGGCTGCCGTTCGAGGCGAACCCAGGTGGCGAGCCGGACCATCTCCGGGTGGGTCAGGTTCTCGTCGTAGATGCGGACCGCCCAGCCCGGCAGGTCGGCCGCGTCGAACGGGGCCACGTCCATCATCCGCCGGGCCGCGTCGGCGATCACCGCGTCGAACAGGGCGTCCTTGTTGCCGAAGTAGCCGTAGAGCTGCGCCTTGTTGGTGCGGGCCGCCTGCACGATCCGTTCGACGCGGGCGCCGGCGATGCCGCGGAGTGCGAACTCCTCGGCGGCGGCGTCCAGGATGCGGCGGCTGGTCGCGGCTCCCTTGGCGGTGGCGGGTGGTCCGGGCATGACCCAATCTAACAAACAGACCAGTCAGTTTGTTTTCTGGGGAGTGCGGGGCTACGGTGGGCCGCGGCGCCAAAAATACCGAACAGTTTGTTTTTTCTGGAGGGTTCATGCGCACCACGACCGCCTGGCGGAGTTCGAACGGCTCCACCACCCTCGACCGGGTCACCGTCGAGCGCCGCGACCTGCGCGACGACGACATCGCGGTCCGTATCGACTACTGCGGGGTCTGCCACAGCGACCTGCACCAGATCCACCGGCACGCACAGGGCTCGGTCGTCCCGGGGCACGAGTTCACCGGCACGGTCACCGCGATCGGCTCCGCGGTCACCCGCTTCGCCGCCGGCGACCGGGTGGCCGTCGGCACCGTGGTCGACGCCTGCCTGACCTGTGCGATGTGCACGGCCGGGCAGGAGGTCTACTGTCTCGGCGGCGCCACCTACACCTACGCCGCGCCGGACCGGGTGGACGGCACCATCACCCTCGGGGGATACAGCCGGGAGTACGTCGTCCGTGACGCCTTCGCCTACCCGCTGCCGGCGGGCCTCGACCCGGCGGCGGCCGCCCCGCTGATGTGCGCCGGCGTCACGGTCTGGGACCCGATGGAGTCCGCCGGCATCGGCCCGGGCAGCCGGGTGGCCGTCGCCGGTATGGGTGGACTCGGACATCTGGCGATCAAGCTGGCGGTGGCCCGGGGCGCCGACGTGACGGTGCTCAGCCGTACCCCGGACAAGACCGCCGACGCGCTGGCGCTCGGCGCCCGGGATCTGATCGACGAGGCCCGCCGGGACGAGGTCCGGGGCGGTTTCGACCTGATCGTCGACACCATCTCCGCCCCGCACGACACCGCCGCCCTGCTGCGCCTGCTGGCCCTGGACGGCACCCTCAGCATGCTGGGCTACTTCGGCACGCTCGAACTCGACGTGATGGACCTGATGGCCGGCCGCAGGAGACTCACCTCGTCGGGCACCGCAGGCCGGGTGGCCACCGCGTCGCTGCTGGACTTCGCCGCCCGGCACGGCATCACCGCGGACATCGAGCTGCTGCCGTCGGCAAAGGCCGGCGAGGCCCTGACCCGGTTGGAGCGGGGCGACGTCCGGTACCGCTTCGTCCTGGACCTGGCCGACCTGGACTGATCACCAGCCGGGACGAAGGCGGCGGAGACCACCCGGCGCCCTGTGACGGATTCACCCTGGCGCTCACTCACTGTTACCGGCATAATCGCCGCTCATGAGCCACCTCGCCGCGACACCGGCACCCGGCCGGTACGCCGCGTGACGGCCGGCCGTCAGCGGGCCCGGGCGCTGCTCGAGGTCGGCCGGCTCGACCAGGCCGAGGCCGCGCTGCGGTCCGCGCTTGTCGAGGCACCCGGGGACGCCGAACTGCTGACCCTGCTCGCGTACGCGCTGCGCCGCCAGGAGAAGTTCCCGCAGGCCCGGGAGGCGTGCCGGGCCGCGCTCGCCGCCGACCCGCGGCAGGCGTCCGCGCACCTCGAGCATGCCGAACTGATGCTCGCCCTGTACAGCTCCCGGGACGCGATCGCCCCCGCCGAACAGGCGATCCGGCTCGAGCCGCACGACCCGGACGGCTACCTGGTGCTGGCCCGGGCCCTGGTCGAGCGCAGGCGGCTGCCCGAGGCCCGCGCCGCCGCCGACCACGGCCTGCGGCTCGCCCCGCACTCGGTCTACGCCCTGCTCACGATGGCCGACGTGGCCCGCGCCGAGGGGAACCGGGACGAGGCCGACCGCTTCGTCCGGGCCGCCCTGGCGCGCGACCCGGAGAGTCCACACGGCCGTTGGCTGCTCGCCATGCTGCAGGCCGACCGGCTGCACGTCCGCGCCTCGGTCCGCACCCTGCGGGACGTGGCCCGGGACAATCCGGCCCAGGCCGACGCGCAGGCCATCGCCTGGCCGGTGCGCCGGCTGCTCACCGTGCTGCGTCACTGGTGGCCGGCCACCCTGCTGATGATCTGTGCGGCCGCGCTGCTCGCCGGTTACTGGATCCCGGCGGTGCACGTCCCGGCTCGGATCATGGCGGGTGTCGACGTGGCGACCGTGATCGCGCTCTGGACCCGGCTGCTCGTTCCGGCCGGCCGGGCCCCGTGGCGGGCGATGGGACTGTCGTCCCGGGTGCTGCGGCGCACCACGTATGCGGGCATCGGTGTGGCCGTCCTCCAGATGACCGTGCTCACCGCGTACACGATGACCGGTCTTCGGTGGTTGCCCTCGATCGCCGTGGCGCTGGTCCCGGTCCGGTGGATGCTGACCGGTTGGGAGGTGCTCGGCGCCTACCGGCAGGACGTGCCCGCGCAGATGATGTTCTCCGACCTGCGCGGCGAGCTGCGCCAGTGGTGGCGGGAGACGCGGGACGAGCTGCGCGAGGCCTGGAAGGACCCTCAGGATCCCGCCCGCCGGCGGTGACGCCAGGCCAGCACCGTCACGACCAGGACCGCCGCCACGTCCGCGTGGATCAGCGCCGCCTGTGGTCCGCCGAACAGCGCCACGAACGGCAGGGCCAGGAACGCCGTCAGGCACAGCACCGAGACGGTCGGGAACGGCCGGAGCGGGCCGGGTCCACGCATCCGCCGGACGAACCGCGGGTCGCTGCACAGCCGGCGTTCGATGTCCTCGAGCGCCCGCGCTTCGCTCTCGTCGAGCATCGGGTCTCCCTGACGAACCCTTCGCAGTATCGCAGGGTGTATCCGAATTGCGGGTGATCCTGCGATATGAGGCGAATTGAGACACGGGAAGTCTATAACGGGAGGGGAGATATCCGCAGGTGAGGAGCTTGGATGACTACCGTCGCCCCGAGGCCGACGCCGATCCGCCCCCATCCGGTCCGCCGGCAGGTGAAGGGTTCGGCCCTGGCCCGGCTGCTGCGCACGACGGACGCCAAACAGATCGGGATCATGTATCTGGTCACCTCGATCGTGTTCTACATGGTCGGTGGCCTGATGGCCCTGCTCATGCGGGCGGAGCTGGCCAGGCCGGGCATGCAGATCCTCTCGCCCGAGCAGTTCAACCAGCTGTTCACCATGCACGGCACCGCCATGCTGCTGTTCTTCGCGACACCGATCGTGTTCGCGTTCGCCAACTACATCGTCCCGATCCAGATCGGTGCGCCGGACGTCTCGTTCCCGCGCCTCAACGCGTTCGCGTACTGGCTCTACCTGTTCGGGACGCTCACCGCGATGAGCGGCTTCCTGATGCCCGGAGGAGCGGCTGACTTCGGCTGGTTCGCCTACAGCCCGCTGAGCGACAGCCTGCACTCGCCGGGCATCGGCGGCAACGCCTGGGTGGTCGGCCTCGCGATCAGCGGTCTCGGCACGATCCTCGGCTCGGTCAACCTGATCACCACGATCCTGACCCTGCGCGCCCCCGGCATGACGATGTTCCGGATGCCGATCTTCACCTGGAACATGCTGGTCACCGCGCTGCTGGCGATCCTGATCTTCCCGTTCCTGGCCGCCGCGCTGTTC
>NZ_JZKF01000020.1 GCF_000962825.1 Actinoplanes rectilineatus
GCCTCCCCCACTGCCTCCCCCACTGCCTCCCCGACGCCGACCGGGACCCCGGGCACCACGACGTGGGCTGCGGGAACGGCGTACGCGGTGGGCGCCCGGGTGACCTACAACGGTGCGCCCTACCAGTGCCGGCTGGCGCACACCGCCCTGGCCGGATGGGAGCCGCCCAACGTGCCGGCACTGTGGACGGCGCTCTGACGACGACACCGGCGGCGCAGCACTGGAGTTGATCAATCCCCGCCGGCACACCGCACCCGAACGCCGGGAAACAGCGGAACCCCTGCGGCCGATTGATCAACTGCACTGCTCTCACCACCGGCTCTCACCACCGGCTCTCACCACCGTTCTCGGCTCGCGGGTGGACCGCAGTCGACGGCTGAGCCGACCGAGCCGTCAGCCACGGCTCTCCGGGAGGATGGCAATCAACCGTGGGCGACGGCCCAGCGCCACCCAGCCGTCGCCCACGGTCGTTTCCGACCCCCGGACGAACCACAACCGACGGCCGAGCCAACCCAGCCGTCACCCACGGCCGCCTCCGACCCCCGGACGAACCACAACCGACGGCCGAGCCGGCCGGAACGCCACTCGACCTCTCCCGATCTCGGCAACGGCCCCGGACAGGCCGCGAGCGGCTGAACGGCGCCGACGCACGAGGCCACCGGAGACGGCGCCCGGCAGACGCAGCAGCATCGACGGCCATGTTCATAATCGACTCAAGCTCAGTGGCATGGGGGGTACGCTCGCCGGATGCCTGAGTTGATCACGCCGACGACCGCCCTGCACCGCGCCTGGATAGAGCAGCGCGACGAGTGGGGCCGGGGCGTGCACCAGGACGGCGCCGGTCTGCGGCCGGACGACGACGTGGACTCGCCCGCCGGTTTCGAGGCCTGGGTGCGGAAACTCGCCGCCGAGGAGGATCCGTCGGTCGCACCCGTCCCGGGTTGGGTGCACTGCACCTACCGCTGGATCGTCGAGGACGGCCGTCTCGCCGGGGCGATCGCCCTGCGGCACGAACTGAACGACTTCCTGCTCGAGGCGGGCGGTCACATCGGCTACGGCATACGCCCGTCGGCCCGCGGCCGTGGCCTCGCCGTCTGGGCCCTGGGCGCGATGCTCGACGTGGCCCGCGACCGGGGTTTCGACCGGGTCCTGGTGACCTGCAATGTCACGAACCCGGCGTCCGAGGCGGTCATCGTCCGCCAGGGTGGTGTCCTGGAGGACGTGCGGGAGACGTCCCTGGGCACCCTCAAGCGGTTCTGGATCACGCTCTGACGTTCGGGAGGACTCTCAGGCCCGGCGTTCCAGGAAGTCGTAGACGTCGCGGTTGTCCACCCCGGGGAAGGTGCCCGGCGGCAGCGCGGCGAGCAGGTGCGAGTGCACCCGGGCGCTCGGCCACGCGTTGCCCGACCAGCGGTCCACCATCGCGGCGGGCGCCCGGCGGCAGCAGTCCGGGTCGGGACAGGTCGAGACGGTACGCCCGGAGACGTCCCCGCCCCGGAACCAGCGGGCGTGTTCATAGGGTGTCCCGACCGTCACCGAGAACTCCCCGGACCGGGTCGACTCCACGTGGACCGTGCACCAGTACGTCCCGGCGACGGTGTCGGTGAACTGGTAGAACGACGAGTACGGGTCCTCCGCCTCGAACACCGTGCGCGACGCCCACTGGCGGCACACCGGCTGCCCCTCGATCGCCCCGGTCACGTCGGAGGGGAAACGGACGTTGTCGTTCTCGTACGCCTTGTAGACGATGCCGCTCTCGTGCACCCGGGCGAAGTGCACCGGGATGCCGAAGTGGTGGGTGGCCAGGTTGGTGAACCGGTGGGCGGCCGTCTCGTAGGACACCCCGAACGCGTCCCGGAAGTCGTCGATCGCCAGGGCCCGGTCGGCTTTCGCCGCGGTCAGGAAGTCGACCGCGAACCGTTCCGGCATGAGCAGCGCCGCCGCGAAGTAGTTGACCTCGACCCGCTGCCGCAGGAAGTCGCCGTAGTCGGCCGGGTCGTTGTGCCCGAGCACGAAGTGTCCCAGTGTCTGCAGCACGACGGCCCGCGGGTCGTGGCCCTTGCCGCTGGCCACCTGGGGCAGGTAGATCCGGCGGTTCCGCAGGTCGGTGACCGAGCGGGTGGAGGTCGGCAGGTCGTTGACGTAGTGCAGGCTGAACCCGATCTGGGCGGCGATGTCGAGGATCCCCCGCTGGGACAGCGGGCCGGTCGCGTGGCGTACCGAAAGAAGAACCTCGGCGGCCGCACCCTCGATCTCGGCGAAGTAGTTGTCGCGCTCGCGCATGTCGGCGCGCAGCGCCGCGTTGGCGCGCCGGGCCACCTCCGGGGTGGCGCTCTGTTCGGCCCGCACCCGGCCCAGTTCGCGGTGCAGCCCGATCAGCGCTTCCAGGGCGTCGGCCGGCAGCCTGCGCCCGGCGCGTACCGGCGGCAGGCCGAGTGCCGCATAGGTCTCGCTGTTCTGCAGGCGGGCCAGCTCGATCTCCAGCCCGGCGCGCCGGCTCGGCGCCTCCGGCCGGAGAAGATCCTGCAGGGGTACGCCGAGAGCGCCCGCAATCGCCTGCAGCACCGACAGTTTCGGCTCGCGCCGCCCGTTCTCGATCAGCGACAGCTGGGACGGCGCCCGTCCGGCGGCCGCGCTGAGCTGTTCGAGCGTCAGTCCCTTGGACCGGCGCAGGTGCCGTAGCCGCTGCCCGAGGGTCACGAGATCGATGTCGGTCGGTGAATCCGTCACGGCTTTTGACGCTAGCAGAATTTCCGCACTTCTTCTGCCGACAAAGGCCTTCAACGACGGCCCCGGGTCCCCTGAAAGTGGAGTTCTTCTGAAAGAGAGGGCACTCCGATGACCGACACCAGAGGCGGTACCGCTGCGGACCTCACTCGGGCCTGGGCCGGCGACCCGCGATGGACCGGCGTGACGCGCGACTACACCGCGCACGACGTCGTGAAACTGCGCGGCACCCTGCAGGAACGGCACACGCTCGCCGAGCGCGGCGCCGACCGGCTGTGGAACCTGCTGCACTCCGAGGACTACGTCAACGCGCTCGGCGCCCTCACCGGCGGCCAGGCGACCCAGATGGTGCGGGCCGGCCTGAAGGCGATCTACCTGTCCGGCTGGCAGGTCGCGGCGGACGCCAACCTGTCCGGTCACACCTACCCGGACCAGTCGCTCTACCCGGCGAACTCGGTGCCCGCGGTGGTCCGGCGGATCAACAACGCGCTGCTGCGCGCCGACCAGATCGACACCGCGGCCGGCCGGCACGACCGGGACTGGTTCGCGCCGATCGTCGCCGACGCGGAGGCCGGTTTCGGCGGCCCGCTCAACGCGTTCGAACTGATGAAGGCCATGATCGCGGCCGGCGCGGCGGGTGTGCACTGGGAGGACCAACTGGCCAGCGAGAAGAAGTGCGGGCACCTGGGCGGAAAGGTCCTCGTCCCGACCCAGCAGCACATCCGCACGCTCAACGCGGCCCGCCTCGCCGCCGACGTCACCGGCGTGCCGACCCTGGTCATCGCCCGCACCGACGCGCTCGCCGCCGACCTGCTCACCACCGACGTCGACGAACGCGACCAGCGGTTCCTCACCGGCGAACGCACCGCCGAAGGTTTCTTCCGGGTGCGGCCGGGTGCCGGGGCGGCGATCGCCCGCGGTGTCGCGTACGCCGGCTACGCCGACCTGCTCTGGGTGGAGACCGGCAAACCGGATCTGGAGTTCGCCAAGCGGTTCGCCGAGGCGGTGCACGCCGAGCACCCCGGCAAGATGCTCGCCTACAACTGCTCGCCGTCGTTCAACTGGAAGCGCAACCTGGACGACGCCGACATCGCCCGCTTCCAGAAGGAGCTCGGTGCGATGGGCTACAAATTCCAGTTCGTCACGCTGGCCGGCTTCCACGCCCTGAACCACTCGATGTTCGACCTGGCCCGCGGGTACGCCGAGTCCGGCATGACCGCGTACGTGAAGTTGCAGGAGGCCGAGTTCGCCGCCGAGGCCGACGGATACACCGCGACCAAGCACCAGGCCGAGGTCGGCACCGGTTACTTCGACGCGGTCTCCACCGCGCTGAACCCGTCGTCGTCCACCACCGCCCTGCGCGGCTCGACCGAGACGGAGCAGTTCTGACATGGGCTTTCCCGAAGAGATCACCCTCACCGGCGACCGCCACCCGGAGATTCTCACCGACGAGGCGCTGACGTTCATCGCCGCGCTGGACCGCGAGTTCGGCGCCCGCCGCGTCCAGCTGCTGGAACGCCGGCGCCGGCGCCGGACCACCCGGGTGGACGAACTGGACTTCCTGAACTCCACCCGGCACGTCCGCGACGACCCGTCCTGGCAGGTCGCGCCGCCGGCGCCCGGCCTGCTGGACCGGCGTGTCGAGATCACCGGACCACCCGAGCGCAAGATGACCATCAACGCGCTCAATTCCGGCGCTCGCGTGTGGATGGCCGACTTCGAGGACGCGACCTCGCCGACCTGGGAGAACGTGATCCTGGGGCAGGTGAACCTGCGCGACGCGCTGGACGGGACGCTTGACTTCACGGCGGCGGACGGCCGGATCTACGAGGTCAAGTCCGAGATCCCCACCATCATGGTCCGCCCGCGCGGCTGGCACCTGCCCGAATGCCACCTCCGGATCGGCGGCCGGGCCGTCTCCGCCTCACTGTTCGACTTCGGCCTCTACCTGTTCCACTGCGGACACCGGCAGCTCGCCCGCGGCAGCGGCCCCTACTTCTACCTGCCGAAACTGGAGTCGCACCTGGAGGCCCGCCTCTGGAACGACGTGTTCGTCTTCGCCCAGGACCATCTGGGCATCCCCCGCGGCACGATCCGGGCCACCGTGCTGATCGAGACGGTCAACGCCGCCTTCGAGATGGACGAGATCCTCTACGAGCTGCGCGAACACTCGGCCGGACTGAACGCGGGCCGCTGGGACTACCTGTTCAGCATGATCAAGAACAGGCCGGACGTGGTGCTGCCGGAACGGTCCCAGGTCACCATGACGACACCGTTCATGCGCGCGTACACCGAACTGCTCGTCAAGACCTGCCACCGCCGCGGCGCCCACGCCATCGGCGGGATGGCCGCCGTCGTCCCCAGCCGCGACCCGGTCGCCGCGAAACGCGCCCTCAACCAGGTCCGCCAGGACAAACGCCGCGAGGTCGGCGACGGCTTCGACGGCTCCTGGGTCGCCCACCCCGCCCTGGTCGCCACCTGCCGCGAGGTCTTCGACCAGTGGCTCGCCGCCGAACCGCACCAGATCGTGCGCAAACGCGACGATGTCCGGGTCACCGCCGCCCAGCTGCTGCAGGTGCGGTCCGGCGGTGTCACGGTCAGCGAGGTCGCCCTGCGCACCAACGTCAGCGTCGCCCTGCGTTACATCGCCGCCTGGCTCGGCGGGCGCGGCGCGGTCGCCCTGAACGGCCTGATGGAGGACGCCGCCACCGCCGAGATCTGCCGCGCCCAACTCTGGCAGTGGATCACCAACGGCACGCCGACCGACGACGGCATCCCGGTCACCGCCGCCCTGGTCACCCGCATGCTCCGCGAGGAGCTGGACGTCCTGGCCGAGACCGGAGCCCTGGACGAGGACGAGACGCGCCGCTTCCACCAGGCCCGCACCCTGCTCACGGTCCTGACGACCGAACGGACGTGCCCGGAGTTCCTCACCCTGCCGGCATACCTACGGCACCTGTCGGCCGCTCCGGTCGCCGCCCACGCCCCTGTCGCGGCGTGACGGCGAGGCGGCACAGAGGGTTGTCGGGACCCTCTGTGCCGCCGCCCCCCACTCTCCGCCCCCGACCCGCGGCGATCCCGGTGCGCCGGCCACCCTGGGCGGTGGCTGCTGCGCCACGATCAGCGTCGCGGTACGGTCAACGGCGGTCCTGCCAGGTGCACAGGCACACCTTGTTGCCCTCCGGGTCGGCGAGGACCCAGAAGCTCGGGGCGTTCTCGTCGGTCACCAGGGTGCCGCCCGCGGCCAGCGCGGCGTCGATGCGAGGCTGCACCTGGGACGGGTCGAGCCACAGGTCCGGGTGCCAGTGCTGCCGCGGCTCGGTGTCGCCGGACTCCTGGAACCACACCGTGGGCACCGTGCCGTCGGCCTTGCGGACCTCGTCGCCGAAGCCCTCGGCGGAACGCTGTTCGGCGCCGAGCACGGCCGCCCAGAACGGCGCGACCGCCTTGGGGGCCGGGCTGTCCAGCGCCATCTCGACACGGGACGGCCCGGCCGGGTCCAGGGCCACCCCGGCCTCGGCTGCCAGCTCACTGATCCGGGTCGCGAGCCGGATGTCGCGCCCGGTGACCACGTCCACGTCGTGACTCCAGAGGCGCACGTCCACGTACGTGTACCGCAGATCCAGATCCGGATGGTGGTCGGCTTCCTCGGCGGCCGCCCCGATCGCCGCGACCAGCGCCAGGCCGGTCGCGAAGTCCCCGGTCGTCAGCCGCGCGTTCAGTGTGCCGAGCAGGTAGACCCACCCGTCCGGGGTGCGGGCGGCGATCTCGGATCCGGTCAGCTTCGTCATGCCCCCATGCTCGCACCGCCCGCCGCTCACCGGCAGCACAGGAAACTCATAGTCAAATTTCAGGACATGTCCGGCTGATACCTGTTGCGGGTCGAACAGCGGACCATCGTCCGGTGCACACCGCGATGAAAGCGCTGCTGGCCGTCGCCGCCGCCCAGGTCATCGGCCTCGCCGTCGTCGGCCACGGCCTGCTGCCCGGCAACGGTTCCATCCTGATGGCGGTCCTGCTGTACTACGTGCTGAGCACCGGCTCCCTCAGCCGGGGCCGTTCCGCCCGCCTGCTCACCGCCGGCGTGGCTCTCCTGACCGTGGTCGCCGTCCTGAGCGACGGTTTCAGCGGCGAGGCGTGGCCAGGCGTGTTCGGCATCGGGCTCGCCGCCCTGTACGGGGCCGCCTTCCTGCTGGTCGCCGCCTTCCTGAACCACCGGGGCTGGCCCGCCCGCCGCCCGACCCTGCTCTGGGCCGGCACCGTCGTCGCGGTCCCCATGGCGATCCTCTCCTTCCTGGCACTCCCCGCCCCCGGAGTGTCCGAGCGGCGCTGGTCCCCCGACGTCGTCACGTGGACAGCCACTCCGCAGGGTCTTCAGGAGCGTCGCCTGGCGCCGGCACCGGATGAGCCGCCGACGGAGGTGAGCACGTTCCGGTTCGACGCTACCGACCCGGACAGCACCGGCTTGAACGCCACCGACTTTAACGCCATCGATGCCGACGCCTTGCAGGCGGTGATCGTGGAGATGGACAGGAAGCGGGCGGAGGAGCAGGCCGCCGCCCCGCCGCCGAGCCAGTGGGCGATCGCCGTCGACCCCGCCCCCCTTTCCACCCTCCTCGTCATGTCCCTGATGATCGTCCTGCTCACGCTGGTCACCGTGATAACTCCGGCTGAACCGGAGGATCCGTTCGCCCCCGGCCCGTACATCCCCGGCATAATGCTTCTCATCGATGTCGGGGAGGGCAGTGGATGAGCGGGCCGATGGCGCCGTGGTGGCAGGAGACCCACCGGGCGGCACAGTTGCTGGCGTCCACGGTCGGTGCGGCCGTGACCCGGGCCGGGGAGAGTGGCGTCTACGAGTCGCCGCCCGGCACTCCACCGCCGCGCCGGCGACGGCAGCCGGCCTCGCTGCGGCACCTGGCCGAGGTGATCCGCACGCACCGGCTGGCGCCGGGGCTCTCGGTCGACAAGGACATCGTCGCGGGTGTGCTGGCCGGCGATCTGAAGCACGTCACCGATCCGACCGCTGTCGTGGCGGTGGCCCGGGCCGCGCACCGGATCGCCGGCACCGAGTTCACCGACACGGACGCCGAGCGGCTGACCGTCGCCTGCGCGCACGTCGCCGAGCTGGCCGCCCGCGCCCGTGAGGCGGACGAGACGGCCGGTGACCGGGTGCCGGTCCCGCTGGAAACCCCGATAAAAGACGAAAAGCCCGTCATCGACGCCTACTTCACCACCCGGCCACCGCGCCGGCGGCGACTCCTGATCGCCGCCGGCCTCGCCGTCGCCACCCTGGCCGGTGCGGCCGGCGCCGCCGTCGCGCTGTCCCCGGGCGAGGGGCAGAGCGACGGCGGCACCCCCGATACGGCCGCCTCCGCCCCGGACGCCGACTGCCTGACCGGCGCCTCCGGCAACGATGTGATCCCCCGGACCCCCGAGTTCTTCGCCGACGACGCGGCAACCCGGCTCAGTCCCACCCTGGACTTCGACGCGATGAACGGGTCGGCCCGGTACGCCCGGCACGAGGGACGCACCTATTACTGGGGGCGGGCCGGTTCGGACGATCAGACCCCGCATTCCGGTGGTTCCCGGGTGCGGTGGCGGATCGCGGACGGCCCGTGGCGCAGTTGTGCCACCCCGTTGCCGCAGACCGAACGCGGTTACGTGCACTCGCCGGCGGTCGCCACCACGATCGGCGGGCAGGCGGTCACGCTCCAGGTCTGCCTGTGGCGGGACAGCCCGTTCCGGGAGAACTGCACGACCGAGATCGCCACCGGTTAGGCGGTCGGCGCGTACCAGTTGGGGGTGGTGTATCCGTTCCAGGACAGCCGGTACTTGCGCAGGGTGGCGAAGGTGGTGTCGGCACACTGCTGGTAGCCGGGGCTGTTCAGGGTCTGCACGTTGCCGCTGCCCGGGTCGAAGCGGCCGGTGATGAAGTACCCGTCGTTGTGGGTGTCGCAGACGACACCGACGTAGCTGCTGCCCGACTTGATGATGACGACGTAGCCGACGAGGACGGTGCGCGCGTCGTTGTACAGGTACAGGGTGCTGCCGGACGAGTCCGCCTCGTAGTCCGGCCCCACGGCCAGGGCCGGCGACGCGATCAGGGTGGCGCCGACGGCACCGGCGACGGCCACCGCCGCCGCCCGCTTGAAGATGCCCATGTGCTGCTCCTTCCCGGTCACCGCGTGTCGGTGACGGGACCAAGCATCGGCGGACGACGATCCGCCCTTCAAGGCGTAACCGTCTCCTGAGCTGGTGATCTGTCCCCCGCAGACAGATAGCGAGAGGGCAGGACAGCGCGAGCCATCACGGTCACGCAGGTGATGCCGTTGATGAAGGCGGCGACCACGTCGCTCGGGTGGTGCATGCCCCGGTACATCCGGGCCAGCGCCACCCCGAGCGGGACCAGGATCAGCGCCCAGCACAACGCCTTGAGCCAGGTGTGCCGGGCCAGGCCGGCGAGCAGCACCGCCAGCCCGAGATAGAGCGCGACCGCCGCGGAGGTGTGACCGGACGGGAAGCTGGAGGTGGGGGGCGACTCGTCGAGGCGCTGCACCTCGGGGCGGGGCCGGTCGATCGCCACCGTGGTGAAGTAGAAGATCAGGGCCTGCGCGGTGACCGCCAGGCTGAGGAAGACCGGCTCGCGCCAGCGCCGCAGGGTGATCGCCAGGATCACCGCGGCGAGCGCGGTCACCCCGATGATCACTTCGGTGTTGGCGATGCCGCTGAGCACCGAGGACACGTCGGTGAGCACCGGGGTGCGGTCCGCGGCGAGTTCGCGGTTGACCGCGTCCTCGACGGTCAGCGGCCAGAGGTGGGCGGCGGCCCGGGTGAGCAGCATCCCGAGGCCGACCATGAACAGGAGCAGTGTGCCGAGCGGCAGCACCACCCGCTTGAATGTGTGAAGGGCGATGGCGGGCACCGCCGCTACCTACCCCCGGACGCTCTCCGGCACACTCCGGCGCCCGGCGAGACGGCGGAACACCGGCACGGTCACCGCCGGGACGGCCAGGCCGACCAGCAGCCCGGCCAGGACGTCGCTGGTCCAGTGCACGCCGAGCAGCACCCGGCTGTAGGCGGTGACCAGCGGGATCAGGATCGCCGCCGTCCACAGCAGAACACGGGCCGCCGGGCGCTCCCGGACGGTGGGCAGCAGGACGAGCAGGAAGACGGCCGCGCCGAGCGCGTTGTTCAGGGCGTGGCCGGAGGGGAAGGACAGGCCCGCGGCCTGGGCCACCGGATCGAGGAACTCCGGGCGGTGCCTTCCGATCAGCAGTTTGAGGAGTACGCCGAGAAGCCCGCCCGCGATCATCGTGGTCGTCACCCAGATGGCGGTGAGACGATCGTTGTGCCGCCACCACAGCCAGCCGACGAGTCCCAGGGAGCCCAGCCGCCACACGTTCGGGTCGAAGACGAGGCTCCACCAGGCCATCGTCTCGACCCAGCCGGGGTGGGCCAGCGCGTAGGCGTGCAGCCGGTCGGTGACCGCCTGGTCGGCGTCGTGCAGGGGACCGGCTCCGGCCACCACCATCAGAGCGGTGAGCAGGAACGGGCCCAGCAGGAGCGCCGCGGCCACGGCTGCCGCGCTCGTGCGTACGCTGGAGAAGATCTTGTGCTCGGACCGCATGGCGGCCAATTACCCCATGTTCTCCTGTACGTCACCTGAGGTTCAGGAACAGTTTCCCTCGTGGTTCCGGCGCACCCGCTTAGCAACCGGCGGGACACTCAGGCCGTGGCGTCCCCGGGCGATGGGCCGGTCGTGGCGTCCAACGGGTATGTCCGCCCCTGGGCGGTGTGGCTGGCGGTGGCGGGTGCGGCCGCGGTCGCGTACCCACTGATGCCCGCCGGCCCGGTCGCCAAGATCTACTTCAACGTACTGGGCGTCGGGTCGGTGCTCGCCGTCTTCGCCGGGATCGCCCGGCACCGGCCCGGCAACCGGGGAGCCTGGCTGCTGTTCGGGGCCGGGACCGCGATGTTCATCTCCGGCGACGTCTGCTACGACCTGATGGAGCAGACCCTCGGCGAATACCCGTACCCCTCCTGGGCGGACGGGCTCTATCTGGCCGCGTACCCGCTGCTGTGCCTGGGCCTGTCCCGGCTCGGCAAGGGCCGCGCCGACCGCGTTCACGACGTCGGCGGCATGATCGACGCGGCGGTGATCTCCACCGGGATCGGGCTCGTCTACTGGGTGTTCGTGATCGGCCCGACGCTGTCCGACGCCGGCACGCCGATCGCCGAACGACTGGTCACCATCGGCTACCCGGCGGCCGACGTGCTGCTGACCGCGGTCGGCGCCCGCATGATCACCCGGACCGAGAACCGGTCGCCGAGCCTGCGACTACTCGGCCTGGGCACCATCCTGCTGCTGTGCTGCGACGTCTTCTACTCGCTGCTGTCCAGCGCGCAGGCGTACACCGGAGGGATCTTCGATGCCGGTTTCCTGCTGAGTTACGTCTGCTGGGGGGCCGCGGCACTGCACCCGTCGATGCGGTGGCGTCCCGACCCGGCGGGCTCGGCGGAGTACCGCATCGGCGCCCGCCGGCTCACCCTGCTCGCCGCCTGCTCGATGCTCGCGCCCGGCGTGCTGTTCGTGCAGGGGCTGAGCCGGACGGCGATCTCCTGGGTCGCCGTCGGAGTCGGCGCGGTCGCCCTGTTCCTGCTGGTGGTGGCCCGGATGTGGGGTTTCGTCACGCAGGTGCAGCACCAGGCGCACCGCCTCGAGGGCCTGGCCATGCGCGACGAACTGACCGGGACCGCCAACCGGCGGCGTTTCGAACAGCGCCTCCACGAACAGCTGGCGGCCGGTCCGGTCGCGGTGTTCCTGCTCGACCTGGACGGCTTCAAGACGATCAACGACCGGTTCGGGCACGCGGTCGGCGACGAACTGCTGGCCGCGGTCGCCACCCGGATCGCCGCCGAGGTTCCGCCGGAGGGGCTGGTCGCGCGAATGGGCGGCGACGAGTTCGCCGTGCTGCTGCCCGCCGCCCCTTCCGGCTCCGCCCCTTCCGGGGACGGCTTGGACGCGCTCGCCGACCGGCTCCGGTCGGCGATCCGGCGCCCGGTGCGGGCGGGCGGGCACGACCTGCTGATCAGCACCAGCATCGGCATCACCGCCGGCACCTGCGCCGACCCCATGGAACTGCTGCGGCAGGCCGACGTCGCCATGTACGCGGCCAAGGCCGACGGCGGACGCCAGCGCCACTACGACCCGGAGCTCGACGACCGGGCCGGCGAGGAGGCCCGTCTCGGCGCGGACCTGCGCTCCGGCCTGGCCCGCGGCGAGTTCCACCTGGTCTACCAGCCGATCGTGGAACTCCCGCACGGCGCCGTCGTCGCGGTGGAGAGCCTGATCCGCTGGCAGCATCCGACCCGCGGGTTCGTCGGCCCGGACCAGTTCATCCCGGTCGCCGAACGCAACGGCCTGATCGTCGAACTGGGCGAATGGATCCTGCGCACCGCCTGCGAACAGTTCGTGTCCTGGCAGCGCGAGGGCGTCGCCCCACCCCACTTCGGCGTGAACGTCTCCGCCCGCCAACTCGCCGAACCCGGCTTCGCCGGACTGGTCGCCGACGTCCTCGCGTCCACCGGCGTCCACCCGCACAACCTGGTCGTCGAGGTGACCGAGACGGCCGTCTTCGGCGGCGGCGCGGCGGCGGCCTCGGTCCGTGAGCTCGTCGACCTGGGCGTCGACATCGCCCTGGACGACTTCGGCACCGGCCACTCCTCCTTGGGCCTGCTCCAGACCCTGCCGGTCCGCATCCTCAAGGTCGACAAATCCTTCGTGGAGAACGTGACGATGGCCGGCCGGCACGCGGTGATCGCCACCGCCCTGATCCAGGTCGCCGACGGGCTGGGCCTGGTGGCGGTGGCCGAAGGCGTGGAGACGGCGGAGCAGGCCGCCGAGCTGTACCGTCTCGGTTACCGCAAAGCCCAGGGCTACCACTTCGGCCGCCCGGCGGTGGTTCCCGACTTCGCCCAGAAGACCTCCCTCACCAGGGCGAATACTCCGACGTAGCCGGACTGTCCACCTTGTAGACTCCCGGCGAGGTGGAGGAACTCCGCGACAAACTGGCGAAGGCCGGCGCGACGGTGCACGTCCTCGAACAGCGTGAACTGGAGAACTACCTCGCCGTCCCGCGCGCACTGGCCACGTTCATCCAGAAGAAGCGCCGCGACGGCGGTCGGGACGGCGGCGACGTCACCGAGGAGAAGGTTGCGGCGGCCCTGGAGAAATGCGGTGCCGAGCTGCGTACGATCACCCTCCGCAAGCGGGTCGTCAAAGCTCTGCGTGATCCCGTGGCGATTCCGTCCCGGCTCGACGGAGACGGAGAACTCGCCCACCTCCTCGAAGGCGCGATTCGTACGGTGATAGCCGAGTGGGAGAAACGACGGGACGAGGCCGCCGACATGGTGGAGCGGGAGGCCCGCGACGTCGACCACGCCTGGACCGGCGACTGGCGGGCGGTGGCCCCCGGTGACGAGTTGCTGGACGCGGTCTGCCGGCAGTTCGGGGTTCGCTTCAAGAAGAACAAGGACGGCGCCACGCTGGCCGCACTGCTGACGGCGGACGAGGTTCCGAAGGAGTTGTCCGACCTGCTCAGGACCTTGAGCGCGTAGCCCCGGACCGCACCCAGCCACAGCCCACGCCGCCCCGTCCCGTCCCGTCCCGATCTTGGTGCCCCAGCCACCGCCGAAGGCCGTCAACGCACCAAGATCGCCAGCCGCCGGGGCGGACACCAGCGATCTTGGTGCGACCACCACCCCACACGGGGACCGACGCACCAAGATCGACGGGGCAGGGGCAGGTGGCCGCGAAGGGATGGGTACGGGAAGTAGGTCGTACCCCCGAAGGAAGGCCACAGAGCGGGAGAGAACCCCGTCAGCCGCGCAGTTCGCGGACCGCGTCCACCAGTTCCTGCTGGCTGATCGGGGAGGCCGCACCGGCCCGCGCCTCCTGCATCGCCTTGGTCAGCTGGACGCGCCGCAGCACCTCCTTGATGTCCGCGCCGGTCATCCCGGTGCTCGCGACGCCCAGCGCCGACAGGTCCAGGTCGTCGGCGAACATCCGGAACCCGTCCGACTCGTGGGCGGCGATCAGGCCGCGGATCATCTTGCGGAAAATCTCCGCGCGGGTGTTCTCGTCCGGGCGTGGAACGCTGATCTTCACGTCGAAGCGACCGGAACGGATCAGTGACTCGTCGACCCGGTGCGGGAAGTTCGTGGTGGCCACCACCAGGACGTTCGGGTTCACTTCGATCAGGTCGTTCATCTCCTGCTTGAAGATGCCGGCCACCGCGTTCAGGGCCTGGCTGGCGGCGTCCCCGCCGGCGCCCGCGTAGCTCACGATCGAGTCGAACTCGTCGAACAGGATCAGGGTCGGCACCCGGTAGCGGCGGGCCTCCCGGAAGATGTGTTTGATGTTGCGTTCCGAGCCGCCGAGGTACTTGTCCAGGATCTCCGGGGTGCGGATCTCCCGGAAGTCGGCACCGATCTCGTTCGCCAGGGCCCGGGACAGCATCGTCTTGCCGGTGCCGGGCGGCCCGTACATCAGGATGCCCTGGGGCCGGCGCGCGCCCCACCGGGCCATCGCCTCCGGGTGCGCGAACGAGGTGGCGATCTGGCGCAGTTCGGCGACCACCTCGGTGAGGCCGCCGACCATGTCGAGCGTGACCGTTCTGGTGGTGGGCGGCGCCTTCGGCAGCGTCTCCCGGCTGATCACGTAGCGGCGGCCGGCCAGCGCGTCCGGGCCGGTCAGGTCGATCACGGCCTGCAGGGTGAGGGTGACGAACGCGCGCAGGTGTTCCGGCCCGACCTCGTCCCGCGGCACCTGTGCCTCCAGGTGGGCGACGGTGCCGCTGGGCGCGTAGGTCACGGTCGCCTGCATCCCGACCACGGCGTCGGCGATCACTGCGGGTTCGCGGTCGGCCGCCGGGCCGCTCGTCTTGACGAGACCCAGTTTCCGGTACGCCGCCGCAGCGGCCGTCCCGACACTGTCCACGATCATCGTGGTCACCTGGTCGCCGGCGGCGATCCGTTTGGCGAGCAGCAGACCGATCGGGTCTCGTCCGAGCACCAGGCCGCGCATCCGTTCGGCGGTCATCGGTTCCGGCTCGCAGGAGATCCGTGCGGTGAACAAATGGGCGGGGGCACCCGGCCCGGCGACGCTGGTGACGGTGAGGTCGACCCGCTGGACCGGGGCCGGCCAGGTGGCGTGGCGCAGCAGGCCGACCGGGTTGACCCGGGCTGCGGCCAGCAGGGTGGCCGTGTCCAGCATCTCCACGGTCGCGCCCGCGTATTCGAAGGTCTCGCCGCGCGGTCGCGCAAAGCTCGCCTCGGACATGTTCTCCTCCGTCCTGCGAATTCCGACCGGACACGACCAACAGTGACACGTTCGGGCACGCAGGGTGTTGTTCGGCTTCCGGCAGGCATCGAGGCGGGTTAATCTCAGCCCGCTCACGTCCCGTCCTGACAGGAGTACCCGTTGCGAAGACTCGCCATTCCCACCATCGCCGCCCTGCTGCTCACCCTCGCCCCACAACCGGCGAACGCGGGCGGCCACGACGACGCGAGACGCCTGCGTGAGGCCGTCACCGTCAACGGCGTTCTGGAACACCTGCGCGCCCTGCAGAAGATCGCCGACCGTAACGACGGCACCCGCGCCTCCGGGACGCCGGGGTTCACCGCGAGCGCCGGTTACGTGAAGGACAAGCTCCGTAGGGCCGGATACCAGGTCACCGAGCAGGTCTTCACCTTCCCGTTCTACAAGGAACTGGCCCCGGCCGTGCTGGAGCGGGTCTCCCCCGCCGGCCCGGCGTACGAGACGGTCACCTTCGATTTCTCCGGCACCGGCGACGTGACCGGCCAGGTCGTCCCGGCGCTCAACAACGTGCTGCCGCCGACCGAGGCGCCCAGTTCCACCGCGGGCTGCGCGGCCGCCGACTTCGCCCCGGCGTCGGCCGCCGCACCGCAGGTCGCGCTGGTGCAGCGCGGCGGCTGCGATTTCGTGGTCAAGGCGAAGAACGCGAAGGCCGCCGGGTACGACGCCGTGATCATCTTCAACGAGGGCCAGGAGGGCCGTCAGGTGCTGTTCCAGGGCACCCTGGGCGAGCCGTTCGACCTGCCGGTGGTCGGCCTGAGTTTCGCCGACGGCAGCGCCCTGGCCACCGCCGCGGCGGCCGGCACGGTCAGCGTGCACGTGAAGACCAGCACGTTCATCGACCCGACCGCGAAGACCAGCAACATCGTCGCGGACGCGCGGGGCGGTGACCCGAACCGGGTGCTGGTCGTCGGCGCCCACCTGGACTCGGTGATCGACGGTCCGGGCATCAACGACAACGGCAGCGGTTCGGCCACCATCCTGGAGATCGCCGAACAGATCGCCAAGCTGAAACTGTCCACGAAGCAGAAGCTGCGGTTCACCTTCTGGGGCGCGGAGGAGTTGGGCCTGCTCGGCTCGGAGCACTACGTGGCCCAGCTGACCGACGCGCAGCGCGCCACCATCTTCGCCAACCTGAACTTCGACATGGTCGGCTCGCCGAACTACGTCCGTTTCGTCTACGACGGCGACGGCTCGGACACCGGCACCGCCGGCCCGGCCGGCTCGGGCGAGCTCGAGTCGGTGTTCACCAGCTACTTCGCGAGCAAGGGCCTGGCCAGTTCCCCGACCGAGTTCAACGGCCGTTCCGACTACGGCCCGTTCATCGCGGTCGGCATCCCGGCCGGCGGTCTGTTCAGCGGCGCCGAGGGTGTCAAGACGGCGGAGGAGGCAGCCGTCTACGGCGGCACGGCCGGTGAGCCGTACGACTCCTGCTACCACGAGGCCTGCGACGACATCACCAACCTGAGCAAGCCGGCGTTGAGTGAGCTCGGCGACGCGGCTGCCCACGGCGTCCTCACCGTCGCCCGCAGCAAGGCCGTCTTCACCCCGGCCGCCGCCACCGCCCCCGCGGCGGCTCCGGCCGAGCACGCCGGGTCACACGCGGTCCGCTGATCCCTCTGGTTCGTGGCCGGTCCGTTCCACGGGCGGACCGGCCGCCAGCCAGCGGACACCGAGCACTATCAGGCACGCCACCAGGCCGCCGATGACGGTCTCCAGGCCGCGGTCCCAGAGCAGGCCGCCGATCGGGCGCGGGGCGGCGACCTGGTTCATCACCAGCGCGAGTGGGGTGATGAAGAGCATCGCCACGCCGTAGTGCCGGCCCACCGTCAGTTCGGCGGCCACCTGCAACACCGCCAGGGCCAGCACCGCGGGGTACGGGTCGAGGTGCAGCGCCAGGAGAGCGGCGGCCAGGACCAGCCCGAGCAGGGTGCCGCCGATCCGGTGGCCGGCGCGGACCAGCCGGGCGGTGAACCCGCGGGCGCTGAGCGGGGCCACCGCGGCGACCGTCGCCCAGTACGGGTGGCCGATCCCGGCGGCGGTGGCGGTCGCGCCGGCGGTCAGCGCGGCGAGGGCGCAGAACGCGGAGGTGCGCCAGTCGACCGGTAGCCCCTTCGGCCCGGCGGCCGGTCCGCTCCGGTCCCGCAAGAGGCTCCCGATCAGGATCGAGAAGGCGGCGCTCGCCGCGGTCACCGCCAGCGCGGTGAGCAGGTTCGCCGGTTCCTGCGGGACGGAGGCCACCGCGCCGAACGCGAACACCAGGAACAACGGTCCGGGCGGATGCCAGTCCGCGGCGCTCGCCACCGCGTTGCCCAGCCCGGCGACCACGGCGGCCACCCCGACGGCGATCCAGGCACGGTCTCCGGACAGGCCGGTCAGCACACCGAGCAGCACCGCGACGACCAGGGCCGCGCCCGCGCCGAGCTGCATGACCAGGCGGGACAGTCCGACCCGGTTGCGCCCGTAGAGCGAGGTGAACGCGCCGAACGCGGCGAACATCGACCAGTGCGGACGGTCGGCCGCGAGCACCAGCAGCTGGGGCACGGCCACACTCACCCCGGCCCGCAGCGCCGGTGCGGTCCCGGCCGGAACAGGGAATCTCATACCGCCCTCGACCCTAGGACGCCATGATCACCGGTCGTGGCCGCAACCGCGGAATGTAACCCGGGCCTCACCAGCTGAGCAGGGCCGCGGGCTGCTCCTCGTCCTCGTCGAACGCCTCGGCCAGCTCGCCGAACGCCTCCTCCACCGGGGCCAGCGCCGCCAGCACCTCGTCGAGGGGGCACGGCCCGGCGAACCGGGCGGCGCCCCCGTCGACGGCGAGCAGCGCGAGGAGGTTGTCCCCGTCCGGGAGCACCCCGGCGGTGTCCTCCCAGAACAGCACGTGCCCGCCGCCGTCGTCGCCGGTGAACCGTGCCGCACCGGCCAGCGTCAGCAGCAGCCGCCGGGCCGCGAACTCCCAGACCACGTGTTCGCCGACCGTCCAGAAGTAGGCTTCGAGCGCGCCGTCCCGGTGCCGTACGACGGTGAACGTCTCGCCCTCCGCACCGGCCGCCCGCGCGGTCAGCAGCCGCCGCGGCGTCCAGTCCGTCTCCGACGTGGACCAGTCGTCCGGGCAGTCCCGCCCGTCCCAGCACCACCCACCGAACATGTCGGCCTTGTTCTCGATGATCGACGCGGTGGGCACCGGGGTGTCCAGCCACTCCCGATAGCTCGACTCGGGCATCCGAATCCGGGCAGCGGTGACAAAGGTGTATGACACGTCCGCATCCTAAGCCCGTTCACCTGGGAAAACGTCAAGCAGCTACCGCACGTCGGCAAGCTGTCGCCCGGTAAGGCGATCCCCCGGCTCGATCAACGGCGTCACCCGGAGCCGCGCCCTCGGCGGGTCATCCGTCGAGGGCGTGCTGTCCCTGGATTCAGGGGGCGTCACCACACCCTGTCCGTCCAGGGGTTGAGACATGGCGATCGGTCATTCACGACAGGTACAGCGGGAGTTCCGGCAGACGGCACATTCGGGTTCATTGCCCGAACCTGCCGCTGTGCAGACCGGGGTCGTTTCGTGGCTGCCACTCCGGCGGACGTGATCAGCGGAGCCGAACCGTGGCCCGCCGCCCCCCGGTACGGTGTTGATCAATCGCCCGCCGACCGCAGACGACGGCCCGGAACCGCCAGCCGTCGGCCACGGCTGCCCGGAGAGCGAAATTCAACCGCTGGCGACGGCTGAGGGACCCCGGCCGTCGACCACGGTTACTTTCGGCTGATCAACGGACCGTGGCCGACGGCCGGGCCGGTCGTCATGCCGCCCAACACCGGACCGGCCACCGCCACGGTGACCGCCGACCACCGACCGGTCCCCACGACCTCGATCACGTCGATGTCGGCGCTGCTCAGCGGAGGCTGCCGACCCCTGTCGAACCATCGGAAGGCGTCGTCGGACGACAGGCGCCGAGACTACGGAACCACTCGACTCATCCGCGTTGCGATGAGTCTTACTCGTCACGAGAAGGCCCTCCTTCCCGATTCGGGGAAGCCCGGCGAGGTGAATCACCTGTCAGCCCTTACCGAGGGGTATCCGCCGGGACAGGACCTGGCCGCGCCACGGGTCACCGGAAGGCTGGGCCATCGCGAAACGCTGTGTGGGCACGAAACCCTGGCTCTCGTAGTAGCGGACGAGCGCCCCGTCGCCACCCGCGTAACAGTCGACCCGGAGCAGCGCCCGGCCCGCCCGCGCGGCCGTCGCCTGCGCGTGGGCGAGCAACCGCGCGCCGATCCCCTGACCGGCGAGTTCCCGGTCGGTGACCAGGAGCATGATGTAGAGCTCCGGCTCGCGGGCCGGGTCGGCGTAGGTCGGCGGGCTGCCGAACCCCAGAGCGCCGACGACCCTCGTGTGCTGGACCGCCAGGTGCAGGCCTCCGCAGGCGGCGACGCGGGAGATCAGCGCGCGCACCCGGGGGCTGGCGGACAGCGGCGACGTCCCCCACTGGCCGGACCGTCCGTGGCTGGTCAGCCAGCCGACCGCGTCGTCCAGCAGGGCGAGGACCGCGGGGAGGTCGGCGGGGCGGCCGGGGCGCACGTCTGTCCACTCTGCACTGTCGGTCACCCTGCCATGATGCCCGTCACGTCTAGACCCGTTTCGTGGTCAGGGTGCGAAGCCCGTCCGCGTGGTGACTTCGGGCGCGCTGGACGCCCGAAGTCAACACACCCGTGGCGGTGTGGTGAATACGGGCGCGCTGGACGCCCCAAATCAACACACCCCTGACGGCGTGGTGAATACGGGCGCACTCGACGCCCCAAATCAACACACCCCTGACGGCGTGGTGAATACGGGCGCACTCGACGCCCCAAATCAACACACCCCTGACGGCGTGGTGAATTCGGGCGTGCTGAGCGCCCGAAATCACCACAGAGGCAGACCCTGACTGCGAAGGGTGTCTAGCACGGGCCTCGGGGTTACGTCCGCCGAGTTCCTCATTTAGCCCGCGCCGCAGCCGAAACTCCGGGAGCAGGACTTACCGGGAGGGCGTGGAGATGGGCATTTTCGGCCGGCGCACGGTTCAGACGTCTACCGCGGAGGCGGAGGCGGCTGAGGCGCGGGAGAACGCCGCCGCGGTCATCACCGTGGTTCGCGCCCTGCAGAACGCCACCACCTGGGCGAGTGCGGCCCAGGCCGCCCTGGATTCGGTCCGTGAGTGTTTCGGGTGGGCGTACGGCTCCTACTGGCGGATCGACCCGGATGCGAAGGTGCTGCGGTTCGCGGTCGAGTCGGGCGATGCTGGACCGGATTTCCGGAAGGTCACCCTGGAGGCGTCGTTCGCCGAGGGTGTCGGGTTGTCCGGCCGGGCCTGGCGGTCCAAGGATCTGGTCTTCGTCCCGGACATCGGGCAGGTCGCCGACTGTGTCCGCGCGCCGGTCGCCACCCGGGTCGGTGTGAAGAGTGGCGTCTGCTTCCCGTTGACCGAGAACGGTCGGGTGGTCGCGACCATGGACTTCTTCGCCACCGAGACCGTGGAGCCGTCGAAGCAGCGCCTCGACACGTTGCGCAGCATCGGCCTGCTGGTGTCGCAGGCGTTGCAGCGGGTGCACGAGTCGGAGCAGCAGGCCTCGGCCGCCAAGGACGTGGCGGCGGTCAACACGGTGCTGCGCCAGGTGACGTCGGCGCGGCGGGAGGCCGACATGATCCGGCAGGCGCTGGACACCATCCGGCAGGAGTTCGGCTGGGCGTACGGGTCGTTCTGGGCGGTGGACGCCGAGCGGGGTGCGCTGGTCTTCAACCTGGAGTCCGGGGACGCGGGCGCCGAGTTCCGCGAGGTGACCCGGGCGGCCAGTTTCGCGCCGGGCGTCGGCCTGGCGGGCCGGACGTGGCGGGCCCGGGACATGGTGTTCGTGGCCGATCTGGCCGAGGTGAAGGACTGTGTCCGGGCGCCGGCCGCTCAGCGGGTGGGCGTGAAGTCCGGTGTCTGCCTGCCGATCATCGTGCAGGACGAGGTGATCGGGACGCTCGACTTCTTCGCCACCGAGCGTCTCCGGTTGTCCGAGAGCCGGGAGTCCGCGCTGCGCAACACCGCGTTCCTGGTGTCGCAGGCGGTGCAGCGGATCCGGGAGACCGACCGGCTGAGCAACGCCGGTACCGAGCTGGTCGGTTCGATCAAGGAGGTCGAGCGCAACGTCTCGCAGGCCAGTGAGGTGGCCGGGCAGGCCAGTGACGTGACCGGGCAGGCGAACGCGATGGTGTCCCGGCTGTCCGCGTCCAGCGCCAAGATCGGTGACGTGGTCAAGGTGATCACGACGATCGCCGAGCAGACGAACCTGCTGGCGCTGAACGCGACGATCGAGGCGGCCCGGGCCGGCGAGGCCGGGCGGGGGTTCGCGGTGGTCGCGACCGAGGTCAAGGATCTGGCGCAGAGCACGGCGCGGGCCACCCAGGACGTCACCGAGCTGATCAACGCGATTCAGACCGACGCCGGCAACGTGGTCGAGTCGCTGGCCGCGATCGGGGACATCGTCAACCAGATCAACGAGACCCAGACGCTGATCAGCAGCGTGCTGGCCGAGCAGTCCTCGGTGACGAAGGACATCATCAACAGCAAGAACTGAACTGTTCACGCCGAAAGGCCCCACCCGTTACCGGGTGGGGCCTTTTTGTAATCGAAGACCGCTTTCGATCTCTGTGCGCACGTGGCAGGGTTCACACAGCGCCACCAGAAGACTGCGAACAGCTGATTGTCGCTGTCCGTATTCCCGGCGTACGCCTCCTCTCCATCCGGCACTTTCATGATCCACCGGTACCGCTCAAGGAGGAACAAACAAGTGCGCACTCTCCCCCGCAGGTCCGTCATCATGCTGGCGGCCGCGACCACCGTTCTCGCCACCACCGCGTGCTCCCCGCCCGAGAAGGAGTCCGAGGCGTCGTCGAGCAGCGCGGCGTCCGCCACCAGCGCGGCCGACCTCGGCGGCCTGGAGGCCCTGATCACCGCGGCGAAAGCGGAGGGGCGACTCAACGTGATCGCCCTCCCGCCGGACTGGGCGAACTACGGCGAGATCATCAAGGCGTTCGAGGCCAAGTACTCGATCAAGGTCGACTCGGCCCAGCCGGACGGTTCCAGCCAGGACGAGATCAACGCGGCCAACCAGCTCAAGGGCCAGGACACCGCACCGGACGTGTTCGACCTCGGCATGTCGGTGGCGACCGCCAACACCGCGATGTTCGCGCCGTACAAGGTGGCGACGTTCGCCGAGATCCCGGACGACCTCAAGGACGCGAACGGCACCTGGGTCAACGACTACGGCGGCTACATGTCGATCGGCTACGACAGCGCCAAGGTGCCCGCGCCGACCAGCGTCGCCGACCTGCTCAAGGCCGACTACAAGGGCAAGGTCGCACTCAACGGCGACCCGACCCAGGCCGGCGCGGCGTTCGCCGGCGTCCAGATGGCCTCGATCGCGAACGGCGGCACCGCCGAGGACATCACCGCGGGCGTGAAGTTCTTCGGTGATCTGAAGAAGGCCGGCAACTTCCTGCCCGTCGACCCGACCCCGGCCACCATCGAGTCCGGACAGACCCCGGTCGTCTTCGACTGGGACTACCTGAACGCCGCCCAGTCGGCGAAGACCCCGACGTGGAAGGTGCTGCTCCCGGCGAACGCCGTGCTCGGCTCCTACTACACCCAGGCGATCAACAAGGACGCCCCGCACCCGGCGGCCGCACGCCTCTGGCAGGAGTTCCTCTACTCCGACGAGGGCCAGAACCTGTGGCTCAAGGGTGGCGCCCGCCCGGCGCGCGCCGACGCCATGCAGAAGGCCGGCACCATCGACGCCGCCGCCTACGCGGCACTGCCCGCGGTCGAGGGCACCCCGGTCGTCCCGACCGAGGCGCAGAACACCACGGCGAAGGAGTACCTGACCGCGAACTGGGCCAAGGCCATTGGCTGAGATCGTCGCGGACGCACCGCAGCGCGTGGCCCGCCGGCCACGCCTGCGGGGCGCCGCCCTGCTCGGTGCGGTGCCGTTCTTCGCGTACGTCACGATCTTCCTGGTCGTCCCGACCCTCGTCGTCCTGATCGGCGCGTTCACCGGCGACGGCGGGCACGGGTTCACCCTGGAGAACGTGCGGGCGCTCGGCGACGAGTACATCGTCGCCGCCTTCGGCCGCTCCATCACCCTCTCCGCGGTCAGCGCACTCATCGGTGCCGTCCTCGGCGCGATTCTGGCGTACGCGCTGGTCACCGCGAACCCCCGCGGCGTACTGCGGCGCACCGTCACCGCGCTGGCCGGAGTCCTCGCCCAGTTCGGCGGCGTCACCCTGGCGTTCGCGTTCCTGGCGACCATCGGACTGTCCGGCTTCCTCACCCTCTGGCTGACGGAACACGGCTTCGACCCGTACGCGAACGGGGTCTGGCTCTTCGAACTTCCGGGTCTGACCCTGGTCTACACCTACTTCCAGATCCCGCTGATGGTGATCGTCTTCCTGCCCGCGCTGGACGGCATCCGTCCCCAGTGGCGGGAGGCGACCGAGAGTCTCGGCGGCACCACCTGGCAGTACTGGACGCGGGTGGCCGGACCGCTGCTCGCACCGGCGTTCCTCGGCTCGGCGCTGCTGCTCTTCGCCAATGCCTTCTCCGCGTACGCGACCGCGGCCGCCCTGGTCAGCCAGGGCAGCCCGATCGTCCCGCTGCAGATCCGCGGCGCGCTGACCAGCGAGGTCGTCCTCGGCCAGGCCAACCTGGGCAAGGCGATGGCCCTCGGCATGGTGATCGTGGTGGCCGTGGTGATGGCGCTCTACTCCCTGCTGCAGAGGAGGACCGCTCGATGGCTGGGCTGATCACGCGCCGGGCCCGCCGTCAGCGGGTGTTCCGCTGGACGGTGCTGACCGTCCTCGGTGTCTTCTTCGCGCTGCCGATGGTGGCCATGGTCGAGTTCAGCACCCGCAACGACGAGACCTGGCCACTGCTGCTGGACTGGTCGCAGCTGAGCGCGACCTACCCGGAACTGTCCACCGGCATCATCGCCTCGCTCGGACAGGCCGCGCTGACGGCACTGCTGATGCTGGCGCTGCTGGTGCCGACCGCCATCTGGGTACGCCTGCGCCTGCCCCGGTTGCGGCCGATCGTCGAGTTCCTGTGCCTGCTGCCGCTCACCATCCCGGCGATCGTGCTGGTGGTCGGACTGGCGCCGGTGTACGCCTGGGTCAACTACTTCGTCGGCGGGTCCTCGCTGACGCTCGTCTTCGCGTACACCATCCTGGTCCTGCCCTACGCCTACCGCGCGATCGACACAGGCCTGTCCGCGATCGACGTGCGGACGCTGTCCGAGGCGGCCCGCAGCCTGGGTGCCGGCTGGCTGACGGTGATCTGGCGGGTGGTCCTGCCGAACATCCGGTCGGCGGTGCTCTCCGCAGCGTTCCTCACCGTGGCGCTGGTGCTCGGCGAGTTCACCATCGCGTCTCTGCTGCACCGCACGAACCTGCAGGTCGCCATCGAGTTCCTGGGCAAGAGCAGCGCCACCATGTCGGTGGCCGTGTCGCTCGCCGCCCTGCTGCTCGCCTTCGTCCTGCTGCTGGCACTGTCCCTGTTCGGCGACCGCCGGCAGTCTTCTCCGTCCGGCGAACGCCGGCAGTCTTCTCTGTTCGGCAGACGCCGGCAGTCCTCGAAGGAGAGTTCATGACCGGCGTGGCGGTACACCTGGAGGGTCTGCGCCGCACGTTCGGCCACGTGCACGCCCTCGACGACCTGGACCTGTCGATCGAGCCGGGTGAACTGATCGCGCTGCTCGGGCCGTCCGGCTGCGGCAAGACGACCGCGCTGCGCATCCTGGGCGGGCTCGACGACGCCGACGGCGGGCGGGTCATGGTCGGCGGCAAGGACGTCACGGGGCTGCCGGCCAACAAGCGCGGGATGGGGATGGTGTTCCAGGCGTACAGTCTCTTCCCGCATCTCGACGCCCAGCGCAACGTGGAGTTCGGTCTGCGCCTGCGGTCGTCGAAGAAGGCCGCGCAGCGGGCGTCGGAGATGCTCGACCTGGTGGGTCTGAGCGGGTTCGCCGGCCGCTATCCGCATCAGCTCTCCGGCGGTCAGCAGCAGCGGGTGGCGCTGGCCCGGGCCCTGGCGATCGAACCGCAGGTGCTGCTGCTCGACGAGCCGCTGTCCGCCCTGGACGCGAAGGTCCGGGTGCAGCTGCGCGACGAGATCCGCCGGATCCAGACGGAGGTCGGCACCACCACCCTGTTCGTCACGCACGACCAGGAGGAGGCCCTCGCGGTCGCCGACCGGGTCGGTGTGATGCGGGCCGGCAGGCTGGAGCAGCTGGCCGCGCCCTCCGAGGTCTATCTGCGCCCGGCGACCGCGTTCGTGGCGGACTTCGTCGGTCTGAGCAACCGTCTTCCCGGCGTCGTCTCCGGGGAGAACGTCGAGGTGCTCGGCGCCCGTCTGCCGCTGGTGGCCCCGCACGGCGGTGGCGCGGCGACCGCGCTGGTCCGGCCGGAGGCGGTCGAGGTGGTGGCGGACCCGGCCGGGGCGGCCCGGGTGGTGACCAGCAGCTTCCTCGGGCCGACCAGCCGGGTGACGGTCACCGTCGGCGAACAGGTGGTGGTGGCGCAGGTGCCGAGCAGCCGGCTGGGCTCGCTCCCGGCCGGCGCGCCGGTGCGGATCACCCTGCAGCCGGTGCCGGTCGCCCTGGAATAGACCGTCTGTCGCAAATGTGAGCCGAATATAAGGCCCGGGTCGAAATTCGACCCGGGCCACCGTTTTACACGCCCCCGTGCTCGGGTTACAGTCGGATCTCTCGTGGGAGCGCTCCCACGAGGCTCTACCCCGAGAACGATGCTGATCTTAGCCCGCCGCACCCCGTCTCGGGACACCCCGATCCCGCCGGCATCCACTCCCGCCAGAGAGGACCCGGCAGGCGGCCCGGGCCCCCATACCGGGTCGCCGTCCGCCGGGGCCCACCTCCGGGTGGGCCCCGGCACCCTCATACTAACTCCTCACTTATATAAGTGATTCTTGATAGGGTTCTCGCGTGCATGCGTTCGACGTGCTCGGTGATCCGGTCCGTCGCCGGATCCTCGAGCTGCTCACCGATGGTGAGCAGACCTCCGGCGCCGTCACCGCCACCATCCGGGCGGAGTTCGGCATCACCCAGCCCGCCGTCTCCCAGCACCTCAAGGTGCTACGGGACAACGGCTTCGCCACCGTGCGCCCCGAGGGCGCCCGACGGCTCTACGCGGTCGACGACACCGCGCTGCGCCAGGTGGACGAGTGGCTGGAGCCGTTCCGGAGGTTCTGGACGCCGCGTCTCGCCGCGATGGCCACCGAGGTGGCCCGCGGCAAACGCCGGCGGCGCCTCGCCGCCGGCGACGACGACTGACCCGCAGGGAGCCCCGAGATGATCGACGTCCGACACCAGATCAGCGACGTCCGCCGGACACTCGGCGACCGCACGCTCGAGGCCGGCGAAGCCCGCGTCCTCACCATCAGCCAGAGCTACGACACCGACGTCGACGACATGTGGGAGGTGGTCACCGACGCCGACCGGATCGCCCGGTGGTTCCTGCCCGTCACCGGCGACCTCAAGGAAGGCGGGCGCTTCCAGTTCGAGGGCAACGCCGGCGGCACGATCACCGGCTGCGACCGGCCACGGTCGTATGCCGCCACCTGGGAGTTCGGCGACCAGACCAGCTGGGTCGAGGTGCACCTCACCCCCGAAGGCCCGGACCGCACCCGGTTCACCCTGCGACACACCGCCCCCGTCGACGACCACTGGGAGCAGTTCGGCCCGGCCGCCGTCGGCATCGGCTGGGACTCCGGCCTGCTCGGCCTGGCGATGCACCTGTCCGCCCCGGACGCCCCGCGCGACCCCGCCGAGATCATGGCGTGGTCCGCCTCCGACGACGGCAAGCTGTTCATGCGCCTGAGCGCCGACGCCTGGGCCGAAGCGGACAGCGCCACCGGCACCGAGGCGGAGGTCGCCCGGACCCGCGCGTCAAACACCTACACCGCCTACACCGGCGGCTGAGCCAGCCGGGCGCCCCTCACCCTCCTTCCCGGGTACGCCTCAAGCCGCCCGCCCCTTTTGGTGATCTTGGTGCGGTGACCACCGCCCGAGGCGGTTCCCGCACCAAGATCGCCAAGGAGGCGCGGCGGCGCGCGGCGCGTTCGGCGACGGTCAGTCGGCGCGTTCGGCGGCGGTGAGGCGGGCGGGGAGGGCGGGGCCGCGGCGGCGGGACTTCAGGCGGCCGCGTACGTCCTCGGCGCGCAGGCGGGCCGGCCCGAGCTTGTCGCGGACGGTCAGCCAGGTGCGGGCGGCCCGGATGCGGGGGCCGCGGCGGGCCGGGGTGGACAGCTGGTACCCGAAACGGGTCAGCCGGTCGCCGAACACCGCCTCGCACTGGGCGGCCTCCTCCTCCGACAGACGCTCCTGCCAGCTGCTCACCCGCTGCGTGGTCACCTCCGAGCGGGTCAGCGAGTGCCACGTCTTGTACGCGGGCACGGCCACCGGGGCCAGCTCGCTCGGACGGGCCATCGCCGGGTCGTAGTCCTCGTCGAGGAATCGGCAGATCGCCCGCAGGTGGGTCTCCGGGTCGGCGACCAGGTCTTCGTACCGCACCTGGTGGTAGACGTCGGTCGGGTAGCTGCGGGCGGCCCGCAGCGACGCGTCGGCGGAGCGCGCCCAGTAATCGATCAGTTCGTTGAAGTCGGCCGGCCGCCAGGGCGTCTCCTTGAGCGACGCCACGCAGTCCCGGCCGTCGCGCATGATGTTGATGATCTGCGCGTCGGGGAACAGTCGCAGAATCACCGGCAGGTTCCGCAGGTACGAGGGCCGCTTGTCGCCCCAGCGCGGTTTGCCGAACCGGTCCGCGTACAGCTTGAAGACGGTGCCGAGCGCGGAGCCGAGTGTCGGCGGGGCGGTCGCGACGGCCGCGATCACCTCGGACGCCTCGAGACCGAGGTCGTCGAAGTGCAGGGTCCCCGTGATCCACTCGGCGAGGGCGCGGCGCTGCGCGGGGTCGCTCAGGTCGCCGAACTCGTGCCGGCGGAAGTACGCGGGCAGCAGGAACCTGCTCTCCGGCGGCAGCGCGATCCGCGGGTGGGCGTGCAGCATCAGCTGGAGCATCGTCGTGCCGGAGCGCGGGCATCCGACGACGAAGATCGGGCGGTCAGTGGACATGGCTAGGCACCATAAACTCCGGTTTGTCCGATTTGCAAAAAAGCTAGCATTTCGGCGGCTTATGTGAGTACCAGTCGGCAATGTGTCCCCCGACCGGGGGAGTGTCGGTCATTGCCCTGCCGTCCGGTTTCGCGTAGTCCGTACACCATGACCGGAGCCGAACTGCTGAGCTACTGCCTGGCCAAACCGGGTGCCTGGAAGGACGAGCCCTGGGACGGCGACACCGTCGTCAAGGTCGGCCCGAAGATCTTCGCGTTCCTGGGGACCGCCGGCGCCACCGTCGGCGTCAAGTGCGGCCGCAACCGCGACGACGCCGGCGAATGGCTGACCCGGTTCCCGGACGACGCGACGGCCAGCGCGTACATCGGCCGGTACGGCTGGAACACCCTGCGGCTGAACGGCGCGATCGGCGACGACGAGATTCTCGAGGCGGTCGACACCTCGTACGACACGGTGGTCGCCGCACTCCCCCGCAAGGATCGCCCTTGACCTGCACCCCGGTTCAGGGGTGAAGCTGACCGGCATGTCGATCGACGTGAGCGCGTACCTCGACCGGATCGGTGTGGCGGCGACGGGAGTGCCCGACGCGAGCCTGCTCCGCGAACTGCACCACGCCCACCTGCGGACGGTCCCGTTCGAGAACCTCAGCATCCACCAGGGCGAGCGCCTCTCGCTGGACGAGGACGCGCTGATCGACAAGATCGTACAGAGGCGGCGGGGTGGATTCTGTTTCGAACTCAACGGGGCGTTCGCGCTGCTGCTGAACGCGCTCGGATATCCGGTACGCCGGGTCGCCGCCCGCGTCGGGCAGGGCCCGATCCTCGATCACCTGGCGCTGCTGGTGACCACCCCGGACGACGGCATCACTTGGCTCGCCGACGTGGGGTTCGGTAGTCACAGCAGCTATCCGCTCCGGCTCGCGGAACGCGGCGTGCAGCAGGACCCGGGCGGCGCGTTCACGCTGGTCGACGCGGCGCACGGGGACGTGCAGGTGGTCCGGGACGGCGAGCCGAAGTATCGCCTGGAACGCCGGCCGCGGCCGCTGTCGGACTTCACGATGGGTTGCTGGTGGCACCAGACGTCGCCGGAGTCGCACTTCACCCACAAGCCGCTCTGCACCCGGCTGGACGGCCACGACCGGATCACGATCAGCGACCGTACGCTGATCCGGACCCGTGGCGGCGGACGTGAGGAGACCACGCTGACCGATGCCGCCCTGCTCGCCGCCTATCGTGACCTGTTCGGCATCACCCTGGACTCCCCGCCCACCGCCCGGCATGCGGCACCGGCGCCCGCCTGACACCGGTCACCCGGTCAGCCCGCGCAGGATGTCCGCGACCGCGCCGCCCACACCACCGCCGGCCGCGGGCTCCGGAGTCTTCGCCGCGTTTTCACCGTTGTTCGCGGGCTGCTCGGGAGGCTTGCCCGCCGCGTCGGCGCCGGAGCCGCCCGGGAGCCCTTCGGCGATACCGCCCGCCGCGCCACCCAGCGCCCCACCGGCGACGCCGCCGTCCTTGCGCGCGGCCTCGTTCAGCGCGGCGCCGACGTCCTGCAGCGCGTTGGTGACCGCGGCCGCGATGACGGCCAGTTCCCCGCTCGCGCCGGTCAGGTCGTCCATCTCGATGATGGGACGGCCGGCGAGTTCGGTGTAGCTTGCGGTCAGCACCTCGGTATTCGCGGCCAGTTCCGCCCGGGCGGCGGTGACCTCCGCCCCCGCCGCCTGGTAGGCGACGACCTTGCGCTGGTATTCCGCCAGCGCCGCGGCACCACCGCCCAGCACCGACGCGCTGGGTGCCGCGCCCGGCTCCAGGATCAGGAGACCGGCCACCCGCAGGCCACCGGCGACCGCGATGTCGCGGGCCTGCGCCATCCGGGACTGCGCCACGGCGAGACCGTCCGCGAACCGGCTGAACGTGTCGGCGATCGAGCGGGCGTCGTCGTGCAGGGCGCCTGCCTTCGCCGACGCTCCGGCCATCCGGGTACGGAACGCGGACGCCGCCCGTCCTGCCCAGTGGGCGGTGGTCTCGTCCGCCGCGGACTGCAGTGTCTCGACGCTGCGGCCCACGTCACGGGCCAGGGTGCCGCGGAGCCAGTCGGCGGCGGACTGCACCGAGCCCGGGTTCCCGTCGACCGTGGTGTCGATCGGCATCAGTCGGCCCCACCGATCCGCCGCGCGGCGCCGGCGTCCTCGGACGCGTACACCCGGCTCGCCTCGCTGACCCGCGCGGCGGCCTCGCGAAGGCCGGCGCCGAGGGTGGCCGCGCTCGCCGTGAGACGTTCCAGTGCTCCGGCGACCAGGGCGGTCGCGTCTCCGGCGTCGGGGGCGGCGGGCGCTCCCGCCGTGGTGGAGGCGAGGTCGTCGCCGGAGCCGCGGAGCCGGGCGGCGATGGCCTCGATCTGTTCCGGGTCGACGTGCAGGTGGTCCGCCATGATCCTTTCCTCTCCCCGTTCGGTTACTCGCGTTTACCGGCGGCGGAGCGAAACGGTTCGACGACCATGCGTGACTGGCACAAAGCGAAGACGGCCACGCACGACTGGCACAAAGCGAAGACAGCCACACGCGACCGGCACAACGAAGACGGGCCACACGCGAGGCGTACCGAAGAAAGAAGGCCGGACCCGGAAATCCGGGCCCGGCCTCAGCGACTCGGGGTCAGCTGAGCTTCTTCGACTTGGTGATCGCGGCGGTCAGCGCCTCGAGCAGCGGAGCCGCGCCGTTCCACGAGTAGATCGGGACGGCCTGCCACGGGAAGACCTGGTTGGCCTTGACCGCGGGCAGCTCGGCCCACGTCGGCTTGGCGGCCAGGTCGGCCGGCTGCAGGGTGCCGGTCCGCGCGTCCAGGAAGATGATGTCGGCCGCGTACTTGTCGGCGTTCTCCCAGCTCAGCGACTCGTAGTAGTCACCGCCGTCGGTCTTCTCCGGGACGATGATGTCGACGCCGAGCTCCTTGAAGTACATCAGGTCGCTGGAGACGCCCGGGTTCGACACGTAGAAGATGTCGGCCGCACCGGAGCCGGCCAGCACCTTGATGCCGCCGCTGGCCTTGGCTGCGGCGCTCAGGTCGGCGGCGGCCTTCTCGAAGCGGGCCTTCGCCTCGGTGACCTTGGCAGCGCCGAGGTCGGCACCGAGGGACTCGGCGAGGGCCGCGTACCGCTCGATCGGCTTGGTCAGCGGGACCCGGCCGACGGTGATCGTGGCGGTCGGCGCGAGCGAGAGGATCTTGTCCTTGCTCTCGTCCGGGATGTACCAGTAGGCGCCCGGGTCGAACATGTGCGTGACG
Organism: Actinoplanes rectilineatus; assembly: GCF_000962825.1. GTDB lineage: Bacteria > Actinomycetota > Actinomycetes > Mycobacteriales > Micromonosporaceae > Actinoplanes > Actinoplanes rectilineatus. The sequence continues at coordinate 31,549 of NZ_JZKF01000020.1, forward strand.
AGCAGCTCAGGGTTGAGTGCCGCGTACTTCTCCACGGAGAACTCGCCCCAGGCGTTGCCGATGATCTCGACCTTGGTGATGTCGAGCTCGCCGGCCTGGGCCTCGGCGGTGCCGTCGGCCTTCTTCGTCTCACCGAAGACACCGACGATCTTGTCCTGGAGTCCGAGGTCGACGAGCGCGGCGGCGGTGCCGGTGAAGGCGACGATCCGCTCCGGGGTCTTGTCCGCGGTCAGGTCCTTGGGCTGGTCGTCGGTGAACTTCCACGGACCCGCGGCAGCGGTGGAGCTCTCCGGCGACGACCCGCTGTCGTCGGTGCCACCGCAGGCGGCGAGCAGCGCGCCGATACCGGCGGCGCCACCGGCGGCCAGCAGGCCACGACGCGACAAAGAAAGGTTCGAAAACGACATCGTCAGTTCTTTCTCATGGGTACGACCGGCCTCTCGACCGCGTGAATGGTTAGGCTAACCTAACGAACCGAACGCGCGTCAACAGGTGCCGCCGAACCGTGACGGGAGACCTGCACTGTCCACTTATGACACGCCCACTGACCAGCGGCGAGAGCCCGGGACACCATCGACGCCCGCGGCTGCCTCGCCAGTGGTCAAACGCGTACCCGCCCGTCTGGCCGGACTCCTCGTCGCGCTGCTCGTCCTCGCCGCCGTGGTGGTACTCAGCATCGGCTTCGGCGCCCGGTTCCTCTCCCCCGGCGAGGTCTGGGCCGGACTGTGGGACCCGGCGTCGCCGTTCTACCGGATCGTCCACGAGATGCGGCTGCCGCGTACCCTGCTCGGCCTGATGGTCGGCATGGCGCTCGGCCTGTCCGGTGCGATCATGCAGGCGCTCACCCGCAACCCGCTCGCCGACCCCGGCCTGCTCGGCATCAACGCCGGCGCCGCGGCGGGCGTGGCCAGCGCGGCGGTCTTCCTCGGCGTCGGCACGTTCTACGGCTACATCTGGTTCGCCCTCGGCGGCGCCGCGGTCGTCACCGCCCTGGTGTACGCGGTCGGCGGCGGCCGCACCGCCACCCCGGCCCGGCTCGCGCTCGCCGGCGCGGCACTCAACGCGACGCTCTACTCCTACGTCAGCGCCACCCTGCTGTCCGACTCGCAGGCGATCGAGAAGGTGCGCTTCTGGACCGCGGGTTCGCTGGCCAGCGCCGACTTCGCCACCGCCACCCGGCTGCTGCCGTTCTTCGCGGCCGGCCTGCTGGTCGCGCTCGCGGTGGCCCGCCCGCTCAACGCGCTCTCCCTCGGCGACGACGCGGCCCGCGCCCTGGGCGCCCGGCCCGCCGTCATCCGGATCGCGGTGATCGTCGCGGTCACCCTGCTCTGCGGCGGCGCCACCGCGGCCTGCGGGCCGATCGTCTTCGTCGGACTGCTGATCCCGCACCTGGTCCGCCCGATCACCGGACCGGACCTGCGCTGGATGCTGCCGTACACCGCGGTCCTCGCCCCGGTCCTGCTGCTCGGCGCGGACGTGCTCGGCCGGATCCTGGGCAGCCCCAGCGAACTGCAGGTCGGCACGGTCACCGCGGTCCTCGGCGGTCCCCTGTTCCTCTATCTCGTGCGAGTCGCCCGATGACCACCACCGTCCTCGACAAGAGCATCGGCAGCCGAGTCGGCATCCGCCCCCGGGCGGTGACCGTCGGCATCGCCGCGGCCGTCGGCACCGCCGTGATCAGCGTCTTCACCCTGGGCACCGGGGAATACCCGATCGCCCCCGCCGACGTGGTCCGCACCCTGCTCGGCCAGGGCACCACGGCACAGGACTTCATCGTCAACGAACTGCGCCTGCCCCGGCTGATCACCGCGATCGTGGTCGGCATGTGCCTGGCCGCCGGCGGCGCGGTCTTCCAGTCCCTGGTCCGCAACCCGCTGGGCAGCCCGGACGTCCTCGGCATCACCAACGGCGCGAGCACCGCGGCGCTGACCGTGGTGATCCTCGGCGGCAGCAGCACCCAACTCTCCCTCGCGGCGGTGGCCGGTGGCCTCGCGGCGGCCCTGCTGATCCAAGTGATCGGCGGCAAGCACGGCCTGCACGGCTACCGGTTCATCCTGTGCGGCATCGGGCTGGCCGCCATCCTGAACGGCATCAGCGGCTACCTGCTGACCCGGGGCATCCAGATGGAGAACGCGCGGGCCATGCTCTGGCTCACCGGCAGCCTGGACGGCCGGGACTGGCAGCAGGCCGGCCCGCTGCTGATCGTGCTCGCCGTGACCCTGCCGATCCTGCTGCTGGCCTGCGGTCCCGGACTGCGGATCCTGGAGATGGGCGACGACGCGGCGTCCGCCCTCGGCGTACCCGTGAAGGTTCTGCGCACCGGGGCGCTGTTCACCGCGGCACTGCTGGTCTCGTGCGCGGCGGCCGCGGCCGGACCGGTCGCGTTCGTCGCGCTGATCGCGCCGCACCTGGCGAAACGACTCACCCGGGCGCCCGGCCCGAACCTGGTGCCGTCCCTGGCAACCGGCGCCCTGCTGCTGGTCGGCGCGGACTGGCTGGCCCAGCACGCCGGCGACTCGGCGCTCCCGGTCGGCGTGGTCACCGGTGCGGTCGGCGGCGCCTACCTGGTCTGGCTGCTGACCACCGAACGCAAGGCCGGCCGGATCTGATGACCGAATCAAGGAGAGAACGATGACCGGTACGCCGCGGCTGAGCGGTTCGCAGATGACGCTGGCCTACGACAAACGGGTCATCGCCGAAGAACTCAGCGTCGACATCCCGGACGGCTCGTTCACCGTGATCATCGGGCCGAACGCGTGCGGCAAGTCCACCCTGCTGCGCGCCCTGTCCCGGCTGCTCAAACCGACGACCGGCACGGTGCTGCTGGACGGCCAGGACGTGCACTCGCTGCCCACCCGGGCCGTCGCCAGGACGCTGGGCCTGCTGCCCCAGTCGTCGACCGCGCCGGACGGCATCACCGTCGCCGAACTGGTCGCCCGCGGACGGTACCCGCACCAGAGCATCCTGCGCCGCTGGTCCAGCGACGACGAGCAGGTGGTCACCGAGTCGATGACCGCCACCGGCATCGCCGACCTGGCCGACCGCAACGTCGACGAACTCTCCGGCGGCCAGCGCCAGCGGGTGTGGATCGCGATGGCGCTGGCCCAGCAGACACCACTGCTGCTGCTGGACGAGCCGACCACGTACCTGGACATCGCGCACCAGATCGAGGTGCTGGACCTCTGCGCCGAACTGCACGAACGCCAGGGCCGCACCCTGGTGGCGGTGCTGCACGACCTGAACCACGCGGCCCGCTACGCCACCCACCTGATCGCCATGCGCGGCGGCAAGGTGGCGGCGTCCGGCGAGCCGTCCGCGGTGCTCACCGAGAAGCTGGTGGAAGAGGTGTTCGGCCTGCCCTGCCAGGTGATCGACGACCCGCAGACGGGCACGCCGCTGGTGGTCCCGGCCGCCCGCCGCCGCGCCGCCGTGCCCGATCCCGCCTAGAAACGTTTCGTGGTCAGGGTGCGAAGCCCATCCGCGTGGTGATTTCGGGCGCCCTGGACGCCCGAAGTCACCACACCCGTGGCGGTGTGGTGAATACGGGCGCACTCGACGCCCCAAATCACCACACCCCTGACGGTGTGGTGAATACGGGCGCGCTGAACGCCCCAAATCACCACGCTGTTGTGGGTGTGGTGAATTCGGGCGTGCTGAGCGCCCGAAATCACCACAGAGGCAGACCCTGACTGCGAAAGGTGTCTAGAAACGTCCCGCCGGCCCGGAACCGTGGGCGGCCGGCGCAGGCGGGGAGAGCCGCGGGCGCCGGCCGGATCCGGCGGCGTTACAGGGGGTGCTCGATCAGGACCACCGGAACGGAGTGCCCGCCGTACAACTCCGGGATCTGGGTGGAGATCGCGGCGTTGGTCTCGATGGCTTCGCGCAGGACGTGGCCGACCATGAGGGGTCCGGTCAGCAACTTCTGCATCGGGTAGTGCTGAAGCCTCGGGGCCGCCAGGTCACCCACCTGGTCCGCGTTGCCCTCGTGGAGGTCGAGCGTGGACAGGCCACGAATCCGGTAGATGTGTGCCCATGCCGCCCGGGGCATCCGCATCGCCGCTTGCGCTTCGGCGATGGCGGTCGCCGGCACAAGCAGGCTCATCTCTCCCGCCTGTGCGCTCCGACACGAGCCACATCAGGTCGGGATGGCCCTGCACCAGCTCGACGACCGCGGAGGCGTCCAGGACTCGAGGCTTCTTCACTCCGACTGCTGCTTCTTGTGGTTCGCCCAGAATTCGGCGATGGCCTTGTTGTTCTCATGCATCCGCCGTTCGTCGTCGGCAGTCCATTCCGGGGCGGGGACGCCCAGTTGCGCGGCGATTTCCCTCATCGATTCCTTGGCCTTCGCCGCCTCGGCGACATAGTCGATCGTCATGCGCCCACGGTAGGGATCGACCAGTCGGAATCGATATCCCCGACCCGGGTGACCAGGTCATCTGTCTATCCCTCTAAAGAACGCGCTTCAGTCGCGCGCGATTCTCTCCAGCATTTGGCGCAGGGTCTGCGGTTCGCTTCGGGACATCTCCGAGGTCCATGCGGCTTCGATCTCGGCGAGCGCATTCCGTGCGGCCCGCTGACCGGCGCGTCCCCGGTCGGTGAGCGCGGCGCTGACGCGCCAGGACTGATCAAGGAGCGAGGACCAGCCCCATCTCGTACGCGATGATGACCAGGTGCACCCGGTCGCGGGCGTCGAGTTTCGTGAACAATCGGGCCACGTGTGCCTTGGCGGTGGCCGGACTGATGTGCAGATCCGTGGCGATCTCCGCGTTCGAACGGCCCCTCCCCACCAGCGTGAGGACCTCTCGTTCCCGGTCGGTGATGCCCGCGGAGCTGCGCCGTGGGACGGCCGGTGGCGCCGGGGGCGGGGCCACGAACTGCTCGATCAGGCGGCGGGTCACACTCGGGGCGATCAGCGCGTCGCCGCCCGCCACCACGCGGATCGCTCCGAGGATGTCGTCGAGGGCCATGTCCTTGACCAGGAATCCGCTGGCTCCCGCGCGCAGCGCCGCGTACACGTAATCGTCGTCGTCGAACGTGGTGAGCATCAGCACCCGGGCCGGGTCGGGGCCGGCCTGGATGTGGCGGGTGGCTTCGATGCCGTCCATCACCGGCATCCGGATGTCCATCACCACCACGTCGGGTCGTTCGTCGCGGGTGAGCCGGACCGCCTCGGTGCCGGTGGCGGCCTCGCCGACGACCCGCAGGTCGCCGGTGCCGTCGATCAGCACCCGGAGTCCGCTGCGGATCAGTGGCTGGTCGTCGGCGAGCAGCACCCGGACGGTCATGCGATGCGCTCGAGGGTCGGCAGCGGGATGCTCGCCGTCACCCGGAATCCGCCGGACGGTCCGGGTCCGGCGGTGAACACGCCGTCCAGCAGGCTGATCCGTTCCCGCATGCCGGCGATGCCGTAGCCGGGGCCGTCGGCGGAGCCGCCCCGCCCGTCGTCGGTCACGGTGACGGCCAGGGTGGTGGGGCCGCGGTCCACGAGGACCGCGCAGTGGCCGGCCCCGGAATGCCGGATCACGTTGGTGACCGCCTCCTGGATGATGCGGAACGCGGACAGGTCGATGTCCGGTGGCAGCGGGGTCCGCTCGCCCGCCCAGCGTAGATCCACCTCGACACCGGCCTGCGCGGTCCGGGTGACCAGGCCGTCGAGGTCGGCGAGGCCGGGCGCCGGGTCGAGGGGTGCCGGTCCGGCCCCGGTGTCGTGGCGGCGCAGGGTGCCCAGCATCCGGCGCAGGGAGGCGGCGGTGTCGCGGCTGGTCTCCTCGATGGCGGCGAGGGCGTCGCGGGCCGCTTCGGGTTGGGTGTCGATGACCCGGCGGCCCATGCCGGCCTGCACCGAGATGACCCCGATGCTGTGCGCGATCATGTCGTGCAGTTCGCGGGCGATGCGCAGGCGTTCGGCCTGAACGGCCCGGTCCTCGGCCTGCCGGCGTTGCGTGGCGGCGTACCGGCGGCGTTGCCGCAGCGAGTCGCCGATCACCCAGGCGGTGATCACGGCCAGCACCTCGATGGTGATCATGGTGAGGACGTCGGAACGGCTGGCGAACAGGGCCATCGCGATCTGGACGACAGCGACCAGCGCCGCGGCCGGGGCAGACCGTTGCCGGCGTTCCCGGGCCGCCACGTACCCGACCACGATGTCGAGCGCCACGAACAGGACGTAGGTGGCGACCTGCGCGAGGCCGTCCTCGCCGGCGACGAACAGCACACCGATGCCGCTGACGAGGATCAGCAGCAGGCCGGCGAGCGGGGTGCGGCGTAGCAACGGCACCGGGAGCAGCAGGGACAGGCCGGCCGCGACGGTCAGCACCACCTCGTGGCCGAACGGCATCAGCACCGCGGCGAGCAGGGCGACCGGGAAGAGGAGGGCATAGGCCCAGGCGCGTACGGCGGACATGCGGTGATCGTAGGAAGCCGGCCGGGGGCGGGGCATCGGCCCGTGGGATTACGCCCGCGGGCCACCTCGGGGGCCGCCCGCGGGACGATGACGGGCACGGCGCCGCTCCGGCACCTTCTGCGGCATGGTCAGAGCGTTGCGAACCTTCCTCGTCGCCGTCGTGGTGGCGGTGACCCCGTCGGCCGGTGTCCTGCTGGCGCCACCCGCCGCCCCGGCACGGGCCGGTGCCGCCCCGGACCTCGGGAGCATGCCCCTGGTCGATCGGTACGCCGCGAACCGCCGGCTGATGACCGGATACCCGGCGGGCGACTACCTGTTCTTCGACGCCCGGGGCCGGGGACGGGTGATGCAGGTGTTCGGCGACCTGGCGTCGGCCCCGCGGATCGTGGTGCTGGTGCCCGGGATGAGCAACCGGCTGGCGAACTTCTGGCGCGGCGTGGGCGGTGAACGCTTCCGGTCACCCGCGGTCCAGGCCGCCGATCTGTGGGCCGCCACCTCCGGGGTGGCGGTGATCGCCTGGCTCGGTTACGACGCGCCGCGGACGTTCGGTGAGGCGGGACGCCCGGATCTGGCCGAGGCGGGCGCCGACGCCCTGGTCCGGTTCGTCGACGACCTGACCGCGCTGCGCCCGGACGCGACCGTCGCGGTGTTCGGGCACAGCTACGGCTCGACGGTGATCGGCCATGCCGCGTCCCGGCTGCCCGCGCGGGTCACCGACATCGCGGTCTACGGCAGTCCCGGGATGGGCGTGGACACCGTCGCCGCCCTGGGCACCTCTGCCCGGGTCTGGGCCGGGTGCAGCGCCGGGGACGCGATCCGGCTCGTGCCGGGTGTCCGGGTGCTCGGTCTGGGTCACGGCCGCCACCCGGAGGACCCCGGGTTCGGCGCACGACCGTTCCCCACCGCGGACGTGTCCGATCACGATCACTACCTGGCGCCCGGTACCGACTCGCTGGCCGCGCTCGCCGCCATCGCGGAGGGAACGGGGGAAGTCGCGTGAGGGACCGGACGATCGACGCCCTGCGTGCCGTCGCCATCGTCGGCGTGGTGCTCGGGCACTGGCTGGTCTCGGCCGTGGTGGTCGGCGACGACGGCGCCTGGCACGGGGCCAGCCCGCTGACCGGCCGTCCCACGCTGGCCCCGGCGACCTGGTTCCTGCAGACCCTGGCCCTGTTCTTCTTCGCGGCCGGATTCGCCTCGGCACGTAGGCACACGACGCGCTCCCGGAGCGCCAACCGCTGGAAGCCACTGATCGCGCTGGCCGTCGTCGGGGTCCCGGCGATGGGCCTCCTCACGCTCACCGGCGCCCCGGACAGCACCCGGCACGTGATCCTCTCCCTGGTCACCCACCCGATGTGGTTCCTGCTCGTCTACCTGGCCCTGTCCGCTCTGGCCCCGCTGCTGCGCCGGGTGGGACTTCGTGGCGTACCCCCGCTGGTGGCCCTGATCGTCCTCAGTGACATCTGGCGGCACCTGGCGCCGGCCGGCCGGCTCACCGTCCCGGCGACCCTGATCGGCTGGTCCGTCCCGTTCCTGCTGGGCATCGTCCTGGCCGACGGCCGTCTGCCCCGCCGGGCCGGTGCGGTCCTGCTGCCCGGCGGCCTGGTCACCGGCACGCTCCTGGTGACCGTCGCCGGATATCCGCCCAGCGCGGTGGGCGTCCCCGGCGACGGCTGGTCCAACCTCGCCCCGCCGTCACTGTTCACCCTCGCCCTCGGCGCCGCCCAGATCGGCGTCTTCCTGCTGGTGCGCCCGCATCTGGGCCGGTGGCTGGAGCGTCCGCTGATCGGGGCGCCGGTCGCCGCGCTCAACCGCCACGCCCTGACCGTGTTCTGCTGGCACCAGACCGCCCTGCTCCTGGTCACCTCGGCCGGGGCGGTCGCCGGAACACTCCCCGGCCTGCTGGACACGCCGACCGGGGACTGGCCGCTGCACCGGCTGCTCTGGATCCCGGTCTTCGCCGTCGCCCTCGCCGTGCTCTGTGCTGCCTTTCCCGGCTCCGCTGTGCGAAGGTCAAGCGAATCCATTGTGGTCGGTCAGGGGGACAGCGCATGGGGGACGGGACAGTCGGCATCGTCGGCGCGGGCATCGTCGGACTCGCCATCGGACGGGAGATCGCCCTGCGGCGCCCCGGGACCCGCGTCGTCGTGATGGAGAAGGAAGCCGAGGTGGGCCGGCACCAGACCGGCCACAATTCGGGGGTCGTGCACGCCGGCATCTACTACCCGCCCGGCAGCCTCAAGGCGGAACTCTGCACCCGCGGGCGGTCGCTTCTCCGGGAATACTGCGCCGAACACGACATCGCCTATCAGGAGTGCGGAAAACTCGTCGTGGCGGTGCACGCCGGCGAACTGGGCCGGTTGGACGAACTGGAGAAACGGGCGCGGGCCAACGGCGTACCCCATCTGAGAAGAACCGACGCGGCCGGGATCCGCGACATCGAAGCGCACGCCACCGGCCTGGCCGCGCTGCATTCCCCGGAAACGGCGATAACCGATTTCCCGGCCATTGCGCGAAGACTTGCGCTCGACATCGAGAAAAGCGGCGGTTCGGTACGCGTGAAGAGCCCGGTCACCCGCATCACCCGCGATCCGGGCTCGATCACGGTCGTGGCCGGCGACCGGACCGAACGCGTCGAGCACCTGATCGTCTGCGCCGGCATCCACACCGACCGGGTGGCGCAGCTGGCCGGCGACACCGCCGAACCCCGCATCATCCCGTTCCGCGGCGAGTACATGGCCGTCCGCCCGGAGAAGGCCGGCCTGGTCCGCGGCATGATCTACCCGGTGCCGGACCCGAGGTACCCGTTCCTCGGCGTCCACTTCACCCGCCGCGTCACCGGCGTCGTCGAGGTCGGCCCGAACGCGGTGCTCGCCACCGCCCGCGAAGGCTACCGCCGCACCGCGGTCTCGGCCCGCGACCTGGCCGGCATCGCCACCTGGCCCGGCACCTGGCGGATGGCCCGCAAGCATTGGCGCACCGGGATCCGTGAGGTCGGCGGTTCCCTGTCGATCGGCCGCTACATGGCTGACGCGATGCGTTACGTCCCGGAGATCGGCCCGGGCGACGTGGTGCGTGCGGGGGCCGGGGTGCGCGCCCAGGCCCTGGACCGCAACGGCACCCTGGTGGACGATTTCCGCATCCACCGGCTGGGCGCGGTCACGGCCATCCGCAACGCCCCGTCCCCCGCGGCAACCTCATCTTTGGCGATAGCCGAACACGTGGTCCGCGAGGTGTTCGGAAGCTGACGCGCCGGTCTTTACTCAGGGGTACTCGTCGGCGAGGCGGCCCTGCACCGCGCGATCGGCGGCCGGCAGGTGATGCACGAGCAGCTCGCCCGTCTCGCCGAAGCCGCAGACCAGCCCAACGTTCAGGTGCAGGTGCTCCCCTACGCGGCCGGCGCGTACATGCCCGAGGTCGGCGGTTTTCAGGTGCTGCGCTTCGCCGACAGCGAAGCGGGAGACGTAGCCTGCGTGGAGATCCTGGGCAGGACGCTCTATCTGGATGACCGAGCCGAGGTCGAACTGTACCGAGACGCCTGGGAGGACGTGCGGGAGAAAGCCGCTCCGCACCGGGAGTCACTGGACTTGATCAGAGCGGCAGCCGAGGAGATGAAGTGATGGCTGACAAGGGTTACGACCACCTCGACCGGAACGATCTGGCGTGGCGCAAGGGCAACCGCTCGTCGGCAGCGGCGGCGACTGCGTGGAGGTCGCCGATCTGCCCGACGGCGGCTTCGCGGTGCGGGACAGCAAGGACCCGGACGGCCCGATTCTGTTCTTCACTCCGGGCGAACGCGCCGCGTTCGTCGCGGGAGTGCGGGAGGAGAACCTCCTCTGAGCAGCCACTCGCCTGACCGGAACGGGCGCATGATCGAGAAGGCGGCCGACGACGGGGATCTGGACCTGCTGCGCGAGCTGATCAACGCCGATCCGCCGCCGCACGACGTGCTGCTGCGGGTCTTGGCGACGGCCCGTGCCTGGTTCGGCCGCGACCCGGCGACCGAACTGCGCGAACGGCTCGGTGCACCGGACGCGACGGTCGAGACCGGGGTGCTGACGTTCGAGGAGTATCTGCCGACCGTGCGGTGGGTCCGCGCCGTCGCGCCCGATGGCCGCCGGGTCGAGGTGCGACTCGCGCACCGGGCGATCGTCACGTTCGTCGAGTGGGCTATCGGCCTCCGGGCGCCGCGGGACGAACTGCTCGAACGCGCGCTCTGGTCGGGCGACCCGGAGTCTCAGGACTGGTCGGAGGTCGAGGTCGCGATCAGCCGCCGGGTGCCGGTCGACGAGAGCGCTCAGTGGGCGGCCGGCAAGCTCAGCGATCCGGATCCGATGGCGCGACGGTTCGCCGCCGGGCTGTTGCACGGGATGAGCTTCGACATGGAGGGGAAAGCCTGTGTCGGGGCGCTGCGCGACCGTTTCGGGGTGGAGTCCGACGGTGCGACGCTCAGCTCGGTGATCGGCGCGTACGCCAACTTCCTCGACGACCGGCCGGCGATGCCCGAGTTGATCCCGCTCGCCCGCGATCCCCGCGTCGACGTGCGGTGCCGGGTCGCCGGCGAACTCATGACCGATGCTGACGGGCAGCCGGCCGAGATTCTCGCGGCGCAGCTCGGCCTGACCCACGACGAGGATCCGACCGTGCGACGGGTGGCGCTGTCGGCGCTGTCCCACGGTCCGGCCGACGTGCCCGCGATTCGCGAGCTGCTCGCCCTCCACCTGGCCGACGACGATCGGCATCTGCGGGCCGAGGCGGCGATCGGCCTCGCGCGGCGCGGGGACGGCCGGGCGTTGGAGGAGTTGCAACGGCTGGCTCAGGAGGACGGCTACGAGTCGTCGACCTGGCACTCCTACTGGGGCCTACTCAAAATGCTCGAGTAGCGGCCGTCATCAGGGTCCGCGTGGTGACTTCAGCCGCCCATCCCTCCCGAGAACACCACACCCCACCACGGGTGTGGTGAATTGAGGCGTCCAGCCCGCCCGTAATCACCACACCACCACGGGTGTGGTGAATTGGGGCGTCCAGCACACCCGAAATCACCACACCACCACGGGCGTGATGAATTGGGGCGTCCAGCACGCCCGAAATCACCACACCACCAGGGGCGTGGTGAATTGGGGCGTCCAGCACGCCCGAAATCACCACGCGGATGGGCTTCGTACCCTGATGACGAAACGCGTCTAGCCGGCGGGGGTGGCGGGCAGGCGGACGGTGACGACGGTGCCGTGGGGGCGGTTGGCGCGGGCGCTCACCGCGCCGCCGTGCTGGGCCGCCGTCTGCGCGACGATCGCCAGGCCCAGGCCGGAGCCGGGCGTCGCGCGGGCCGCCGTCGAGCGGTAGAAGCGATCGAAGACGTGTGGCAGGTCGGAAGCGGCGATGCCCGGGCCGTTGTCCGCGACCGTCAGGCGGGCGCCGCCCGGGCCGTCGGCGTGCAGGCGGGTGCGGACCGTGCCGCCGGCCGGGCTCCATTTGGCGGCGTTGTCGAGGATGTTGACGGCCATACGTTCGAGTTCGCCGGGGCGGCCCAGGACGGTCAGCGGGCTCAACTCGGTGTCGAAGGTCAGGCCGGGGGCGCGCAGGCTGACCCGGTTGATCGCGGCGGTCACCACCTCGGCCAGGTCGACCTGTTCGATCGTTTCGCGGCTGCCCTCCTCGCGGGACAGTTCGACGAGTTCGGTGGTCAGGGTGGTCAGTTCGCGGACCTGGGCGTCCAGGTCGTGCAGCAGCTGGGCGCGTTCCTCCGGGGGCAGCCGGTGGGCCAGTTCCGGCTGGCGTTCCACGGCCAGCAGCAGTTCCACGTTGGTGCGGATGCTCGTCAGCGGGGTGCGCAGTTCGTGGCCGGCGTCTTCGACCAGGGCGCGCTGGGCGCTGCGGGAGGCGTCGATCGCGGTCAGCATCGCGTTGACGGAGCGTCCGAGCCGGGCGATCTCGTCGTCGCCGGCCACGTCGATCGGCCGGGTCAGGTCCATCGTGACGGCGACGTCCTCGACGGCTTCGGTCAGCCGGTCGACGGGGGCCAGGCCGGCGCGGGAGACGGTGCGGCCGAGCAGGGCGGCGCCGGCGATCCCGGCCGCGCAGCCGACGGCGAGGAGGGCCGCGAACAGGGCCAGGACCCGCTTGTCCGGGTCCTGGTCGAGGGCGACCTGGACCGCTCCCCCGCCGTCGACCGGCACGGTCAGCATCAGGTAGTCGCCGGGGCCGAGGGTGACGACCTCCTGGGTCTCCTCGTTCCCGCCGGCGGCGATGGCCGCGGCGGTGTCGGTGACCGGCAGCGGGGTGGCGCTGCCGCCGATGACGGCGCCGGTCTCGTCGATGATCTGCCAGCAGGGGCCGATCTCCTTGTGGCCGGGTCCGGGGTCGGGGCCTTTGCGGGTGCTCTGGGTGGCCAGCCACTGTGCCGGGTTCTCGGCGATCGTCCCGGCGTCGGCGAGGAGTTCCGCGGAGACCTTGCCTTCCTGGATCTCGCGGACGGTGAGCCACGCCCCGCCGGAGACCAGCAGGACGGCCGCCGCGACCGCCCCGGTGACCAGCAGCGACAGCCGGTCGTGCAGGGTCCGTGCCCGCCACCACCGTTTCACAGCGGTTCCTCCCGTAGCACGAATCCGACTCCACGAACGGTGTGCAGCAGCCGCGCCTCGCCGTCGGCCTCCAGCTTGCGCCGCAGGTAGCCGAGGTAGACGTGCAGGCTGTTCGAGCCCTCGCCGAAGTCGTAGCCCCAGACCTGTTCGAAGAGGGCCGCCCGGGAGAGGACCTGTCGCGGGTGGCGCAGGAACACTTCGAGGATCTCGAACTCGGTCCGGGTCAGGCGCAGCGGGCGGTCGCCGCGCCACGCTTCCCGAGTACGCGGATTCAGGCGTACCTCAAGAAAGGAGAGGCCGTCACCAAGGGAGGAGAGGCCGTCCCCGGTCGGTGTGGACAGGGCCGAACGCCGCAGCAGTGCCCGCATCCGGGCCAGCAGTTCCTGGAGGGCGAACGGTTTGACCAGGTAGTCGTCGGCGCCGGCGTCGAGGCCCGCGACCCGGTCGCCGACGCTGTCGCGGGCGGTGAGCATCAGGACCGGGACGAGGACGCCTTCGGCGCGGAGCCGGCGGCAGGCTTCCAGGCCGTCCATGCGGGGCATGTTGACGTCGAGGATCAGGGCGTCCGGCTCGTTGTCGCGGACCGCTTCGAGGGCGTGCAGGCCGTCGCCGGCGATCTCCACCTGATATCCCTGGAACCGCAGGGTGCGCGCCAGGGAGTCGCGCACCGCCGCGTCGTCCTCCACCACCAGGATCCGCATGCCCCCTACCCTGCCAGGGCGGTCAGGGTGTCATGTCAGCTGGGCGTCGTCGAGTGCGGTCTGCAGCGACTCCTTGTAGCCCTCGCTGGTGTAGGTGGCGCCGGACACCGAGTCGATGTCCGCGCTCTGCGCCGCGAGGGTCTCCTCGACGAGGGTGGGGACGGCGCTGCCGCTGATCTGTTCGTGGCGGGCGCTGCCGCTGGGGTAGACCGGCACCGACACCGAGGTGATCTTGCCGTCGGCGACGGTGATGACGACCTGGATGTCGCCTTCCTGGGTCTGCACGGTGTCGCCGGTGTAGGTGTCGCCGTCCGCAGCGCCGGAGGAGGCGACGGTGGACGAAGCGGTGACCGCGGAGGTTCCGGTGCTGGTGCGGTAGCTGAAGAGCAGCACCAGCGCGGCCACGGTGGAGAGCATCCAGAGGGAGACGCGTCGCATGTCGGGGACCTTCCTTACCAGGAGAACAGCTCGGTGTGCACGCGCTTGGGCCGGACGCCGGCCTCGATCGCGGCGGTGCGGGCGGCGGCGGCCCAGGCCTCGGGGCCGCAGATGTAGACGTGCGCGGCGGCGATCTGCGGGGCGCACTGGGCGAGCGCCTCGGCGTCGCCGTGGTCGGCGACCGCGGCGGGCAGCCAGGAGGAGCGTCCGGTGGGGCGCGGGCCGACCAGCGGCACGATCCGCAGGCCGCGCTGGGCGGCGAGCCGTTCCAGTTCGTCGCGGAAGGCCAGGTCGTCCTCGGTGCGGGCCCGGTAGATCAGGGTGGCCTCGCCGGCGTGGTAGGGCAGTTCGCCGAGCAGGGACAGCAGCGGGGTGATGCCGATGCCGCAGGCCATCATGACCACCGGGCCGCCGGTGTAGCTCTCGCCGGTCAGCTTGCCGAACGGCCCCTCGAAGATCACCTTGGTGCCGGGCTGGAGGGCGGCGATCCGGCTGCTGCCGTCGCCCTGGCTCTTCACGGTGATCCGCAGGGCGTCCCGGTCGGGGGTGGCCGAGAGCGAGAACGGGTTGGCGCGGGTCCAGCCGGGTCCGTCCAGGAACCGCCAGTGGAAGAACTGCCCGGCGCGGGCGGGCATCTCGGCGAGACGCTCACCGGTGAGATACACCGAGGTCAGACCCGGTCCTTCCGGAACCACACGGCTCACCGTCAGGCGGTGCCTGCGGTTGCGGATCAACGGCAGGATCAGACGGTACGCGACGACGGCGCCCGCCGACACCGCGTACAGCGTCCACCAGTACGTGCGGGCGGCCGCCGAGCCGGTGAAGGATTCGCCGGTCCAGATCTGGTGCGGCAGGGCCAGTCCGACACCGAGGTACGCGTACAGGTGCAGCAGGTGCCACGACTCATAGCGCAGTCTGCGGCGGGCGGCCCGGACGGACGTGACGACGACGAGCAGGAGCAGCACCGTGCCGGCCGCGGCGAGCAGCATGCCGGGGTAGGTGAGGACCAGGTCGACGAACTGGGTGATCACGTTCGTGGTGCCGTACGCGTACCCGATGGTGATCGTGATGATGTGGGTCAGCATCAGCCAGAACGACGTGAAACCGGTCATCCGGTGCCAGCGGGCGAGCTTGTCCTGGCCGAAGGCCTTCTCCACGAACGGGATCCGCGACATCAGCAGGACCTGCAGCAGGAGCAGGTCGGAGGCGTACAGGCCGGTGAGCCGGCCGATCGCGGTGATCGTCTCGGCGCCGCCGGCCGCGATGTCCGACAGCCCGCCGTTGCTCACCCACAGGGCGGTGACGACGAGCAGGCTCAGGCCGGCGATCACCCCGCCGGCGTCGGCCCACCAGCGTGGGGTGTCCCGGGGCTTGCGGTGCAGTGCGGTCACGGCGGTGGCGGTCATGTCACCAAAACTGACCGCGGCTCCTAAGAGCGGGGCCTGATGACATTAAACGTTTTCTAAGAGAACGCCGATCAGGCCGTTGCCATAGAGCTTTCACAGGATTCCGACAGGATCATCGGTCCCAATGGGAACACCTGATGAATTCCGGCTGAAGGAAATCCTGTGACCACATTGCTCGCCGTTGCGGCCGACCTCGTCGCGATCGCCCTGTTGACGTTCGGCGTCTATTTCCCGCGGCACCGCCGGCGGGATCTCGTCGCGGCTTTCCTGGGCATCAACGTCGGTGTCCTGGCGGTGACGATCGTGCTGGCCGACTCCACGACGGTCGGCGCGGGTCTCGGCCTCGGTCTCTTCGGCGTGCTGTCGATCATCCGGCTGCGCTCCGACGAGATCGCCCAGCACGAGATCGCCTACTACTTCGCGGCGCTCGCCCTCGGCCTGATCGCCGGGCTCGGTGGCGCGCCGACCGTGCTCACCGGCAGCCTGATGCTGCTGGTCATCGCGGCGCTGTTCGTCGGCGACCACCCGTCGCTGCTGCGCCGCCACCGCAGCCAGCAGATCCGGCTGGACGTCGCGTTCACCGACGAGACCGCGCTGCGCGCCCACCTGGAGAGCCTGCTCGGCGGCCAGGTGACGAGCATCGTGGTGAAGCAGATCGACCTGGTGAACGACAGTTCCCTGGTCGACGTCCGCTACCTCGCCCCGGTCGGCGTCCGCGAGCGGGTGAGCGTCGGATGATCGCCACCGCCATCCGCCGGTTCCGGCCGATCTCGCTGGACGAGCTGGTCGGCGAGGCCGAGCTGCTGACCCGGCTGGACCGCAAGTACCTGCTGCCCGCCACGGAGCTGCCCATGCTGCTGGACCGGATGCCGCACGACGTCCGGGTCCTGCAGATCGGCGCCGAGCAGAGTTTCGGCTACCGCTCGATCTACTTCGACACCCCGGCGCTGGACAGTTACCTGGCGGCCGCGCACGGACGGCGGCGCCGCTTCAAGATCCGGATCCGCAGCTACCTCGACACCGGCGCGCACTTCGTGGAGGTGAAGACCCGGGCGGCGCGCGGGATGACGGCCAAGGAGCGGATCCCGTACGCCGGGGACGGCCGCACCCTCGGCCCGGAGGGCCGTGCCCACGCGGACTCCGTGCTGACCGAGGCGGGCCTGGCCCCGGCCGGGTACGAGTTCCGCCCGGTGATGGCCACGTTCTACCGCCGCACCACGCTCTTCGTCCCCTCCACCGGCAGCCGGGTCACCGTCGACACCGACCTGACCTGGCAACTGCCGGACGGCCGGGTCGCCCGGATGCCGGACTCGGTGATCGTCGAGACCAAGTCGGCCCGGGCCGCGTCCGACGTCGACCGGCTGCTCTGGTCCCTGCATCACCGGCCCTGCTCGATCTCCAAGTACGCCACCGGTCTCGCCGCTCTGCGTCCCGAACTGCCCGCCAACAAGTGGCACCCGGTCCTTCGCCGCCACTTCTCGTTCTAGAAGGAAGCTCCCGATGCGCCTCCGTAAGAGACTGATCGCCGCCGTCAGCTCCGCCGTCCTCGCCGCCGCCCTGATCGCCGGGTGCTCGTCGAGCAGTACCGACAGCACCGCCGCCGCCGAGACCGCCGCGGTCACCACCGTCGACGCGTCGACCGTGGACGGCACCCAGGACGCCGCAACCGTCCTGGCTGCCGACAAGTCGGCGCACACCACTGCCGAAGCCGGGACCGCCGCGGACATCACGCTGAGCGGCACCTCCGCCACCTCGTCCGCCGAGGGCGTCACCGTGGACGGGTCGACCGTCACGATCACCGCGGCCGGCACGTACCGGATCAGCGGGACGCTCACCGACGGCCAGATCGTGGTGAACGCCGCGGACGCCACCGTGGTGCTGATCCTGGACGGCGCGGACATCACCAGTTCCACCTCCGCCGCGATCGCCGCCACCGAGGTGGATCAGCTCGTGGTGCAGCTCGCCGACGGCACCACCAACACCCTTTCCGACACTTCGTCGTACGCCGAGGGCGCCGACGTCAACGCCGCCCTGTTCAGCGCGGGCGACCTGTCGATCACCGGGGGCGGCACACTGGCCGTGACCGGCAACGGCAACGACGGCATCGCGAGCAAGGACGGCCTGCTCGTCGCGTCCGGCACGGTCACCGTGTCGGCGAAGGACGACGGCCTGCGCGGCAAGGACTACGTGGTCGTCGACGGCGGCACGATCACGGTGACCGCCGGCGGCGACGGGGTGAAGGCCGACAACGACGAGGACACCGACGCCGGGTACGTGTCGGTCACCGCCGGCACGCTGACCGTCACGTCGGCCGGCGACGGCATCGACGCGGCCACCGACCTGGTGGTCACCGGTGGCACCGTCGCGGTGGTCTCCGGCGGCGGCCACGGCACCGCGCCCGGCGAGGACGTCTCGGCCAAGGGCCTCAAGTCCGGCGTGCTCACCGTCCTGGAGGGCGGCACGATCACCGCCGACTCGTCCGACGACGCCGTGCACAGCGACGGGGCGGTGCACTTCAACGGCGCGACGGTCACCGTGGCCAGCGGCGACGACGGCGTGCACGCCGAGGGCCAGCTGATCATCGACGAGAGCACGGTCGAGGTCACCTCGGCCGTCGAGGGGCTGGAGGGCGCGCACATCGTGCTCAACTCGGGCGCCGCGAGCGTGGTGTCCAGCGACGACGGGGTCAACGCCGCGGGCAACGACTCGACCGAGGAGGACAGCGGCGGGAACGGCGGCGGGCCGGGCGGCGAGCAGGTCGGCGACTTCTCCGTCACGGTCGGCGGCGGCACGCTGGTGATCGACTCCGAGGGCGACGGCCTGGACTCCAACGGCGTCGCGACGATCACCGGCGGCACCGTGGTGGTCAACGGCCCGGAGCGCAACGGCAACGGCGCGCTCGACGTGAACGGCACCTTCAGCATCAGCGGCGGCACCCTGGTCGCGGCGGGCAGCTCCGGCATGGCGGTGGCGCCGGGCACGGATTCGGAGCAGGGCTGGCTGTCCGCGACGCTGGACGACACCGTCGCGGCCGGCACCACGCTGCAGATCGTCGACGGCGACGGCACCGTGGTCGCCACGTTCGTGACCGGCAAGAGCATGCAGAACATCGTCTACTCGTCGTCGGCGATCACCAGCGGTACGTCGTACTCCGTCTACAGCGGCGGCACCGCGGACGGCGCGAGCACCGGCGGGCTGTCCGCGTCCGGCACGCTCGGCTCGGCCACCGAGGTCGCCACGGTGACCGCGGGCGAGGCGCCGGCCGGCGGGCGCGGCGGGCCCCGCTGATCCCTGCGGGACGATCGCCGGCCGTCGCGGGGGAACCCCCGTCCCGTCCGCGCCGGAGACCCCCGGCGGTCGCCCCGCCAGAGCGGCCCGCGGAACCGGACTCATGCCGGTTCCGCGGGCCGTTCGCTGTCCGCCTGTTCAACCTCGGACACGAGATCTCACAGGAGGACGCCCCGGCCCACCCGGGCGCGAGATCGGGTGCGAGTATGCTTCGTCCACAACAGACGATCGTTCACCACGAGGATGTGGCCGTGCCCGAGCCAGAACACTCCGAGTTGGACAAGACGCCGGAGACCGCACGGATCTGGAACTATCTGCTCGGCGGGACCGACAACCTCCCGGTCGACCGGGCCGTCGGCGATCAGATCACCGCCGCGCTCCCGCACTTCGCCGAACACGCCCGTCTCTCGCGCCGCTACCTGGCCCGGGCCGTCCGTCACCTGGCCGGCGAGGCCGGGATCCGGCAGTTCCTGGACGTCGGGGCCGGCCTGCCCACGGCGGACAACACGCACGAGGTCGCCCAGGCGGTCGCTCCGGACGCCCGGATCGTCTACGTCGACTACGATCCCTACGTGGCGGAGCACGCGAAAGACCTGCTCACCAGCACCCCGCAGGGATCGACGGCCTACGTCCGGGCCGATCTGCGCGACCCGGCGACGATCCTGCGCGAGGCCGCGGCGACGCTCGACCTCGAGCAGCCGGTGGCCCTGCTGCTGATGGGCATTCTCGGTCACGTGGAGAGTGACGAGGAGGCCAAGTCGCTGATCGGCCGGCTGCTGGACGGGCTCGCCCCCGGCAGCTACCTGGCGATGTACGACGGCAGCGACACCGACGAGGAGGTCCGGGAGGCCACCCGCATCTGGAACCTCTCCGCCAATCCTCAGTATCATCTGCGCAGCCCGGAACGGATCGCGGCCCTGTTCGAGGGCCTCGAGCTGATCGAGCCGGGCGTGGTCGCGGTGACCCGCTGGCGTCCGGACCCGGACGCGGCGGAGGCCGCGGCGATCTCGCAGTTCTGCGCGGTCGGCCGCAAGTCCTGAACGTGATACAGCCCCCCGCGGGGGAGGTCGAGGTGTCCGACAACCACGACGGCGGCGGCTCGACCGTGCGCCGGTTACAGCTGGGTGCGCATCTGCGCTCCCTGCGCCATGCCGCGGGGCTGAGCCGGGATCAGGCCGGCTGGAGCATCCGCGGCTCCGAATCCAAGATCAGCCGGATGGAGCTGGGCCGGGTCAGCTTCAAGGAACGTGACATCGTCGACCTGCTCCGGCTGTACGGCGTCGACGACCCGGACGAGCACCGGCGGGTGGTGGGGCTGGCCCGGCAGGCCAACGCGCCCAGCTGGTGGCACGCGTACGGCGACGTGCTGGACACCTGGTTCCAGAACTACCTGGACCTGGAGCAGGCGGCCGAGCTGATCCGCACCTACGAGGTGCAGTTCGTGCCCGGACTGCTGCAGACCGACGCGTACGCCCGTGCCGTGATCCGCCTCGGCCATGACAGCGCCGACCCGGACGAGATCGACCGCCGGGCGAGACTGCGGATGGCCCGCAAGCAGGTCCTGCAACGGCCGGACGCGCCCCGGTTGTGGGCGGTGCTGGACGAGGCGGTGCTGCGGCGGCCGATCGGCGGGCGGGCGGTGCTGCGCGAACAGATCGAGTACCTCCTCGAGATCAGCGCCTCGCCGAACGTCCGGCTGCAGGTGATGCCGTTCGACCGGGGTGGGCACGCGGCCGCCGGCGGCGCGTTCAGCATCCTGCGGTTCCCGCACGAGAAGCTGCCCGACGTGGTCTACATCGAGCACCTCACCAGCGGCCTCTACCTGGAGAAACGCGAGGACGTCGACATGTACGCGGCGGCCATCGGGCGGCTCTTCATCGAGGCCGAGCACCCCAGCCGTACACCCGACATCCTCCAGGGGATCCTCTCCGGTTAAGACATAACCGGGTCACAGAGGACCCACAAGATCCGCGGGTTGACTGCGGGATGTGACGAATCCCCGGAAGTTCAGCCGCCGCAACGTCCTCGCGGGTGGTCTGGGCGTTCTCGCCGCCGCAGCCGGCGGGAGCGCCTGGGCACTCGACCGGTACGTGATCGACCACGTCGAGGTCAGCAACGCGTCGAGCATCGCCGCGCAGAACGTGGCCGCCGCCGAGGCCGCCACCGGCGGCACCGCGACCGCCACCACGTACACCAGCGACACCGCAAAGATCTCCATCGAGACGGTCTCCACCGACTCGCTGACCTATTTCGTCGCGGACGTGCAGGTCACCGACGCGACGATCGTGCGGTCCGCGTTCGCCGGCGACCAGTTCGGCGAGAACATCATCGCCAACCCGTCGGAGATCGCCTCCTCGGTCAACGCGGTTCTCGCGATCAACGGCGACTACTACGGGTTCCGGGACACCGGCATCGTGATCCGCAACGGGGTGAAGTTCCGCGACAGCGGCGCCCGGCAGGGGCTCGCGCTCTACGCCGACGGTTCGATGAAGCTGTACGACGAGACCGCGACCACCGCCGACGAACTGCTCGCCGCCGGGGTGTGGAACACCCTGTCCTTCGGCCCGGGACTGGTCGAGAACGGTGCCGCGATCGACGGCATCGACGCCGTCGAGGTGGACACCAACGTCGGCAACCACTCGATCCAGGGGCGGCAGCCGCGGACCGGGATCGGCCTGGTCGCCGAGAATCATCTGCTGTTCGTGGTGGTGGACGGCCGCGCACAGGGTTACAGCGTCGGCGTGACCATGCCGGAGTTCGCGAAGATCTTCGTCGACCGCGGGGCGCGGGTGGCGTACAACCTGGACGGCGGCGGCTCCTCCGCGATGATCTTCTCGGGTGGGCTGGTCAACAACCCGCTCGGCAAGGGCAGGGAACGCGGCACCAGCGACATCCTCTACGTGGCGGGCTGACCGATGATCGTGCTGATCCCCGCGTACCAACCCGATCACCGGCTCGTCGACCTCGTCCGGCAGCTGGCCCGCCGGGTCGTCGTGGTCGACGACGGGAGCGGGCCCGCGTACACGAGAGTCTTCGACGAGGCGCGCGCAGCCGGCGCCGAGATCGTCACGCTCAAACGCAACCGGGGCAAGGGCGCCGCCCTGAAGATCGGCTTCGGGCACATCGAGGCCCACCATCGCGGGCACGACGTGGTCTGCGCGGACAGCGACGGCCAGCACCGCCCGCAGGACATCGAGGCGGTCGCCGCGCGGCTGGAGGCCACCGGCGCGCCGATGGTGCTCGGGGTACGCCGGTTCACCGGCCGGGTGCCGGCCCGCAGCCGGTTCGGCAACGCCACGACCCGGCTGCTGTTCCTGCTGGTCACCGGCTGCGCGATCACCGACACGCAGACCGGGCTGCGGGGCTATCCGGCCACCATGCTGCGGCGGCTGGGCGAGGTGCCGGGCGAGCGTTTCGAGTACGAGCTGCGCCTGCTGCTGACCGCGGCCCGGGAGAGGATGCCGATCGAGGAGGTGGAGATCGCCACGGTCTACCTGGACGGCAACAGTTCGTCGCATTTCCGGCCGTTGCAGGACTCGGCCCGGATCTACGCGCCGCTGCTGGCGTTCGCCGGCTCGTCGCTGCTGGCGTTCGCGATCGACGCGGCCCTGCTGGCGGTCCTGGTCGCGGCGACCGGTCAGGTGGTGCTGTCGGCGGTGCTGGCCCGGCTGGTCAGCGCCACGGTCAACTACACGGTGAACCGGAGGGCCGTCTTCCACGCGTCGGGAAGCGTCCCGCACCGGCGGGCGGCACCACGGTACGCCGCTCTGGCCGCGGTCTCGCTCACCGCCAACGTGCTGCTGCTGAGCGGCCTCAGCAACCTTCTCGGATCGCTGGTGGTGGCCAAGCTGGTCACCGAGGTGACGCTGTTCCTGGCCGGTTTCCTGATCCAGCGGTCGTTCGTCTATCAGCGGCCGGCGCCGGTACGCCCCGAACTACCGGCAGTCCGGTCCTGGTGACTTTATGTAGAGCATTGTCTATGCTCAGGGCTACCCGTCCCCTATGGTCGGGTGTTCCTGCCGTCTACCGGCCCGGGGAGAACTGAGCACCGTGGAACTGAGCACCGTGGAAGAACTCGCCGCCAACCGGCCATCCGTTCCTCTTCGCCGTGACGCGGCGAAGACCGTACGTCCCGAGGTCGAACGGCGCCTGCGGCGGATCGCCCCCGGACCGGACCCGACGCGAGAGCGGCGATCTATTGACGTATCGCGCTTCCAGTCCGCCATCTGAGGTCGTCCGCCAGTTCGTTCTCAAGGTTCACGGCCTCTGCAACCTCGCCTGCGACCACTGTTACGTCTATGAACACGCCGACCAGACCTGGCGTGACCGCCCGGCCTTCATGACCCCGGCGACCGTGCGCCGCGCCGCCGAGCGGATCGCCGACCACGCGGCACGGCACCGGCTCGACACCGTCGGCATCGTCCTGCACGGCGGGGAGCCGCTGCTTCTCGGGCCGGACCGGCTGGAGGCGGCGCTCACCGCGATCACCTCGGTCGTCGGCGCCGTCACCCGCATCGACTGGCGGATGCAGACCAACGGGATCCTGCTCACCGACCGCCTCGCCGAGATCCTGCTGGCGTTCGGCGTCAAGGTCGGCGTCTCGCTCGACGGCGGGCGCGAGGCCAACGACCGGCACCGGCGGTACCAGCACGGCGGCGGCAGTTTCGACGCGACGGTCCGCGGCATCTCCCTGCTCCGGCAGGAGCGCTACCGTCCGGTGTACGCCGGGATCCTGTGCACCGTCGACGTGGCCAACGACCCGGACGCGGTGTACACCGCCCTGTTGGAGCAGCAGCCGCCGCGCCTGGACTTCCTGCTCCCGCACGCCACCTGGGAGACGCCCCCGCCGCGGCCGGCCGGGGCCGCCACCCCGTACGCGGACTGGCTGAACCGGATCCGGACCCGCTGGCTCGCCGACGGACGGCCGGTGCCGATCCGGCTGTTCGACTCCCTGGAGGCGACGGCCGCGGGCGGCGACAGCGAGACGGAGTCCGTCGGCGGGGACCGGGGCGACCTCGCGGTGATCGAGACGGACGGGTCCTGGGAGCAGCCGGACTCGATGAAGACGACCTTCGACGGCGCGGCGGCCACCGGACTGTCCGTGTTCACCGCCTCCGCCGACGATCTGCTGCGCCTGCCGGTGATGCGGCAGCGGACCGCGCTGTCGGCCACGTGCCGCGCCTGCCCGGTGGTGACCCGCTGCGGCGGCGGCCTCTACGCGCACCGGTACCGGCACGGGAACGGCTTCGACAACCCGTCCGTGTACTGCGCCGACCTGAAGGAGCTCATCGTCACCATGGACAGCCTTCCGCTCTGGGTGGTCGGCCGGCTCTCCGGCGGCGACGCCGTGACGGCGCTGTCGGTGGCGCAGGAGTCGTTCGTCCGGGCCCTGCTGGTCACGGTGGCCGACTCGTGCGACGACGGTCCCGCCGCGGACGCCTGGGATCTGCTCGAGGACCTCGACACCCGGTTCCCGGACGCGGTACGCCAGGTGGTCGCCCATCCGTTCCTGCGGGTCTGGGCGATCCGCCGCCTGCGGGAGAACGCGTCCGCCGGCCGTCTCGCCGACCTGGCCGCCGCGGTGCTGGTGACCGCCGGGGACCCGGCCGAGGTGGTGGTGACGCCCCGGGACGGCCGGGTGCACCTGCCGGCGCTCGGGACGGTGACGTTGCCGGGTGCCCCGGACCGGGCGGTGATATCCGGTGCCGGGACGGTCCGGTGGGACGGCGGGACCGCCCGCCTCGAGGACGGCGATCCGCGGTGGCGGCCGGCGCCGGTGGTCGACCTCGGTGACCTCGTGGTCCGGCTCGAGGACGCCGACCCGTACCGGGACTGTCACGACTGGCCGGCCGCGCCCCCGCTGAGCGCCGAGGACGTCAGGTCGTGGACGCGGGCGCTGACCGGCGCCTGGCAGGTGATCAAACGCGACGCCCCCGGGCAGGTCGAGGGCCTGGTCCGCGGGTTGCGGGCGATCGTCCCGCTGGTCCCCGCCGCGGACGCGACACTACGCAGCGCAACGTCGCGGCACGCGTTCGGCGCGGTGGGGATCGCGGCCACCGACGACCCGGAGGCACTCGCCGTGTTGCTGGTGCACGAGTTCCAGCACAGCAAACTGGCCGCCGTGCTGGACGAGCACGACCTTCTCGACCCCAGGATCGAAGCGACGGTACGCGTCGCGTGGCGCTCCGATCCGCGGCCGCCCGAGGGGGTGCTGCAGGGGATCTACGCGCACCTGGCGGTGGCGGACATGTGGCGCCACCGGCCGGGAGCAGCAGCCGCGGAGATTTATGCCAGTTATCGAAATCGGACAACGGCAGCGATCGACGCGCTCCGCGGGACGGGCGCGCTGGCCCCGCTCGGACAGTCCTTCGTCGACGGTATAGCCGCCGAGATCGCCTCCTGGCGCTGATCCGCCCGGCCGGGCGGAGAGCCGGGTCGAAAGGGTGGACACGAAGCGTTACCATGGCTTCACCGCGGAGGCAGAGCCCCTCGACATTCGCCCCTGACGCACCGTGATCATCGGGCGATCCACTGTGTCTTGCGGCTGACACGGAGAGGAGCGCGAGGTGGCCGCAGCGATCGCCGACGACCCGAGCGCCCCCGTCTTCGCCGTCAGCTACGGCCGGCCCGCACACCCGCAGCCGGTCGCCGCGCCCCGCGAGCCGGCCACCCACGTGATGCGGTTCTTCGACGACCTCACCGCCAACGTCAGCGAGCTGATCGGCTCCCCGGTCGGCCAGCACCCGGGCTTCCTGGACATCCACCACGGCGGCGGCGAGCTGTGGGAGCCGACGGTCCTGCGGGCCGTGGGGACCTGCCAGGTCCTGATCTCCCTGCTCTCCCAGCGCTATCTCTTCCAGAGCGCCTGGTGCGCCCGCGAGTTCGACCTCTTCACCCGGCGCCGGGTGGTGCCGCGGGCCGGCAGCGGGCCGGTGATGGAGAGCGCCGTCGTCCCGGTGCTGTGGACGCCGTTCCGGGACCAGCTGCCCCCGCTGATCGCCAAGGTGAACGTCTTCTCCCCGACCGGGCTGCCCGACCCGGACTACGGCGAGAGATACCGCACCGACGGCCTGTTCGGGCTGATCGAAACCAGGCAGTCCGATGTCTACAAGATGATCGTCTGGAGATTGGCCCTCCACATTCAACGCCTGCACAGTCTTTACTGGGTGGAGCCGGCCGTCCCGGGCGGTGTCGAGGGACTGCGCACCAGTTTCGCCGAGGAGGCCACGTCATGACACGGGCCGTCTCCTTCTTCCTGAGCTACGCGCATTCCGTGCCGCTCAGCGACAGACGGGGCACCGATGACACCGACATCTGGGTGCGGCGCTGCTTCGACGACCTGAAACGTGAGGTCACCGCCCTGACCGGGGCGCCCTCCGCGGACACCGGGTTCGTCGACTACCAGGCCGGGCCGGGCGCCGACTGGAAGGCGATGCTCGACGAGCAGCTGGGCCGCGCCGACGTCTTCGTCCCGCTCTACTCCCCCGGCTACTTCAACAAGTCCTGGCCCCAGCAGGAACGCGCCGCGTTCCTGGACCGGGTCGAGCGGGCGTTCCCCGGCGAGCCGGAGCGGGGGCAGGAACACATCGTCCCGGTGCTGTGGATCCCCCTGCTCGGCCCGGGTGCGACACCGGTCCCCCGCGATCTGGCCCGGGCCGTCTCCCTGGGCACCGCCATTCCGGAGTACGCGGAGAACGGCCTCCGGGCGCTGCTGATGCTCACCTCCTACGCCACGCAGTACCACCGGATCCTGGTCCGGCTGGCGCGGCGGATCGTCGAGGTCGCCGAGGCCTCCGTCCTGCCGCCGGGGCACAGTGTCTCGATCGGTGACATCCCGCGGCTGGAACCGGCACCGGGCACCACACCGTTCGTCGTCGGCGTCCTGGGACCGGCCGGCCCGTGGAAGCCGTTCGGCAAGGCCCTCGACCTGCCGATCGCGGAGTACGCGGCGAACGTCGCCGAGCGCCTCGGCCTGCCCGCCCAGATCGCCGAGCGACCGGCCGACCTCAAGGCGATGGACACCGCCCCGGCGGTCCTGCTGGTCGACCACCGGGTCAGCCAGGGACGGCTCGCCACCCTCCGCGGGCGCATCCACCCCTGGGTCCGGCCGGTCGTGGTGGGTGATCGGGCCGACCGGGCGGGTCCGGTTGTCCACCTGCTGAAGGAACTCGGCGCGACGCGGGTCAAGTCCGCACACGACGTGACACAGTTCGCCCAGATGATGCCCTCGGTCGTCAGCGAGGCGCGCCGGCAGTACCTGCGACAGGCTTCCGTCCAGGCCCTGGACGGGTACCCCCGGCCCCGCCTGGACGGCGACGGATCCGCACCACCCGCATCGGAGAGAAGCAGCGATGGCTGAGCACCGTAACGGCAAAGTGGTCACGTTCTACTCGTTCAAGGGCGGAACCGGTCGCACCATGGCCCTGGCGAACGTCGCCTGGATCCTCGCCGCCAACGGCAAACGGGTGCTCGCCGTCGACTGGGACCTGGAGTCGCCCGGCCTGCACCGGTTCTTCGAGCCGTTCCTGGACGCCGGGGCGATCGAGACCAGCGGCGGGGTCATCGACATGATCCGGGCGTACGAGTGGGCCACCACCCGCCCCGGCGAACGCGAACCGGACTGGCACGAGGACTTCGCCCGGGTGCACAAGCACGCGTTCTCGCTGAACTGGAAGGCGTTCCCGGCCGGCGGGCAGCTCGACTTCCTCTCCGCCGGCCTGCAGAACCAGGACTACGCGGCCAACCTGACCGGCATGAACTGGGACGACTTCTACGAGCGGCGTGGCGGCGGCCGGTTCTTCGCGGCACTGCGGGCCGACATGCAGGCCAACTACGACTACACGCTGATCGACAGCCGGACCGGTCTCAGCGACGTCGCCGACATCTGCACGATCGACCTGCCGAGCGTGCTCGTCGACTGCTTCACCCTGAGCGAACAGGGCATCACCGGCGCGGCCAGGGTCGCCACCAAGATCACGCAGGAGCACGCCAAACGCAACATCCGGATCCTGCCGGTCCCGATGCGGGTCGACCCGGCGGAGAAGGAACGGGCCGACGCCGGGCTCCGCATCGCCATGCAGCGTTTCCCCGAACTGCCCGCCGACATGACCCCGTCCGGCCGCAGCCAGTACTGGAACGAGGTGGAGGTGCCCTACCGGGCCTTCTACGCCTACGAGGAGATCCTGGCGACCTTCGGCGACCGGCCCGGACAGTCCGGCTCCATGCTCGCCGCGTACGAGAAACTGGCCCAGCACATCACCGACGGTGCGGTGACCGCGCTGCCGCCGATGGACGACGCCGTCCGCACCCGGGTGGTGTCCCGCTTCGTACGCCGGGTCGAATTCGCCGAAGAGGAGGTGGTCCTGCACTACTCGCCGGAGGACCAGCTCTGGGCGGAATGGATCCGCGGGCTGCTGGTCGCCGCCGGCATCCGGGTGCGCGGCCCACAGAACCCGGTGCCGGAGAGCCGGGTCGACACCGCCCGGCACCTGACCATCCTGTCGCACGCCAACGCGGGCGCCCAGGACGGCATCGTGCAGCGCGACCTCAGCGATCCGCGGCCACCGCTCGCCGTCTACGTCGAGGACATGACGCCCCTGTCGTCGTTCCCGATGAACTGCTCGGCCTTCATCGGCGGCAAATCCTTCGCGACCGCGATCGAACGGGTGCTGCGCCTGGTCGGGCGCACCGCGCCGGAGGACATCGACCAGTTCGTCACCGGGGTACGGTTCCCCGGCGAACAACCCGCCATCTTCAACCCGCTGGCCCGCAACGCCCGGTTCACCGGCCGCGAGGACGACCTGCTCGACCTGCGGTCGCAGCTCAGCGGCGGCACCGCGGTGGTGCTCTCCGGACCCACCCCGGTGCCCCAGATGCCGGTCGCGCTGCAGGGCATGGGCGGCATCGGCAAGACCCAGGTGGCCCTCGAGTACGCGCACCGGTTCCGCAGCGCGTACGACGTGGTCTGGTGGGTGGACGCCGAACAGGCCCAGTTCATCGACAGCATCCTGGCCGACCTGGGCCGGCGGCTGAACCTGTCGCTGCCGCAGTCCGGCGTCCAGGAGGAGGCCAAGGCGGTGATCGCCGCCCTGGAACAGGGCGACCCGCACGCCCGCTGGCTGCTCGTCTTCGACAACGCCGAGGACGTCCCGAAAGTCCTGAGCTTCGTGCCGAAGGGACCCGGCCACGTCCTGATCACCTCCCGGAACAGCCAGTGGGGCGACCGGGCACAGACCATGCAGATCGACGTCTTCAAACGCCGCGAGAGTGTCGCCCACCTCCGGCAGCGCATCAACACCATCCGCCCGGAGGAGGCCGACCGGGTCGCCGACGTCCTCGGCGACCTGCCCATCGCCGTCGCGGCCGCGGGCGCCATGCTCGCCGAGACCGGCCTGTCGGTGCAGGAGTACCTCCAGACCATCGAACGCCAGGGTCCGGGCAGCACCGTCGACGAGGTGTGGAACCTGTCGCTCGACCTGCTGCGGGAACGGTCCCGGGGCGCGTACCGGCTGCTCCAGCTCTGCTCGGTGCTGGCACCGGAGATCTCCCTGGACCTGATCTACAGCGATGAACTGGCGCAGGAACTGCGGGAGTACGACCCGCTGGTCACCGAACGGGCGTACCGCGGTTCGCTGGTCCAGCACATCAACCGGCTGGCCCTGCTCAAACTGGACGTCGGCCGCAAGCAGATCCAGGTGCACCGGCTGCTGCAGCACGTGGTCCGCTCCCGGATGAGCGAACAGGAACTGCGCGTCACCCGGCACCAGATCCACCTGGTCCTCGCCAAACTGCGCCCCGAACACGAGATCGACGACCCGCGCTCCTGGCCCCGGTTCCGGGTCCTCTGGCCGCACCTGGAGATCTCCAACGCGACCGACTGCGACGACACCTCGGTCCGCCAGCTGATGATCGACCGGATCCGCTACATCTGGGTCACCGGCGGCTCGGTCGAGGGCCGGCAGCTCGGCGAACAGATCGCCGACCGCTGGCAGACGATGCTGACCGCGATGACGAACCCCGCCGACGTGGTCGCCCTGCGCACGCAACTGCTGCACCTGCGCTTCAACATCGCGATCATCATGCGGTCGACGGCCCAGTTCGACGAGGCCCTGGAACTGAACGAGGCGGTGCTCGCCGCACAGACCGAACTGCTCGGCGAGAACCACCCGCACACCCTGATGACCGCCGGCAGCCTCGGCGGCGACCTGCGTGCCCTCGGGCGCTACCGGGAGGCGCTGGAACGCGACCAGAAGACCTACGCCGCCTGGGTCGAACACTTCGGCGACGACTACACCCGGACCCACACCGCCCTGAGCAACCTGGCGACCACCCACCGCCTGGCCGGCAACTTCCGGGAGGCCCGCGCCCTCGACCAGGGCCTGTGGGACCGGCGCCGCGACATCATCGGGCCCACCCACCCGAACACCCTGGGCACCGGCACCAACCTGGGCCGGGACCTGCGCGAGGCCGGCGACTACAAGACCTCCAGCGAACTGCTGGAACAGATCGCCCGGCAGTACGAGGAGGTCTTCGGGTCGAACAACTACCGCACCCTCGCGGCCCGGGCCAACCTGGCGGTGTCGGTCGGCAGCCACGGCCAGACCGACCGCGCGGCACGAATGCTGGAGGATGCGTACGAGCAACTCAACGAAGTGGTCGGACCGGACAACCCGGACACCCTCGCCTGCCGTCTCAGCCGCGCCCTCAGCCTGCTCGCCATCGGGGAGGTCCGCAGCGCAACGACCGAACTGGCCGAGGTCCACGAGGCGTACAGCAAACAACTCGGCCACCGCCACCCGCACTCGCTGCTCTGCCTCACCAACCGGGCGATGACGGCCCGGGTGGGCGGCGACCTGGCCGTGGCGAAGGAATACGCGAAGCGGGCCGCGACCGACCTGGAAAAGATCCTCGGACCGGATCACCCGTACTCGTTGGCCGCCGCGCTGAACCTGGCGATCGTGCACGCTGAGGAGGGAGACCTCCGCGAAGGGCTCCGGCTGATCGACGCCTCACTCAACCGGCACCTGACGGTGTTGGGCACCGACCACCCGGACTACCTGCGGTGCACGGCGAACCAGGTGCTGATGATCGCGGCGAACGGCGAGCGGCCGACCGGGGCCGACGAGGTGCTGGAGCGGTTGACGGCGACGCTGGGCGACAAGCATCCCGCGGTGACGACCTTCCTGGACGGCCATTACCTGCACCGGGTGCTCGACCCGCACCCGTTCTAGGGGTGAGGTTCAGGGACGTCGGCCAGGTGACACGCCAGCCGTCATCCCCGGCCGTCGCCCCGGGCCTCGCCCCAGCCGTCGCCCACAGTTGTCGCCCCCGGCCGTCGCCCACAGTTGTCGCCCCCGGCCGTCGCCCACAGTTGTCGTCCCCGGCCGTCGCCCACAGTTGTCGTCCCCGGCCGTCGCCCACAGTTGTCGTCCCCGGCCGTCGCCCACAGTTGTCGCCCCCGGCCGTCGTCGATCCGCGGATGGACCAGGCCTGACGGCTGAGGTGGCTGAGCCGTCGACCACGGCTGTCCGAGAAGGCGGAAATCAGCCATCGGCGACGGCTCGGGGCACCCGGCCGTCGCCCGCGGTCGTTCTCGGCTCGCGGGCGAACCGTGACCGACGGCCCGGACGACTCAGCCGTCACCCACGGTCGCTCCCAACCCGCCGGCGAACCATGACCGACGGCCCGGACAACTCAGCCGTCACCCACGGTCGCTCCCAACCCGCCGGCGAACCATGACCGACGGCCCGGACAACTCAGCCGTCGCCCACGGCACTCCGGGAGGCGAAACTCAGCCCTCACCCACGGCCGAGACCTGCCATCCGTCGCCCACGGCTGCATCCGGCTCGCGGATCGACCATGGATGACGGCCCGGTGGGCTGAGCCGTGGTCCATGGATGTTCAGAAGACATGACTCAGCCATCAGCGACGGCTGAACCGGCACGGCCGCCGTCCACGGCTGGACCCGCACGGCCGCCGTCCACGGCTGAACCGGCACGGCCGCCGTCCACGGCTGCCGGCCTATGCCATGCGGCTGACGAACGACTGCCCTACCGGCCGGGCACAAGGAGGTTGGAGGTGACGGCGGCCCGGCATCACGGCCGGCCGCGCCCGGGTCAGCGGCCCGGCTTGGCGTCGACGGCGACCGTGATGGCGGCCAGCAGGCCGGACATCAGGTCGAACCGGTCGCGGGGCACCACGTGCAGCACCCCGCCCGTAGCCCGGCTGATGTCCTCGTCGTAGCGGGTGCGGGCCGTCGCGATGTGCCGGTACGGCGGGAGCGCCGCCACCTCGGTAGTCAGCATGTCCGGGAAGTACAGCCGCCCGGTGTGCGAGATCGCCCGCCCGCCGGCCAGGTATCCGCTGCCCACGTGCACGTCGGAGCGCACGTGCACGGCCCGTCCCGGGTGCCAGCCGGGGTGCACGGTACGGAATTCCGCGTACCCTTCGCCGTCGGTGACCTGGGCGCCTCGCAGGTACGTCTCCTCGTCCAGGGTGCCTGCCGGGTCGCAGTGCCGGACTTCCAGGACCA
This sequence comes from Actinoplanes rectilineatus, assembly GCF_000962825.1. Lineage (GTDB taxonomy): Bacteria > Actinomycetota > Actinomycetes > Mycobacteriales > Micromonosporaceae > Actinoplanes > Actinoplanes rectilineatus. The sequence goes on from NZ_JZKF01000020.1 coordinate 63,897, forward strand.
CGCCGGTGACCGGCCGGCAGTCCGCGGAGTCGACCACCCGGATCCGCAGCATCAGTGGCACTCCGGTGCGGGTGCCGGCGATGTCGCGGCGGACCAGTTCGAGGGGGAGCGGCTCCGACGGTCCGGGCGGGACCGGGGTGAGGCGGCAGGCGTACCGGCGGATCGGTCCGGGCAGGTGGGCGGGCCGTCCCGCTCGGATCGCCGCGCGGCGGGCCTCGCCCGGGCTGACGGCCAGCCCGGCGAAGGCGGTGGCGACGCGGGCGCTGGTCGCCTCGTGGTCGGCGGCGTCCGGGTCGGCGGCTCGGCTCGCGCGCGCGTCGGCGACGGCGTCCAGCGCGATGTCGATCTCCGGGTCGGTCTCCTGGATGGTGTCCGGTGCCGGGTCGGCGGTCAGGCCGGGGTCGGGGTCGATCTCCAGGTCGGGTTCCAGGTCCGGGTCGAGGGCGGTGCCCAGACCCGCGGTGGAGGAGGGCGGCGCCGGGGGCCACCGTTTAGCCGGCAGGCCTGTCGCCTGGTCCCGGCTGATGACCGGCGTCGTGCCGGTCTCGTCGTCCCGCATGGTGCCTCACCCCCGATGTTGATCACTTCACCGAAGTCGATCTTCGCAGGAAAACGGCCATAAAAAGCGGTTTTGCGAGATTTGTCCAAACCAGTCTCGGGACGCCGACGATGAACGCTGCGCCGATGCATTGAATACCGATAGTCACCGATGTTCGGCCGATCGGGGATCGACGTGGACAGTCCCGGCGTGGAGACTGACTGGCGGGCTTCCTCCCGGTCGCGGCACCTCCCCTCCGCGCCGCGGCCGGCATCGGACCGCACCGGCCGGAGCGCGGTCCCGGCCAGGCCGCTTCGCCCGGAGCGTCCCGGCCCCGGTGCTGCGGGTGGGCGCTGTCGTTGCCGCGACCGCCTTCCCGCAGCACCGTCCGCCGGGTTCAGCCATGCCCGCGCAACCGGAACGCAACCGTCCGCCGGATTCAGCCATGCCCGCCCGACCGGAACGCGACCCTCCGCCGGATTCAGCCGCCCAGCCGGCGGTACCTCCACACCCCGAGCGGCGCGAACACCGCGATCAGCAGCACCGGCCACACCACCGCGAGCAGCAGCGCGTGCTCCGTCGGCCACGATCCGCTGATCGGCCCGGGATTGCCGAACAGGTCCCGGAGCGCCGTCACCGTCGCCGACACCGGATTCCACTCGGCCACCACCCGGAGCCACTGCGGCATCGACTCCGGCGCCACGAACACGTTGGAGACCGCACTCAACGGGAACGCCAGCGGGAAGACGATCGTCGCCACAGTGTCCGGATTGGGTGCGGCCAGCCCCAGCACCACGCCGATCGCGCTCAACGCCAGCCGCAGCAGCAGGAGCAGGCCGATGCCGAGCAGCGCGTTGCCGATCCCTCGATGCGCCGACCAGCCGACCAGCAGGCCACAGACCACCAGCGCGGAGATCTCCAGCAGCGCACGGACCTGGTCAGCGGCGATCCGGCCTACCAGCAGTGCCGAGCGCGCCATCGGCAACGACCGGAAACGATCCACCACACCACGGTTCACGTCGACCGCAATGGCCGTCCCGGTGGCGCCCACCCCGTACAACATGGTCATCACGAAGACGCCGGGCAGCAAGAACTCGCGGTACCCACCTCCGCCCGGCAACGACACCCCGCTGCCGAAGACATAGCCGAACACCAGCACGAACATGATCGGCAGGCTGAAATAGATCACCAGCTCCTCGGGCGCGCGGAGCACATGCCGCAGATAGCGGCCGGTCATCACCAGGCCGTCCGGGACAGCGCGGCCTCGGTGGGCGGTCCTTGCAGGCGCTTTTCCGGTACGTGTGGAAGCACCCGTACCGTGACTCGCAGTGATCATCGGGTCTCCTCCCCGGTCGTCGCACGGTGTCCGGTGAGCTGCAGGAACACCTCGTCGAGGGTGGGCTGCGAGACTCCGACGTCATCCACGGCGATCCCCGCGTCCCGCAGTGCCCGCACCGTCGTGACCAGCGCGTCGACCCGGTCGGTCACCGGCGCGCGGAGTCGCCGCCGGTCCGGGTCGACATCCGGTTCAGTGCCGGTGACCCGCTGCACGACGGCGACCGCGTCGGCCAGCCGCGCGGCGTCCCGGACGGCCACCTCCAGCCGATCGGCACCGATCGTGGCCTTCAACTCCGCGGGGGTTCCCTCGGCCACCACCCGTCCGCTGTCCACCACCGCGATCCGGGCGGCGAGCTGGTCGGCCTCGTCGAGATACTGGGTGGTGAGCAGCACGGTCGTGCCGTCCGCGACCAGCCCGCGGACGGCGTCCCAGACCTGATTGCGGCTGCGCGGGTCCAGTCCCGTCGTCGGCTCGTCGAGGAAGAGCACGTCCGGCCGGCGGATCATGCTGGCCGCCAGGTCGAGCCGGCGGCGCATCCCGCCGGAGTACTCGCCGGCCGACCGCCCGGCAGCCTCGACCAGAGCGAACCGGTCCAGCAGCTCGTCGGCGCGGCGCTGGGCTTCCCGCGGCCCCATCCGGTGCAGACGGGCGAAGAGGATCAGGTTCTGCCGCCCGCTGAGGATCTCGTCGACGGCGGCGTACTGGCCGGTCAGCGCGATCCGCTCGCGAACCGTGCCCGGCTGGCGGACGACGTCGGCGCCGGCCACCTCGGCCCGGCCGGAGTCGAAGCGCAGCAGCGTGGAGAGCACCCGGACGGCGGTGGTCTTGCCGGCACCGTTCGGGCCGAGCAGCCCGTAGACGGTCCCCTCCGGAACACGCAGGTCGAAGTCGTCGAGGCCGGTCGTCCCGCCCCGGTAACGTTGGCGCAGCCCTTCGGCTGCGACGGCGTATGCAGTCATGCCGTGATGGTCACGGGGGCCGCTGACGGTGCTCGCACCGCGCGCTGACGGCCACCGTCAGCCCCGTCAGCCCGTCAGCTTGTCGGCCGTTCTGCAGTCCGGCGTCGGGCCGTCAACCGGTTCCATCAACGCCGTCAGTCCGCTCAGCGCTGTCGAACGCCGTCAGCCCATGTCGGAACGGGTCGGGGCGGCGTTGCGGGCGAGCCGGGCCAGGCCGGCGCTCGCCTCCGACCGCAGCGGGATGCCCTGCAGACTCGACCGGACGGTGAAGACCTCACGGAACCGGTCAGCGGCCGTCGTGGTGTCGCCCTCCTCCTCGGCCAGCCGGCCCAGGGTGAGAAGGATCGACATCCGGGTGCCGTCGGCGCCGTACCAGCCCTCCGGACAGGCGGCGAGCGCCTCGTGACAGCACCGGGCAGCCTCCGCCCGGTCGCCACGGCGCACCGCGATAGTGCCGTGCCCGAGCAGGGCCGCCGCGACCAGTTCGAGCGCGCCGCACTCGCGGGCCAGTGCCGCCACCTGCGCCAGGTCGGCGGTGGCGCCGCTCAGATCCCCGGCGGCGATCCGCCCCTCGGCCCGCCCGCGCAGCAGGTCCGCCACATCCACCGTGGAACCGAGTTCGGTGGCGAGACGCAATGCCTCGTCCAGGATCTCCGTCCCGGCGGCCGGCTCGCCACGCCAGACGGCCAGATCAGCGGTCGCGGACAGGGCGATCATGGTGCCCCAGCGTTCGCCGAGCGCCCGGAACCCGGCCAGGGCCGCGGCGAAGTCGGGCGCGGCCGTCTCCGGACCGGCGCCGGAGAAGAGCCGGATGTACCCGTTGCCGACCGCGCCCAGCGCGTGACTCCACGGGTCCTCGCGCAGCGGCAGGAGCAGCCGTTCGTTGAGGAGCATCTCGTCCGGGTCGGACTGCGGCGGGCCGACCGCCAGCGCGGACAGGTACAGCGCAAACGGCTGCTCCGGCGGGGCGGTCAACGCGGTGAGATACCGCGTCCACCGTTCGTCCGGGCGTTCCGCGCCACCCAGGGCGGCATGAAGAGCGCAGAGGGCGTACGCCTCGAAGTGTCCCGCAGGCGGCTCCGGCCCGATGTCCCGCAGTACCTGCCCGGCCAGCACGGTGGCCTCGGCCCGCAGCCCCCGCAGCCACCAGTAGAACGAGAGTGCCGAGACCAGGCGCAACGCGGTACCGGCATCACCCGCGGCGGACGAGTTCCGCAACGCGGCGTGCAGGTTGTCCCGGTCGGCGTCCAGCCGGTCCAGCCAGACGAGCTGCTCAGCGGTCCGCAGCCACGGGCCGGCGGTCTCGGCGAGCTCGACGAAGTACGCCACGTGCGCCCGCCGCATCCGCTCCCGTTCCCCGGACGAATCCAGGCGCGCCGCACAGTACGCCCGGATGGTCGCCGACATCCGGTAGCGGCCACCGTCCCGCTCCACCAGCGACTTCCCCACCAGCCCGGTGAGACTCTCCAGCACCCCGTCGTCCGGCGCGCCATGACGCCGTGCACTGTAGCCCCGGGTGTCGCCGTTCTCTTCGTGCTCCGGGGTTTCGTGGAGCCGGGTGTTGCCGCAGACCTGTTCGAGGGCTTCCAGGCTCGCGCCACCGGCGAAGACGGTGAACCGCCGGGCGAGGACCCGTTCCTCGTCGGTGAGCAGGTCCCAGCTCCAGGAGACCACCGCCTCCAGGGTGCGGTGCCGGCTCTGCGCCGACCGGCTGCCCCGGGACAGCAACCGGAACCGGTCGTCGAGGCGCGCGGCCACCTCCTCGACCGGCAGCGCATGCAGGCGGGCAGCGGCCAACTCGACGGCGAGCGGCAGCCCGTCGAGCATCCGGCAGATCCGGCCCACCACCTCGACGTTCCCAGCCGTGAGCACGAAGCCCGGGGAGACGTCGGCAGCCCGGTCCGCGAACAACCGAACCGCCGCCCCCGGAGAAGCCGGCCCGCCGTCGGAGAGAAGAAGAGCGGTGCCGGGAATCGCGGTTTCGAGGTGAGTGACGGCTGGGACCCTGGCGCGGGGAACGGGAGCGTCCGGGGTGGCGGTGAGAGGCAGACCGGAGACGGGGCAGAGCGTCTCGCCGGTGATGCCGAGCGGTTCCCGGCTCGTGGCCAGCACTCGCAGACCGGGCGCGGCGGCGAGCAGCGCGGCGACCAGGTCGGCGGCCGCGTCGATCACGTGTTCGCAGTTGTCCAGCACCAGGAGCAGATCGCGGCTGCTCAGCGCGGCCACCAGACGTTCCCGGGCGCTGGGCGGGTGCGGCGGACCTCCGGCCGGCGGTGGGGTGTCGTGCAGGCGGGAGTCGCGTAGGCCGAGGGCGGCGAGCAGAACACCGGGCAGGTCGGCCGGGCCGGCTGGGGCCAGTTCGGCGAAGCAGACCGGACCGGGGTGCCGGGTGGCGGCCTCGCCGGCGAGCCGTGTCTTGCCCGCGCCGCCCGGACCGTGCAACGTCACCAGGCGGCCGGTTCGCAGTGCCGCCGCGATCCGGCTCAGTTCGTCGTCGCGTCCGACGAAACTGGTCACCGGGCTCGGCGGCCGGTTCATCGCCGGACTCATGACATCAGCCTCGACGCCACCCACAGAACCGGCACCCACGGAACCACCGCCGCCGCCCACGGAACCGCTGCCGTCCACGGAACCGGTGTGGCCGGTGGAATCGGCGCGGCCCGCGGAACCGGTGTGGCCGGTGGAACCGGCGACGGCATGACGGCGTGGGACATCGGCACTCCGGGGCGCCGGGATGGACGGGCGCAACAGGGCGGCGTGTGCCTCGGCCAGGGCGGGTCCGGGGTCCACCCCGAGTTCGTCTGCCAGGACGCGACGGCTTTCCGCGTACACCCGAAAAGCCTCCGAAGAGAGGCCCGCGGCGACCAGCGCGCGCATCAGCAGAGCCCGCGGCCGCTCCCGCAGCGGATGCGCGGCGACAACCGTGCGCAACTCGGTGATCGCGGCACCCGGATCGGTGTGCAGCAGGGCCGCGCCGAGGTCCTCCGCGGCGTCCAGACGCAGGTCGGTGAGGCGGGCGACCTGGGCGGCCGCGAACGGCGCGGACCGCACGTCGGCCAGGGCCTCGCCGCGCCAGAGCCCCGCCGCCGCGCGCAGCAGACGGGCCGCCCGGACCTGATCGCCGGCGCCGAGAGCCGTGCGGCCCTCCGCGGCCAGCGCGGCGAAGCGATGGGCGTCGACCTCGTCGGGGGCGATCGCCAGCCGGTAGCCGGCTGGATCACGGTGGATCGGCAGATTCTGCCGCAGGCGGGAGACCTGTGACTGGAGGGCGTTGCCCGCACCGGCCGGCGGTTGCTCGCCCCAGACGCCGTCGATCAGCCGGTCGGCGGTGAGGGGGCGGCCCGCGCCGAGCAGGAGCATCGCCAGCAGCGCCCGCAGTCGTGGCCCGGCGAGCGGGATCGGCCCGCCGCCGGGGTGTTCGGCCCGCACCGGACCCAGGACACCGAACCGCATGTCCCCGATTCTGCACCAACCGCCGGCGGCCGTTCAGGCGCGTTCGACGGCTCTGTCCAGGATGGTCAACAGGCGGGCGATCGCGTCGTCGCCGTCCGGGTCCACGCCGTCCGGTGCCGCTGCGGTCGTGCCCGGTCCGCTCCGGTCCGCTCCGGCCCGGTCCGCTCCGGCCCGGTCCGCTCCGGCCCGGTCCGCGAAATAGCCGGTGTACCAGACACGGAAGGCCGCGGTGGCGCAGGCGACCAGCAGATGCCGCTGCCAGTCGCTCGGGTCGGCGTCCGGGTGCCGGGCGGCGAGCAGGGCCGCCACCTCCTGTTCGTGCTCGTGCGGCACGGCGACCTGGGAGACCTTGAGGTGGCTGGAGCGACGGGCGACCGTGCGCAGCGCGGCCAGCCAGTTGCGGTGGGCGACGACGAAGCCGCCGAGTTCGAGCATCGCGCCGCGGATCACGGCGGTGTCGGTGAGCCCGGCCGGGGCGGCCGCGACGTGGTCGATGACCATGCGGGCCATGGTGCGGACCGGCTCGACGGCGACGTCCTCCTTACCGGCGAAGTAGCGGTGGAACGTCCGGGGCGCGATGTCGGCGGCCACGCAGATGTCGGCGACGGTCACGTTGTCGTAGCCCTTGTCGATGAACAGCCGCCAGGCGGCTTCCACGGCACCGCGACGGCTCTGCTCGCGTTTGCGTTCCCTGAGCGTGGTGATCGTCGGCTCCTTACGCCCTCTGTACTCCCGATGGTAGGGCCGTCCGCCCTGTGAACCCGGTCTCAGGGCCGTGCGGCGACATGCTCCGGCAACCTTGAAGTGGCAGGCTCTGCCTCGTGGCACATTCTGCCACGACATCTTTGAGGAGTTCTCCCATGCCCCAAGCCGCCGACCTCGCCGAGTCAACGGAGGAACGCAAACATTCCTGGACCGGCCGGCAGCTGATCGTGCTGCTGGTGATCGGCACCGCCGCGCTGATGGTGTCGCTGACCCAGTCCCTGCTGGTCCCGGTGCTCAACGAACTCGGCACCGACCTCGACGCCGGCAGTGACGGCGTCGCGTGGCTGCTCACCTCGACCCTGCTCGTCGGCGCGGTCGCGGTCCCCGCCTTCGGCCGCCTCGGCGACCTCTACGGCACCAAGCTGATGGTGCTGATCTCACTCGGTGCCCTGGTCACCGGTTCCCTGATCTGCGCCCTGTCCGACTCGCTGGCCCCGATGATCGTCGGCCGGGCCGTCGTCGGGCTCTCCGTCGCCACCGTCCCGCTCAGCATCAGCCTGGTCGGCGTGGTCCTGCCCCGTGAGCACTCCGGTGCCGGCATCGCCCTGATCAGCGCCATGCTCGGTGTCGGTGGCGCGCTCGGCCTGCCGCTCTCCGGCGTGGTCGCCGAGTACGCCGACTACCACGTGCTGTTCTGGATCTGCGTGGTCGGCGGCCTGCTGGTCATCCCGGCCATCGCCCGGCTCGTCCCGCAGCCCCCGCGCGCGGGCGAGGGCACGATGGACATCCCCGGCATGATCCTGCTGGGCGCGGCGATGCTGGCCCTGCTGCTCCCACTCGCCCAGGGTGACACCTGGGGCTGGACCGACCCGCTGACCATCGGCCTGCTGGTTTCCTCGGTCGTGCTCATCGTGGTGTTCGTGCTGGTCGAGCTGCGCCGCCGGTCGCCGCTGGTGGACGTGCGGACCACGGCCCGTCCGGCGCTGCTGCTCACCAACCTGGCGTCGCTGTTCGTGGGGTTCGCCCTGTTCGCCACGCTGATCGGCACCGCGACCTACGTGCAGATGCCCGAGGCCACCGGGTACGGGTTCGGCACGTCGATCCTGGTCGGCGGCCTGTGCATGCTGCCCGGCGGTCTGATCATGCTCCTGCTGTCGCCGCTCTCCGCCCGGCTGGCCCCGCGGACCGCGCTGATCGGCGGTTCATTGATCATCGCGCTGGGATTCGCCTCCCGGATCTTCCTGACCGGCAGTCTGACCCAGGTGGTGGTGGGGGCCACGATCGCCGGAGCGGGAACAGGCATCGCGTACGCGGCGATGCCCGGACTGATCGCCCACGCGACGCCGCTGTCCGAGCTGGCCGCGGCCAACGGTCTCAACGCGCTGTTCCGCAGCATCGGCAGTTCGCTGGCGAGCGCGATCGGCGGGGCGCTGCTGGCCGCCAAGACGATGGATCTCGGCGGGCACGAGCTGCCGTCGCTGGGGGCGTACCAGTGGCTGTTCGGCCTGTGCGCCGGGGCCGCCGTGCTGGCGGCGCTGCTGGCCCTCTTCATCCCGAAGCACGCGGCGACGGCGGACGCCGCGATCCCGGAGTGAACAACTCCCGGGGGTGACGATTCAACCCGTGGGGTCCGGCGTCCGTATCACCGGTCACCGGACTTCACGGGCGGTACACCTTTATAACGGGATTGAGCGGGTATCAGCAGTAGGTCAGATTACTGTCGGTTACACACGGGTGCCCTTATGTGAAGGGCGTCAATGAAATAGCCTATCCTCGTCGCCGTCTGCAGCGATGATCGGATCATGGAGGACGCGCGTGGTGGAGGAGCGAGCCGGCCGGCGCATGGCTTCGGCTCGTGACGGACGCCTTCTCTCCTACGAGATCACCGGAGACCCGGACGGCTCCCCGGTCTTCCTGCTGCACGGCACCCCCGGCAGTCGCCTCGGGCCGAAACCCCGCAGCAGCGTGCTCTACCGCCTCGGCGTCCAGCTGATCTGCTACGACCGGCCCGGTTACGGCTGGTCCGACCGGTCGGACCAGCGCACCGTGGCGGACGCCGCCGCCGACATCGAAGACCTGGCCGACCATCTGGGCCTGGAGTCGTACGCGGTGGTCGGCCGCTCCGGCGGCGGCCCGCACGCACTGGCGGCAGCCGCCTGCACGCCGAAACGGGTGAGCCGGATCGCCGTGCTCGTCGGGATCGCGCCCTCGGACGCCGACGGCCTCGACTGGCTGGGCGGGATGACCGACGCCAACGTCCAGGAATACGAAACCGCCGACACCGACTGGCGCAAACACGTCGAACGCCTGCGGCTGAAAGCAGACCGGGCCCGCCGCGACCCGGAGAGCATGGTCGACGTGCTCCGGACCCAGATGACCGACCCTGACCTCAAGGTCGTCGACGACATCGTGATCCGGCGCCTGCTGGCGGAGACCTACCGTGAGGCGCTGCGGCAGGGCCCGTTCGGGTGGATCGACGACGTGGCCGCGTTCCGGCGCGGCTGGGAGTTCGAACTCAAGGACATCACCGTGCCGGTGCTGCTGTGGCACGGCGCGGACGACAACTTCTCGCCGGTCAGCCACGCCCGCTGGCTGGCCCGGGAGATCCCGCACGCCGAGGTACGCATCCAGGCGTCCACCGCCCATTTCGGTGCGGTCGAGGTGCTGCCCGAGATCCTCGGCTGGCTGGTCGCCGACGAGCCGGCGCTGGCCGGCCACCCCCCGATGCCGCTCAGCTTGAGTTGATCAACGCCGTCGCCGGTGACCATGCGATCCCCTTCGCCGCGGCGGCTCGTCGGCCGTTGACGGTGGCAGTCACATCAGCACAGCTCAGCCGTCTGTCGCAGCGAAAACGGCAACCGCTACCGAAATGCGGGCCACGGGGCCGCCACGGCGATGCGGTGCGGCGCAGGCTTGGGAGTCGTCACCGGTCAGCGCGCCGGCCGGCACCGGGCGGCGGTGTGTGGCGGCCCGGTCACGCTCTCAGGTAGGCCAGGACGGCTCGGACTCGGCGATGGTCGTCGATGGCGGGTGGGAGGTCGAGTTTGAGCAGGAGGTTGCCGATGTGTTTGGCGACGGCGGCCTCCGTGACGACCAGGGCCCGGGCGACGGCGGCGTTGGAGCGGCCCTCGGCCATCAGGGTGAGCACCTCGCGTTCGCGGGCGGTGAGGCGGTGCAGCGGGTCCCGGCGGCGGCCGACCAGCTGGCGGACGACCTCGGGATCGACGACGGTGCGGCCGGCGGCGACCGACTCGAGTGCCTCCACGAAGTCGGCGACCTCGCCGATCCGGTCCTTGAGAAGGTAGCCGACACCGGCACCGGGACCGGCGTCGAGCAGTTCGGACGCGTAGGTCTGCTCGACGTATTGGCTGAGCACCAGCACGGGCAGTGTGGGGTCGGCGGCGCGCAGGGCGATCGCCGCCTGCAGGCCCTCGTCGCTGAAGCCGGGCGGCATCCGCACATCCGTGACGACCACGTCGGGGCGGTGCTCGACGACGGCGGCGCGCAGGGCGTCCGCGTCGCCGACGGCCGCGACCACGTCATGGCCGAAGCGGCGCAGCATGCCGGCGACACCCTCGCGCACGATCAGGCCGTCCTCGGCGATCACCACTCTCATGACGGCTCCGGGAGGACGGGGATCTCGGCTCGGATCAGGGTTGGGCCGCCGGGTGGGCTGGAGACCGAGACGGTGCCGTCGAGCACGGCCAGTCGGTCGGCGAGGCCCACCAGCCCGGAACCCGCGTCCGCGTCTGCGCCGCCGCGGCCGTCATCACGTACGCAAAGGAGGAGACGACGGCCGGTGGGCGCCTCACGCACCGTGACCAGCGCCTGGCCGGCGCCGCTGTGCTTGGCCACGTTGGTCAGTGCCTCGGCGACCACGAAGTAGGCGGTCATCTCGACCGCCGGGGGCAGTCGCTCGGGCAGCGTGATGTCGAGGGTGATCGGGATCGGGGCGATCGAGGCCAGCTCACCGACGGCCGCGGCCAGGCCCCGGTCGGTGAGCACTTTCGGGTGGACGCCGCGGATCAGCTCCCGCAGGTCGGTGAGCGCCTGTTTGGCCAGGTCGTGCGCGTCGGTGACCGCGGCGGCGGCGGGCGACCCGGCGGGCAGTTCGAGGCGGGCCATGCCCAGCTGGATGCTCAGTGCGACGAGCCGCTGCTGGGCGCCGTCGTGCAGGTCACGTTCGATGCGGCGGCGTTCCACCTCGAACGCGTCGACCAGCCGGGCCCGCGACCGGGTGACCTCGATGAGGCGCTCGTCGCTGCGGGGTACCAGCATCGCCCGGGCCATCGCCGCCCGTGCTCCGGCCCAGGCGATGACCGGGTAGGCCAGGATCACCGAGAGTGGACCGGCGATCAGCATGACCGGCACGGTGGTGGTGGCCGGCTCGTCGTTGATCGCCCACGGCGCGCCGAGCGAGATCGCCACGAGGTAGGCGACGCCGCCGAGCACGATCGCGTCCATCCAGCAGAGCAGGGAGGCGGACAGCGCCGCGTAGGCCAGCTCGCGCCAGGTCGCCTCCTCCCGCAACCGGATCCGCAGCCAGGCACGCCACCCGGCGCCGGCGGGCACCGGCCGGTGCGTGTCGGGCATCTCCGCGTCGTCGACCAGGCGCAGGCGGCGGCGTTCGAGCCGGGCCACCACGGTGCCGGAGAGTAGGACGGCGACGAAGCCGCCGACGCCCACCACGACCGCCGTGAGCAGCGCACCGACGATCAGGAGGGCGAGGACGGCCGCGGTCGTGGCCCAGCCGAGCAGCGCCCCGGTGACCAGGTATGCCAGGGAGCGCCACGGCCAGGCCGACCGGATCAGATCGACCGGTGGCAGGGAGAGCGCGTCGAGCGCGTTGCGAACCGGCATGCCCGCACGGTACCGAGGCCGGGCCGGGTTGTCGGTAGTGCTGGATATACCTCAGGGCTGTTCCTGGCCGTACTGTGCCGGGCTGCGGGAGCCGGTTGGCTGGACCGCATGACAGACGACGCGGTACAGCTGCGGGCGGTGAGCCGCCGATACGGCACGGGTGAGCGGGCCGTGACCGCCCTCGATCAGGTCAGCGCGGACTCGGGCGGGGCACGTTCACGGCGGTGGTGGGACCGTCCGGGCCGGAATCTCCCTGCTCGGGGTCCGTTCGGCCGTGGAGTCCGAGATCGGGGCGGCGGTGCCACTGGTGATCCCGTGGACGGCGGCCGTCGCGGTCACCGGATGGCGTGCCGTGGTCGCGGTCGTGGCGGCGATCGCGCCGGCGGTACGTCGCCGCTGATCAGCGGCCCCTCGTCACGCGGATGTGGCGTCCGCAGGTCCGAATGGGACAGCGGTCGATGTCATCCGGCCGATGATCAGGGCACGGTCCGGGGGATCCGGTGGGAGGGGAACTGTTCTAGGCTGACGCGAATCGCTCTCAGCAAGGTCTCAGCCAGGGGGGACGGGAAATGCAGCATGGCACGCGCCGGAGGGTGCTCTGGGCACTGGTGGCCGCGCAGGCGGTGCTGACCCTGCCCGCGGTCGGGCTCTGGCTGCTCACCAGTCCGTCGGTGGTCGGCCCCGGACCGGGCGCCGGGGTCGGGGCCGGGCTGCTCGGCCTCTACCTGATGGCGATCGGCCTGCCCTGGTCGGTTTTCGTCTGTCTGTTCGACAACCAGTGGGCGCTGTTCGACAGCCCGGTGCGTGACCTGGTCGTCACCGGGCCGGCCCTGCTCAACCTGGTCCTGACCACGATCGGCGTGTGGTGGAGCGGGCGGCACCCCGCGGTCGAACGCGACTGGGAGATCATCGAGGTCGACGGGGACGAGGAAGCGGACACCGAGGCCGAGGCCGAGGCGCGCGGCTGACCGGCCCCGCCCGCCGCCGGTGAAGCCGCCGGCCGGCGCCCGGCGCCCGGGGACGAACGCCACCGCCCGGTCAGCGGCCTGCGGGGGTGGCCGGGGTCGCCGGCGTCAACTGGCCCGCGGCCGTCAACGTTCGCGTCGACCAGCGCATCGCGTCCAGCGTCGCGCCGGCCAGGTCGGCCGCGCCGAACTCGCCCTCGTCGTAGGCCCGGACCGCCGCCAGGAGCCGGCCCAGCGGGCCGCGGCCCTCGGTCAGCGCCTCCGCCACCTCCGTCGACAGCGGCAGTTGTTCGGCCACCGCCGCCGGCGTCGACGCCATCAGGTTCGCCATGCCGCTGATCAGGCCCGTGATGAAGGCCGCTCCCGGGTCCGCCTTGTACCGGGGCGCCAGGTTCTCGCACAGGCGCGCCCGGGTCAGCGCCGTCAGGAGTTGCTCCTCCGGGGCCTCCGCCACATCGTCCACCACCATCAGCGTGGCCCAGCGCCGGATCCGGGTCAGGCCGACGAGGGTCACCGCCTGGCGCACCGACGAGATCCGGCTCACCACGCCCGACGCCACCGAGTTGCTCACTCGCAGGACGCGCAGGGCCAGTGCCGGGTCGCTCGCGATGATCGCGGTGACCTTGTCCATCGGCACGTCCGGGGACATCAGCGCCGCCACCAGTTCCAGGCGGCGCAGCCGGGACGGGGAGAGGCTCGGGGCGCTCAGCGTCTGTGGGCGGCTCAGGGCGTACCCCTGGCGAAGTTCCATGCCGAATTTGTCGGCTATCGCCACCTGCTCGTCGGTTTCCAGGCGTTCGGCGACGAGTTGGATGCCCGGGAAGCGGCGGCATTCGGTGACGATGTCGTCGAGGCGGCTCAGGTCGCCGTCGAGCAGGTCCAGCTTGACGTACGACGCCAGGCCCAGGAGCCGTTCGTGGCCGGATCCCCAGACGAAGTCGTCGAGGGCGATCCGGTAGCCCGCCTCGGCGAGCGCGGTCAGCCCGCCGATCACCTCGTCGTCGACGTCGACCGTCTCCAGCACCTCGAGCACCACCTGTTCGGGGCCGAACGGCAACGGCAGCCGGCCGGTCACGAACTCGCGGGTCAGGTTGATGAAGCAGGGCCGGTTGCCGGCCACTTCGGCGATGCCGAACTCGGTGAACACGTTCACCATGACGGCGCTGGTCGCATACGTGTCCTGCCGCCCGGACGCGACCGCGTCCATACGACCCCGGAACAACAGCTCGTAGGCCACCACGACACCCTTGGCATCGAAGATGGGCTGACGGCCCACATGTACCGCGTCCAACACCGGATTCCCCACGTCGAGGCCATCGGCATCAGCGGCCGGGACTTAACGAAACAACCGGACCGGTCCCACACCGCGCTCCGGGAAACACTGCCGGGACGAAGACTTCCCCGTCACCGGCCCGACGTGCTGGGATGAGACCGCCGTCACATGTTATCTCTGAAGGGGACCGCCGGATGCTCAACCTCGCCGTTCTGCTGGAGGACAGCGCCCGTCACCACCCGGACCGGGCCGCTGTCGTGCTCGGGCCCCAGCGGCTGACCTATGCCCAGGTGGACGCGGCCGCCAACCAGGTGGCGAACCTGCTCGTGGACCACGGGATCCGGCCCGGCGACAAGGTCGCCCTCACCTGCCCCAATCTGCCGTACTTCCCGGTCGTCTACTACGGCATCCTCAAGGCCGGCGCGGTGGTCGTCCCGCTGAACGTGCTGCTCAAGGGGCGTGAGATCGCCTATCACCTGAAGGATTCCGAGGCGCGGGCGTATTTCTGCTTCGCGGGCACCCCGGAGTTGCCGATGGGCGCGGCCGGCCGGGCCGGGTTCGACGAGGCACCCGGCTGCGAGCACTTCTTCCTCATCGATGCCGAGATCAACGCCGACCGGGGCAAGGCATCCGACCGGCCCACGACCTTCGCCACCGTGCAGCGTGACGAGACCGACCCGGCGGTGATCCTGTACACCTCCGGCACGACCGGTCAGGCCAAGGGCGCCGAACTGTCGCACTCGAACCTGGTGATGAACGCGCTCACCTGCAACCGGCTGTTCGGCAGCAAGCCGGCCGAGGACACCCACCTGGTGGTGCTGCCGTTGTTCCACTCGTTCGGTTCGACGGTCAACATGAACGCCGGTTTCGCCAGCGTGTCCACCCTGGTGCTGCTGCCGCGGTTCGACGCGGCCGCCGCGGTCGCGGTGCTGCAGAGCGAGGACGTGACGTTCTTCGCCGGCGTCCCCACCATGTACTGGGGGTTGCTGAACGCGCTGACCGACGGCGTGGACGTCGACCGGATCGCCCGGAACATGCGGGTTGCCGTGTCCGGCGGTTCCAGCCTCCCGGTCGAGATCATCAAGGAGGTCCGGGAGCGCCTCGGGGTTTCCATCCTGGAGGGGTACGGGCTGTCCGAGACGTCGCCGGTCGCGACGTTCAGTGATCCGCACAGCGAGCCGCGGCCCGGTTCGATCGGGATCCCGGTCTGGGGTGTCGAGGTGAAGCTGATCGACCCGGAGTGGAACACGGTCGACGGCGTGGACGAGATCGGTGAGGTGGCGATCCGCGGCCACAACATCATGCGGGGCTACTACAACCGGCCGGAGGCGACCGCCGAGGTGATGCGGGACGGCTGGTTCCGCAGCGGTGACCTGGCCCGGCGGGACGCCGACGGCTTCTACTACATCGTCGACCGCGCCAAGGACATGATCATCCGCGGGGGCTTCAACGTGTACCCGCGGGAGGTCGAGGAGGTCCTGATCACCCACGAGGCGGTGTCCCTCGCGGCGGTGATCGGGGTGCCGCACCCGAGTCACGGCGAGGAGGTCAAGGCGTTCGTCATCCTCAAGCCCGGCGCCTCGGTCACCGAGGACGAGCTGGTGGCCTGGGGCAGGGAGCAGATGGCGGGTTACAAGTACCCGCGGGTGGTCAGCATCGTGCCGTCCCTGCCCATGACCGCCACCGGTAAGCTGCTCAAACGCGAACTCAGCTGACCCGCTGACGGGTCGTTCGAGGCGTTCGGCGGATCCCGCCGGACGCCTCGTTCTCATAACATCCCGTCACGAAACCGCCATAGAAACCGCGTAGAAATACCCCGGCAAGATCACTTGCATCGGTGAAGCACAGTGGAACGGGCAGAACAGCCGGGCACACGGAGGCACAGCGTGACCACAGCTCTGGCGGAACGGCCCACCTCGGCCGCCACGCCCCCGCGCAGCACGGCCGTGCTGCGCCGCATCGCGGAGATGCGGCGCACCTCCCCCGGCCGGCTGCGCCTGATGCTCGCCGTGCTCCTCGTGCTCGCCGCCCTGACCGGGACGGTCGCCGGGCTGACCGCCCGGGCCGCCGCCACCGGCACCGCCGACCTGGGCGGACGGGCGCAGCCGCTGCTCACCGAGGCGGAGACGATCTACTCCCGGCTGGCCGACGCGGACACCACGGCGGCGCAGGCGTTCCTCTCCGGCGGCCAGGAGCCGGTCGTGCTGACCGCCCGCTACGAGGAGGACCTGTCGGTCGCCGCGACGGCGCTGACGTCCGCCGC
This sequence comes from Actinoplanes rectilineatus, assembly GCF_000962825.1. Taxonomy (GTDB): domain Bacteria; phylum Actinomycetota; class Actinomycetes; order Mycobacteriales; family Micromonosporaceae; genus Actinoplanes; species Actinoplanes rectilineatus. The sequence goes on from NZ_JZKF01000020.1 coordinate 80,252, forward strand.
GCGGCGTACCCCGGAGAAAGGCCCGGCGGCAGACGCGATCCGCGCCCTCTCGGCCGGCCTGGCACGCTACAACGCGCTGGTCGCCACCGCGCGCGCCGACAACCGGCAGGGCCTGCCGGTCGGCGCCTCCTACCTGGCCACCGCCTCCGAGCTCAACCGGGAGACGCTGCAGCCGCAGGCGCAGGTCCTGTTCCAGATCGCCGAGCAGGAGGTGGACGCCGGCTACGACGACGCGCGCAGCTCCTGGTGGCTGTCGCTGCTGCTGGCACTGCTCCTGATCCTGGTCACCGCCCTGCTCTGGGTGCAGGGCCGTCTCAGCTCGGCGACCCGGCGCACCTTCAACGTGCCGCTGGTCGCGGCCACCGCGGTCACCGTCGTGCTGGCGCTGGCCGCCGGGGTGGTGTTCGCGACGCAGCGGGACGCGCTCGACGACGCGGACCGCAACGGCTCCACCCCGGTCACCACGCTCGCCGAGCTGCGGATCATGGCGTTGCGCGAGCGGGCGGCCGAGGCGCTGACCCTGGCCGGGCGGGCCGGCAGCGGCGCCGACGAGGAGCGGTTCACCGCCATCAGTGATCAACTCGTCTTCGACGACCCGTCGCTCGACGGACTCGAGGCGTACACCGATGAGGCGCGGTCTCAGCACGAGGCTTACGTCGCTCTGCATGAGAAGGTCCGCGAACTGGATGACACCGGGCGTTACGACGAGGCCGTCGCGCTGGCCCTGGGCACCGAGACCACCGGCGCCTTCGAGGCGCTCACCGGCACGCTCGACCAGGCCCTGACCGAGCGCAAGGCGGTCTTCGACGACGACATCCACCGAGCCGGGCGGGGTCTGGGTGTGCTCACCGTCCTCGGCCCGCTGCTCGCCCTGCTGATCTGCCTACTCGTCGGCGCCGGCATTCGGGCCCGTCTGGAGGAGTACCGATGAGGCGCGCCGCCGGTGTTCTCACCGCCCTGCTGCTGCTCACCGGCTGCACGACCGTCGAGGAGCCGGTGACGGAGAAGCCCTCAGCCGCCCCGGAGGCGGCGGAGGAGACGACCACCGCGGCGCCGGACTGCGACGCCCGTGCCAGCCTGCGGCCCACCGGTTCGCTGCCGGCCGCCGGGAGGATGCCGGCCGGCAGCTACATGGAGGAGATCCGCAAGCGCGGCCGGCTGATCCTCGGCACCAGCCAGGACAGCCTGCTGTTCAGCTCCCGCAACCCGTTCACCGGTGCGGTCGAGGGCTTCGACGTCGACATGGGCCGGCAGATCGCCGCGGCCATCTTCGGGGACCCGGACAAGCTGCAGATCAAGGTGATCCCGCACGGCGACCGCACCAAGGTCGTCGCCGACGGCCAGGTCGACCTGGTGATCAACACGATGACCGCGAACTGCGCCCGCTGGCAGGAGGTCGACTTCTCCACGGTCTACCTCGAGGCCGGGCAGAAACTGCTGGTCGCCAAGGACTCCACCGTCCGGGGCATCGACGAGCTGGGCGGCAGGAAGGTGTGTGCGGCGGTCGGCTCGACCTCCCTGCGCAACATCGCCGCCGTCTCCACCGGGCCGATCGCGGTCGCCCGTCCCGGCTGGGGCCAGTGCCTGGTCGCCTTCCAGCTCGGCGAGGTCGACGCCGTCTCCACCGACGACACCGTCCTGGCCGGGCTGGTCGCCCAGGACCCGTACACCAAGGTGGTCGGGGATCGTTTCACCGAGGAGCCCTACGGCATCGCGATCTCCAAGAACCACCCCGATCTGACCCGGTTCGTCAACGCGGTCCTCGAACGCGACCGTGAGAACGGCACCTGGACGAGGATCTACGAGAAGTGGCTCGGCGAGGACCTCGGCGCGGCACCACAGCCACCCGCGGCACGGTACCGATGAGCACCACGGCCGCCGCGGACGCCGAACTCGCCCGGCTGGAGAGCGCCGTCGCCGCGATAGCCACCAACCTCGTCGAGCTCGACGAGAACCCGGACCGCAAGGAACTGGGCGTCACCGCGCTGACCGGCCGGACCGCGCAGGCCTGGTCCGGCGCCGAGGACGCGCTGGGCCGCCTCTGGCAGGGCCACCGGCAGCTCACCGACGTGATCACCCAGGCCCGCGCGCTGCGGGACCGGCGTCGGCCGAGCGAGGAGGAACGCGCGGCCTACACCCACCAGGTTCTGGGGCCGTCGATCACGCTCTCCACCAGCACCGTCCCGCTGGCGCAGCGCGGTCTGCTCGGCACCGGCCAGGTCAGCACGGTCTGCTCCCCCGCCGAGCTGCTGGCGGCGATGGAGACCGCGTTCATGACGGCGGTCGACGTGGTGACCCGCGCCGGTGAGGCGTGGCGCCGGATGCTTCCGGTCGCCGCCGACGCCGCGGCGTCACTGGCGCACGCCCGTTCGCTCACTCCCGGCGCGCCCGGGCCCCTGCTGCGGGAGGCCGACCGGCTGCTCGGCATCGTCACCCGGACCCTGGCCACCGATCCGCTGAGCGCCGACGTGTCCGGTCTTGATCAGGTGCGGGACCTGCTCGCGCGGGCCGACGCCGAGCGCACCTCCGCCGACGAGCTGCGGGCCTCCCTGACACGGCGGCTTCGCGACGCACGGGCGCTGCTGTCCGAGATCGACGCGGCGTTCCGGTCCGCCGAGGCAGCCCACGCGGCGGCAGCCGGGCGTTTCCACGATCAGACACCTTCTCTCGTACGCGAGAAAGACCTCGTTCCGGACCTCGCGGCGATCGAGGCGCTGGCCGCCGCCGGACAGTGGGCGATGATCAGCCCGCGGATCTCGGCGTGGACCCGGCAGGCGAAGGACCACCTGGCCGCCCTACGCCGGGCGGCCGACCGCGACACCACGCTGCTCGCCGGCCGGGGCGAACTCCGCGGCCGGCTCGACGCCTACCGGGCCAAGGCGCTGAGCCGTGGACTCGGTGAGGACACCACCCTGACGCCGCTCGCCGAGGCGGCCCGGGAGGCGCTCTACCAGGCGCCGTGCGACCTCGCGGCCGCCCGGGCGGCCGTGGACGCCTACCAGGACGCCCTGTCCGCCACGATCGCAGCGAGGAACCCGCGATGAACTGCCAGCGCAACTGTCCCGGCACGATCGAGGACGGCTACTGCGACGAGTGCGGCATGGCCCCGGCCCCGCCGGTGTCCGCGTTGTCCCGTGCCTCCACCCCGGTGTCCCGTGCCTCCATCCCCGTGTCCCGTGCCTCCACCCCGGTGTCAGACGGCTCGCCGTGCGGCCGGGGCGGCTGTCCCGGTGTCATCGAGGACGGCTACTGCAACGAGTGCGGTCTCGCCCCGGCCACCACCGTCGTTCCCGCTCCCCGGAGCGCCTCGGTGGCGTCGCGGCCCGGCTCCTCGCGCAGCGGGGCGCTGTCCACCCGGGGCAGCCGCGGCAGCACCCGCACCGGCAGCAGCGGCTCCCGCCGGCGCTTCGGCGGCGGACTCGTCGACATCGCCCCGGTCGCCCAGGCCGACCCGGCCTCCGCCGTGATGGCCGTCGCCGAAGTACCGGAGTCCAAGCGGTACTGCGCCAAGTGCAACGAACCGGTCGGCCGTGCCCGGGGCGACCGTCCCGGCCGTGGCACCGGCTTCTGCCCGTCGTGCGGTGAGGCCTTCGACTTCACCCCCAAACTGGCCAAGGGCGACCTGGTCGGCGGGCAATATGAGGTGGTCGGGCCCCTCGCGCACGGCGGCCTCGGCTGGATCTACCTGGCCGTGGACAAGAACGTCTCGGACCGCTGGGTCGTCCTCAAGGGCCTGCTCAACTCCGGTGACGAGGACGCCCTGGCCGCCGCGGTGGCCGAACGACGGTTCCTCGCCGAGGTCGAACACCCCAACATCGTCAAGATCTACAACTTCGTGGAGCACACCGCGGCGTCCGGCGACACCGCCGGCTACATCGTGATGGAGTACGTCGGCGGCAAGTCCCTCAAAGACCTGCTCAAGCAACACGGCGGGCCGCTGCCGGTGGACCGCGCCCTGGCGTACCTGCTGGAGATCATGCCGGCGTTCGGTTACCTGCACGACCGGGGACTGATCTACTGCGACTTCAAGCCGGACAACGTGATCCAGGCCGGCGACCAGATGCGCCTGATCGACCTCGGTGGCGTCGTCCACGAGGAGGACGAGGACTCGGCGATCTACGGCACGATCGGATACCAGGCGCCGGAGATCGCGGTCGACGGGCCGTCGATCGCGTCCGACCTGTACACCATCGGGCGCACCCTGGCCGTACTCACCACGGACTTCCGCGGATACCAGAGCACCTTCCGGGACAGCCTGCCGGACCGGGGGTCGTTCGACGCGTACAAGCAGCACGAATCGTTCTACCGCCTGATCGTGCGGGCCACCCGCCCCGACCCGGCCGACCGGTTCGTCGACGCCGCCGAGATGTCCGAACAGATGCTCGGCGTGCTCCGGCAGGTCCTCGCCGCCGGCGGCGAACCCCGGCCCGCGCCGTCCCGGCTGTTCACCGCCGAACTGCGCACCGACCCGGACAGCGACGCACCCCGCTGGCAGGACCTGCCCACGCCACTGACCGACCTGACCGACCCGTCCGCCGCGTTCCTCGCCTCGGTCACCGTCAGCGAGCCGTCCGAAGTGCTCACCCTGCTCACCAAGGCACCGCACCACACCCTTGAGGTACGCCTGCGTGAGCTCCGTGCCTACATCGACCTGGGCGCCCACGACGGCTCCTTCGACGACGCCCGCGCCGCCCGTGCGCTGCTCGCCGAATCCGCCGGCGACGACTGGCGGGTCGCCTGGTACGACGGCCTGCTCGCCCTCGCCGCCGGCGACGCCACCCACGCCCGCGAACGCTTCGAAGCGGTCTGGGCGGCGCTGCCCGGCGAACTCGCCCCCCAACTCGCCCTCGGCCTCGCGGCGGAACTCGCCGGCGACGCGGCCGGGGCCTGCCGGCACTACGACGTGGTCAGCCGCACCGACCCGGCGTACACGACAGCCGCCGCCGGACTGGCCCGCTGCCGGCTCGCCGACGGAGACCGGTCCGGGGCGGTGGAGGCGTACAACCGGGTGCCCGGGACGTCGTCGGCGTACCGCAGCTCCCAGGTCGGCGCGGTCCGCGCCCTGATCGGCCGGCAGCCGGCGGACCGGGTGGACGTGCTCTCCCTGTCCACGGCGGCCGACCTGATCGACCGACTCGAGATCGGGAGCGCGCAGCTCGCGGCGCTCCGCGCGGAACTCCTGGAACAGGCGCTGACGATCCTGGGGCGCGGCAGCAGGGTGCCACGGGCGGTGCTCGGGACGACCGGTTCCCCCGGGACCACCAGTTCACTTGCCGGAGCCGGAGCCGGAGCCGGAGCCGGAGCTGGAGCTGGAGCTGGACCTGGAACCGGAGTCGGAGTCGGAGCCGGAGCCGGAGCCGGAGCCGGAGCCGGACCTGGAACCGGAGTCGGAGCCGCGTCCGCGACCACGCCTGCGGGAGCGGCGGGCACCCCGGCGGGAGACGCCGCGGAGCGCGACGTACGGTTCGCGCTCGAAGCCGCGTACCGGGAGATGGCCCGGGCGGCTCACGGGCCGGAGAAGATCCGCCTGGTGGACCTGGCGAACGCGGCGCGGCCGCGGACGCGTACGTAGAAGGGCGGTAACCGCGCCGATGATCCTGACCGAGTGCGTCGCATGCGCCGACGAGCGCGCCGCGGGCGCGGCGTTCTGCGAGGAGTGCGGACGCCCGCTGCGCCCCGCCGAGCCGTCCACCGACGGGCCGGCCGTTCAGGCTGCCCCCGACACGCCCGTCGTAACGCCCCCGGCCCCCGAAGCCTCCGAGGTCGGCCCGGTCGCCCCGGTCGCCCCGGTCGCCCCGGTCGCCCCGGTCGCCCCGGTCGCCGAGCCCACCACCGCCCGGTCGGCAGCTGCCGATCCTGCCGCCAGGTCAGCCACCGCTGAGTCCACAGCCGCTGACGCCGCAGCCGCTGAGTCCACAGCCGCTGACGCCACAGCGGTTGGGTCCACAGCGGTTGGGTCCACAGCCGCGGATACCGCCATCACCGTTGATACCGCTGAAGCCACCGCGACCACCGAGTCCGGCGCCGCCGCGCCCAAGGAGACCCCGCCCGAGTCGGAGCCTGACACAGACGCCGAACCGGAGGCGAGCGCCGAGGCCGACGTGGACGCCGAGGCCGACGTGGATGGTGACGAAGCGATCGGGGCCGAGACCGGCACCGAGGCCGAGGCTGAGGCCGTGAGTTCGACCGGGCCGGGCGGGGATGTCGAGGAGACGGAGCAGCGGGAGCCGAGCGGGACGAGCGGATCTGCAGAGTCCGGGAAGCCTGCGGGAACGGTGGGGAATCCCGGGCGGCCACGCACCGGCCGGAGCTGCCCGCACTGCGGGGCGGCGGGAAGCGTGGGCTCGGACCGGTACTGCGAGGAATGCGGCATGCTGGCCGGCCGTCCCCGCGACCACATCGAGGCGGACGGCGGGCCGGTGGCCGCGGCGGTGAGCGACCGGGGACGCCGCCACCACCGCAACGAGGACGCGATGTGGCTCGCCGTCGGACAGGCCGCCGCCGACGTGGTGGTCTGCGACGGTGTCTCGGCCTCCTACGACCCGGATGCCGCTTCGGACGCGGCCGCCCGCGCCGCCGGCGAACTCCTCTCCGCCGCTCCGCACCCGGCCCCGCCCGCCCGATCCGCTGAGCCGGCTCTGTCCGGATCAGCGGGCGCGGCGGCAGCGGACGCCGTGGCAGCGGACGCCGTGGCAGCGGACGCCGTGACTCCTGCCGCGGTGGAGGAGACCGCCGCGGGTTCCGGCGGGAAGGCTGCCGGGCCGGCGGTGGTGGTAGCTGAGGTGGTCGGTGCTGCCGGCAACGGTTCTGCCGCGGACGCGGACGCGGACGCGGACGCGGACACGGGCACGGGCACGGACACGGGCACGGGCACGGACACGGACACGGACACGGACACGGCCGGGAAGGCTGCCGAGCCGGCGGTGGTGATCGCCGAGGTGGTCGCGGCGGCTATCGGGGCTGCCGCGGACGCGGTGGCGGCGCTGGTGAACAACGGGGATCCCCGGCGGGCCGCCTCCAACCCGGCCTGCACGATCGTGGCCGCCGCGGTGCGCGGGCCGCATGTCGGGTTCGGGTGGGTCGGGGACAGCCGGGCCTACTGGATCGGACCGTACGGGCCGGCCGAGCAGCTCACCGAGGACGACTCGTGGGCGCAGCACGTCATCTCGATGGGCGTGGACCCCCGGGTGGCGATGAACGATCCGAAGGCGCATGCGATCACCGCCTGGCTGGGTGCGGACGCCGGGCCGGTCCGGCCCCGGATGGGTGCGTTCACCGCCACCGCCCCGGGAATGCTGGTCCTGTGCAGCGACGGTCTGTGGAACTACCTGCCGGACGCGGAGGACTTCGCCGACGTGGTGCGGGACTGTCTGGACATCGCATCCGGGCCGTCGCCGCTGCTCGACGCCGCCCGTGAGCTGGTCGCGTTCGCGAACGCGGCGGGCGGGTCCGACAACATCACGGTCGCGCTCGTCCCGGTCGCCCCCGCCGCGGCTGCCGCCGAGCAGACCGGATCAGATCAGAGCAAGATCGATGATCGGGGTACGCACGAGACCGCCCCCGATCAGACCGCGAAAGACCCGGCCGCGAACACGCCGGAAGCCGGCGAACCGGCCCTGAACGAGCCGGCCGCCAACGATGAGACCGCAGCCGAGACCGCCGGACCCGAGCCCTCAGCGGGGCGGGCCGGCGCTGTTCCCACCGCGTAAGGAGTCCGAGTGACGTACACCGCCGAGGCGTTCCAGAACGAGTTCCTGCCGCTGGGCGCCACCGAGGTCAACGCGATCGTGACGGTCACGTCGACCGGCGCCGAGGGTGGTCGCCGCACCTGGGGGGCGACCGAGATCATCATTGTCGACGCGTCCGGGTCGATGCAGGCCGACGGCCGGATCGGCGCGGCCCGGCAGGCTGCGAAGGCCGCCGTGGACTGCATCGACGACGGCGTCCACTTCGCGATCATCGCCGGGGTGGGCACCGCGCAGCAGCTGTTCCCGGATCCGGGGCAGCTCGCGGTGGCGTCGCCCGCCACCCGGGCCGCCGCCTCCGCGGCCGTCGACCGGCTGCAGGCCAGCGGCGGCACCGCGATGGGCGCCTGGCTGCTGCTCGCCGCGCAGCTGTTCGCGCAGCGTCCGGGCGACATCGCGCATGCCATCCTGCTGACCGACGGCGACAACGGGGAGCGCCAGGGTTACCTGGAGAGCGTGCTGACGTCGATCGCCGGCAAGTTCACCTGCGACTGCCGGGGTGTCGGCACCGACTGGAAGGTCTCCGAACTCCGCAAGATCGCCTCGGCGATGCTGGGTACCGTCGACATCGTGGCCCGGCCCGCTGACCTGGCTGCCGCGTTCCAGCGGATGATGACCGCCGCGATGGGCAAGACCAGCGCGGACGTGCAGCTCAAGGTGTGGACGCCGGTGAACAGCACGGTCCGGTTCGTCAAGCAGGTCGAGCCGGAGGTGACCGACCTGACCGGCAGGCGGGTGGCCGACGGCGCCCGCGCGGCCCGGTACCCGCTCGGCGCCTGGGGTTCGGAGAGCCGGGACTATCACATCTGCGTCGACGTGCCCGCGGGTGCGGCCGGCGACGAGATGCTGGCCGCCCGGATCTCGATCGTCGAGGGTGACACCGTGCACGCGCAGTCCCTGGTCCGGGCGGTGTGGACGGAGGACACCGCGCTCTCCACGCGGATCAACCGGCAGGTGGCCCACTACACCGGGCAGGCCGAGCTGGCCGACGTGATCCAGGCCGGTCTGGCCGCCCGGGACTCCGGTGACGAGCGGACCGCGACGATGAAGTTCGGCCGGGCCGCGCAGCTCGCGCACAGCAGCGGCAACACCGCCACCGAGGAGTTGCTGGCCAAGGTGGTGGAGATCGACGACGCGGTGACCGGTACGGTCCGCCTGCGCCGCAAGGTCGCCGCCGAGGACGAGATGGCGCTGGACACCCGTTCCACCAAGACGGTACGTGTCGGGCGGGCGCAGTGACCTCGTACGTCTGCCCGAAGGGTCACCCGTCGCGGGAGGGCGACTTCTGCGACACCTGCGGGACGCGGATCTCCGGTTCCGCGCCGACGACGGTGGTGCTGCCCAGCACCCCGTCGGCGCAGGTGACCGGTCAGCCGTCGATGCAGGTGACCGGTCCGCCGACGATCGTGCCGTGCCCGAACTGCGGCACGCCGCGGACGGCGATGTGGCGGTTCTGCGAGGAGTGCGGGTACGACCACAACACCGGCCGTGTCCCGGAGTTCGCCGCGCCGCCGCCGGTCACCGCCGGGCCGCCCGGTCAGTGGACCGCGACGGTGTTCGCCGACCGCACCTATTTCGACGCGAACGTGGCCGAGGGCGTGGTGTTCCCGGCGGACGCCCCGGAGCGGACGGTCGTGCTGCCCGCCCCGCAGGTGCGGATCGGCCGGAGCAGCAGTTCCGCTCCGGGACCGGCCCCGGATCTGGATCTGTCCACGGCCCCGGCCGATCCGGGTGTCTCGCACAACCACGCGCTGCTCACGCTGAGCGTGGACGGGGTGTGGCTGGTGTCCGACCTGAATTCGACGAACGGCACCTACGTCAACGACGAGGAACGTCCGCTGACGGCCGGCCAGTCGCGGGCCCTGAAGGACGGCGACCAGGTGCACGTGGGCGTATGGACCACGATCGCCCTGCACGCGCCCTGACCCCACCCCGCCGTCGACGACTCTGCCGATCGATCGTCCGCGGGATCACCCCTGCCGGCCGGCCCACACGTACGTCCGGGGCGCCACCGTGACCGAACCGGCGAAGTTGGCCTGCACGGTGGCCGCCTCGCGGCTGCTCGGGTCGGCGTTGGTGCAGCTGACCGGCGCACTGCTGCCGGACATCAGGTCGCTGCACAGTCCGGTGCGGTTGTCCGGCAGCCCGAGGATGTGGCCGAACTCGTGGGCGGCGATCCGCGGCGGGGAGTATCCGTCGACGACCGCCTCACGGCCCATGTACCAGCGCCCGTTGCCGAGTGAGGTGCTGTACGTCCGGGGCCAGCCGTTGTCGGCGTACACCCGGATGTTGGGGGTCTGGCCGGAGGCCACGGGTTGGAGGCGGACGTTGGTGACACTGGCGTTCCAGATCGCGGCGCCCTGGTTGACCACGGACACGAATTCCTGGGCCTGGCTCGCGTCGTAGTAGAGGATGCGGGTCGCGGCCCGGGCCGGTTGCGCCGAGGCCACCTGCACCCCGGTGAGGGCTGCGGCGAGGGCGAGCAGACCGGCCAGACGTCTCGAGATCATGGCTGTCTCCTTGGGGGATTTCCGGGAACGGTCCCTTCCACCCTAGGAAAAGCATTGATGTACGTCGATCTAACGCGTCATACCGTTTACCGCCTCATGTCCGGCTGATGACAGTTCGGCAGCCTCCTTGAGTTCGGCGGCGGTCACCCCGGCCGGCGTTCCGAAGTACTTCACCGCCTGGTAATACGTCCACGCGAGACTGAGGCAGGCCGGGCGTTCCAGCCGCTCGTAGCCGGCACACGTGCGTTTCAGATCGGCGTACATGGCCGTGTCGAGACGGTCCTTCGCCTCGGCGAACAGCCCGGCGTCCCGGTAGTTGCGGTACCCGAAGTCGTGCCGCCAGCAGGCCAGGGAGAAGTCGAAACCGAGCGGCCGGTCCGGGCTGAGCGAGCAGTGGTCGGTCCGCCAGTCGAAGTCGTACGACGACCACTTGCCGCGATCCTTGCGGGCGGCGTTCCAGTCCGCGAAACTCGCGGCGCCGGCCTGCGTGAACGATGCCAGGACCTCGAGCTTCGGCGGCCGGGTGGCGGCCGTGGCGGGCACCGCCGCACCGAGGACGAGAACGCCGGCGAGGAACCCGGTGATCAGGGGACGGCGGGACGCGGCACGGGTCATCCTGACTCCTGAGACAAGAAGAGGGAGGAAACCGACGATAAGGGACGCGTGACGCCGCATCCGGCAGAAGAGCCGGACCGGCCACCCAGTCTGGGCATCCCCCGGGGAGCCCCCGCCGGTCCGGGCACATGATTTGCCGGTACGCGCCGAATCGGGCCGCAGCCCCGGACCGGGTGACGGTCACCACGTCCCGCCACAAGTGCCGGAAGTCCCGGATGTGATTTCATGACAGGCCGATCGGGTTCCAGGAGGTTGGCAAGGTGGGGTTCGGTTCCCGCCTGCGCGCGGTGCGTCAGGCGGCCGGGATGACGATGGAGCAGCTGGCCGAGGTCTCCGGCGTCAGCGCCCGGGCGATCAGCGACATGGAACGCGGTCACAGCAGGGCGCCGCAGGCGCGTACCCTCGCTGCCCTCGCCGAAGCACTCGGCCTGGACGCGCGGCAGCGGGATGAGCTCGGTGAGGCCGCGCGGGAGAGCCGGTCGCCGACCGGCGCCGGACGCCCCCGATGGTGTGAACTCCCCCGCGGCGTCGGTGACTTCGTCGGACGGGCCGGTGAGCTGGCGGCCGCCGCCCGGCACGCGGACCAGGACCGGGCCGACGCACCCGCCCCGGTCGTGGTGGTGCACGGGCAGGCCGGCCTGGGCAAGACCGCGTTCGCCGTGCGGCTCGCCGACGAGCTGCGCGACCGCTGTCCCGACGGCCGGTTCTACCTGGACCTGCGCGGCACCGGCGACGATCCGGTACCGGCCGGTGAGGCGCTGACCCGGTTGCTGCGCGCGCTGGAGATCAGTCCCCGGCAGATCGCCGAGAGTGTCGAGGACCGGTCCAGCCAGTTGCGGGCGGTGCTGCGGGAGCGACGCTGCCTGCTGATCCTGGACAACGCGGCGAACGAGGCCCAGGTCCGGCCGCTGCTGCCCGGCGACGGCCCGGGCCTGGTCGTGGTGACCAGCCGCCGCGTCCTCGGTGGCCTGGAGGGCGTGCTGCGGCTCGCCCTGGACCCGCTCGAACCGGCCGAGTCGGCCGGGCTGCTGCGGGCCATCGCCGCGCAGGCCGCCGGACCGGACGCGGACGACGCGGTGGCCTCGGTGTCGCGCCTGTGCGGGCATCTGCCGCTGGCCCTGCGGATCGCCGGCACCCGGCTCGCCACCCGCCCGGCCTGGACCGTCGAGCACCTCGCCGACCGGCTCGCCGACGCCGACCGCCGCCTGGCCGCCCTCACCGTCGGCGACACCGGGGTGGCCGCCGCCTTCGCGCTCTCGCACGCCCAGCTCTCCGAACCGGCCCGGGCCCTGTTCCGCCGGCTCGCACACGTGCCCGGACCGAGCTTCTCGCCGGAGATCGCCGCGGTGCTCGCCGAGATCGACCCGGCCGAGGCCGCGGACGGCCTCGACGACCTCGTCGATCTGGGGTTGCTGCAACTCGAGCCGGCGGGCAGCGCCCGCTACCGATTCCACGACCTGATCCGGTTGTACGCGACGGAGCGCCTGCGCATCGAGGAGCCGCCCGGCAGTCGCGCCGAGACCGAACGGCGACTGGCCCGGTGGCTGCTGGACACGACGATCGTGGCCGGGCGGTGGTTCGAACCCGCCTACGGCTGTCTCGCCGACGGCTGGGCCGGGCTGATCCCGCTGGCCACCGCCGAGGAGTCCGGTGACTGGCTGCAGGCCGAGGCGGACAACTGGCTCGGTGCGCTGCGCGCCGCCGCCGGCTGGGGCGAGGACCAGCTGGTGGTGGACGTCGCCGAGGCGCTGCACTGGTTCTCCGACACGATGATCTTCTGGGAGGGCTGGTACGAGGTGTACGGCCTGTCCCGCGCCGCGGCGGCCCGGCTGCCCGACCGGCATCAGGAGGTCGCCCACATCAACTACTTCTCCTGGGCGGCCACCCACGCCGCGCACCGGGTCAGCGAGGGCGGCGCGATCGCCAGGGACGCCTACCGGCTCGCCGCCGAGATCGGCGACCGCAAGGAGCAGGCGTGGGCGCTGCACTACATCGGCACCGCCCACCGGTACGCCGGCGAGGTGGAACGGGCGCTGGAGGCCTACTCCGAGGCCCAGCGGCTGGCCGCGGAGATCGGCGAGTACGACAACTACATCCAGCAGTTCCAGGGCATCGGCCTGTTGCTCGCCTCCCTGGGCCGGCATGAGGAGGCCCTGGAGATGTACCGGTCGACGATCCGGGAGCTGGCGGTCCACCCGGTGGCACCGCGGCCCGCGCTGGGCGCCCGCACCGGGTCGCACGCCTTCGCCGCCGAGGCGCTGCTCGACCTGGGCCGCTGGGAGGAGGCGCTGGCCGAGGCGGATCGGGCCCTGCCCCTGGCCCGGCAGTTCGGCGACCCGAGCATGCTCGGTCAGGTGTACCTGACGTTCGGCCGGATCCGGGCCGCCATGGGTGCGGCGGCCCAGGCCCGCGCCGACCTGGCCCGCGCGGAGCAACTGCTGTCCGAGACCCCGCACATGCACAGCAGCCGTCTCGAACTGGCCCGCTCCGGTCTGGCCGCGCTCGAGGGCTGACGGGTTCTGCATATTTTTCTGCATGGTCCCGTCACCCTCCCGCTGGTTCCATGAAGGGGAAGGCGGCGCACCCCTGCGCCGCCCCTCGAAGGGATCACCATGGGCTTCGTCACCACCTCCGACGGCACGCAGATCTACTTCAAGGACTGGGGTGCGGGCCGTCCGGTCGTGCTCAGCCACGGCTGGCCGCTCAACTCGGACAGCTGGGAGGCGCAGCAGCTGTTCCTGGCGAGCAACGGCTACCGTGTGATCGCCCACGACCGTCGCGGCCACGGCAAGTCCGAGCAGACCTGGCACGGCAACGAGATGGACACGTACGCCGCCGATCTGGCCGCCGTGATCGAGCACCTCGACCTGCGCGACGTCACCCTGGTCGGCTTCTCCACCGGTGGCGGCGAGATCTCCCGCTACATCGGCAACCACGGCACGGCCCGGGTCGCGCAGGCCGTACTGGTCTCCGCCGTCCCGCCGCTGATGCTGAAGACCGACGACAACCCGGGCGGCGTGCCGATCGACGTCTTCGACGGCCTGCGGGCGGGTTCGCTGGCCGACCGCGCGCAGCTGTACAAGGATCTCGCGTCCGGCCCGTTCTTCGGCGCCAACCGCCCCGGCGCGCAGGTGTCGCAGGGCTGGCAGGACACGTTCTGGCTGCAGGGCATGGCGGCCGGCGCCCGCAACGCCTACGAGTCGATCGCCGCGTTCTCGGCCACCGACTTCCGGGGTGACCTGGCCAAGTTCGACGTGCCCACGCTGGTCGTCCACGGTGACGACGACCAGGTCGTGCCGTTCGAGGTGGGCGGTCAGGCGTCGGCCGCGTTGATCAAGGACGCCGAGCTGAAGGTGTACGCGGGTGCGCCGCACGGCATCACCGACACCCACAAGGAGCAGCTCAACAACGACCTGCTGGCGTTCCTGAACTCGTACAACGCCTGATCGCGTCCCTCGCCGGACCCGGCGTCTCAGGGGAGCCGGGCCCGGCGGGGGCTCAGGAGAAGGTGAACTCGCCGCCGTAGTCGCGGGTGTGGTCGCGGTAGACCGTGTGGTAGTGGATCTGGTCCTGGATGACGATGCCGTTCTGGCAGACGAACTCCACCCACACACTGGGCCCGTCGATCCGCACGTAATCGGCGTGCGCTGTCAGGCCGGTGGTGCCGGACCAGCCGATGTAGGTCTTGTCCAGCTCGGACTCGTACGTGCTCATCAGGGTCGCCGCGGTCGCGTCGTCGGCGCCCGCCACCCACGGCTCCACCGCGGCCAGGACCAGTTTCTTCTGCTCGTCGGTGAGGGAGCCGGCCGCCAGACCCTGCTTGGTGGCCGGGAACCGGCCGTCCTCTCCCGGGCCGACCAGCACGTCGGTGAAGGTCTGCGACAGCTTCGCCTTCTTCTGTTCGGCTTCGCTGAGGCTGCCGGTCATCGCCAGCAGCGCGGTCTTCATGTCCTCGAGCGGCGCGTGCTCGGTGGAGTCGGCGGTCCAGCTGGTGGGTTCGACGCCGACGAAGAACGGCGACGCCCCGGCGACCTGGCCCGCCTTGTAGGTCATGTCGACGGCGAGGTGGTGGCCGCCGAAGTGCAGCTGCCAGGTGCCGTCGGCGCTGGGGGTGCCGAGGAACGCCATGAAGTAGGTGTCGCTGGAGTAGCCGCTGTCCGCGCTGCCCATGCCGCCACCGGACGGCATGGCACCGCCGCCCGGCCCTCCCGACATCCCGCCGCCGGGGCCACCGGACATGCCACCGCCGGGCCCGCCGGACATGCCGCCGTCCGGGCCGCCGGACGGCATGTCCCCGCCACCGCCCGGGCCGCCGCTCGCGCCGCTGGATCCCTGGATGCTCCCCAGGTAGTCGTCGGCGAGCAGGATCTGGGTGACCCGGTTGTAGCCGCTGGAGGCCCCGGTGCCGAGTGCCGTCATCAGTACGCTCTTGGCCGCGGCGAGTTCCTCGTCGTCGAGCGACCCGAACCGGATGCCGGGCCGGCACGACGACCCGCACGGCAGGTTCGACCAGGCCACCGCGTTGGCCTGGGTGAACTCCAGGTTCACCGCGGCCTTCTCGGTGTCGTCGAGGGTGGCCAGGAACGCGTTGGCCGCCTCCACCACCCCCGCGACCGACTTGTCGTAGGACTTCACCGTCGCGGAGGTGGCGCTGGTGCTGGTGTCCTTGTCGTCGTCGCTGCTCCCGCAGGCCGCCGCGGTGAGAAGGACGACGCCGGTCAGCATCCCGGCGGCCAGACGATTTTTCCGATTGCGCACGCTCTGGACTTTAGTGACTTATCCGGGTTTTCGGACCAGAACCAGCGCTTCGTCGCGCAACGCCGCGTTACGGGCGTACAGCCCCGGTCCCGCCGCGGGGTTCTCCCGCCCGTCGAACCCCCGGTAGTGGCCACCGGCCTCGGTCACGATCAGTGAGATCGCCGCGAAGTCCCAGATCGACCCGCACGTCTGCACCGCCAGGTCCAGTTCACCGCGGGCCACGAGCAGCGGCGGATGCAGCGGCCAGGGCCGCTCGTCGGCGACCGCGATCAGCCGGTCGGCCACCTCACGGTCCCATTGGGGTACGACTCCGAGCCGGCTCCCCGCCACCTCCCGTGGCCCGTCGTCCGCGCCGCCGAGACGTACCTGCTCCTCGATCCGGCCGTCCCGGACCGTCGCCTCGTAGGCTCCGGCCCCCCGCGACGCCCACCAGATCCGCCCCTGCGCCGGCACCACGGCCACGCCCGCGGTGATCTCGCCCTGTTCCTCGAGGGCGACCAGCACCAGCCAGCGGTCGTCGCCCTCGACGAACAGCGCCGTCCCGTCGATCGGGTCGAGGATCCAGCGACGGCTACCGGTCCCGGTCTCGCCCTCCTCCTCGCCGAGGATCGCGTCGTCCGGGCGGGCCGCGGTCAGCACCTCGCGGATCCGGGCCTCGACCGCCCGGTCGGCCCGGGTGACCACGCTGCCGTCGGCCTTGACCTCGCGCGGCAGGCCGTCGAGGGCCGCGAAGTGCCGTATCGCCTCGTCCGCCCCGGCCAGCGCGGCGTCCCGGGCGAGTGTCAGGTCGGGGTGTGTCTGCAGTGTTCGGTTCGCTGTCACGTCACCCATCCTTGCCCCGGGGTTGTCCCGTGACGGTGGAACAGCGTGGGAAAGTTGGAGTAACACCGCGTACTTCGATAGGAACCCTGTGGACCGGATCGCGAGCGGCATCGTCTTCACCACGCCGCCGACCCTGCCCCGGGGCCGCCACGTGCTCAGCCGCGACCAGGTCACCGCCGCCCAGCGCGAGCGGATCCTGATCGCCGCGACCGAGCTGCTCGCCGGGGCCGGCCACCGCGGGTTCGGGGTGCGCGAGATCTGCTCCGAGGCGGCGGTGTCGCGGGCCGCGTTCTACGAGTTCTTCGCCGACAAGGACGCCTGCGTCAACGAGGCGTACGACCGGTTCATCGCGGTGTTCCTCGAACACCTGGCCGCCAGCGGCGCGGCCGCCGTCGACTGGGCCGGCTGCATCCACGACTTCGTCGGGTCCTACCTGCGGACACTGCAGCGGGACCTGGTCGCGGCCCGGGCCTTCCAGGTCGAGATGGACGGGCTCGGCCGGCCCGCCCGCGAACGCCGCCGCGCCGCCATCACCCAGCTCGCCACGTTCATCCGCGACCTGCGGGAGCAGCGTTTCCCCGGCACCGGCGCCGGGGTACCGCTGAGCGCCTACATCGGGGCGATCTACGCGCTGCGCCAGATCGCCTCGGACGCCCTGGACGCGGATCCCGCGCCCGATCTGCCGGCCCTGACCGGCGAACTGTCCGGCTGGCTCTGCCGCCTGGTGGACGCCGGACCGCACCACGAAGGGAATTGACCATGGTGACCTGCGCGGCCCCGGACGCCGAGGAGACCCTGCTCGCCGACCTCCAGCGGAACGCCCCGGCGTCCTTCGGCGCGATGTTCCTGGAACGCGCACGGCGTACCCCCGAGGGATTCTCCTATCGGCGGCCCGCAGCCGACGGCACCTGGCGTGCCCAGACGTGGGCCGAGACCGCGCAGGCGGTCCGGGAGATCGCCGCGGGACTCCTCGGACTGGGGTTGCGCCCGCAGGACCGGGTGGCGATCGCCGCGCCGACCCGGGTCGAGTGGATCGAGGCCGACTTCGGGGTGATGTGCGCGGGCGGCGCCACCACCACGGTCTACCCGTCCTCGTCGGCGGAGGAGATCGCCCACATCCTGACCGATTCCGGCAGCCGGATCGCGATCGTCGAGGACGCCGCGCTGGCCGAGAAGGTTCGGCCGCACGTCGAACACGTGATCGTCATCGACGGTGACGGCGACACCCTCGCGCGGCTGCGCGAGCGCGGGCGGGAGGCGCTCGCCGCCGATCCGGAGCTGGTCGACCGCAGCACCGCGGCGATCGCGCCGGACCACCTGGCGACGCTGATCTACACCTCCGGGACGACCGGCACACCGAAGGGCGTGTGCATCCCGCACTCCGCGTGGGTCTATCAGGGGCTGGCCATCGAGGCGATGGGGATCGTCGGCCCCGGCGACGTGGCCTACCTGTGGCTGCCGCTGTCACACGCGTTCGGCAAGGCGCTGCTCTCCTGCCAGCTGTCGGTCGGTTTCGAGTTCGCGGTGGACGGCGACGTGAGCGCGATCGTGAAGCGTCTCGGCGAGGTCCGTCCGACGATCATGCCGGCCGTGCCACGGATCTTCGAGAAGGTGTACGCGGCGGTGACCGCGACCGGCGGCATCCGGGGCCGGCTCCTCACCTGGGCGATCAAGGCCGGGCACACGAACGTGATCGCGGACCGGCTGGTGCTGTCCAAGGTGCGGGACCGGTTCGGCGGCCGGATGCGGTATTTCATCTGCGGGGCGTCCGCCCTGTCGCCGGACATCGCGGCGTGGTTCGACGCGGTCGGGCTCCCGGTCGCGGAGGGTTACGGGCTGACCGAGTCGTGCGCGACGACGGTGTTCAACCGGCCGCGGGCGGTGGAGTACGGCACGGTGGGACGACCGCTGCCGGGAACCCGGGTGACGATCGCCGAGGACGGGGAGATCCTGCTCAAAGGGCCGGGGCTGATGAGCGGCTATCACGGGCTGCCGTCGGACGACACTCTGCGGGACGGGTGGCTGCGGACCGGGGACATCGGGGAGATCACCGAACGTGGGTCGCTGCGCGTCACCGACCGCAAGAAGGACCTGATCAAGACGTCGAACGGGAAATACGTGGCGCCGGGGGCGGTGGAGGCGCGGATCAAGGCGCTGTGCCCGCTGGTCGGTCAGGTGATCGTGCACGGCGACAATCGGAAGTTCGTCACCGCGTTGATCGATCTCGATCCGGACGAGGCGGCGAAGCGAGGCCTCGGTTCCGACTTCTCCGCGATTTCGCAGTCCGATGAGATACGACACGAGATCTCGGCTTGTATCGACCGGCTGAACGCCGACCTCAACCCCTGGGAGACGATCAAGAAGTTCACCGTGCTCGATCACCACCTCGCGATCGACCAGGGCGAACTCACCCCGTCGCTGAAACTGCGCCGCCGTGTCGTCGAGCAGCGCTACCGCGAACAGCTCGACAGCATGTACACATAGGACCATGCATCGCAGCCGCCTCTTCGGCATCTTCATCGACACCCCGACGGGCGAGGCGGCCGGAGCCGCCGACTTCTGGGCCGGGGCGTTCGGCACGAGCGCGAAACCCGTCCCCGGCGAGGAGGAGTTCATCGCCCTGCACGCGGCGTTCCCCGGCCTGGCCGTCGACGTGCAGGCGATCGGCGGCGAACCCCGGTACCACCTCGACCTGGAGACCGACGACGTGCCGGCCGAGACGGCCCGGCTGCTCGCCCTGGGCGCCACGATGGTCGCCGACCACGGCGGTCACAAGACGCTGCGGGCGCCGGGCGGCCACCTGTTCTGCGTCGTCCCGGTGCAGAGTGCGCAGGAGCTGTTCGACGCGCAGGCGCGCACCTGGCCCTAAGATCATCGATGTGCTGCGCCGCTCCGCATTGATCCTCGCTGTTCTGCTGTCCACCGCCGCCTGCGGCCCGCCGAGGCCACAGGCCAGTCCGGAGCCGTCCTATCCGGTGGTCACCGGCGGGTTCGTCGCGCTGTTGACGCGGCTCCGGGACGCGCCCTTCGCGTACGCGGTCGAGTTCGACGGGATCGATCTGACGATCGCCGCTTCCGGCACCTACGACGCCACGACCCGGCGGTGCGACGAGACATCCTCGATCGGCAACGGCCAAACCGCGCACACCACGCGGCAGATCATCGTCGAAGACGACATATGGACCCGCAGCGCCGGTTCCCCCCGGTGGGGACACCGCACCACCGCCGGGACCGAGGCGACCGACCCGACCGGACTGTCCCGGCTCATCGAGCACGTGACGGACGTTCGCACCGACGGCCCGCACTCCTACCTCGTCCGCCTGCGTTCCGACAACGAGTCGTACCTGCCGGTGGGCGCTGCCGGCGCGCTGGGCGCCGTCACGGGCACGGCGCCGGTGACGTTCGTGGCGGCCACCGACGACGCCGGCCGGCTGACCTCGCTGACCATGGAGACCGTCGGCGGCACGACGGTGGTCACCACGTTCAGCCGGCACGGCGAGCCGGTCACCGTCGCAGCACCAGCAGCCCGTTAGCCGGCACGGTCAGCTCCGCCGACTGTCCGAAACCGTGCATCGCCGGGCCGTCCGCGGGCACCGCCCCGGCGTTCCCGGCACCGATCGGATTCGGACAGTGGTCGTAGTAGTCGCTGTTGAACACCTCGTGCCAGCGTCCCGCCAGCGGCAGCCCGAGACGGTACCCGCGCAGCGTCGACTCACTCAGCGTCAGCACCACCACGACGTCCTGCCCCCGGCCGGGCACCCAACGGTGGAACGCCAGCACCCGGTTGCGCTCGTCGACGGAGAAGACGTTCAGCCCCTCGCCACGCAGGGCGGGCAGCGCACGGCGTACCCCGATGAGGTCCCGGGTGAACCGCAGGAAGTCCGCCATGTGCCGGTCCGCGCCGAACGCGCCGTCCCACCAGATCAGCCGGTCGGTGCGGCCGGGACTGTCCGACCACAGTTTGTCCTCGAGGAACTCCTGGCCCATGAAGATCATCGGCACGCCGGGAGCGGTCAGCAGCAGGGCGGTGGCCACCCGGGAACGGCTTCGCGCGTACCACGACCGGGGGTCGGTGGCGTCAGCCAGCCGGGCGATCCGCGGCGCACGGTGATCGTCCATGTCCAGGACCAGGTCGTGGTTCTCCACGCAGTGATAGGCCTGCCACGATGCCTCCAGGTGGTCCGGCCGCCGCAGGCCCTCCGCCAGACGGAAGATCTTCGCGTACGCGTGAGCACCGCCGGCAACCGCACCCAGCACGTCCCGCACGGCCGTGCGCAACCGGTCGGAATACCCGATGGTGAAGCCCATCCCGGCCGGGGGCCGCTGCACCGCCAGCCACGGATGCTCCGCCCAATACTCGGCGATCAGCGCCGCCGACGGCACCCGATCCCGCAGCGTGCCCGTCATCTCCTGGCAGAACGACCAGCCGCCCATCGCGTCGATCACCGACACCTCGTCGAAGCGCAGACCGTCCGCGTGGTGCTCGGTGAGGAACATCAGCGCGTTGTCGGTGAGGAACTCCCGCACCTGCGGCCGGCCGAACGCGAACACCCGCCCGCCGGCCCAGCCCGCCCCCGAGAAGTAGGCGTTGTTGTGCCCGCCCGGATCGGCCGGGAAATCCACGTAGTCCAGGCTCTGCGGATCGAGGCCGCCGCCCGCGTGGTTGTAGACGACGTCCAGGATCACCGCGATGCCGTACAGGTGGCAGACGTCGACGAACGCCTTCAACTGGTTGGCCTGCCCGGCCAGCTCCTCGTGCTTGAGCGGGCCGGCACCCCGGGCGGCCAGCAGGTCGTTCACCGCCTCCAGGTAGGGCGGCAGCGCCTGCGGGTCGACGCAGTAGTCCATCTCCGGACTGAACAGGTCGGTCCCGTTGTAGCCCAGACTCCACTCCCCCTGGAACTCCACCACCGGCAGCGGCTGCACGGCGGTCACGCCCAGATCGGCGAGGTACGGCACCCGCTGCACGGCATCCAGCAACTTCGCCGTCCGGTGCGCCCGCCGGTCCCGCCCGTGCGCGTCGGTCGCCGAGAACACCCCGACGTGGAACTGGTACACGATCAGATCGGCGAAGTCCGGCGACGTCCAGCCGTGGTCGTGCCACGGATAGGCGCGATCGTCGACGACCAGGGCGTCACACTCCGGATAGCCGTACAGTTCCAGCTCCCGCGCGTAGGGGTCACGTTTGAAGCCCTCGCCGCCGTCGCCCACCACATAGAAGCGGTATTTCGTCCCCGCCGTGACGCCGGCGAAGAACCCGGTCCAGTCCCCGGTCTCCGGCCGGAACACCAGCTCCTCCTCCGGCACCGGGCGATGGTCGAAGACACCGTGGAACGAGATGTGGACACTGCGCGCGGCCGGCGCCCAGAACCGGAACGTCGCGCCGCCGTCCACCAGGACCGACCCGCGCGGGGTCGCCGCCGTGATGTGCTCCTGTGAGGCCGCCATACCCCGTACGGTAGAAGCGCCGGGAGATCGATGGGCTCAACCGTCGAGGTGGAACAGGCCGGCCGCGTTCGTGGCGAGCAGCAACCAGCGCAGATGCGGCTGCGGGTCGTGAAGGTGACAGGTCGCCTGCCGCGCCTCGGCCACCCGCCGGGCCGCCACGAGCATCCGCAGACCGGCGGCGTCGCAGAAGTCCACGCCGGCGACGTCGATGTGGATCTGCCGAACCGGGGCGCCCAGCCCGATCAGGTCCTGCACCTGGGTGAGATCGTAGAGCTGGGACTGCAGCGCCTCGGCGGACATCGCGTCCAGGCTGCCCTGCAGCGTGATCAGCAGCCGGTCCCCGTCACGGGCGCCGGCGATCCGGGTGGCGCCCGCGCTCACGCGCGGACCCCTTCTCCGCACCCACTCCCACTCGCGCCGGTGGCGGGTGTCGTCGCGTCGCCGGTCATGCTGGCACCTCCGGGCGGGACCGGACGATCGCCCAGACCAGTTTGCCGCTGCGGGCCGGCAGCGCGCCCCACGAGGAGGCCGCGGCGCCGACGATCCGCAGGCCGAGCCCCCGGTCCACCAGTGACGGGCCGAGCAGCCCGGGCACCGGCTCGCGCAGCCGGGGCAGGTCGGAGTCCCCGTCGTAGACGGCCAGGTGCACGGCGGAGGCCGTCCCCGCACCGCGCGGGGAGACCGTCACCTCGATGTCGGTGCCGGCGTGTTCGGCGGCGTTCACCACCAGTTCGGAGACGACGAGCCGGGAACGTTCCCCCAGGTGCCGCAGGTCCCAGCCGGAGCAGGCCTCGGTGACCAGTGCCCGGGCCTGCACCGCACTGGCCGGATCCGGCGGGAGCACCAGGTGCAGCCGGCCGGGCAGCGTCCGGCGCCCGGCGAGCGCGTCACGGGCCTGCGGGACGGTCGCGTACAGCACCAGCCAGTCGCGGCCCCCGAGCCTGCGCAGGCGACCCGCCAGCGGATCGTCCGGGGCGAGACAGACCGCCACGGCGACCGGCGGGTGCATGGCGGCACCCTGCGCGCAGGCGGTGAGCCAGAGCGGCGCGCTGACCGCGTGCGGGTCACTCAACTCGTGCAGGTCGATGATCAGGGCGGTGGGGTGTTCGGCGAGACACTTGTCGACGACGGTGCGCGCCTGGACGGAGAGCGTCCTGTCCCACACGCCCCAGACGGTGAACTCGATGACCGAGGTGTCCGCGTCGATGACCGCCAGCACCGACTCCGATCTCGTGTCACCGGACCATCCGATCAGATGCGGTGAGCCCGCGCTCATGTCCTTCCTCCGGCCGACGCAATCAGCGATATCAATCACTGCCGTCGCAATTCTTGATTTTTCCGGAAGATCTCGTCAACGGAGATTCACCATCCGCCACGATCACCGCCCCGGACCGGGGCCGTACCGAGACCTCACACCGGTTGACCACCTGGCCCGACAGTCCGAACCGAGGCCGTACCGAGACCTCACACCGGCGTCGCGACGCGACACGGATGGGCGGCGGGCCCGCGACGTCGTTGTCGCGAGCCCGAACACCACTCATGTTCCTTCCCCCGGCGACGGCCCGTAAACGCATGCCGCCGCGGAAGAGCCCTACTGGCCGCCCTGCAACGCCAGCACACCCCGGTTGACCGCGGTCACCGCCTTGCGGGCCGTCGCCTTGACGCTCGGCGACGCGGCCGACGCCTCCCGGATCTGGCCCAGCAGGTCGAGCACCTGCCGCGCCCAGCGCACGAAGTCACCGGCGGGCATGTCCGTGTCGTGCTGGTTGCCGCTGGCCAGCACCTTGGCCAGCGGTTCACCCCGGGCCCAGCGGAACATCGGCCACACGAAACCGGGGTCGGGTTCCCGGGTCAGCGACAGCCCGTGCTCCGCCTCGTCGGCGGCGATCTCCCCCCAGAGCTTGGCGCAGGAATCCACCGCAGCGGTGATCGGGCCCTTCGGCACGGAGGCCCGATCCTCCCCCTCGCGGCGCGACTCGTAGAGCACCATCGACACCGCGGCGGCCAACTCGTCCGGGGCCAGACCGTCCCAGACACCCTGCCGCAGGCACTCGGCGATCAGCAGGTCGGCCTCGGACCAGATCCGGCCGAGCATCCGGCCGTCCTCGGTGACCTCACCGTCGGAGGAGAGATAGCCCCGGGCGGTCAGCACCGCGCACACCTGGTCGAAGGTGCGGGCCAGCGAACCGGTGCGGCCGGCCACCTTGTCACGCAGCGCGTCGGTGTCCCGCGACAGGCGGTGCCGGCGCTCGGCGAAGCGGGCGTGGTCCTCCCGCTCCGGGCAGGCGTGGCACGGGTGCTGCCGCATCCGCACCTTGAGCAGGGCCACCTCGGCGTCCTCACCGGGGTTGCCCTTGCTGCGGCCGGACCGCCGGCGGTCCGGGTGCCGGTCCAGTCCGGTCGCGGACACCTGCGCGGCCAGGTCACGGCGGGACGCGGGCGAGCGGGGGTTGAAACTCTTCGGCACCCGCAGATGCGCCAGCACCTCGGCGGCACCCCCGAAGTCGCCCGGCCCGATCCGGCCGGCCCACCGATCCTGGGTCAGCACCAGCGGCCGCGGCTCACCGAACCCGCCGGTCGCCGGCTCGACCACCACGGCCAGGCCGGCCCGGCGGCCCTGCGGCACCCGGATCACGTCACCGGCACGCAGCCGTTCCAGCGACGAGACCGCCGCCGACCGGCGCTGCTGCACGCCCTGGCGGGACAGCGACTTCTCCCGGTCGGCGATGGCGACCCGGATCGCGAAATACTCGTCGAAGTCGCCGTGGTGGCAGGCGCCGTCCGACCCGTACGTCTCCATGGTCTCGACGTTGCGCTGCACCTGCCGCGCCAGACCGACCACCGACCGGTCCGCCTGGAACTGCGCGAAGCTGGACTCCAGCAGCTCCCGGGACTTGTCCGCACCGACCGTGCCGACCAGGTTCACCGCCATGTTGTACGACGGACGAAACGACGACCGCAGCGGGAACGTGCGCGTGGAGGCGAGGCCGGCCACCTGCCGCGGGTCGATGTCCGGGCTCCAGAGGACCACGGCGTGACCCTCGACGTCGATGCCGCGGCGCCCGGCCCGGCCGGTCAGCTGGGTGTACTCCCCCGGGGTCAGGTCGACGTGCGCCTCACCGTTGAACTTGACCAGCCGTTCGAGCACGACGCAGCGGGCCGGCATGTTGATGCCCAGCGCCAGGGTCTCGGTGGCGAAGACCGCCTTGACCAGGCCCCGCACGAAACACTCCTCGACCGCCTCCTTGAAGGCGGGAAGCATGCCGGCATGGTGGGCGGCGACCCCGCGCTCCAGCCCGTCGAGCCACTCCCAGTAGCCCAGCACGGAGAGGTCCTCAGCCGGGATGTTCGCCACCTTGGCCGACACGATGCGCCGGATCTCGGCCCGCTCGTCGGCATCGGTCAGCCGCAGGCCGGCCGCCAGGCACTGCTGCACCGCGGCGGCGCACCCCGCCCGGCTGAAGATGAACAGGATCGCCGGCAGCAGGCCGGCGCGTTCCAGCCGGTCGACGACCTCGGCCCGGGGTGGCGGCTGCCAGCGGCGGGTCCGGTTGCCGCCCCGCCCGTTCCACCCGCCGGACCGGTCGGTCAGCTCCAGCCGCCGGTCCATCTCCCGGGTGTAGCGCAGCAGCTCCGGGTGCACGTCGTGCTTCTTCGCCGCGTCGGCGTCGTGGAACAGGTCGAACATCCGGCGGCCGACCAGCATGTGCTGCCACAGCGGCACCGGCCGGTGCTCGCTGACCACCACCTCGGTCTCGCCGCGGACGGTGACCAGCCAGTCGGCGAACTCCTCGTAGTTGCTCACCGTCGCGGACAGTGAGACCAGCGTCACCGAGGAGGGCAGGTGGATGATCACCTCTTCCCAGACGGCGCCACGGAACCGGTCGGCGAGGTAGTGCACCTCGTCCATCACCACATACGCCAGGTTGCGCAGCTGCTCGGAACCGGAGTAGAGCATGTTGCGCAGCACCTCGGTGGTCATCACCACCACCGGGGCATCGCCGTTGATCGTGTTGTCGCCGGTCAGCAGACCGACCTTGTCCGCACCGTACCGAGCCACCAGATCGTGGTATTTCTGATTGGACAGCGCCTTGATCGGGGTGGTGTAGAAGCACTTGCGTGCCCCGTCGCGCAGCGCCAGATGCACCGCGAACTCACCCACCACGGTCTTGCCGGCGCCCGTCGGCGCACACACCAGGACCCCGTTGCCGCGCTCCAGGACCTCACAGGCCTCACGCTGGAAATCGTCCAGGTCGAAGCCCACGTCGAGCATGAAGTCCTCGAGGGCCGGGAAGGCCGCGACCCGCGCCGCCCGCCGCTGTGATTCCGCATATCGTTCGGCGGGACTAGTCATGACCACCAGGCTAGTTCGTGGATATGACAATTTGCGACACGGTATGTGGCCGTCGGGTCGCTCCGGCGGCCTCGGTAAGGTGCACGGCGTGCCGGATGTCAACGAGAAGACCGATCACCCACCACATACCGTACGACCGGTGGAGGCGGTGCTCTTCGACTTCCACGGCACGCTGGCCCAGGTGGAAGACCCGGTCAGCTGGGTTCTGGCGGCCGCCGCCACCTGCGGGACCACCCTCGACCGGGGCAAGGCGACGATCCTCGCCGACCGGCTGCTGACCGCCGGGCGCGCCGGCGGTCCCCTGCCGCACCGGGTGCCGCCGCACCTCGCCGAGGACTGGGCCGACCGCGATCTCTACGCGCACGCCCACCGCGCCGCCTACACCGGTCTGGCCGCGACCGTGCACACCGACGTGGCCGGTCTCGCCGACGCGCTCTACGACCGGCTGCTCGTTCCGGAGGGCTGGCTGCCCTACCCGGACACCGAGCCGACCCTGCGACGCCTGCACGCCGGTGGCGTCAAGGTCGGCGTGGTCAGCAACATCGGTTTCGACATCCGTCCCCTGTTCGCGGCGTGGGGGCTGGACGGGCTGGTCGACGCGTACGCCCTCAGTTACGAGGTGGGACGCACCAAACCCGATCCGGCGATCTTCCTGCGCGCCTGCGGCATGCTGGGCGCCGACCCGGAACGCACCCTGATGGTCGGCGACAGCCCGGCCGACGCGGGCGCGGTGGCGGCGGGCTGTGCCGCCCTGGTCCTGCCGGCTGCCGAGCCGGGCCGCACCAACGGCCTGGGCGCCACGCTGGCCCTGGCCGGCTTCGCCGACTGAACAAGCCGAGCGGCCTGACGGGCCCGGCTGGTGGGGCTGAACAAGCCGAGCAGGCTGACGGATGACGGGCCCGGTTCGTCGGCTGAACAGGGCCGGGTCAGCGGATTCGCCACTCCTCTAGGCACGTTTCGTGGTCAGGGTGCGAAGCCCATCCGCGTGGTGATTTCGGGCGCGCTGGACGCCCCAATTCACCACACCCCTGGTTGTGTGGTGAATACGGGCGCGCTGGGCGCCCGAAGTCACCACGCTGTTGTGGGCGTGGTGAATTCGGGCGCGCTGGACGCCCCAATTCACCACACCCCTGGTGGTGTGTTGAATTCGGGCGTGCTGGGCGCCCGAAAACACCACGCCCATCACAGGTGTGACGACTTCGGGCGCCCAGCGCGCCTGAAGTCACCACGCGGACGGGCTTCGCACCGTGACCACGGCGCGTGTCTAGATGTACTTGTCGACCATGGTGCCCTGACGGCCGGGCCGGCTCGTCCGAGGCGGGGCCAGTGGTTCCTTCGGTTCGGACTGGACCTCCGGTGCGGTCGTCGCGGCCGCCGCCATCGCCCTGAAGGCGTGACGGGCGTTGCCGAGGATCGACGACGCCATCGAGCTGAACGACGGCGTGCTGCTGTTGATCGGGCTCATCGACATGCCACCACGATCGGCCCGCGACGAAGAATCTGACCCCGCGCACCGCCCGGCAACCGTATTGCACCCGAACCGCAATTGACCTGCGGAAAGCACATCGCGGTGCCGGTCTCCCCCACAGGGGTTCGACCGGCACCGCGATGGGTGCCCTCGTCACCGACCATCAGGTCATGTCATGTCGTCGTAGCGGCGCTCCAGCGACTGCGGCTTGTCCACCGGGGCGGGTGCCTCGACCGCTGTCGGGGCCTCCACCGGGTCGGACGCGCCGACCGGCACGCGTTCCTCCGCGAGCGGCGAGATGGCGTCGTCGTCCAGGCCGGAGTAGATCTCCTTGCCGCGTCCGGTCCGCTTGTCGTTGAGGAACGACACCCCGACCGCGATGAAGTAGAGCAACGTCATGCAGCCGGCCAGCATGATCATGCCGAACGGTCCCGGGTCGGGGGTGGCGACCGCGGAGAACGCGAAGCACAGGAAGATCACCGCTCGCCACCAGCTGAGCAGCCGCTTCGCCGACACCACGCCGGTGAAGTTCAGCATCAGCAGGACCAGCGGGAACTCGAAGCCCACGCCGAACAGCAGGATCATCGTGGTGACGAACCCGATGTACGACGTGACCTCGAGCTGTTGGGAGTCCTGCAGGACGCCGGCCTCCATGATGAACGCCAGACCGTGCTGCACCACGAAGTAGGCGAGCACGGCGCCGCCGATGAACAGCGGCGCGGCGATCAGCACGAAGACGTAGGCCCACTTGCGCTCGTGACGGTGCAGGCCGGGCGCGATGAACGCCCACAGCTGGAACAACCAGATCGGGGCACCGACGATGAGGCCGATCCACAGCGCGATCTTCAGTTTGAGGATCAGGCCGTCGGTGGCGCCCAGCGTGAGGAACTTGCACTCCGCGACGCCTTTGGCGTTCAGCACCCAAGAGCTCTCCAGCGCGCAGTACGGCCCGCTGAGCATGTGGAAGGTCCAGTTGGCCAGGAAGAAGCCGACGATCAGGCCGCCGACGATGCCGAGCGAGGCCCAGAAGAGGCGGTTACGCAACTCCCGGACGTGCTCGATGAGCGTCATGGAGCCGTCGGCGGCCTGCTCGAACTTCGAGGGTCCCTTTGATTTGGGGCGCAGGCTCAGTGCCATCGACTCGGGTCAGCGGTCGTTGGTGCGCTGCACCGGGTCGACGAACGGCTGCGGGGCGGGCTGCGCCTGCTGGTAGCCGGCCGGCGGCGGGGTCTGCTGGTAGCCCTGCGGCTGCTGGTAGCCCGCGGGCGGCGTCTGCTGGTAGCCGGGCTGCTGCTGGTAGGGCTGGTGCACCTCACCCTGCAGCGGTGTGCGCCCGTGCTGCGCGTCCGCTTTCTCCGCGAGGTTGGGGTCGGCACTGTTGTTGTCGTCGACGAGACCCTTGGTCTCCGCCTTGATGATCCGCAGCGAGCGTCCGAGGGAACGCGCCGCGTCCGGCAGTCGCTTCGCGCCGAACAGCAGCACGAGCACGACGACGAGAACGATGATGTGCCATGGCTTGAGGGCGCCCATGGGATGACTCCAGTCGGTCGGATCAGGTGGCCGGTCCATCGTACGTGTGGATTCCGTCGATGATGCCCACCGGATGGCCCGGGTTTCTTACGATCTCGCTAAGTGTCTGCTGTCAAACGGGGTTTCTCCCACTGTTCATCGTCCCAGCCCCGCCTGGATCGTGGCGACCTTCTCCTGCATGCGTTCGGCCCGCTCCTGCACCTGCAGGACGGTCCGCTGCAGCTTCTCGGCGCCGGCCTGCAGCACCATCGCCTCTTCCTGGCGGCGCTGCAGCTTGACTGCGGCACGGCGCAACTCGGACAACCGGCCCAACAGGCGCAGACCGCACCAGACCAGGATGAACAGCGCGATCACTCCGACGGCGATCCAGACCCACATCAGCACCCGGTAACCCTAGCGCCTGTCCCGCCCGAGGGCCGGGAGCGAGGCGTGGTCCCGGTGCCCGGCTAACCCGCGGAGTACTGGTCCAGCGCGGTGGCGGCCTGCGCCCGGATGCGTTCCACCAGCTCCGGCGGTCCCAGCACGGTCACGTCCGGTCCGAGACCGGCCAGGAAACGCTGCGCCCAGCCCAGGTCGGTGACCCGCATGGTGACCCGCCACTCGCCGGTCTCCCGGGTGACCTCCTCCACCGGGTAGTACTCGGTGATCCAGCGCCCGCCGCGCCCCACCCGCAGGGTGACCAGCGGCAGGTCCGGGCCGGGCCGGAAGACGCCGCCGGTGACGTCGTGCGGCACCGCCTCGACCGGCGGGGCGGACGGTTCGGGCAACTCGGTGAACCCGTCGATCCGGTCGATCCGGAACAGCCGGGTCCCCTCGGCCCGCCGGCACCACGCCTCCAGGTAGGCGAACCCGCCGACCATCAGCATCCGCATCGGGTCGACCACCCGTTCGCTGGTCTCGTCCCGGGCGGCCGTGTAGTAGGTCAGGCGCAACGCGTTCCCGGAGTCGACCGCCGCACGGACCGCGGCCAGCTTCTTCTGGTTGGCCGGCAGCCGCACCGCGACCGGGGCGGTGGCCAGGTCACCGGCCGCGCTCTCGATCTTGGCGAGGGCGCGTTCGATCGCGTCCCGGGTGCCGATGCCGGGCGTCTCGGCGAGCATCCGCAACGCCACGATCAGCGCCAGCGCCTCGTCCGGGTTGAGCCGCAACGGCTTGTCCATGCCGGCGTCGTGACTGATCGTCACCCGGTCGCCGTCCAGTGCCATGTCGATCAGGTCACCCGGGCCGTATCCCGGCAGGCCGCAGACCCAGAGCAGCTCCAGGTCCTCGCGCAGCTGACGCTCGGTCACCCCGAGGTCGGCGGCCGCCTCGGACACCAGGATCCCCGGGCGGGCCAGCAGGTAGGGCACCAGGTTGAGCAGCCGGCCGAGACGGTCGGCCGAGGTGCGGGGCGTGGTCGCGCGCTGCTGCGGGGTCATCGGGACACCGCCGTGACCTCGTGCCGGGACACCAGTTCCTTGAGGTGCTGGATCACCGCGGTCCGCAACTCGGGCGGGCCCTCCGCGCGGGCGTCCGGGCCGTACCCGGCGATCCGTGAGGCCAGCCACTCGGCGTCGCCGTACAGGATGGTCAACCGGTCGCCGTCCGGGGTGGCCACCGACTCGGCCGCCAGGCGCCGCAGACCGGCCGCCCGGCCGGGCCGGACCGTCACCGTGGCACGGCCGGTGCGGGCGACCGGACCGGAGAGATGCGCGACGTGACTGATCAGATCGGTGTCCCCCGGCGGGGTGAACGCGTCCGGCTGCCCGGTGGCCCGGACGTCGCCGACGATGCGGGACAGCCGGAAGCAGCGGGTGGCGGCGCGGTCCTTGTCGTGACCCACCACATACCACCGGCCGCGCCAGCAGACCACGCCCCACGGCTCCAGGCGGCGGGTGGTCGGCTCGTCGACCTCGGGCACGCGGTACTTGAACGTGACGGCCCGGCGCTGGCGGGCCGCGGCGGTCAGCGGGCCGAACGACGGGTCGACGGTGACGACCGGCTCGACACCGAGCGTGGCCTGCGGGTCCACCTCGACCCCGGCGGCCCGCAGCTTGGCCAGACCCGACGAGGCGGCGGCGGCCAGGCCGGCGTGCTGCCAGAGACGTGCGGCGATGCCCACGGCGGCGGCCTCGTCCGGCTCCAGCAGGATGTCGGGCAGGGCATACTCCCGCGGGGCGATGCGGTAACCCGGCTCCTGGTCGAAGATGCTCGCCGTGCCGGTCTCCAGCGGCACCCCGAGCTCGCGGAGCTCCGCCTTGTCCCGCTCGAACTTGCGCTGGAACGCCTCGTGGTCCCGCGGGTCCTCAGGGTCGTGCTCGTAACCGGGCACGGTCAGCGCGATCTGCGCGGCGGTCAGGAACCGGCGCGTGGACAGCAGGCAGATCACCAGGTTAACCAGGCGCTCCGTACGAGTGCGCGACACCGCGCAACCCTAGCAACCCGCAAGTCGGGACGGTTATCCGTGATGGCCAGGGGGAAATGATGGCACCCGTGACCGACGCAGCCGCCCCCACCCCCTCGGGCCCCGAGTCGGAGAGCATGGGCACCGTCCTGCTCGCCGGCGCCGCCAACCTCGTGATCGCCGTGGCGAAGCTGGTGGCCGGGCTCGCCTCCGGATCGGCGGCGATGCTCTCCGAGGCGGCGCACTCGGTCGCCGACACGGTCACCGAGGTCTTCCTCTACGTCGCCCTGCGGCGCG
Organism: Actinoplanes rectilineatus; assembly: GCF_000962825.1. Lineage (GTDB taxonomy): Bacteria > Actinomycetota > Actinomycetes > Mycobacteriales > Micromonosporaceae > Actinoplanes > Actinoplanes rectilineatus. The sequence goes on from NZ_JZKF01000020.1 coordinate 112,182, forward strand.
GCGCCCGGCCCGCCGACGAGGAACATCCCTTCGGGTACGGCAAGGAGAGTTACGTCTGGGCGTTCATCGCCGCCCTGTTCACCTTCGTCGGCGGTGCCGGATTCTCGATCTATCACGGCGTCGACACCATCCTCGAGGGCGAGGCCAGCGGCGATTATCTCGCGTCGTACGTCGTGCTGGCCGTGGCGTTCGCGGCCGAGGGCGTCTCGTTCCTCAAGGCCCGCCGTCAGGTGCTCGGCGCGTCCCGGCGGTGGAACACCACGCCGCGGCGCTTCCTGCGGCTCACCTCGGACACCACCGTCAAAGCCGTCTACTTCGAGGACTCGGCCGCTCTGATCGGCCTGGTCCTGGCCGCCGGCGGGCTGGGCCTGGCGCAGCTCACCGGCTCCGAGCTGTGGGACGGCGTGGCGTCCATCCTGATCGGCCTGCTCCTGCTGGTGGTCGCCACCGTGCTGGCCCGCAGCAACATGTCCCTGCTGGTCGGCCGGGCGGTGCCGCGCCGCGTCCACCGGCAGATCGCCGCCGACCTGGCCGCCGTCGACGTCGTCACCGCCGTACCGACCCTGTTCACGATGCAGATCGGGCCCGGCGACATCCTGGTCGCGGCGAAGGTCGACTTCGCCGACGACGCGACCGGCGCGGCCATCGAGGAGGCCTCCGACGAGGCCGAACGCCGTCTTCGCGAACGCTTCCCGGAGATCCGGTACGTGTTCCTCGACCCGACCCGGGGACGGCCCGGACACACCCACACCGAGGGCGGCCTCCCGGTGTGACCCTGTGTAGGGTCGCCGCATGGTGCGATGGCGGGCCGGGACGGTCCTTGCGGTGCGGCGTTCCTGGCGCGGCGCGGTCGAACTCGACGTGGAGACCACCGGCGGGCCGCTGCGTGCGCTCGCCTACCCGTCGCTGACCGGCGCTCCGGAGGCCGGCGACCGGGTCCTGCTCAACGTCGGTGCGCTCGTCATGGGCCTCGGCACCGGCGGGTACGCCCTGGTCGTGGCCCTGCCCGACCGGTTGCCGGCGGACCCTGCCGACGACGGTGCGACCCGCGACCACGGCCACCTGGTCAAGGCCCGTTACACCCCGCTGCAGCCGATCCTGCTGGGCGTGGACGAGGAGGCCTCCCCGCACCGGGAGACGATGGCCACGGCCGACACGATCGACGGCATGCCGGTGGTCACCGCCGACCTGCACTCGGCGTTGCCGGCGATCCTGGCCGGGGTGCACGCCGACCGGCCGGACGCCCGGGTCGCCTACCTGATGACCGACGGCGGTGCCCTGCCGGCCTGGTTCTCCCGCACCCTCGACGGCCTGCGTGGCCATCTCGCCGGCACGGTCACCACCGGGCAGGCGTTCGGCGGTGACCTGGAGGCGAGCACGGTGCACACCGGTCTGCTCGCCGCTCGGCACGTGCTGCGGGCCGATGTCACGATCGTCGCGCAGGGGCCGGGGAATCTGGGGACCGGCACCACCTGGGGGTTCTCCGGGGTGGCCCTGGGCGAGGCGATCAACGCGGTGGCGGTGCTCGGCGGGCGGCCGGTCGGGTCGCTGCGGATCTCCGACGGGGACGGGCGTGACCGGCACCGCGGGGTGTCGCACCACAGTCTGACGGCTTACGGCCGGGTGGCGCTGGCCGCTGCCGACCTGCCTGTCCCCGACGGGCTCGAGCCGGCTCTGGCGGCTGTGGTGGACGCGGCTCTCGTTCCGCTGGCGGCTCGGCACCGGATCGTCCGGGTCTCGTCCGACGGGTTGGACCCGGCTCTGCGGGCCTGTCCGGTGCCGTTGTCGACCATGGGCCGCAAGCTGGATCAGGACCACGGCTATTTCCTGGCCGCTGCCGCCGCTGGGCGGCATGCCGCATCCCTGCTCTGAGGCTGCGTCGTCTCGCCTTCGGGCGGCGACCATTCACGCAGGTAGCCCGAAGGGCCCTCGGCGGGAGCGACGGTCTGTACCCACCACCCGGCTACGACATGAATTTGATCTTGCGCTGGGAAACGCCTATCGGGACGTGATGATCAGATAGAGCCAGCCGAGCACCAGGGCAGCCAAGAGCGACACATAGACCCACGTCGGGATCTTGTGGTTGCCGGCGCGGTCTCGCTTGATCTGTTGGTAGATGCGCTCGCGGCGACGCTCGACGCGGCCCCAGCGGACCTCCTGCTCGGAGCGCTCGGGGGGTTCGGGGGGCAGGTCAGGCCGGCCGGGCATGGCATTCATAACCCGGCCAGCTTAGCTCGTGTTTCGTAAGGGATGGCTGGGCTGCGGCGTGGCCCAGCCGCCGTCTGGCCGCACGTCGCGAACACCCGGATACAACCCCGGTATCCGGGCGCCCGCGCCGCACACCCAGACGACACCTGGACCTCGCCTCGCTCCTGCCCCCCTTACGAAACACGAGCTGACGTGCCGTCACATGCTGGCGATCAGCCGTTCGACCCGCTCGTCGTAGGCGCGGAACGGGTCCTTGCAGAGAACGGTGCGCTGCGCCTGGTCGTTGAGCTTGAGATGCACCCAGTCGACGGTGAAGTCGCGGCGCTTCTCCTGGGCGTGTTTGATGAACTCGCCGCGGAGGCGGGCGCGCGTGGTCTGCGGCGGCGTCTCCTTGGCCTCGAAGATCTGCAGGTCGTTGGCGATGCGGTCGACCTGGTTGCGCTTCTCCATCAGGGCGTAGAGTCCCCGGCCGCGACGGACGTCGTGGTAGGCCAGGTCGAGCTGCGCGATCCGCGGGTGGGACATCGGGATGTCGTGTTTGGCCTGGTAGCGCTCGATCAGCTTGTATTTCGAGACCCAGTCGATCTCGCGGCTGACGCTGTCGAGGTTGCCGGTCTCGACGGCGTTGAGGACGCGGCCCCACAGCTCGACGACGCGCTTGGCGACCGGATCGCCACCACGGCGCTCGACGAACTCGGTGGCCTTGGCCAGGTATTCCTGCTGGATCTCCAGGGCGGAGACCTCTTTGTTGTTGGCCAGGCGGATCTTGCGGCGGCCGGTGATGTCGTGGCTGACCTCACGGATCGCGCGGATCGGGTTTTCCAAGGTCAGGTCGCGCATCACCACGCCGGCCTCGATCATGCGGAGCACGATGTCGGCGGCGCCCACCTTGAGCAGGGTGGTGACCTCGTTCATGTTGGAGTCGCCGACGATCACGTGCAGGCGGCGGTAACGCTCCGCGTCGGCGTGTGGCTCGTCGCGGGTGTTGATGATCGGGCGGCTGCGCGTCGTCGCGCTGGAGACGCCCTCCCAGATGTGCTCGGCGCGCTGGGACAGGCAGAAGACCGCGCCGCGCGGGGTCTGCAACACCTTGCCCGCGCCGCAGATCAGTTGGCGGGTGACCAGGAACGGGATGAGCACGTCGGCGAGACGGCCGAACTCGCCGTGCCGCGAGACCAGGTAGTTCTCGTGGCAGCCGTAGGAGTTGCCGGCCGAGTCGGTGTTGTTCTTGAACAGGTAGATCTCACCGGCGATGCCCTCGTCGTGCAGACGCTTCTCCGCGTCGACCAGAAGGCCCTCCAGGATGCGCTCACCGGCACGGTCGTGAGCGACCAGGTCGGTGACGGAATCGCATTCGGGAGTCGCGTACTCAGGGTGGGAACCGACGTCGAGGTAGAGGCGGGCGCCGTTGCGGAGGAACACGTTGCTGCTGCGTCCCCAGGAGACCACTCGGCGGAACAGGTAGCGGGCCACCTCGTCCGGAGACAGCCGCCGCTGCCCCCGATAGGTGCACGTGACTCCGTACTCGGTCTCGAGGCCGAAAATTCGCCGTTCCATGAAGAAACACTACTAGCTACTTCAGCCTCAGCGGGACCCACAAGCCACGCTTTCCCGGGAGACCGGGCGCGCTTCTCGCGCTTTTCTCTGGGTACGCGTGAAAGAACGCCCGTTCGCCGCCGGGGAGTTCCGGGGCCGAACGGGCGTTCTTCCGTGCTCGTCTACTCGGACTTCGTCTCGTCCGCCTCCGGGGCGGCCGACACCGTCGGCTTTCCCTCGGACGGCGCGGGCGGCGCCGAGTCCACATCGCCGAGCTCGGCCTCCGGCACCGACTCGTGCCCGAGCAGAGTGGTCAGCGTGGAGTCCGCGAGCCGGCGGAACGCGCGGCCCGGCCGGCGCCGGTCGATGACCGCCACCTCGAGCTGCTTGGCCGTGAGCGTGCGGGCCTGGCCGTTCTCTCCGCCGACGCTGCCCAGCGCCTCGGCGGCCAGGACCAGGGCGGTCTGCAGGTCAGCCGCGGTGTCGTGGCGTTCCTTGAGGACGGCGGCGATCGCCTCGGCCTGCCCGCCCATCGCCATGAAGCCGGGCTCGTCCAGGGCCGAACCGTCGTACATGATGCGGTACAGCTCGTCCTGCTCCGGCGTGGCGCCGACCTGCGCGATGCAGATCTCCACCTCGTACGGCTTCTGGGTCTCCGAGAAGATCGAGCCGAGCGTCTGGGTGTACGCGTTCGCCAGCGCCCGCGCGGTCACGTCCCGCCGGTCGTAGCTGAGGCCGAGCATGTCCGCCATCCGCACACCGGCACGGCGCAGGCTCTCGAACTCGTTGTACCGCCCGACCGCCGCGAACGCGATCTTGTCGTAGATCTCGCTGATCTTGCGGAGGGTGGTGATGTTCTCGGCGACCAGCAGAATGCCGCCCTCGTAGGAAAGCACCACAGCCGACCGGCCGCGGGCGATGCCCTTACGGGCGTACTCCGAGCGGTCGCGCTGAACCTGCTCGGGTGATGCGTAGAACTGCATGGCCACGGGTGGCTACTCCTTCTCCAGCGCCGTGCGGATCAACCGCCCGGGTTCTCCGCACGTCCCGACACGACCTGTTCGGCGACCGCCGCGGTCTCCGCGTCGGTCAGCCGGTGCGTCCCGGCCGACGTCGCGGTCATCACCACCGGGTAGATCTTGCGAATCACATCCGGCCCACCGGTGGCCGTGTCGTCGTCAGCGGCGTCGTAGAGCGCCTCCAGCGCCAGCCGGATCGCGTCGTCGGTCCCGACGCCGGCCCGGTAGCGCTTCTTCAGCGCGGACTTGGCGAACAGCGAACCGGAACCGATCGCCTCGTAGCCGGTCTCCTCGTAGAGGCCGCCGGCCACGTCGAAGCTGAAGATCCGGCCGGGAGCGGTGCCCTCGGCGGGTGCCAGGTCGAACCCGGCGAACAGCGGCACCACCGCGAGACCCTGCATGGCGGCGCCGAGGTTGCCGCGGACCATGGCCGCGAGCCGATTCGCCTTGCCGTCGAGCGAGAGCATGGCGCCCTCGATCTTCTCGTAGTGCTCGAGCTCGACCTGGAACAGGCGGATCAGCTCGATGCCGATGCCGGCGGTGCCCGCGATGCCGATCAGTGAGTACGAGTCGGCGGGGTGCACCTTCTTGATGTCCCGGCTGGCGATCAGATTGCCCATGGTCGCCCGGCGGTCACCGGCCATCACCACGCCCTCGGCCGTCGCGATGGCCACGATCGTGGTCCCGTGCGGCGCGATGTCGGCGGAGAGGCCCGGCGGGAGGGGGCGCCGGCCCGGCAGCAGCTCCGGCGCGGCCTGGCTCAGGAACTGCGTGAAGGAGGACGTCCCCGCGTTGGTGAAGAAATCCGGTAGACGCCCGGATGGATCAAAGCCCGTCGCCACGTGGTTCCTTTCTCAGGTACGTATCGCATCGGCGAGAAAACCCACCGTGCAGTTGAAGCACAATATCCCGCGCGCCGATGCCGTGCGGTGAACATCATCGACGTGTTGCGAGGCATTTCCCGCGTTCGATCGAAGCGGGAGCAGCACCGGACGCTGCCCGGCCCCGAGGGCGGGCAGCGTCCGGTGAACTATGTCAACTAAATCGGACAAAAGGCGTCACTGGCCGCCTTTTTGCACATATCCACGCACGAACTCTTCGGCGTTCTCCTCGAGGACGCTGTCGATCTCGTCGAGCAGATCGTCGACGTCCTCGGTGATCTCCGCATGCCGCTCGGCGACCTCGGGATTGGCCTCGACGGTGACGTCCTCGATCTCCTGGTCGCTGTGTCCCTTGCTGGACTGCGACTGACCACCGGTGTCTCGGGTTGCCATTGGATGTCCCCCTTCTCAGCCACCCGAAGTAACCGCAACATCGGGTTGGGAAAAACCTACCTCGCGCCTGTGACGAAACGCATTACCGGCTCGTGATCACCTCGAGGAGATCCTTCGCGCTCTCACACGTGTCGAACAGGGCACCGACATGCTTGCGGGTGCCTCGTTCCGGTTCCATCATCGGCACCCGGACGAGGGACTCCCGGCCGACGTCGAAGATCACCGAGTCCCAGCTGGCGGCGACCACTTCGGACGCGTACTGCGCGAGGCAGCGGCCCCGGAAGTAGGCCCGGGTGTCCTCCGGCGGCTCGTACATCGCGCGCTGGGTGTCGTCCGGCTCCAGCAGCGTCTTCATCGAGCCACGGGCCACCAGGCGGTGGTAGAGGCCCTTCTCCGGGCGGACGTCGGCGTACTGCAGGTCGACCAGCTGGAGTTTCGGCGAACTCCAGCCGAGGTTCTCCCGCTCGCGGTAGCCCTCCAGCAGCCGCAGCTTGGCGACCCAGTCGAGGCTGTCGGAGCAGAGCATCGGGTCGCGGCCGAGCTTGTCGAGCACGTCCTCCCAGCGGTCGAGCACGTCCGCGGTCTGCTCGTCGGCGTCCGCGCCGTAACGCTCGTCGACGAACTGCCGGGCCCGCTCGTAGTAGGCCCACTGCAGGTCGAGCGCGGTCAGGCGGCGGCCGTCGCGCAGCCGCATCAGGTGCTTGAGCGTCGGGTCGTGGCTGACCGCCTTGAGCTCGCTGACCGGGTCGGCGATGCCCAACTCGCCGGTGAACACCTTCTCCTCGATCATGTTGAGCACCAGCGCGGTGGTGCCCATCTTGAGGTAGGAGGCGATCTCGGACAGGTTGGCGTCCCCGATGATCACGTGGAGCCGGCGGTACTTGTCAGCGTCGGCGTGCGGCTCGTCGCGGGTGTTGATGATCGGCCGTTTGAGCGTGGTCTCCAGGCCCACCTCGACCTCGAAGAAGTCGGCACGCGAGGAGAGCTGGAAGCCCGCGCCGGAGCCGTCCTGCCCGAGACCGACCCGGCCGACGCCGCAGAACAGCTGGCGGGTGACGAAGAACGGGGTCAGGTGGGCGACGATGTCGGCGAACGGGGTCTGCCGGCGCATCAGGTAGTTCTCGTGAGAGCCGTAGGAGGCGCCCTTGTTGTCGGTGTTGTTCTTGTAGAGCTGGATCCGGTGGGCGCCCGGGATCGTGGCGGCGCGCCGGGACGCCTCGGCCATCACCCGTTCACCGGCCTTGTCCCACTTGACCACGTCGAGCGGGTTGGTGCACTCCGGAGTGCTGTATTCCGGGTGGGCGTGGTCGACGTAGAGCCGCGCCCCGTTGGTCAGGATGACGTTGGCGAGACCGAGATCCTCGTCGGCGAGGGCCTCGGCCGGGTCGTAGGCGGCACCGGAGTAGGTGAATCCACGGGCGTCGCGCAGCGGCGACTCCTCCTCGTAGTCCCAGCGTGCGCGCCCGCCGCGGTTGAGCTCGGGGCGTGCGCCGTAGGCGTTGACCACCTGGGAGGACGTGACCATCGGGTTGGCGCCGGGCTGGCCGGGCACGGAGATGCCGTACTCGACCTCTGTTCCCATAATCCGTCGAACGCTCATGCGACCACCCTGTTCTTTAGGACCGCGCCGTCCTTGGAGACCTTGCTGTCCGCCACGAAGCCAAGCCAGCTCATGTATCGAGCCTAGACGCTCTCACGTTGCTTTCCGAAGCTCGGCGTGCGCGGCGTGCCACCTTCCGTGTCCATCCGGGACCGGGCGAGGCGCCGTCCGGGCTCCTCGACGAACCGGTGCGAGGCCCAGGCGACAGCAAGCGTCCCGGTCACGAAACCGACAATGATCAGGGGGCGGCTGTCGGTGAGGCGCACGACCAGCCCCAGCACGAGGATGTGCAGCAGATAGAGCGAATAACTGACCGTTCCCAACCAGGTCAGCACGGCGGGCACCCGGCGGTGACGCAGCGCGAAAGCGCCACCGAAAGTTACCAGCACCGCCAGCGGAACTTCCCAGCCCTTCTCGCCGGTCCAGCCGCCGAACACCACCACGAGCGCCACCAGGTTCCCGCGACCGATCTGGCCGTGCTGCACCCGGTACACCACCGTCCCGGCGAACATCACCGCCAGGAACAGCAGCGCCTGCCCCGACGAGGCACTGGTCACCCACTTCGTGGCATGACCGTTCACGAAAGCGGGCGTGGCCATCCCCAGGCCCACACCGCCGGCCATCACGATCACGATCCTCGACCCTCGGGTGTACGCGAGAAAGCAGCCGCCCAGAAGCAGCAGCGCCAGTCCCGCAACGGCCAGACGGTCCCGGGCCGTCGCGCCGAGCAGACCGTCCGGCAGATACGGACCGCCGAGCACGGCGACCGCCGTCAACCCGGTCGCCCACCAGGCGCTGAGACGGTGCAGCCGCCACGCGAACAGTCCCGCCACGACCAGATAGAAGAGCATCTCGAAGCTCAGAGTCCAGAACGGGCGGACGAGTCCGCGTACCCCCAGAAGGTCCTGAAGCATCGACGCGTGCGCGAGCACGCTCGCCGAGGTCTCCCCGCGCCACTGCTCCGGCAGTCGGTACAGGCCCGCGGCGGCCAGGGCGAGGGCGAGCAGAATCGTCAGCAGGTAAGCCGGGTAGATCCGGGCGATCCGGCCCGTCCAGAACCGGCGCAACGAACCGTGCCGCTCCAGCGACATCGGGATCACGTAACCGCTGACCAGGAAGAACAGCAGAACGGCGTACTTGCCGGCGTCGAAGGCGCGGTACAGCGCGAGGTGCCGGTCGGCGCCGAGGACGACCGGGCTGAGATGGAAGGCGGCCACGACGACGGCGGCATAGCCGCGGAGAGCGTCGAGCCACGCCAGGCGGGTCCCGTGCATACGGGGTGAAACGACGGCGGTGCCGGCGGGGAAACCCCTCCGGCACCGCCGTCGGTTGATTACAGGTACTGACCGGTGTTGCTGGCCGTCTCGATGGACCGGCCGGCCTCGGCGCCCTTGCCACCGGAGACGAGCGTGCGGATGTAGACGATCCGCTCGCCCTTCTTGCCGGAGATGCGCGCCCAGTCGTCCGGGTTCGTGGTGTTCGGCAGGTCCTCGTTCTCCCGGAACTCGTCGACACAGCTGTCGAGCAGGTGCTGCAGGCGCAGCCCCTTCTTGCCGGAGGTGAGGAACTCCTTGATCGCCATCTTCTTGCCGCGGTCCACGATGTTCTGGATCATCGCGCCGGAGTTGAAGTCCTTGAAGTACAGGACCTCCTTGTCACCGTTGGCGTAGGTGACCTCGAGGAAGCGGTTCTCCTCGGTCTCCGTGTACATCCGCAGGACGACCGCCTCGATCATCGCGGCGACCGTCGCGTCCCGGTTGCCGCCGTGCTCGGTCAGGTCGTCACCCGAGAGCGGCAGGTCGGCCAGGATGTACTTCCCGAAGATGTCCTTCGCCGCCTCGGCGTCCGGACGCTCGATCTTGATCTTCACGTCGAGACGTCCGGGACGCAGGATCGCCGGGTCGATCATGTCTTCCCGGTTGGAGGCGCCGATCACGATCACGTTCTCCAGGCCCTCGACACCGTCGATCTCGCTGAGCAGCTGGGGAACGATGGTGTTCTCCACGTCGCTGGAGACACCCGAACCACGGGTCCGGAAGATCGAGTCCATCTCGTCGAAGAACACGATCACCGGGGTGCCCTCGCCGGCCTTCTCACGGGCCCGCTGGAAGACCAGGCGGATGTGCCGCTCGGTCTCACCCACGTACTTGTTGAGCAGCTCCGGGCCCTTGATGTTGAGGAAGTAGCTGGTGTGCTTCTCCTCGCCACGCCGCTCGGCGATCTTCTTGGCCAGCGAGTTGGCCACCGCCTTGGCGATCAGGGTCTTGCCACAACCGGGCGGGCCGTAGAGCAGGATGCCCTTCGGCGGGCGCAGCTGGTGCTCCCGGAACAGGTCGGCGTGCAGGAACGGCAACTCCACCGCGTCACGGATCTGCTCGATCTGCGAGTGCAGACCACCGATGTCGGTGTAGTCGACGTCGGGGACCTCCTCGAGGACGAGCTCCTCGACCTCACTCTTCGGGATCCGCTCGTAGGCGTACGCCGAACGCGGCTCGATCATCAGTGAGTCGCCCGCGCGCAGCTTCGTGATCTCGAGCGAGTCGGCGAGGAACACGATGCGTTCCTCGTCGGCGTGGGAGACCACCAGAGCCCGGTCGGCGGCGCCGCCACCCGGGTTGTCCAGGACCTCCTTGAGCAGGACCACCTCACCGGTGCGCTCGAAGCCGAAGGCGTCGACCACGTTGAGCGCGTCGTTGAGCAGGACCTCCTGCCCGCGCTGGAGCTCCTCGACCGCGAGCGACGGCGAGACCGCCACCCGCAGCTTGCGGCCGCCGGTGAACACGTCCACCGTGCCGTCCTCGTGTGCGGTCAGGAACACGCCGTAGCCGCTGGGCGGCTGGGCGAGCCGGTCAATCTCTTCCTTGAGAGTGACGATCTGGGCTCGGGCTTCCTTGAGGGTCGCCACGAGCCGCTCGTTGTTCTCGGTCACTCGGGCCAGCTGCGCCTGCGTTGCCGCGAGCCGTTCCTCAAGCTGCCGGACGTGTCGGGGGCTTTCGGTCAACTTCCGCCTGACCAGGGCGAGTTCCTCCTGAAGGAACGCGACCTGACTGGAGAGATCGTTGGCCTCTTTCTCCCATCGTGCGGCGCGGGAGTCCGCTTCGTCGCTACGTGCCACGTCCCACCTCCCCGGGGGGCTCGAACGTCTTGGCTTAACACTAGCTGTTGCGAAGCGGTTTTCGACCCATGCAACACCCTCGTCACCGACTATTGATCGATCGATCGACCCGCCGAAGATCTTGATACAGGATCTTCGGGTACGGTCGGACGGTTCTCGTAGCGGTTGCGTCGTGGTTCGATCGCAGTCTTTGCCCAGTGGCGGCGGGGTCGTTCGGCGGTCGCCTGGCAGTGGTCATAAGGTTGCCGGGCGGGCGGTCATGCGGTCGCTGGGCAGTCGTTTCGTGGTCGTTCGGCAGTCGTTTTGCAGGAGGTCGGAGTGTCGGCAGCAGCCGAGGAAGAGCTACAGGTCTGGATCGATCAGGACTTGTGCACCGGCGACGGCCTCTGCGCCCAGTACGCCCCGGAAGTGTTCGAACTGGACATCGACGGCCTGGCATACGTCAAGGACGGCGCGGGTGATCTCCTGCAGTCACCGGGGGTCCGCGTGGGCGTGCCGTCGCACCTGATCCTCGAGGTGATCGACTCCGCGAAGGAGTGCCCCGGGGACTGCATCTACGTCGCCCGCGAGTCCGACGGCGTCGCCGTCGCCGGCCCCGACGTCCTGTAGAAGCGTTCCCGAAGCGCCTGGGCACGTTCCGTGGTCAGGGTGCCAACCCCGTCCGCGTGGTGACTTCAGCTGCGCTGGCCACCCGAATTCACCACACCCGTCGTGGGGCGTGGTGATCACGGCCGCGCTCAGCGCCTCAAGTCACCACAGCCGTCGTGGGGCGTGGTGACCACGGCCGCGCTCAACACCCCGACACACCACACGGATGCCGGCACGAACGTGTCTAGAGCGTCGGCTTTCCGACCAGGGACGCGACCACCCGGGAGAACTCCTCCAGGCGGGCGATCTGACCCGGGCCGCCGTCGTCGAGGGTCTTGCCGAACCGCAGCGCGTCGTGGCGCAGCGGGGCCCGGCCGTCCTCCTCGCCCACCCCGGGCGGCGGCACCGCGTCGTCGACCGAACTGAGCAGCAGGTAGACGTCGATGCTGTCGACCCGCGCCTGGCCCTGCGGTGTCCGGGTGAGCCGCCGGCGGCAGCCCACCTCGGTGACCGTGGACAGCGGCACCACCCGCAGCGACGAGGTCATCGACCCGACCGGGCCGTCGCCGGGCGCCACGTCCTCGCCGTGCCACAGCACCAGGCGGGTGCCGTCGCAGACGACGACCTCCTGCCAGACGCCGTTGACCTCGTTGACGAAACGCTCCAGCGTGAAACACAGCACAGAAGCGCCGCGCAGCACGCCGAAGAGCGCCTCCAGAGCGACGTCGGGATCGCGGAGATAGGCCCGGGCGGCCGAGTCGAGATCGGGGTAGGGAGACCAGTCGGGGAAGACCGCCGGCATCTCGTTGCCACCGCCGAACGGCGGAGAACTCATCGCGCCCACCCCTTGCCCTCCCGAAAGACCCTTCCGGAACCTACCGGATCGCAGCGGCGGCGGTCACTCCCCGGTGGGTCCCCCGGTCTGGTTACTTTCCGGTTTATTGCTCCGCGGTCTCGCCGCTCACCGTCTCCGGCTCCGTGGTCTCGACCGTGGTCGTCCCGGCCGTCCCCGCACCGGCGCTCTCGGCGGCCTTCGCCAGCCGGGTGACACGCTTCGGGCTGGTGGCCTCGGCCTCCTCCTCCGCCTGCGCGGCGAGGGCGGCCAGGGTCGCCTTGCGGGCCGCGTACGCCTCGGCGCCCTTGCTCGGCTTCCGGCGGCGCGGCGGAGCCGTCACACCCGGGGCGAGCTTGCGCGACGACACCAGGAACGCGGTGTGCGCGATCATCCGGTGGTCCGGGCGGACCGCCAGGCCGTCGGCGTGCCAGTCCCGGATCAGCGACTCCCAGGCCCGCGGCTCGGTCCAGCAGCCCCGCTCACGCAGCGCCTCGACCAGCTCCGACAGCTGCGGCGTGGTCGCCACGTACCCGATGAACACACCGCCCGGGATCAACGACCGCTCGACCATGTCGAGGGTCTCCCACGGGGTCAGCATGTCCAGCACGATCCGGTCGAACCCGCCGATCTCGTTGCTCGCCACATCACCGTTGTGCAGGTGCCACGCCGGGTGCGGTCCGCCGAAGAACGCCTCGACGTTCTTGCGGGCGATGGCGGCGAAGTCGTCGCGCAGTTCGTAGCTGTGCACCTCGCCGGACGCGCCGACCGCCCGCAGCAGCGAACAGGTGAGAGCACCCGACCCGGCACCGGCCTCGAGCACCTTCGCGCCCGGGAAGACGTCACCCATGGCGACGATCTGGGCGGCGTCCTTCGGATAGATCACCTGGGCGCCGCGGGGCATCGACAGGACGTAGTCGGCGAGCAGCGGACGCAGGGCCAGGTACGCCGTACCGCTGGTGGCGGTGATCACGCTGCCGTCCGGCAGGCCGATCAGCGCGTCGTGCTCCAGAGCGCCGCGGTGGGTGTGGAACGCCTTGCCGGGTTCCAGCACGATCGTGTGCATCCGCCCTTTCGGGTCGGTCAGCTGGACACGGTCGCCCGCCCGGAACGGCCCACGGTGCGCGGGGACCTGCTCGTCGACGGCGGTGGTCGGGGTTGTGGTCACTGCTCTTCTCTCAGCCGGCGGTTCTGGTTCGTTCAGCGCTGCTACTTCTGGCTCGCTCAACGCTGTCTCGGTGCGACGCGGCGGGGTTCCAGCACCGCCGCCACGTCGGCGACCCGCAGGACGCCGATCACATCCTCGCCTGCGGTCACCAGGTACTGCGCACCCGGGTGGGTCTGCAGCGCCTGCACGACCTGCGCCCCGGTGAGACCGACAGGCAGGGAGGTCAACGCGTCCCGGGACCGGGACACCGTCTCCACACCCACCCACGGCCGCCGTTCGACCGGCACCCGTTCGGCGGCGACCGGGTCGACCAGTGCGGTGAGGCTACCCGCCGCGTCGGCGACGGCCAGCACCACATCCGGCCGCGGATCCTCCGACCGGCGGCGCTGCGCCTCCCCGAGCGGTGTGCCGGCCGGCACCGTCAGCACCGGCCGTGCCAGCCGCGACAGGTCGATCAGCGGGAACCGCCCGGTCATCCGCCCCAACCGGATCGACTGCCCGGCACCCTGCCACAGGGTGAGCACCACCAGCAGCACGAAGACCAGACCGAACACGGTGAGCACCCCGGTCCGGTAGAGCACCACCGCCCCGGCCGCGCTGAGCACCGCGAGCACCCGACCGGCCCAGCCGGCCACCACCGTCGCCCGGTTACGGTCCTTGAGCAGCGCCCACAGCCCGGCCCGCAACGCCCGGCCACCGTCCAGCGGCAGCCCCGGCAACACGTTGAAGACCGCCACCAGCACATTGCTGACGGCCAGCTGGAACGCGATCTGCCCCGGGACGGTCCGTTCCGGCAGCAACAGCACGGCCGCGGTGGCGATCCCGCCGAGCACCAGCGAGACGGCCGGCCCGGCCAGCGACACGAGAGCGTCGACCCGCGGGGTGGGCGCGTCCCGGTCCATCTCGGTCCACCCGCTGAGCAGCTCCAACGTGATCCGCCGCACCCCGATCCCGTTGCGCCGGGCGGTCAGCGCGTGTCCCAGCTCATGCAGCAGAACCGACCCGAGCAGACAAGCCACGAACCCGAGGCCGACCAGGTAGGCGATCGGCGGTGCCAGCCCGAGCTCGGCCTCCGCATAGTTGCCGTAGACCACCGTGACCAGCACCGCGAGCAGCACCATCGACCCGCTGGCGTGCACCGGCACACCCAGCACCCGCGCCACCGGCCGCGGCCCCCGGCCCTCTTTCACGGCGTCTTCTCCCACCGCGTCGATGCTACGGACACCCGCGCCGCGGGACCCACCCCGCTTTTTTCGTCACACCCCTGGCCTAGCCTCAGTGGCATGACGGCGTTCTCTTCCACGGCGGCTCAGCCGGCCTCTCCGCCCCCGCAGCCCGGCGCTCCTTCCGCCGAGAGGCGCCCCGGCGTCGCGGCCCCATCAGACGCCACGGCCCAGCCCGACGCCGCAGGAGCCCAGCCCATTGCTGTTCAAGAGCCGCTGGCTGCCGCTGCCGACGAAACGGCAAAGGCCGGAGACGTCGCCGGTCAACCAGACGTGACCGGTGCGGATCCCGGCACACCAGCGCGTGGCCGACGCCCGGAGGCTCCCGCGGGCCCGTCGCTGTCCCCGTCCCGCGCGGCCGACTTCAAGACGTGTCCGCTGCTGTTCCGCTTCCGCAGCGTCGACAAGCTCCCCGAGACTCCGTCAGCCGACCAGGTCCGTGGCACCCTGGTCCACGCCGTCCTCGAGCGTCTCTTCGACCTCCCGGCGGCCGACCGCACTCCCGAGGCTGCAGCGGCCCTGGTCCTCCCCGAGTGGGAACGCCTCCGGGCCGACGAACCCCTCATGGCCGAGATCTTCGCCACCGAGCCCGACGAGATCCCCCGCCGCCGTGCCCCCGCAGTCGTGGCTACCAAGGGCGACACCTCCGAGTCAGGCCAGGTCTCCCCCTCTGCCGACCCAGCCCTGCCCGCGACAGCCGGCGCTACAGATTCGATCGTCGCGGATTTCGGCACCGCCACGGATTCCGGCACCGCCGCGGCTGTCACCGAGGGGCAGCTCGCGCTGGTCGACGCGCCCGCCGGTGCCGCCGAGGCCGCCCGCATCGCCGCCTTCCTGAGCAGCGCCCGTGACCTGCTCGGCGGCTACTTCGCGGTGGAGGATCCACGACGGCTCGAGCCCGCCGAGCGTGAGACCTACATCTCCACGCTGATCGACGACGAGTTGCTTCTCCGGGGCTACATCGACCGTCTCGACGTCTCCCCCGCCGGTGACCTGCGCGTGGTCGACTACAAGACCGGCGGCGCACCCCGCGAGGCGTTCGAGGGCCGCGCCCTGTTCCAGCTCAAGTTCTACGCCCTGGTCCTGTGGCGCACCCGCGGCGTGGTTCCCCGCGTCCTGCGCCTGGTCTACCTCAAGGACGCCGAGGTCCTCGACTACAGCCCCGAGGCCGGGGAGTTGGAGCGTTTCGAGCGCACCCTGGTCGCTCTCTCCCAGGCCATCGAGCGGGCCAAGCGCAACCAGGACTTCCGCCCGAAGCCAAGCCGTCTCTGCGGTTGGTGCAGCCACCAGGCCCTGTGCCCGGAGTTCGGCGGCACCCCGCCGGCCTACCCGGCATCGCTCCCCCTCCTCACCGTTTCCGAGTCCTCCACCCGGGTCCGGACCGACCCCGTTGACTGACCGCCCCGCGGCCCATCCCGAGCCGGCACCCGTTCAGTCCCTTGGGCCCGCCCTCACTCCGGTGCCTTCGCGATGAGACCGATCCGGGTGTTGCTCGCAGATCCCGCGCCCTTACAGCGGGCGGGCCTACGCACCATCCTGACCTCAACCAACCGGGCTGCATCGGACCTGACGGCAAACAGCCCGGTCCCAGGCATTCCGACCCCGACCAGCCCGGCTCCAAGCCGCCTGCCCTCAAGCGGCTCCGCACCTCACCGGCAGAACCACATCACCGCCGAGGCCGATGTCGATGCCCGTTCCACTCTCCACGCCGGCCGCAGTCCCGATCCCGGCACCTCCGTCAGCTCCCGGGAAATCGCCATAACCGAAAGCCAAACAAGCAAGGGCCCCGCACCCGATCGCCGCATTCGCCGACAAGCCGGATCAGCCATCGAGCATCAAGCAGGCACTCGCGAAGGTCACCAAGGCGTGGCCGACCTTGGTAAGACCGGCACCCGCCCCCACGCCCAGCCCAGCGCCACTGGGACTGGGACTGGCGGACTCTCCACCCCCTCCCACGACACCGGCCCGCCAGAAATCGTCGTGGCCGGAGAGGCCAGCAACGGCACAGAGGCCCTGGACCTGGCCCGCCGGCTCCTCCCCGACCTGCTGATCGCCGACATGTCCCTCCCCCGCCTCGACGGTCCCGCGGTAACCCGAGCGATCATCGAAGGCCACCTGGCCGTCCCTGTCCTCCTCCTCACCGCCCACGACAGCGACGACGAGGTGATGGCAGCGATCGCCGCAGGCGCGACCGGTTACCTTCGCACCGACGCCACTCCGGAAGAGCTGATCGCCGCCGTCCGGGCCATCGCCGCCGGCGGCGCCGTGATCGCCCCGCCGGTGCTGGCTCGTGTCCTGACCCGGGTGGCCGAGGCCGTCCCGCCGCCCGGCAACAGCGCTGCCACACGGCTCGGCGCGCTGACCGGCCGGGAGCGGGAGGTCCTCGTCCACGTGGCCCGGGGCTGCACCAACGCCGAGATCGCCGACATGCTGGGTGTCGGCGAGACCACCGTGAAGACCCACGTCGGTCACGTGCTCACCAAGCTGCGCCTGCGCGACCGGACCCAGGCGGTGGTTCTTGCTTACGAGAGCGGGCTGATCACACCAGGCTCCTCCTGAGCCTCACGCCGCCATGGCGATGCTGTCGACCCGATGGACGTGAATGTCACCGCTCGACGTGCGTACGCGAAGCTCCAAGCCCGCACCCGACGGCGCCGCAGCCGAACCGCCGCCCGCAGTCAGATCCGTGACGCTGTGGCCCGCGTGGGTGTCCAGATCGAGCCAGACCCCGGTCCCGGCCTCCACCCCGACCGTGACGTCACCCGAGGTGGTGCGGATCTTCGCTTGTCCCTGGCGGAGGCTGCCCACCGACACCGCACCGCTCGCGCTCCTGGCCTGAAGCGACGCGTGCGCCGCCCCGACCGTGATGGCGCCACTGGCGGTGTCGATAGTGACGTCACCGACGACGTCACCCACGCGCACCTGTCCGGACGAACTCTTCGCCCAGACGGCGCTTCCCGCCCGTCCCACGATCACGTCGCCGCTGGCCGCCGTAATGTGCACGTCACCGGTGATCTCCTCGATCCAGCCGTCGGCCGATCCGAGATCCAGATGGGCGGTGGCATAGCGCCCGGTGGCCCGGACGTCGGCTGCCGCGCTGCGCCCCGTGATCGCGCTGTCGGCGGGAACGCGGACCGTGATCGCCAGTTCGGGTCCACGACGGCGTGGGTCGTGGATCAGCAGAGTGTCACCGTCGAGGGTCATCTCGACGTCGGGCGCGGGTGGCTCGACCGTGACCTGGACTCTCTCGTGCGGTCCGGCGTCGATCGCCACCATGCCGTGACGGACGCGGAGGTCGACGACGACAGGTGAGGTGCGGGGGAACTCATACACGGCTCGTCTCCTTTGCCAGAGGTGGAATCAGGCCTGGTAGAAACCGGTGACTCGACGCCCGTTGCCCGGCCGCTGCTCGTGCGCCGCCGACGTCACCGCACGCACCAGCCACGCGTTCACCGAGATGCCCTCGGCGGCAGCGATCTGCTCGACGTGCGCTTTGAGGGACTCCGGCATGCGTAAGGTCAGACGGGAGAGCTCACCGTCGGTGTAAGCCGGCACGGAGGGCGGGCCGGACGAGGCAGGCTCGGGCACCGCCCGGCCGACCACGAGGTCCGCCTCCCGGCCCCGCAGCCGCACCTCGACCGTGGGGCCGTTGAGCCGGGTGGTGATCTCGGCGGCCGCGTCGGAGAGTGCCTCGAGCAGCACCATCCGGGCGGATGGCTCGAGGGACGCGCCGAGAACCTCCGCGGCGCGTGCCACGTCCGGGCCACCGGGGGCGGCCAGGGCGGCGAGGTCGGCACGCAGCCCTTCGAGATACGGCGTCAAATCCATGACACCACTATGACGTCACATCTGACGTCACGCAAGCACAATAGACGTCAGAAACTCCGGATCCACGCCGACCAGGGTGGATCGCAGGTGCACACCGTCGATCGGCGGCAGCTCGAGCTCGGCCGGCACCGCCAGCACCGCCGCGCCCGCGGCCAGCGCGCTGGCCACCCCACTCGGCGAGTCCTCGATCGCCACACACCGCCCGATCGGCACGCCGAGGAGTTCCGCGGCGGTCCGGTACGGCTCCGGATCCGGTTTCGGCCGGCTCACCTCGTCGCCGCAGACCACCACGTCGAAGTTCTCCGCGCCGATGGTCTTGAGCGCGACCTCGACCAGCCGGCGGCCGGTCGAGGTGACCAGCGCGGTCGGGATCCCGGCGGCCCGGACCGCGAGCAGCAGTTCCATCGCGCCCGGCCGCCAGACCAGCCCCGCGGAGAACAACTCGTGCACCCGGTCGCCGATCCACCGCACGTCCGGCGCCTCGGGCCGGTCGGGCTGCCCCAGATCCTCGCGGAAGAGCTGCATGCTGCGCGTCATGCTGGTGCCGACCATCGCGAGCCGTGCCTGCTCGGAGAGGGTGCCCCCGGCGTGCACGGCGAGTTCGGACAGGGCGATCCCCCAGACCCTCTCGCTGTCGACCAGCGTGCCATCCATGTCGAAAAGTACGGCGTCCACGACGGCATTCTGCGGGGTGTCCCCCGTCCGGGCCGATCGAATGTGACCAGCCTCTACAGGCCGCAGGAGTCGAGCGAGTCCCGGTACCCTCCGGCGAAGGCGCGGGTCCGCTCCTCCGGTTTGCCGTGCGAACCCTCCGCGAACCAGGGCTGTCCCGGGTCGTCGCCCACCGCCTCCAGCCCGTCGGCCAGTTCCTCGGTGTCGCCCTTCTGCATCACCAGGCGGCCGGCCCGCTCCTGGTCACCGATGAACGCGCCGGCCATGCAGTCGGCCTGCAGTTCCTGCTCGATGGTGAACTCCTTCTGGATACCGAGCCGGGCCTGGATCCCGTGGGCGTATTCGTGTCCGAGCAGATAGAACACGAAGGCGTCGCCGATCTGCCGGAAAGCATCGAAGGACCAGTTCACGTCGTACGCGATGAAGTCCCCGGCCGGGCAATAGACGGCGTTGTTACGCGGCAGCGGCTCACCACCGCAGTCCACCTCGCCCTCCCGCTCGTAGGGCACGACCTGCCGGATCGGCTGGAATCCATTGATCTTGGAAGTCCAGTAGTCCTCGGCGACCTCCTGCGCCGCCCGGATGTCGGCCTCGAACTCCTCCGGAGTGTCGGTGCCGTCGGTGTCGGCGGACACCGCGGTCTCGGTCGGGGCGGGCACACCGCCGTCGGGATCGGAGTCGGAGTCGGGTCCGAGGGCACAGCCCGCGGCGATCAGAGCCGCGGTCAGCGCGAGGAGAAAAGCCGGGCGAGCACGCATGAGGGGGTCCTCCAGGCCGGGGATTCCACGGTAGACGTGAATACCAACCACGACTGTCCGCCAAACGTCAGGGATTTCCCTGACCACGTCTGGGTGGCGCCCCTCAGCAGATTTACGTAGTCGGCATACGTCCAGCGGCGGATGCCCGACGCCGCCGTCCTCGCAACACTGGGCCGGACACCAACCGACGAGGGGATGGCGACGTGACGGCGACGAAGACCGGGGGTCCGGTGGCGGCACGTGCGGAGGAGATCTGGAAGGTCTACGGATCAGGCGAGGCCCAGGTCACGGCTCTGCGCGGGGTCAGCGCGGAGTTCGGGCGCGGTCGGTTCACCGCGATCATGGGACCGTCCGGCAGCGGCAAGTCGACACTGATGCACTGCCTGGCCGGCCTCGACACCGTCGACAGGGGAACGGTGCACGTCGGCGGCACCGAGATCAGCAACCTCGGCGACAAAGCCCTGACCAGGCTGCGCCGCGATCGCATCGGCTTCGTCTTCCAGCAGTTCAACCTGCTGCCGACGTTGAGCGCCGCAGAGAACATCCGGCTCCCGCTGGACATCGCCGGCCGCAAACCCGATCCCCAATGGTGGGAAACGGTCATCACCACGGTCGGCCTGAGCGACCGGCTCGCACACCGCCCCAGCCAGCTCTCCGGCGGGCAGCAACAACGCGTCGCGTGTGCGCGGGCCCTGATCGGCCGGCCCGACGTGATCTTCGCGGACGAGCCGACCGGCAATCTGGACTCGCGGTCCGGCGCCGAGGTGCTGTCCTTCCTGCGTTCCAGCGTGCGCGAACACGGTCAGACCATCGTGATGGTCACCCACGATCCGGTGGCCGCGAGCTACGCCGACCGGGTGGTCTTCCTCGCCGACGGCGCGATCGTCGACGAGTTGGCCGATCCCACCGCCGAGACCGTCCTCGACACGATGAAACGCCTCGACACGCAGACCGATCCGGTGATGCTCTGATGCTGCGCGCCACCCTCAAGAGCCTGCTCGCCCGTAAGCTTCGGCTGATCCTTTCCGGACTCGCCGTCGTCCTCGGCGTGATGTTCGTGTCCGGTGCCCTGGTACTGACCGACACGCTCAACCGCACCTTCGACTCGATCTTCGCGGACGCTTATGCGGCGACCGACGTCGCGGTCACCGCGAAACCCGCGCTCGAGATCTCCGAACTCGAGGGCGAGGAGGTTCCCGCCCCGCTTCCGGCAGCCACGATCGACAAGATCAAAACCGTGTCCGGTGTACGCGACGCGACCGGCCGCATCGACCTCGACGGCGCTCGCGTGATCGCCGCCGACGGCAAGGTGCTCACCTCGTTCGGGCCGCCCCGGATGGGCGTCAACTGGACCGGCGTCGACGACATCATGGAGATGCGCGCCGGCCGTGGGCCGGAGTCCGACGACGAGATCGCGATGAACGCGGCCACCGCCGCACTGTCCGGCTGGCAGGTCGGCGACCGGGTCCCGGTGCTCACCCGGGAGCCGAAGAAGATGTTCACCCTCGTCGGCGTCTGGGCGTACACCGGCGGCCGGGACAGCCTGGGCGGCGTCCAGGAGGTCGCCTTCACCACCCCGGTCGCGCAGGCCCTCATGCTCGGCGAGGCGAACGCCTTCACCTCCGTGGTGGTCCGCGCCGACGACGGCGTCACCCCCGCACAGGTCCGCGACGACCTGACCACCGCGCTCGGCGCCGACTACCAGGTCAGGACCGGCGAGGAACTGGCCGCGGACAGTGCCGCCGGACTCCAGGAGGGCGTCGGTTTCTTCAACCAGATCCTGCTCGGCTTCGCCGGTGTCGCCCTGTTCGTCGGAATCTTCCTGATCCTCAACACCTTCTCGATCATCGTGGCCCAGCGGACCAGGGAACTCGCCCTGCTCCGCGCGATGGGTGCCAGCCGCAACCAGGTGATCGGCTCGGTGATGGTGGAGGCGGTAATCGTCGGCGCCGTCGCGGCCGTGCTCGGTCTGGCCGCCGGGATCGGCGCGGGCGCCGGCCTGGGCTACCTGTTCAGCACCATGGGCGGCAGCTCCCTCACCCTGGCGCCGGTCGGCGTCCCCCTCAGCGCGGTGATCAGCGCCTTCGTCGTCGGCATCGTGATCACCGTGATCGCCGCGGTGCTGCCCGCACTCCGCGCCTCCCGCATCGCCCCGATCGCCGCGATGCAGGAGGTCGCCACCCCGGACCGCCCGCTCACCAAACTCACGGTCGCCGGATCGCTGGTGACCACCATCGGCGCGACCGCCCTGGGCCTGGGCCTGTTCTCCGACACCGGCGACACGACCATCTGGCTGATCATCGGCGGCGCGCTGGTCACCTTCATCGGCATCGCCCTGCTCACACCCCTGATCAGCCGCCCGGTGGTGTCCCTGCTCGGCCGGCTCTTCTCCTGGTCGCTGCCCGGACGCCTGGGCCGGCTCAACTCAGGCCGCAACCCGCGCCGCACCGCGATCACCGCCGCCGCACTGATGGTCGGCATCGCCCTGGTCACGGGCGTCACCGTGGTCATGGACTCGGCCAAGAGCAGCCTCAAGGCCGAGGTGGCGCGCGTCCTCAAGGCCCAGATCATGATCAGTGGCGATCAGGCCGGCCCGCGTCCACCCACCTACGACCCGGCCGTGATCGACGAAGCGGCGACGGTCCCCGGTGTCCGGGCGGCTGCCGGCGTCTACCACGACATGGTGCAGATCGACGGTGAGCAGCGGTACGTCAACGCCACCGGCGACCTGGCCACGCTGGCCCAGGCGTACGGGACGACCGCCCCCACCCTGACCGAGGACCAGCTCGCGGTCAGCGCCGAGAACGCCGCCGCGTGGGGCTGGCAGGACGGCAGAACGGTAACCGTGCAGGCCAGCCGAGGCGAGCCGCACACCTACACGGTCGCCCACCTCTACCCGGAGGGCGCGCTGCCCGGCAGCATCATCCTGCCCGCCGGCGCGATCAAGGACTTCGCCATCACCCAGCCGACCATCGGCTACATCCGCCTCGACGACGGCGTCTCGGTCTCCGCGGTGCTGCCCCAGATCAAAGCCCTCGTCGCCGACAGCCCCGAGGTCACCGCCGTCGACCAGCAGACGTTCGTCGACGACCAGGCCGCCGGCTTCGACCAGATCATCATGATGATCCAGATCCTGCTGGGCCTGGCCATCCTGATCGCCGTCCTGGGCGTCGTGAACACCCTGGCCCTGTCCGTCCTGGAACGCACCCGCGAACTCGGCCTGCTCCGAGCCGTAGGCCTCAACCGCTCCCAGACCATGCGCATGATCACCGTCGAGGCCGTGGTCATCTCCGTCTTCGGCGCTCTCCTCGGCGTCACCGTCGGCGCCGGCATGGGCAGCGCGGTGACCCGCGCCCTGGAGAACGACGGCATCACGGAACTGGTCCTCCCCTGGCCCCGCATGGCCACCTACCTGGCCTTGGCCGCCCTGGTCGGCGTAGTCGCCGCCATCCTGCCCGCTCTCCGAGCAGCCCGCCTGAACGTCCTGGGCGCCATCTCCCACGACTGACGAGCAGCCATGCCGCCGTCCTCTCCACCGGCGCGTCCACAGACGCCGCCCCAACACTCGGAATCACCTCCCAAGCCCACCGCCCACACCGAGGACCACCGCCGTCGCCACCCCCGGCCGTATCACCGAGATCGCCGACGCCGACGATTCGCCAACCCACAACAGGTTCTTCACACCAGCCGGGATGCCCAGGAAGGTTGATCGGGAAGACGTGACCACTCGATCCGACGGTCACGACCGGGGCTGGTGAGCAGCGAAGGCCTCCAGCGATGCAGTGGAATCGTCGAGAAACCACTGACCATCGCTGGAGGCCTCGATGTCTCCGCTGACGCGTATTCCAGAAGCCGGTCAGGACAATTCGCAGATGTCGGCGCCGGTCAGGGCGGGCGCTCAACGGCGTGAAGTCAGACTTCGCCGCCGTCGCCGCATCACCATGCTCCAGCGCCAGATGCACGGCCGTGCCGGCTTCGACCTGCCACAAAAACGCGTATTGCTCGGCGATGCCGACCGGTCATGATCATGTTGTGGCAGCAGATCAGTTCACCGTCAGCGACCTGACCGACGACGAGCGATACGTGCTCTTCCGTGGCCTTGCAGAGTGGGGTGGCCCTGCCCACTGCCCCGATGCCCTCGCTGACGCAATGGACTTCACGAGCGCAGTGGTGCTGCTCGAGGAAGCCCAGCGCTTGAAACCGCTGATCCGCGACGGACAGTCGCTCAATCGCCGGGCTTGGCGAAGAGCCCTCATCGCGACCGAAATCGTCTTCGCCAGCGATGTCTTCGGGGCGGGTTCGGACTGGTCGATCACCACCGGAATCTCCGACGAAGACACCGTACGCATCCTGCGGTCACTCCACCGCAAGATCGCCCGCGCAGTCAGAATTCACCAGCCGTAGCCGGATTCCGCCCGTGCTTCACGGAAGACGGGACAGATCCAAATCGACGAAGAAATCCCATGTCAGAAGCACTAGACACGTTTCGTGGCCAGGGTGCGAAGCCCGTCCGCGTGGTGATTTCGGGCGCGCTGGACGCCCGAAGTCACCACACCCGTGGCGGTGTGGTGAATACGGGCGCGCTGGACGCC
>NZ_JZKF01000200.1 GCF_000962825.1 Actinoplanes rectilineatus
ACCGCAACACATTCCGCTGCGTGACCTGAACACCCTTGGGAACACCCGTCGACCCCGACGTGAAGATGACATAAGCGTGCCGGGACGGCGCCACCGACAGCGGCCCGGCGTCCGGCAGGGCCAGCATCCGGTCCGTGTCCTCGCGGGTCACCACGGGCAGGTCGGCGAACTGCGCGGTGATGTGGGCCAGCCGCGCCGACGGTGCCTGCGGGTCCAGCGGCACATAGCACTTGCCGGCCTTCAACACCCCGAGCAGCGTCGCGATCAACTCCGGCGACGGCTGCATCCGAACCGCGACGTACTCCCCCGTCACGGTACGCACGAGCTCGTGCCCGATCCGGTCCGAGGCCTCGTCCAGCTCCCGATACGTCCAATCCCCGACCGCATTCCGGTCCGCGTGCCGGCTGACCGCCGACGCGAAAGCCGCTGCCAGCGACGGCGGCGTCGCGAACTCGGCAACCCGGGACAGCCCGTCGATCCGGGCCAGTTCCGCCGGACCCACCGCACAGACCTCGGACAACGGCACCGCAGGGCCGGCCGTCACCGCATCCAGCACCGCCGTGAGGAGATCCACCGGCCGGGCCGCCTCGAGCTGATGCGAGTGCTCGACATGCAGCCAGATCCGCTCGTCGTGCTCCTCGACATTCACCGTCAACGGGAACATCACCTGGCCACGGTCCAGCGACAACGGCTCCACCGTGCAACCGGTCAGCGGAACCTCCAGCGCCTCCTTGTAATACGTGAACGTGCTGGCCACCGTCAGCCGCGCCGGCGGATTGTCGAACACCTCAGCCGCATGCGCCGTCAGGTCGAAATCCTGGTACCGCAGCATCCGCGACGTGTGCACGGCGAGCGCCCGGCACAGCGACGGAAAATCCGGATACACACTCAGGTCGATCGCCACCGGCAACGTGTTCACGAAATACCCGTACGCCTCACGCTGCCGCTTTCCACGCCGGTTCGCCAGCGGAACACCCACCACCACGTCGTCACGCCCCGTCAGCGCACCCTGCAACAACGCCTGCGCGGCCAGGAAGAACGGGAAACGGGCGATGCCGTTCTCCTGCATCCACCCGATCAGCCGGCCGGAACGCGCGCTGTCGAGCAGGATTTGACGGCGCCGGCCCCGGATCGTGCCGTCCGGACCACGGTGGTCGGCCAGCTGCTCGGGCGTGAGCGAGGTGACCGCGTGCAGGTTCTCCCGGAAGAACGCGACCGCCTCCGCCACGTCGCTCCGCGGCACACCGGGGAACGACAGCGGCTCCAGCAGCGCATCGCTGACGTCGGCGTCCAGGTCGTCGTAGAGCCGCGACGCCAGCCGGAACACGTTGTAGTACGTGTACGCGTCGGCCACCACGTGCGCCGCCCGGATCACCAGG
>NZ_JZKF01000201.1 GCF_000962825.1 Actinoplanes rectilineatus
ACCGCAACACATTCCGCTGCGTGACCTGAACACCCTTGGGAACACCCGTCGACCCCGACGTGAAGATGACATAAGCGTGCCGGGACGGCGCCACCGACAACGGCCCGGCGTCCGGCAGGGCCAGCATCCGGTCCGTGTCCTCGCGGGTCACCACGGGCAGCTCGGCGAACTGCGCGGTGATGTGGGCGAATCGCTGCGGTGGCGTGTTCGGGTCGAGCGGCACATAGCACTTGCCGGCTTTCAGCACCCCGAGCAGCGTCGCGATCAGCTCCGGTGACGGCTGCATCCGAACCGCGACATAGCCACCTTTCACGGTACGCACGAGCTCGTGCCCGATCCGGTCCGAGGCGTCGTCCAGCTCGCGGTACGTCCAATCCCCGACCGCGGGACGGTCCGGATGTTCGCGCACCACCGCGGCGAAGGCGTCCGCCAGCGACGGCGGGGTCGCGAACTCGGCCACGCCGGACAGCCCGTCGATCCGGGCGAGTTCCGCCGGACCCACCGCACAGACCTCGGACAACGGCACCGCGGGGCCGGCCGTCACCGCGTCCAGCACCGCCGTGTACAGGTCGACCGGCCGGGCCGCCTCGAGTTGGTGCGAGTGTTCGACGTGCAGCCAGATCCGCTCGTCGTGCTCCTCGACGTTGACGGTGAGCGGGAACATCACCTGGCTGCGGTCCAGTGACAACGGCTCCACCGTGCAACCGGTCAGCGGGACCTCCAGCGCCTCCTTGTAGTACGTGAACGTGCTGGCCACCGTCAACCGTGCCGGCGGGTTGTCGAACACCTCGGCGGCGTGGGCGGTCAGGTCGAAGTTCTGGTACCGCAGCATCCGCGAGGTGTGCAGCGCGAGCGCCCGGCACAGCGACGGAAAATCCGGATACGCACTCAGGTCGATCGCCACCGGCAACGTGTTCACGAAATACCCGTACGCCTCACGCTGCCGCTTTCCACGCCGATTCGCCAGCGGAACACCCACCACCACGTCGTCGCGCCCCGTCAGCGCACCCTGCAACAACGCCTGCGCGGCCAGGAAGAACGGGAAACGCCCGATCCCGGCCTCGTCCATCCACGCGGTCACCCGGCGCATCCGGTCCGGTTCCAGCAACACGTGCCGCCGGTGCCCGCGGATCGTTCCGTCCGGACCGCGGTGGCCGGCCAACTGCTCGGGGGTGAGCGAGGTGACCGCGTGCAGATTGTCGCGGAAGAAGGCGATGGCGTCCGCGTCGTCGCACGGCTGCGCCGGGAAGGACGCCGGGTCGAGCCTGGTCTCCGGCACGTCGGCGTCCAGGTCGTCGTAGAGCCGCGACGCCAGCCGGAACACGTTGTAGTACGTGTACGCGTCGGCCACCACGTGCGCCGCCCGGATCACCAGG
>NZ_JZKF01000202.1 GCF_000962825.1 Actinoplanes rectilineatus
TCCTTCTTCGGCGCGGTCTTCGGCTTCTGCTTCTGGACCGGCTTCGACGGCTTCGCCTTGGCGGGCTTCGGCTTCGGCTTCGGCTTGGGTTTCGGCTTCTTCTTGACCGGGGGCTTTCGTTTCTTCTTCGGGACCTTCGGCTTCTTCGGTTTCTTCTTCATCACGTCGCCGAGGTACTGGTGCCCTGATCGGGCCACTCGGACTGTCAGAGAGGTCATGTTCCGTGAGGATCTTTATCAGGCCCGGACCGGCACCAGATCCGCCGTCATAGCGACACTGCGTAACACCGCGATCGGCTGGCACCGCACCAACGGCGAAACCAACATCGCCCGTGCCGACCGACGCGCCGATCGCCGTTCAAAAGACCTCATCACGGCCGCGACCAGAAGCTACCCGAACACGCAATAGTCCTGGGATTTCATCCGTCGCCACTCATTCCTGCTCTCTCCAGGTGTATTCCTGAAGAAGTGAAGGGAAATCGTTGCCCTTGAGGAGAACCGTGAGGCCCATGTCTCGAGGAAGGATCGACCTTGTCGGCCATTCCACCCACTCACCCATCACCACGGCGCCCTGGGTCCCCTCGTCAGTGGACAAGGCGAGGTCGTAGAAGGTGTCGTCATGACCGATCGTCACGGTCGAGTAGGTGTCGTAGACACTGACGATGATGACATCATCGCCAGAGTCGTTCCACGTAAGACCGAAACAGTCGTCGCTCGGAAGTTCGCTCCAGACTCCGGGGAGCTCCGCCAGGGTGATCTCTCGAGTCCGGGACGGAGCAAACTCGTCAATAACTATCGTCGACATTCGCCATCCTACAAAATCCGGTCGGTCTTGTTCCAGATACCGATCAATCCATTTGGTCCGTACACATGCACTTCATCCAAGTCGAGCATTCTAGCGAACCCACGCATGCTGTTGCGACAAAAACTGCACGTGGCTCTGTCGGTGTACAGGAGACCGATGCCACCCTTGGCTCCGGCTTCCTTGGCCTGGTTGAACAGATGCCCCTCGGCATGGTCCTTGAAGGAAGGACCCATCAGGCGATGCCCCTTACCGGGGTAGAGACTGGCCCAAGCATTCTTGTGACTGCGCCCATGGAAGGTCTGGCCCGCGACGTCGAGACGCCCGAAGGTGTTCATCCTCGTCCACTTCCACGGTTTCCAGCCCTTTGCGATCTCCTCAGCACGAAGAGCATCCTCGTCGGCGACGGTCTGCACTCCGGCAGCTTCTCTGCGCTCTGCAACGTCGGCCGACGCCTCACAGAAGAATTCGTCGTTGTTGTGGACGAGGACCGGTTCGTCGCCGGCGATGACGTAGTACGTGTGGATCTCGGCGACGGTGAGGTCGCGCATGACCTTCGGGCCGGTGTGCTCG
>NZ_JZKF01000203.1 GCF_000962825.1 Actinoplanes rectilineatus
TCCCGTGATCGGGCGCGTTCGCTGTCTCGTGGTGGGGCGGTAGCACCCGCTCCCGTGATCGGGCGCGTTCGCTGTCTCGTGGTGGGGCGGTAGCACCCGGTCGCGTGATCGGGTGCGTTTGCCGTCTCGTGGTGGGGCGTCCGCACCCGAACGCGTGATCGGGTGCGTTTGTAGGCTCGTAGTGGGGGTCGATCGCACCCAGTTCGGTGATCGGGTGCAGTCGCCCTTCCATAACGGCGGGTGTCCCGTCCCGTCGGTTTGATCGGGAGTCTTCGTCGTTCGTCGGTTTCCGCTGCAGGGGGCGGTAGCACCCGGTCGCGTGATCGGGTGTGTTTGCCGTCTCGTGGTGGGGGCGTCCGCACCCAGTCCTGTGATCGGGTGCCCTTGCCCTCCCGTAACGGCAGGTGCCGGTTCCCGACCGTTTGATCGGGTGCGTTTGCCGTCTCGTGGTGGGGCGGCCGCACCCAGTTTCGTGATCGGGTGCGGTCGCCCTCCGGTAGCGGCTGGTGCCAGTCCCCGGTCGCTTGATCGGGTGCGGGTGCCGCTCGGTGGTCTCCGATCCGGGCGGTGAGCGCACCCGACTGCTTGATCGGGAACCGGTATCCGGAGCTGGCGTTTATGGCACCCGTTCGGCTGACTGGGTGTCTTCGCCGTCCTTCTGCGGCCGGTGCTGTGGTTGCACCGGTCCCGTGATCGGGTGAGTTCATTGCGTCGTGGTGGGTGATGACCGCGAAACCGCGTTCCGCGCAGCGCCGGTGGAAGCCGGCCAGCGGAGATGATGGCCCGTTGCCGTTCCGGCGGGCTCGTGATCGGGTGCGCTCACCGCCGAGACGTCTCCGGTGGGGAGATGGCTGCACCCGATCTTGAGTTTGGGTTCGCCTGTCGGCCCTTTGGCGGGGCCGAGCGCACCCGATCATTAGATCGGGGACGCTCACAGGGCGCGTAGCTCCGGTGGATGGTTAGCTGACCCGATCGCATGATCGGGTGCGCTCGCCGCGCTGGGGTGGGGCGTGTGCGCACCCAACGGCATGATCGGGTGTGCTCGCCGCGCTGGGGTGGGGCGTGTGCGCACCCAACGGCATGATCGGGTGCGCTCCCCGTTGGGGATCTTCGGTAATCGGTGGCTGCACCCGGTGGGCGGTGGTTGCACCCGCTTCAACGGTTGGGTGCCGACACCGGTGCCGGTGCCTGCCGTTCGCCGGGGCTTGGGGGTCGGCGGCCGGGGGCCGGGGATTGCCGGGGCGGCCCCCCGAAGGGGGAAAAGAAAGGCCCCGGGGAACCCCCCCCCGCCGGTGTCGACGAGGTGGCGCGCGACGAGCAGGGTCAGGGCGGTGTCGTCCGAG
>NZ_JZKF01000204.1 GCF_000962825.1 Actinoplanes rectilineatus
TGTCCCGCCCCGGGTTTGATGGAGGCATCGAAACCTGGGAGATGATTCAACGATGCCGGCCCCGAAGAAGTATCCCGATGATCTGCGTGAGCGTGTGACCCGGTTGGCGATCGAGGCCCGCCGGGACCCGGCGTCCGCGGTCGGCGCGATCCGGCGGATCGCCGATCAGTGCGGGGTTCATCCGGAGGCGTTGCGCGGCTGGGTGAAGAAGGCCGAGACCGACGCCGGCGGCCGGCCGGGCACTACCAGCAGCGACGCCGAACGCCTCGCCGCTCTGGAACGGGAGAATCGTGAGCTGCGGCGGGCGAACCAGATTTTGAAGTCCGCGGCGAGTTTCTTCGCGGCGGAGTTGGACCGTCCGTCGCGATGAAGGTCGACTTCGTCGACTCCCACCAGGAAGAACACGGTGTCCAGCCGATCTTGCGGGCCTTGGAAGGCACGCCCGCAGCGATCGCACCGTCGACCTACTACGCCGCCAAGAC
Organism: Actinoplanes rectilineatus; assembly: GCF_000962825.1. Lineage (GTDB taxonomy): Bacteria > Actinomycetota > Actinomycetes > Mycobacteriales > Micromonosporaceae > Actinoplanes > Actinoplanes rectilineatus. Next base: position 483 of record NZ_JZKF01000204.1, read on the forward strand.
CCGCCCCGCCTCGCGACGCTCGCGGCGTAACGCCGAACTGACCGCGTTGATCAAGCAGATCCACGCGGAGAACTACGGCGTCTACGGCGCCCGCAAGATCTGGCACGAAATACTGCGCCGCGGGGTACGGGTGGCCCGCTGCACCGTCGAACGGCTGATGCGCGAAGCCGGGCTACGCGGGCTGTTACGCGACAAGTCCCCGCGCACGACCCGGCCCGCGGCCGAGACCGACTGGCCTCGTGACCTGGTCAAACGTGACTTCACCGCAACGGGTCCGAACCAGCTGTGGGTCGCCGACCTGACCTACGTACGCACCAGCATGGGCTGGGTATACGCCGCGTTCGTCCTGGACGTGCACTCCCGCATGATCGTCGGCTGGCAGGTCGCGACCTCGCTGTACACCGACCTGGCGCTGGACGCGTTGAAGATGGCGATCTGGCGCCGCCAGAATCAGGGCGCTGACCTGCAAGGACTCGTGCACCACTCGGACCGCGGCGTCCAGTATCGAGCGATTCGCTACAGCCAGCGGCTCGCCGAGGCCGGCGCCGTCGCATCGGTCGGCTCGAAGGGCGACTCGTTCGACAACGCGATGGCCGAGGCGTTCAACTCCCTGTTCAAGGCCGAACTCGTCCGCAACAAGGGGCCGTGGCGCGGCCTCGACGACCTGGAGATGGCCACCGTCGAGTACATCGACTGGTACAACAACCGGCGCCTGCACGGCGAGCTCAGCCACGTCCCACCCGCCGAATACGAGGCACTGCACGCGATGACCCACCCGGTCACCGCACCCCTGAAAACCAGCTAACCAACTCTCCACCAAACCCGGGGCTTGACAGT
>NZ_JZKF01000205.1 GCF_000962825.1 Actinoplanes rectilineatus
GTCGACACCGCGCTCGGGGTCGAACTTGTCGACCGCCTTGATCAGGCCGACGGTGGCGGTCTGGACGAGGTCGTCGGTGGGCTCGCCGCGACCGGAGTAGCGGTGCGCGAGATGCCGGGCCAGCGGCAGCCAGGCCTCGATCGCCTGGTCACGCAGCGAAGCGCGGGACGGGTGACCCACCGGCATGGCGGCCATCGCGCCGAGCAGCTCAGCAGCGCTGTCGACCGGAGCCTCGGCGCTGCGGGCGGTCTTCGACGGCACCGCCGTAGTGGTCTTCGACGGCGCTTCCGTGGCGGTCTCGGTAACAGTCATGGTTCTGGTCCTCCCTGGCACCTGACCGGAGAGCCGGTCCCTGAGTGCGGGACCCGGTCGGTCGGGCGTCCAAATCCGTATCCGTGACGCGGCGGTTGTTTCCCACCACAAGACGCAGTGGGCCGTTCGGTTACAGGGACTCTATCCGACAGGTCGAGAGAAGACTAGCCGAAAGTACGATGCCTTTAACGTGCCAAACCACTCGAAAAGGGATATCGTCTTTGGCTCACCTGCGGTGCCACCTGGTGTTTGGCCCAGCCGGGACACCGCTTCAGGGGTCAACCGTCCGGCCCAGTGATTTCCCCGGTGTGGCGGGCAAGATGGACGTCATGACCGCGCTGCCCACCTCAGCGCCGCTTCCCGGGGCCCTCGAGCTTCGCGGCTGGACGCTCGACGGTTATCAGGGTCTGCGCGACCTCCGGGCCGAGTTGCGGGAGGCCGTCGTGGAAGTCTCGTCCGCGGATCTGGGTGACCTGGCCGACCGGATGGCGGTCGTCGCCACCGAGCTCGCGACCAACGCGTTGCGCCACGGGCTCCCGCCGACAGTGATCCGCCTTCTCCGCGTCGACGACCGCTTCGTGCTGGACTGCGCGGACCACGACGTCCAGGCGGCGCCCCGGCTCGACCCGGACCGCCCGCCCGGCCGCGGCGGTCTCGGCCTTCTTCTAACGCGGACGTTCGCGGTCGACGTGGGTTGGTACAAGACCGACCGGACCAAGCACGTGTGGGCCAGCTTCCCGGCCGTCCCGCCGGTCCGATTCACCGCCCGCGCGAAAAAGTTCTGACTGTTCGTGACGTTCGGTGATTGCGCGATCTCGTGAATGTAATTCCCTCTCACTAATGATCTCGAAACGCGCTGGTCACAGCCGTTTCGCTCGGGGGAGGGGGCCGATTTGGCGT
>NZ_JZKF01000206.1 GCF_000962825.1 Actinoplanes rectilineatus
GGATAACCACCACCCAATCCGCGCTGGATCACCACAACCCCACCCACGCCGCGGCAGCCGCCGTCTCCCCGTCACGAAGCCCGGCCCGGCACCGAATGCCCCGCCGGCCGAGTACGTCATCCCCGGCACCTGATCACCTCCGGCCTCGGGCACCACCCCGCGCGGCCGCCCAGCCCGTCCCCCTCCCCTCGCCGCACCCGACCCTCCCCGCACCGCACCCGCCCCTCCCCGCGCACCTCCCCGCACCGCTCCGCGTCAAGGCCGACCTTGGTGCGCTAACCACCGAGGACGGTGGCTTCTGCACCAAGGTCGCGCGGCAGACGCACCACAATCACCACATGCGCCGGGCGAATCGCCGCAATCGGTGCAGGCGGCGATCCGGCCCTCACACAAACGAGCGCCGGCAGGCGGCTGGCGGCACTAAGCCACTCAAGCGGGCTGCACAGGCGGGCCGCACAAGCGGGGTGGCTGCATAGGTGGACCGCACAAGCGGGCTGCATAGGTGGACCGCACAAGCACTGGACACGAAAAGTGGCCAACGCGCCAAGATCCGACGAGTCGCATCAAGCGGGCAGCAGCGACGCCGCCTCGGGCTTCGCCGCCGTCGCCTCCTGCCCCCTGGACATCACGCGAACCACGGCCCTCAGCAATACACGAGGAGCTACCCGAGGACCGAGCCGTCGTCCACGGCTCTCCACATCTCGACAAACCACCATGAACTACGGCTGAGACAACCGAGCCGTCACCCACGGCCCTTCACAGCTCGACAAACCACCATGAACAACGGCTGAGACAACCGAGCCGTCACCCACGGCCCGAAATCGCGCCACAGAACCGTGAACGACGGCCGGACTGCCCCAATCGTCCTCACCCCGAACTGACCAAATCGTCCTCGCCCCAACTACCCCGATCCGAGCCGCCCCCGCCCCCAACCGACCCGAACTGTCCTCGCCACGAGCCGCCCTCCATAGCGACACGAGTGCCAGAACCGCTACCCGACGACGCGACGACGGCCGAACGAGCCGAACCGTCCGTCCGTCTGTCCGGGCAGAGCGTCCGGGCAACAGTGCACGGCTCGCTAGTGTCCTGCGCCGGAAATTCGGTCACAAAATCTGGCGATTGATTCGAGGATCTCCTCGGCGGTCTTGGTCCAGATGAACGGGCGCGGGTTGGCG
>NZ_JZKF01000207.1 GCF_000962825.1 Actinoplanes rectilineatus
GTAGCGTCGAGTGATGTCGCGTGCTGGCCGTCCGATGGTGCCGCTGGTGTTGACCGAGCGGGAACGAATGACCTTGACGAACTGGACTCGTCGGGGGTCGACGGCGCAGGTGCTGGCCAAGCGGGCGAGGATCATCCTGGCTTGCGCGGAGGGCCTGTCGAACACGGAGGTGTCGCGCAGGCTGGGTGTCGATCTGTCGACGGTCGGCAAGTGGCGGCAACGATTCCTGGCGCATCGGTGTGACGGGCTCGGTGACGAGCAGCGGCCCGGCCGGCCGCGGTCGATCACCGTGGACCGGGTCGAAGAGGTGATCGTGGCGACGCTGGAGCAGGTGCCGTCGAACGCCACGCACTGGTCGCGTGCGTCGATGGCCGCCCGGACCGGGTTGTCGAAGTCGACGATCGGCAGGATCTGGCGTGATTTCGGTCTGCAGCCGCACCGGGCGGACACGTTCAAGCTGTCCACCGATCCACTGTTCGTGGACAAGGTCGTCGATGTCGTCGGCCTGTATCACCATCCGCCCGAGCGGGCCGTGGTGTTGTGTGTCGACGAGAAGTCACAGATCCAGGCCCTGGACCGCTCACAGCCGGTGCTGCCGATGATGCCCGGCATGCCCGAACGGCGTACCCACGACTACCACCGTAAGGGTGTCACCAGCTTGTTCGCCGCGTTCGACATCGCCGACGGCACAGTGATCAGCGAACTGCACCGCCAGCACCGGGCGACGGAGTTCAAGCATTTCCTGACGACTATCGACAAGACCGTGCCCGCCGGCCTGGACGTCCATCTGATCTGTGACAACTACAGCACTCACAAGACCCCCGCGATCCGGGCCTGGCTGGCCCGGCATCCCCGGTTCCACATGCATTTCACCCCTACCGGCTCGTCCTGGATCAACCAGGTCGAACGCTGGTTCGGCTTCCTCACCGACCAGAAGATCCGACGCGGGGTCCACAAGAGCGTGCAAGCCCTGGAAGCCGACATCCGCGACTGGGTCACCGACTGGAACGCCAACCCGCGCCCGTTCATCTGGACCAAGACCGCCGAGGAGATCCTCGAATCAATCGCCAGATTTTGTGACCGAATTTCCGGCGCAGGACACTAG
>NZ_JZKF01000208.1 GCF_000962825.1 Actinoplanes rectilineatus
CCGGTCACCGTGATCGGCTTCTCGTGGAACAACTCGCGGATCGGGCCGAACGATTCACCGGGCCAGGACACCATCCCGTACGCCGCGATCCGCGAGACGATCGTCCGGCACCCGGAGTCCGAGCGGCTTCTGAACAGCCTTCAGGACCGGGCCGGCGACAACCCGACGTTCCTGCACACCGGGGACGCCGACGTCGCGGCGATGGACGGCCTGTTCAACAATGCCGACACGGCCATCAACAGCCGCCCCGACCTGCAGATCATCAGTGGCGGATACACCCTCGACAACGCCCCGTCGCCGCAGGCCGATCAGGCCAACCACCGGGACCAGCAGGTACGCCAGGCGATGGCCAAGGTGGACCCGCGGTCGGTGTACATGCCCGAGCCGAACACGTTCGTCCGCGTCGATCACCGGAGCCTGGAGACCGACGTCACCTTCGGCGTGCGCAACGACCCGCAGGGCGACCTGAAGTACACGTCGAAGGAGGGCCGCGGCCTCGCCCAGTCGGTGGCCCAGCAGCGCCTGTTCCCCGGCATGGATCCGCGTCTCTTCGGCTCGTTCGACCCGAGCATCGCCATCCAGACGCAGGCCGAGCGTCTGCTGCAGAACTACGACCCGGCGAATCCGGACGCCGTCCCGCAGAGCCACGCCGACCGGGAGACCTGGAAGAAGCAGGTCCAGAACTACATCCAGACGTTCTACCCGGACATGGACGCGAGGCAGGCCGACGCCCTGACCCAGCTCGCGTTCAAGAGCGTCACCCCGATCAGCCCCGCCACCCAGCAGAGCATCGCCGACCAGCTGACGAACAACCGGGGTTCCGGCACCAAGACCCTGATCCAGGTGGCGGGCGCGACGCACAAGGCGCTCGCCGACAACCCGCACACCCCGTCCCAGGCGCCGCCGGCCGCTGCTCCCCGGGACGTGGCGGTCCCGGCGCCGGTCATGCAACCGCAGCACAGCCAGGCCTGGCAGGACGCGTACGACAACGCCGAACAGAAGCAGCTGCGGACCGAGCGGTACAACCCGTCCAAGGACACCATCGTCCCCGGCACCCACCTGCTCCGCGGCGAGATCACCACCATCGACTTCACCAGCCGCGAC
>NZ_JZKF01000209.1 GCF_000962825.1 Actinoplanes rectilineatus
CCCGGTCACCGTGATCGGCTTCTCGTGGAACAACTCGCGGATCGGGCCGAACGATTCACCGGGCCAGGACACCATCCCGTACGCCGCGATCCGCGAGACCCTGGTCCGGCACCCGCAGTCCGAGCAGCTCCTGAACGACCTGCACGAACGCGCCGACGGCAAGCCGGTCTTCCTGCACACCGGGGACGCCGACGTCGCGTCGATGACCGGCCTGTTCGACAGCGCCGACACCGCCATCAACAGCCGCGACGAAGTCCAGATCATCAGTGGCGGTTACACCCTCGACAACGCGCCGGCCGCCGCCGACCGCGGCAACCAGCGGGACCGGGCCGTCCGCGCGGCGATGGCCGGCGTGGACCCGCGCTCGGTGTACATGCCCGAGCCGAACACCTTCCTGCGGGTCGACCGCGGCCGCCTGGAGAACGACATCACCTTCGGCGTGCGCAACGACCCGCAGGGCGACCTCAAGTACACCTCCAAGGAGGGCCGCGGCCTCGCCCAGTCCGCCGCCCAGCAACGCCTGTTCCCCGGCATGGATCCGCTCGCGTTCGGCGCGTTCGACCCCAGCGTGTCGTTGGAGACGCGCGCCGACCGGCTGCTGCAGAACTTCAACGCGGCGAACCCGGATGCCATCCCGCAGAGCCACGCCGACCGGGAGACCTGGAAGAAGCAGGTCCAGAACTACATCCAGACGTTCCATCCCGGTGTCGACGCGAACACGGCCGACGGCCTGACCCGGCTGGCGTTCAAGAGTGTCGAGCCGATCAGCCCGACCACGCAGAAGAACCTGCTCAGCGAGCTCAAGGACGTCCCGAGAGACTCCCGCGCCACCCTCGTCCAGGTCGCCGGGGCCACCCACAACGCGCTGTCGAACAACCCGCACACCGCGTCCCAGGCACCGTCGGCCGCTGCTCCCCGGGACGTGGACACCCCGGCCCCGGTCATGCAGCCGCAGCACAGCCAGGCGTGGCAGGACGCGTACGACAACGCCGAGATGAAGCAACTGCGGACCGAGCGGTACAACCCGTCCAAGGACACCATCGTCCCCGGCACCCACCTGCTCCGCGGCGAGATCACCACCATCGACTTCACCAGCCGCGAC
>NZ_JZKF01000021.1 GCF_000962825.1 Actinoplanes rectilineatus
AAATCGCAAGCAGCAGCCTCTCCGAGCGGACGACGGGATTCGAACCCGCGACCCTCACCTTGGCAAGGTGATGCGCTACCACTGCGCCACGTCCGCATGCCATCCGGCGTATTCCCCGGCGACGGACAAAACATTAGCCTGTCCCGTCCACCCACATCAAACCGGGGTCCCCTGGCGTGTCGGCGACGGGCAGGATGGGCGGATGGAGATCCGGCAGATCAGCGCCGACGAGCGCCCGTCGACCATGTTTCCGCTGCAGGGATACGCCTTCGAGGGTTCGCCGGGCAGTCCTGCCGACGTCGTCGCCCAGCAGGCGAGGGTCAGGTACTTCACGACGACGACGAGTCTGGTGGCCGAGGAGGACGGGCGGGCGCTGGCCTGCGCGGCGGGCATGCCGATGCGGCAGAACGTGCGGGGCGTGCTGCACGACATGCAGGCGATCGCGTCGGTGGCGGTGCATCCGGAGGCGCGCCGGCGGGGGTTCGCGCGGGATCTGGTGAACCGGCTGCTGCGTCAGGGGAACGACGAGGGCAGGACGGTGAGCTGCCTCTACCCGTTCCGGCCGAGTTTCTACGCCCGGTTCGGGTTCGTCGGGTTGCCGCAGCGCCGGCTGGTCTCGCTCGACCCGGCGGGCCTGGGCCGTGTCGAGGTGCCGGGGGCGTCGGTCCAGCTCCTGCCCAACCGCGAGGCCTTTGATGTGTACGCGCAGACGACCGCCCTCGTGGCCTCCCGGCGGCACGGTTTCGCCGTCTACGACGAGACCCGTTTCGAGGAGTGGCGCGGGGACCCGGTGTGGGTGGCGGTGGCCCGTTCCGGCGGGGAGGTCGTCGGCGTGCTGCGGTACCGGATCGACGGTTTCGGCGGGGAACTCACCGGTGAGGACCTGTTGACCACCGGTCCGCTGGGCCGGGCGCTGCTGCTCGGATTCCTGGCCCGGCACGTCGACCAGGTCGAGCGGATCACGCTGCGGGTCGATCCGGCGGAGGCGCCGGAGTTGTGGGCCACCGACCTGACGGCGACGATCGAGTCCCGGGTGTCCAGTCCGCTGCACCGGGCGCCGATGGCCCGGGTGTCGAGTCTGCCCGCGCTGGCCGGGTTGCCCGCCGGCGAGGCGGACGTGACGGTCGAGGTGGTGGACGACGAGCTGATCGGCGGCGTCTGGTCGTTGAGCGGCGCGGGCGGGGCTCTCACGGTCGCCAAGGGCACCGCGGAGCCGTCGGCCACGCTCACCGCCGCCGGCCTCAGTGGTCTCGTCTACGGCGTCCTGGACCCGGTGGACGTGGTGACCCGCGGGCTGGGCTCCGTCCCGGTGGACGCCTTCGACGCGTTGCGCACGTTGTTCCCCCGGCAGTTGCCGTGGGTGTGTGCGAACTTCTAGTGCTAGGAGAGGATCGGGAGACCGGCGGAGGTGAACGCCCGGCCGTCGTCGGTCACGGCCGCCGATTCGTACCCCTCGTCGGTCTTCTTGGCGAGCCAGGTCAGGCCGGCTTCGCCCATTGCGAGCGCCGCGGTCGCGTACGCGTCGGCGAGTGCCAGATCCGGTCCGACGACGGTGACCGACCGCAGGCCGCTCGCGGCCTTGCCGGTACGCGGGTCGAACACGTGGGCGCCACGCTCGTAGGTGCCCGACGTCGCCACCGCCCCGTCGGTCACGCCGAGGACCCAGCTCAGTTTGTCGGCCTCCCACGGGTGGCGGACGCCGACCCGCCAGGGGCCGCCGGTGGGGCCCGTGCCGCGCATCCGGATGTCGCCGCCGGCACCGATGTAGTGCCGGGTGGATCCGGCGGCGGTGAGACGTTGCGAGGCCACTTCGACGGACCAGCCTTTGACGTAGCCGGACGGGTCGAGCCGGCCGCCCGCGTACGCGTCGAAGTAGCCGTCCGTGTCTCGCCACAGGTCTGCGCACCGGTCCAGGACGAGCCGCAGGTCCGCCGAGGCGTCCTCGAGTCGCAGGGTGCCGTCGCGGAACCGGCACACCTCGCTGTCGTCCTTGTACGTGCTGAACCGCGCGTCGACCTCGTGGAGCCAGGTGCAGGTGGCGTCGATGAGCTCCTGCTGTCGCGGGGCCGGCAGGTCGTCGGCGAGTTCGATGCTGACGACCGTTCCCATCACCTGTTCGACGTGGCGCACGAACCGAGACCCTACGCCCCGGCCTTGTCCAGTGCGGCCTGCAGGGATGCGACGTACGACTGGCTGGTGAAGGTGGCGCCGGAGACCGCGTCGACCTCGGCGCTCTGCGATTTCAGGGTCGCCGCGGCGAGGGTCTTGACCGCGTTCGGGTTGATCGTGCCGCTGAAGCCGTCGGTGGGCGCTGTCGCGTTCGCCGCCGTGATCTTGCCGCCGCTGACCTTGATCGTCACCTGGACCGTGCCGTACTGGTTCTGTACGGCCTTGCCCTTGTAGGTGCCGGCCTTGAGCCCGGTCTCCTCTTCCTCGGCCTTCTCGTCGTCCTTCTTGTCGTCGTCCTTGTCGGCGCCCTTCGAGGCTCCCTTCGAGGCGCCCTCGGTGGGTTCGGCGGTGCCGCCGGCCTCCGGCTCCTCGGCGACCTCTTCCTGCTCCTGCGCGACCGGCGCTGTCGCCACCGGCGCGTCCGGCGGGGTCACGCTCAGGCGGACCCCGAGGATCAGGGCCGCGCCGGTGAGGGTGCCGACGGCTGCTGCGGTACTACGTCGCATCGCGAGAACTCCCAAGTCCTAGGGAACGAGAAAACGGGCTCAGAACTCGAACGGGTCGAGGTGGATCTGGCTGTCCGGCACCTTGAGCTGCTTGATCGTGTCGACCGCGGCGTTGACCAGTCCGGGCGGGCCGCAGAGATACACGTCGCGGCGGTTCACGTCCGGCACCAGGCCGCGCAGGCCTTCCGGGGTGAACAGCCGGCGCGGGCCGGGATCGTTGCGGCCGCCGACGATGTACCGCACCCAGGCGTCCCGCTCCTCGGCCAGGTCCTCCAGTTCGGTGCGGAAGACCAGTTCCTCGGGGCGGCGGGCGCGGTAGATGACGATCGTGTCGGCCGGCATGTCCTCGAGCAGCGCCCGGATCGGGGCGATGCCGCTGCCGCCGGCGATGAGCAGGGCCCGCCGCCGGGTACGCCGGTCGGCGGTGAACGTGCCGAACGGTCCCTCGGCCCAGACCGGGGTGCCGGGCCGCATCGAGGCGAGCTTGCGGGTGTGCCCGCCGGCCACCGTGACGGTGAGCCGCAGCCACTTGGCGTTCGGCGCCGCGGACAGCGAGAACGGGTGCGACTGCCACCAGCCGTTGGCGGTCAGGAACCGCCAGCGCATGAACTGGCCGGCCTGGGCGGGCAGCTTCTCGAGGCGCTTGCCCTCGATGTAGATGGAGAACGTGTTGGCGCCCTCACCGACCACCTCGGCGACGCTGAACCGGTGCCGCGTGTTGAGCCAGAACGGCTCGACGACCCGGCCCCAGACGAATGCGGAGATGGTGAGGCAGCCGAGCGCGGGCCAGAACACCGAGGCGAACCGGCCGCTCATGTCGGCGCCCAGGGTGATCTGGTGGGCGTACCCGAGGAGCAGCGCGCCGTAGCTGGTCAGGTGGATCAGGTGCCACAGCTCGTACGGCAGGATGTTGCGCACGAAACGGATCGAGATCAGGGCGATCAGCCCGATCAGGCCGGTCGCGACGGTCGCGCTCATCATGTCCGGGAACGTGGTGATCACGGTCCAGCCCTGCTCGACCACGCCGGTGCCGGCCGGGATCGAGTACGCGTACACGATGAAGACGATGTGACCGACGAGCGCGAGCACCAGTGAGGTGCCCAGCCAGCGATGCCAGCGCAGCAGGTCGCGGGAGCCGACCCACTCCTCGAGCCAGGAGACCCGGCTCATCATCAGCACCTGGATGAAGAGCACGTAGCCGGCGACCAGACCGGTGATCCGGCCGGCCGCGAGCATCGTCGTGTACGTGTCCTTGACCGCGCCGGCCTGGGTGTTGAACAGCCAGAGCGCGATGCTGGTCCCGAGACCGGAGAGGAACAGCAACACGGTGAAGAGCCGGTTGCCGCTGCTGGCCTCGCCCGGCGGCCGTTGCTCCTCCGGGATCGGGACGCCGGTGCCGACCTTCCAGCCGGTCGCCGAGGTCTCCGACTCGAGGACGATGTCGCCGCGCCGGTAGGGGTCGCCGACGTACTCCGGCTGGTTCCCGTACTGCGGCGCGGGGGCGTACTGCTGCTGCCCGTAGTCCCGGTCCCGGTAGTCGTCCCGGTCCCGGTAGTCGTCCCAGGAGGCGGGCGGGCGGTTGTTCTCCGGCCGGAAGTCGGCGGCGGGCGCCCGCAGGTCGGAGAAGTAACCGTCGTCGTCGTCGGGCAGCCCGCGCCGATCCTGGTACGTCGGTATCGCCATCGTCCTCACCCGCTCGGCAGTCGTCTCACGGCGTCTGCCACCCCTGCGGCCGACGTGACAGCACCCGGTCAGCGGTGGGCCGTCAGGGATGGGTACGCGCCTCACGCCGGGTTGGCTCAATGCCGACCGGAAAATCTCCGAGTGTGGGAGGGGGATAGGTTCACCGGGTGCGTGTGGAAGATGTGGTCACGGTGATCGGCATCGGTGCCGGCGGGTGGCCGGATCTCTCGGGTACGGCTCGAAGCGCCCTCACCGGCGCCGAGGTGCTGTTCGGTGGCCCCCGTCAATTGGATCTCGTGCCGCAGCAGGTGAGCGCGCGCCGCGTCGCCTGGCCGTCTCCGCTGGTCCCGGCACTGCCCGGACTCCTGGAGGCGGAACGCGGGCAGCGGATCTGCGTGCTCGCCAGCGGTGACCCGATGTTCCACGGGATCGGCGCCACTCTCTCCCGGCTGATCGGCCCGGACCGTCTGCGCGTACTGCCGCACCCCTCGTCGGTGTCGCTGGCGGCAGCCCGTCTGGGCTGGGATCTTGCCACCGCCGACGTGGTGAGCTTGGTCACCGCACCGGTCGCCGCCCTCGGCCGGATCCTCAGTCCGGGCCGCCGGATCCTGGTGCTCTCGGCCGGCGCGCACACCCCGGAGGCGGTCGCCGGGCTGCTCGCCGACCGGGGTTTCGGCTCGTCGGCGATGACCGTTCTGGAACAGCTGGGCGGTCCGGCCGAACGGGTCGTCACCGGCACGGCCGGCACGTGGGTGCTCCCACCCGGCGATCCGCTCAACGTGATCGCGGTGGAGTGCGGCGACGGGCCGCCGGCCTCGTGGGTGGCCGGTCTTCCCGATGACGCGTACGCCGGAGACGGCCAACTCACCAAGCGGGAGGTCCGGGCGGTCACGCTGGCCGCCCTCACCCCCTCCCCCGGTGCGCTGCTCTGGGACGTCGGCGCCGGTTCGGGAAGCATCGGCATCGAGTGGATGCGGGCGCACCCGTCCTGCCGCGCGGTCGCCGTGGAGTCGTCGGCCGACCGGGCCGCCACGATCACCGCGAACGCCACCGCGCTCGGGGTGCCCGGCCTGCGCGTGGTGCACGGCCGCGCCCCGGACGCGCTGGACGGCCTGCCCGCCCCCGACACGATCTTCATCGGCGGCGGACTGACCCGCGACGGCGTCCTGGACAGCTGCCTGGCGGCGCTGCGCCCGGGCGGCCGGCTGGTGGTCAACGCGGTGACGGTCGAGTCCGAGGCCGCGGTCGCCGCCGGTTACGCCCGGCTCGGCGGTGAGCTGACCCGGCTCACCGTGCAGCGCGGCTCGCCGGTCGGCGGCTTCACCGGCTGGCGTTCGTTCATGCCCGTCACGATCTGGTCGGTGGTGCCACGATGACCGTTCACTTCATCGGCGCCGGTCCCGGCGCCGCCGATCTCATCACCCTGCGCGGCCACCGGCTGATCGCCGCCGCGCCGGTCTGCCTGTACGCCGGCAGCCTGGTCCCGGCCGAGCTCCTCGACGCCTGCCCGCCCGGCGCCCGCAAGGTCGACACCGCGAACCTGAACCTGGACGAGATCGTCGCCGAGATGGTCGCCGCACACCGGGCCGGCCACGACGTCGCCCGTCTGCACTCCGGTGACCCGTCGGTGTTCAGCGCGGTCGCCGAGCAGATGCGCCGGCTCGACACGGCCGGCGTGCCGTACGACGTGACCCCCGGGGTTCCGGCGTTCGCCGCCGCGGCCGCCGCGCTGAACCGTGAGTTCACCGTGCCCGAGGTGGCGCAGACGGTGATCCTGACCCGGACCGCGGAGCGCGCCACCGCGATGCCGCCCGGCGAGGACCTGGCCACCCTCGGGGCGAGCCGGGCCACCATGGTGCTGCACCTGGCCGTGCAGCGGATCGACGCGGTGGTCGCCGACCTGGTCGGCAACTACGGCACGGACTGCCCGGTCGCGGTGGTGGCCCGGGCCAGCCGTCCGGACGAGCTGATCGTGCGCGGCACCCTGGCCGACATCGCCGCCCGGGTGAAAGAGGCCGGGATCAAGCGGACCGCGGTGATCGTGGTCGGCGCGGCACTGACCGCGGGACAGTTCCCGGACAGCCACCTGTACTCCACCGACCGCTGCCGGCCGTGAGGATCCTGCTGCTCGGCGGGACCACCGAGGCACGGCGGCTGGCCGGTCTGCTGGTCGCGGACGGGCACACGGTGATCAGCTCGCTGGCCGGCCGGACCCGGGATCCGCTGCTACCCGCGGGCGCGGTGCGGATCGGCGGGTTCGGCGGGGCGGACGGGCTGGCCGGCTACCTGCACGACGAGCGGATCGCCCTGGTCGTGGACGTGACCCATCCGTTCGCGGAACGGATCACGGCGAACGCGGTGGCGGCGACGGGTGCTTCCGGCGTACCCCTCATGATCGTGCGCAGGGAGGGCTGGAGCGCCGCGCCGGGCGACGAGTGGCACCGCGTCGCGTCGCTCACCGCAGCCGCCGCCGCGCTCCCCCGGCTCGGCCGGCGCGTCTTCCTGACCACCGGCCGACAGGGCCTGGCCGCCTTCGCCGCGGTGGACGACTGCTGGTTCCTGGCCCGTTCGGTGGAGCCGCCGGACCCGCCGGCGCCGCGTCGGATGACGGTGCTGCTGGACCGGGGACCGTTCACCGCGGCCGGCGAACGGGAGCTGATGCGCGGCCACCGCATCGACGTGCTGATCACCAAGGACAGCGGCGGCTCGGACGCCAAACTGGTCGCGGCCCGCGACCTGGGTCTGCCGGTGATCGTGGTGGACCGCCCCCGGCTCCCGGACGTGCCGGTGCTTGCCACGCCGGAGGAGGCCGTCGCGGCGATCAGACAACGATCGGTCGCCTGACCCCACCGGGGGTGCGGAAAACCGACAGTTCCGCCGGGGCTGATCGATGGCAGGCTCGTCCCATGGCGGTCCGGGCGCTGCATGCCGAGCTGAGTGCGGTCCGTGCCCTGGTCGCGGACGGACTCGCCGAGGTCACCGGTGCGACCAGCGACCCTGGGCGGTTCTGGATCCGGTCGGCGTGCGCGCGGCTGACCCTGCTCGACGAGGTCCTGGTGGAGGCGGCCGGCGTGCCGCAGGCGTGGATCCGGCTGCCGGTCGCGACGGTGGCCTGCTTCGCGACGGTGGCCACGGCCGTCGCCCTGGCCGGGCTGGCGGGTCTGGGGATCGCCGGGACGCTGCTGGCCGCGGGCGTGGCGCTGCTCGTGCTCGCGGCGGCGACGCCCTGGGTGTGGCGCCGGGCCGTCCGCGCGCTGGGCCGGCGGCGGCTGGGCGGGCTGCCGGACAAGTCACCGGCCGTCCTGCTCCACGACGTGCCGGAGAGCCTGATCCGGGCCCGGGGACGGCTGGTGTCGGCGACACTACGGCAGGCGGGCTCCGGGCACTGGAGTGTCGCGGAGTTGCGGCACGCCGCCCGCGCGGACCCGGTGATCCGCCGGCTGGCCCACGCCGACCTGCTGCTCTGCCAGGCGATCGACTGCCTGGAACGCCATCTCGACGACCTCGCGAACGGGTGGCCGTGACAAGACGATCTGCCGATCCGGCACGGACTCCGGACGACGGGGTGTCCGTGCGGAGACGACTGCGCGGAATCATCCGTGAGCTCGACGCCGCGGTGGTCGACGCGCAGGTCCGGGACTGGACGGCGGACCGGCCGGACCGGGTCACGTTCGCACGGCTCGGGCAGGCCCGGGCCGAGACGTCCACCGCCGCCCGGCGTTACCGGGCCACCCCGATTCCCGTCGACCCGTGGGCGGTCGCGGCCGGGGCGGGCGGGTTCTTCCTGGTCGCGGCCCTGGCCGGGGTGACCGGCGTGCCACTGCGTCCCCTCGTGACGGGCGTGGTGGCGGTGGCCGGGCTGTGGGCCGGGGCCGCCTGCCTGGCGATCCTGCACCTGGTGCGCCGGCGGCGGGCTCGGCAGGCGTACCCCGGTGCGGCTCTGGTCGACGAGGCGACGTTCCATCCGGTGCTGCGGGAACGGCTCGACGCCTGTGCGGGGAGCGCCCGCAACGACGACGTCTATCGCCGTCGTTCCGCGGCGGCCGATCTGGAGTACGCCCTGGACTGGCTCGCCGCCGCCCAGCAGGTCCCGCGTCCGTGACTCGTTCAGTGCCTGCTCGGTAAGGGATGGCTGGGTTGCGGCGTGGCCCAGCCATCCCTTACCGAGCAGGCACTGTGTGACGCCGCGGGTTGCCGGACCGCCCACGAACACCGGCCCGGCAACCCTGTGTGTCACCGGTTCCTAACGGCCACCGGTGAGAACCGAGACCGGCTTCGGCGCCACGACCGGCGGCAGCTTCTTGCCACCCACCGCGGACGACGACAGCACCGACGGGTCCTCCGGAACCGTCAGCTTCTCGGTGAACGGCTGGTGCTCCGCCTTGCAGACGGTGCCCTTCGCCGGCAGCTTCCCGCCCAGCAGGTACTGGTCGATCGCGCTCGTCGCGCAGACGCCCGTCCCGTACGCGGTGTGCCCCCAGTTGTCGCTGGACAACAGCCGCGAGTTCGGCACCAGCCTGCTCGACGACACGGACGCGGCGTAGTTCGTCGCCGGGTCCCAGTAGTTGCCGATGAGCAGCACCGGTGCGGCGGTCTGCTTGTTGAACGGCCCCTTGTACGCGTCCTCGTCCCGGACTGTCCACGTGGAGCTCGCGCACTGGGCACTCAACCAGCCCCACGGGCGGCCGAAGTACTTGGCGGTCAGGTCACGGGTCGCCGTGGCGGCCGGCCAGCTCGACGCGTTCTTCGGGTGCGTGCCGTCCGTGCAGATCACCGAGGCCTGCGCCTCGAAACTGTTGTCGTACGGGAAGTCGTACCCGATCGACTTGGCGGTCTGAACCCGCTGCAGCACCGACTTCTTCGCCACGGCCGCGGTCGCACCGCCGTCGATGAGCGCCTTCAGGTCCGCCGCGAGTTGCATGACGTTCTCACCCGCGTACGGCGAATAGAGGTAGCTCAGTGAGGCGCCGATGAAGTCGGCATAGGTGATCTTCGCGGTGCCCGTCTCGTCGGTGATCACCAGGGGCTTGGCCCGCAGGCTCTTCGCGATCGCCTCGAAGTTCTTCGCCGGGTCGCCCGCGGCGAACGCGCAGTACTCCTCGCCGGCCGCGTCACACCGCTTGAAGATCTCCTTCAGCGCCGCCCACGCCCCGTCCGCGGACCGCATCCGGGCGTCCAGGATCTTGCTGCCGGTGCCGCCGGCCCCGGTCCACTGCCGCGGGTCGATGTTGCCGTCCACCGCGATCGCGCGGAACCGGTCCGGGAACATGTTCGCGTAGTACTGCCCCAGCGCGGTGCCGTAGCTGAAGCCCAGGTAGGACAGCTTCTTGTCGCCGACCGCTCGGCGCATCAGCTCCATGTCCCGGGCCACCTCGGCCGTCGACATGGCACCGGCGAGGGTCTTGCCGGTGGTCGAGCACGCCTTACCGAACGCCTTCGCCGACTTGACGTACTTCGCCTCCTCGGTCTTGCCGAGCGGGAAGGCCACGTTCATGCCGCTGAGGACCGCGGTCTGGTCCTTGACCGACCTGAAGCACTTGATGTTGGCGCTCGCCCCGATGCCACGGGGGTCGACACCGACGATGTCGAAACGCTCCAGCACCGAGTCGCTCAGGAAGTACGGCGCGTACAGGGCGAAGTCGGTGGCCGAACCACCCGGGCCGCCCGGGTTGAGGAACAGACTGCCGATCTTCGTCTTCTGGTTCTTCGCCTTGACCCGCAGCACCGCGATCTCGGTCTTGGCGCCCTTGGGTTTGTCGTAGTCGAGCGGCACCTTCACGGTGGCGCACTCGGCGATCTCGTAGCACTTGTACCAGCCCAGCTTCGGCGTGGGCAGCGTGTCCAGGCGCTTCTTCTCGGCCTTGCTCGTGGTGGCGGGTTTCGCCGCGGCGGTGGCCTTCGCCTCAGCAGCGGCCGGCCCGAACGCGGATGCCGGGACGGACGCGCTCACCGCGAGGGCGACACCGGCAACCCCGGCGATCAATAAGCGCGGGCGTGGGAGTGGCATGCAGTTCCCCCTTTTCTCGAGACGCCCGCATCGTAGGAGGCCGATGCACACCACCCGGACTGCCGATGTGCGACGCGACACCCCTCCGCAGGTCACGGCCCTTTCCCCGCGTCAGGATCACCCGAACGGGTCCCCCGAAGGGTTGCGGGAGACACACCAGGGGGGTGACAAGTTCCTCGCGTTCTTTGGCACAGTGGACGGATGCTGACCGACGTGGACCTGCCCGCGCCCGGACTGCTCTGGACCCGCTGGGCGACGCTGAGCGCCACGCTGACCGCGATCGGCCACACCGGCGTGTGGTCGATCGACGACCGCGGCGCCCGCCTCGACGACCCGTCCGGAGGCTGGGCCCGGTTCGCCCTGCTCGACGGGCGGCGGGCCGTGCTCTACGGCCATCATCGTGAGCACAGCGCCACCGCCCGGACCGATCCGCCGCTCGACCTGCTCACCGGCGCGCCGGACTGGCTGCCCTGGGACGAGCTGACCCCGCTCCACCTGGGCTTCATGATCTGGCACGAGAGCGGCCGGTGGTCCCGGGTCCGCTACCGCGACGGCCTGCAGGACGGGATGACGGCGCTGCTCGGCACGCTGCTCACCGGGGACGCGACGGCAGCCGCCCTGGCCGGGGTGGTGACCGACCGCCGTGACCTGCTCGAAGCGGACCGGCGCGAGGAGGTGCGGGCGGCGGGCGAGCGTCTGCTGCACGCCGCGGTCCGGACCGAGATCGCCGCCGTACACCTGCAGGATCTGCTCGACCATCTGACGCTCACGTCGTCCGATGACGCGTACTCCTTGAAACTGAACATCTCGGGCGCCTTGCAGGTGGCGGCCTCCGGCGGCCTCACCCCCGGCAGCCGGGCACCCCGCATCGCACCCGGCAGCCGGCCCCCGATGCGCCGCGTCCGCCGGCTCAGCAACGGCGAACACGACCGTCTCGTCTGGTCCGCCATGCACGACGCCACCGAACTCCGCCGTCCGTCCCCACCCACCACCGCCGAACTGGACGCCCTGCTCGCCTGGCTCCGAGAGCGCTCCCCCGGCAAGGACGGCCGGTGCACCCTGCTCGCCTACGCCGACGCCACCAGTTTCAGCACGCAACCCGGCGACGCCCCACCCGCCGACCACCCCGGCGAAGAACGGTTCACCGCGTTCCGCCGCATGACCGAACTGGTCCGGAACCTGCGCCGCGCCGAATCCGACCCGCGCTACGGCCGCTGGCTCTTCCTCCGCGTCGAAACCGGCCCCACCGGCGTCCAGGTGGAACGCCGCTACGACTCCTGGCCCCCGTGGTGGCACGACGACGGGGTGTCCGGCCCGTGGCGCACCAACCTGCAGGACGAGATGGACGCCCGCCACCTGTCGTGGCGCCCCGACTGGGCACCGCTGCTGGATCCCGAGGTCGCCTACAAACCCACGTCGTGAGGCGCGGGCGCCTTTCTCCCGCCTTCCCTGGTGTACGCCTCAAAGCACTCCCGCCCTCACCCGCTCACTACAACTCCCGCACCCGCCCGCCCAGCCACCCCTTCGCCCCGCGCTGTACCGATCGTGGCGCGACAGCCACCTACCGAGGGCGCTTCCCCACTGGTTTCCCTCCCCCGACGCCCCATTCACCGATAGCCCCCCGGACACGCCGATCTTGGTGCGCTGACCACCGTCGGCGGTGGTCAGCGCACCAAGATCGGTGCTGGATGACGCGGCGGGCGGCGCGGGTCGTAAGGGAGGCGCGCTGGGTGCTTCTTGGATGAGCCCCAAGACGAGGGAGTGCCCTTACGGTGACGTCCCGGACTTCGCGGTCGGGCGCCGCTGAGTGCGGGTCACCGTGCCTGACCTCACGCTGAAGAACCTGACGCCATTGACGATCCCGACAACGTTGAGGAACCGGTCTGTCAGCGGGGTTTGCCGGCGCGCAGGAGGTCCAAGGATTTCGCCAGGCGGCGGGCTCGGGTCCCGGCGGTCTTCGCCGACGTCAACTGGTCGGCGTGCCAGCGCTGGTTGCTGAACGAGACGGTGTCCCAGAAGCCGCGCACCGAAGGTTCCGCGTCAAGCGCCGCTTTCAGGTCGTCCGGCACTTCGACAGTCCGCGGGGCCTCGTCCAGCGCGACGGTCACGTCGTAGATCTGGCCGCCCTCGATGCCGGCGGCTTTCCGACGGTCGGCGCTGACGCCCAGCCAGTACTCCCCGCCCATCTTCGCGATCGACGACCGGAACTCGAACCCGTTGACTGTCACGACCACTTTGGGACGGCCGCCGCCGCCCAGCCCGGTCACCAGATCATCGGCCACCCGGAACCCGGTCGTGGAGCCCCCGGTCCGTTCCAGCTCTCCCCGAAACTCCATGCCGCCACCCTAGAGTACCGACCACTGCACGGAGGGTGCTCGCAACCGGAATGGCCGACCGGAGGAACGGGACGGGCGACACCATTGCCACCACTGCATATCGTGGAGAAAAATGAATGCACACGATACTGCCGGCCCACCGCCGACCGACCTCAATGATCACCGAAGAGGCAGGTCAAGCGAGCGCTATGTTACCACGTTCAAACAACTTCCGGGGCGGATACCGGCTCAGCCGATGAGGGAATAAGGGTTGGTGAAAATTGTCACCGCGCGATACTGTCGGGGCCGGAGTCGACCCGTGGTTCCGGTAACGCATCCCCCAGCGTCTCGGCTACTAGGGAGTAAGTGGTGGAGAACTAGCAGATGGATCATCAGAACTGGCGCAGGCAAAAGGCGGTGGGCTCTCGGTGCAGGCCGAGAATCCACCGCCTTTTTCATCCGGCGGCCCGGGCGGACGGCCCGGAATCCGGCATCGCGGCGCTTCCTGGATTCGTCTTCGCATCGCATGATCGAACCACCTCTCGGCCGGACGAAGCACACCGAAGAACATTCGCTCAGTTATCCATTTCCAACCTCTCGCCGGGCGCACTTCTCCCTGAGGAATTCACTGGGCGAGCCTAGTTGAACCGGCAGGAAAATGCAGCGAGACGCCACCATTTACATTAATTCGGGGGAGAGGCCGCTTCCCTGAGCGACCACTTCGTCACCTTGGGTGCCTGCCGTCGCGTCACCTCGGGTACTTCTCGTCGTTCCAGATGAGTTCGTATCGCGCGCCCACCCGTGGCTTCTCAATGGCGTAGACCGCCTCACCGGTCACCGAGTCGACCCGGATCGCCTTCTCCGCCGAGATGTCCCATGCGCCGTCGCTGCTCTTCGACCAGGACCATTCGACGGCCCGCACCTCGGCCGGCCGGATGCCCGGCGGGAAGATCACCCGCAGCTTCAGGGTGCCGAGCGGATCCGTGACGGTCTTCGCCAGCGTGGGCCGGAAGGTCCGGTCGACGTCGTGCAGATCCTGCAGGATCTCCAGATCCGCCGTCGCGCCCTTGTTCAGCGGGCGGTCGAGAACGATGTAGTAGTAGCGCCACGGAAGATCCCATGCGCTGAGTCCCGGACGGGAGATCTCCGGGACCAGCGTGTGACCGCCCAGCACCCTGGGCGGCGGATTCTCTCCCGTCCCACTCCAGATATAACGGTTCCGGAACCTCTCGACCTTGTTCTTGTTGGCCCGGATCGTCACCTTCACGGTCTGCTGCTGTTTGAGGACGTCGTGCGGGTCGAACTCGTAGACGTACTCGGCACTCTCCCAGGAATACTCGGCGGGCTTTCCTATCCAGGCTCGCATGGCCAGCGTTCCGGCCAGAAGACCGCCGCCGAAGGTGAGCAGGCCGGTCGACGCGTACGAGACCAATGTGGGTATCGGACCGTCGGAGATGGCGTAATTGACCGACGCGTAGACCGCACCGGCCACCACCACGGCGAGCCAGCCCAGATTCCTGGCGATTCCCACCCACGCCCCGACGCTCCTGGCTCGGTCGCGAAACTCGATGAACATCGATTCCCCTATGAAGGCTGCCGGTTGATGCCCGGCCCCGTCTCCGGGCCTACAAAGGAAACCAGAAGTGTGGGCGTCCGACTATTCCCCGGAAGTGCTCATGCGATGGGCGGAGCGAGTTCGACGACCAGGGCGGGCAGACCCATCCGGCCGGACAGGGAATGGACCAGTTCGCGGATGTACGGGTGGGCGATCTCGATCAGTCCCACCGCCCCGAAGGCTTTCAGCTGGCCCTGGGTCAGCGGCGGATCGTCGGGGACGCCGACCACCGCGTTCAGGCGGATCTTCACGCTGAAGAACTTCTGGCCGGTGCCGTCCTGGCCTTCCAGCTCGTACGAGCAGGCGTACACCATGTGCCCGGCGATCGGGGACATCTCGCGCTGCAGGTCGACCAGCAGCACCGTGAGGGGCGGCCTGACCATCGGGAGCACGAGTTCGGCGTCGAGTTTGCGGAGTCGCAGGTCGACCAGGGACGCTCGACGGAGGACCTGGTCGGAGGCTTCGCGGAGGTCGGGCCGCGCTCTCACCCGGCGGTTACCGCCTCGCTCATCATGCGGACGAAACGGTCGTCGGTGGCGACGCCGACCTGCACGTCGTCGACTCGGGTGCGGTCGGCGCGGAGCAGGACGGGCACCCCGGCCCGGGTGACGATCTCCGGTCCGACGCGGAATCCCCAGGCGGCGGCGTCGCCTCGGCGGACCTCGGTGCGGGAGTTCGCCTTGTACGGCAGGGTCCGGTGTTCCCAGGAGGTGAAGTGCTGGGTGGAGCCTTCGCGGAGGATCAGTTCGAGGCTGCAGCCGAGAACCCGGGCGTAGGTCTGCAGGGTGGACAGCCGGGCGTCGGTCACGCCGTTCTCCAGTTCGGACACTGCCGACTGGGAGAGGGCGAGGGCGGCGGCGGCCCGGTCCTGGGTCATCTTGCGGCGCCGGCGCACCCGGACGAGGGCCTGGATCAGTCCGTCGCGGGCCCGGCAGTCGCGGGCGGACGGCGGGAAGCGCCATCGGTCGAGCAGGCCACCCCGGGGTTCGACCAGTGCGTTCTCCGTCGCCGGGCTTCTCAGCGCGATCTCATTCTCCGCCACAGATCCCACCTCCGTCGGCCACCTCCGTCGCGCCCCGGCCACCGCTTGCCTGCCCCGACCGGCCGGCAACAATCATTCTTGCCCTTTTTGTCCGCAAAAATCGGACAAGGCACCGTGCGTGTCGTCAGAACACAGAAGCGTGTCGCCAGAACGCCGAAGGCGTGTCGTCAGAACACAGAAAGAACGTGCTGGCGCCGAGCGTGTCGCGGCGCCAGCACGGTCAAACGGACAAGGTGTGCGAGTCGACGTGCACACTGATCGATCGGCCGGGCCGAAGCTGACCGAAAATGCGATGGTCAGGAGGGACGGTCCAGGAAGGTCAGCCGGGCCCGTTTGTGGTCCAGGTCGATCTCCGGCCCCAGGGTGAAACCCTCCCGCCGCAGACGGCCGATCATGCGCTCGTTGCGGACGTCCGGCTCGGCGACGATCCGCAGGCGGGACGGTTCGGCGAACAGCCAGTCCATCAGGACCGGGAAGACCGCACTGGTCACGTGCGGCAGCACCCGGTCACCCGCGTCCAGCAACAGGTGCATACCGAAGTCGCCGGGCCGTACGTCGTAGAACGCGCCCACCGGGTCCTCGGCCGGCTCGTACGTCTGGAAGATCCCGATCGGCTCGTCGTCCAGTTGGAGCAGGTACGCGTGATGCGTGTCCAGCCCCGCCAGGAACTCGTAGATGTCGCGGACCTCGTCGAGAGTGTTCGACCCCATCCCCCAGAACCGGTTCCGCGGCTTGGTGACCCACGCGTGCACGACCGCACCGTGGGCTGCCGGGTCGAGCGGGATCATGCTGAGTTCCCCGAGCCCGGGCAACGACGACGACAGCAGATGCATGGTCAGGTCCTCCGGCAGCGAGACGGGTGAAGCCCGGTCGTCGAACACAGGGATCAGCTCGCCGCGGGACCAGAGCGGCAACTGGTCCAGGAAGTGCGGCGAGGACGGATCGCCGGACGCGCCGAACGGGACGATCCAGCCGCTGCGGGAACGGTCGGTCAGGTCCCAGACGTACCGGGCGACCGGTCCCCGCCAGCACACGTCGGTGACCCCGGGGATGCTCGCGGTGTTGAGTACGCAGTCCCCGGAACCGCCCAGCCTGATCGTCGGAAGGGACACGGACAGCCCGGGCAGCTGGACCGCGTGCAGCAGGTGCCGGTCGCCCCACGACGCGGACGAGTCCACCGCCGCCGGGTCGGCGAGCGTTGCCGGGTCCAGGCCGAGGCCCGCCAGGACGCCGTCGAGGGCGTACCCGATCCGGGCCCGCGGGTCGGTCCACGGGGCGAACAGCGGGTCGTGGCCGGACGGTTCGAACAGCGGCGCGAGCGCCGGATGCTCGTGCAGGGCCCGGGCCACCGCGGCCCGCCACGCCGCCTGCCGGCCGGCCTCCAGCGAGTCCACCGGGTACGCCGTGTCCATGTGGATCGTGCGCGGGCCGGCGCCGGCGTCGAGCAGGGCACGGATCCGTTCGGCCCGCAGGGGCGGGGCGAAGTCGATGCCGTGCATCGCGGTGTCCGGCCGGCGGTCGTTGGCGTTGACGGCGTCCGGGACCTGCTCGCGGGCCAGGTCGGCCCAGCCGGTCTTCCACTCGTACCGGGAGTCCCAGGCGGGGACCGGGTACCACCGGTTGCGGTCGTCGCGGACCGGCACCCGGCCGGCGGTGAGCTGCAGGATCCGGCCGGTCGTGTCGGCGGTCAGGACGCTGTTGACCGGTTCGACCCAGTGCGCGAACGCGTCGGCGACGTCGTCCGCGGTTCTCGCCCGCAGCAACGGCAGCAGGGTGTCGAAGCCGGTCTCGAGGGCGGCTCGTGCCGGGGTCCGCAGGCTCAGTGGACCGTCGACGACCGGGCCACGTGGCGTCTCCACCACGTCGATGGTGATCGGGTCGGCGTCGCGTACGAAAACGGTCTCCTGAAGGACGAGCGCCGCCTCCCAGCCGCCCGGGCCCCGGACCTCGGTCCCCGCCGGGCCCTGCCGCACCTCCTCGGTGAAGAGGTCCTGATAGTCGGCCATCGCGTTGGTGACCGCCCAGGCCACCGTCCCGGTGTGCCCGAAGTGCTGCACGCCGGGCACGCCCGGGAAGGTCAGCCCGGCCACGTCGAACTCCGGGCAGGAGAGGCGGACCTGCTGGTAGATCCCGGGGAGTTCGAGGACCCGGTGCGGGTCTCCGGCGATCAGGCCGGGCACCGCCCAGGCGTTGCTCCCGGAACCGTCCGGGCCCTCGACGGCGAACCATTTCACCGCCTCCGGCCCGAGCGTACGGGCGACGTGCGCCCGCCACATCTTGCTGGGGAACGTGCCGAACAGGATGTTCTGCACCAGGAACACCCCGATCGAGGACCAGGGGTGCCAGCCGACACCGGCCGCCCGGACGCCGTTCGCATACGCCTCCAGGAAGGCGCGGCTCTCCCCGGACAGGTTGGCGAACGAGCGCCGGGCGGTGTCGTCGAGCCGGGCCCGGCGGGCGAAGACGTCCCAGCCCGCCTCCTCGGCTCCGGCGATCTCGGCGAGGGTGCCCTCCGAGCGTCGCCGCTCGACCGTGAGTTGCCGTCCACGGTCGGTTGCGGTCACCCGCCCCTGAAGATAGGCCAGCTCGAGGACCGAGCCGGCCCGCAGGTGCGGGATCCCGTAGTCGTCGCGTCGGAGCCTCATGAAGCTATCGGGTTGTCTAACGTCCCGGCGAAGATGAGGGAGCTCGCCTGGTCGGTGAGGTCCACCATCTGCAGCGTGTTGCGCAGTTGCAGCCGGTTCAGGCAGGAGTGCGCGAAGGTCGGCCGGAACAGGTCGAGGCGCCCGGCCAGCGTCGGGTGGTCCTTGGCGTGTTCGCGCACGCAGTCGCCGACCAGGGTCCAGAACTCGCGTTCGGGCAGCACGCCGTCGCCGTCCAGGATCCCGCCGAGGTGCCGCAGGAAGCCGTCGAAGACGTCCGTGAAGATCGCCAGTTCCTTGAGCTCGTCGGTGACGTCGACCCGGATGCGTTCCACCTCGGGCGGCAGCGGCTGGTCGTTCATCACCGCCACCTCCTCGCCGATGTCCTTCATGTACACCCGGCGCGGCACGTGGTTCTCCAGCACCAGGATCAGGTTCTCGCCGTGCGGCATGAACACCAGGTCGTGCCGGAGCAGGCAGTGCACCACCGGACGCAGGTAGGCGCGCAGATAGGACGCGACCCAGGCGGCCGGCGTCTCGCCGGACGCCGCGATCAGGGCGCTGACCAGGGAGTTCCCGTCCCGGTCGCGGTGCAGCAGACTGGCCATGGTGGCGAGCCGCTCGCCGTCCCTCAGCTGCGGCACCGGGCTCTCCCGCCACAGAGCGGCGAGCATCTTCGTGTACGCCGAAGGCACGCCCACCCGGTGGTAGGCGTCCCCGGTGTACCCGATCGACGCCAGTTCCCGCAGCACCCCGAATCCGCCGGCCTGGAACTCCTCGTCGCCGGCGACCAGGTCGGCGACCCACTGGTTGATCGCGGGCGTGGCCCTCATGTACTTCGGCGAGAGTCCCCGCAGGAACCCCATGTTCTGCACGGCGATCGCGGTCTTCACGTAGTGCCGGTCCGGCCGGTCCGTGTTGAAGAACGTGCGGATCGACTGCTGTGCCCGATAACGATCGGGGCTTTCGTCGAGCGGCACGATTGCCCGGCGGGCCACGTCGGGGGCGAACGTGACGGTGACCTTGTGCTCCCACTGCCACGGGTGCACCGGCAGGAACCGGTAGTCGGCCGGGTCCAGGCCCTTGGAACGGAGCTGCCGCTCGAAGCGGTCCAGGACATCGGCCCCGAGTTCCGCCGCGTAGAAGTCGCGCTCCGCTCCCCCGTACTCGAAACCGCTCTCGGCCCTGAGGACCGCCACCCAGCGCAGGCGGACCGGGCTGCCGGTCTCGGGAGCGAAGCTCTCGTGATCGCGCAGACCGAAACCGATCCGGCCGTTGTTGGCCACGAAACCGGGGTGTCCCTCGGTCATCGCCGCCTCGATCGTCTGGAAGCCGGCGTGCACCAGTTCCTCGGCGGTCTCCCGCCGGTGGGCGATCTTCCAGGCGGTGCCGCCCAGCGTCGCGGAGATCTCCTCGAGGTACGTGCCCAGCAGCTTCTCCGGAATGCCCAGCGTCTCGCGCAGTCCCGAGATGAAGTCGAGGGCGTTGTCACAGCCCCGGATCGAGGCCGGGTCGACCACCCAGTGCTCCAGGGCGAACCGTTTCGCCGCGAACTCGATCTCGCCGAATCGGAAGTGTCCGTCCTTCGTGGCGACCGGGCTGATGAGACGCTCGTGGCTGAACTCGGCGATCGCTTTCGCGATCAACCGGCGGTGGGCGAGAGCGATCGTCGCCGGGTTCAGGTGCGGGACGCTCATCGCGTACGCCGCCCGCGTGCAGAAACTGAGCCGCGCGACCTTGTCGTGCAGCGTGACGTGCCGCTCCTCGACGAAGCCGACCTCGGCGTTCTTGCGTTCGATCGCCTCGTTGCGCACGTCCGGCTCGACCACCACGCGCGCGATCCGCGGGTCGGCGAAGCAGAAGTCCATCACCGCGCGCATCACCGCGGAGGTGAGGCCGGACCGTTTCCGGGTCGGCGGCGCGACCAGCACGTGCATGCCCACGTCGCCGGGCGCGACGTCGTAGTGCTCGGCCAGTTCGCTGTGCGCCGGGTCGTAGGTCTCGGCGAGGAACACCGGGACGTCGTCGTCGTCGAGCCCGATCCACGCGTGGTGGTGCGGGTTGTCGGCGATCTTCTGGTACTCCGCGCGGACCCGGTCCGGGGAGGCGCCCTGCAGGCCCCAGTAGTGCGAGCGCGGATGGGTCACCCACGCGTGCAGCAGGTCCAGGTCGCGGTCGAGATTCAGGGGTACGAGCCTCATCGGTTCACCAACGCTCGGGGGATGTCGGCGCTTCCGACGCCGAACTGCTGGAAGGCGATCGACTCCTCGATCTTGTAGATCTCCCGGCCGGTGATCGCCTTGAGGATCACGGAGTTGCGGTACGGCCCCATGCCCAGGTCCGGGGCGGTGACACTGTGCGTGTGCTCCTCGGCGTTCTGCACGAACACCTCGCTGCCGTCGACGTCGACGGCGTAGTCGACCGCCACGTCGAGGCGGCCGCGGGCGTCCCGCTTGATCCGGTCGCTGATCGGATCGAGGAAGGACGGGACGCGGGGGGTGTACCCGGTGGCCAGGATCAGGCCCTGCGTGCTGGCCGTGAACGAGCGTCCCTGTTCGGCGTGGTTCAGGGCGAGGGTGTACCGCTGTTCGGCCTCGTCCCAGATCACGCCCGCAAGTGACGTGCCGGTGAGCAGCGTGGTCGGCACCGGGCCGGCCAGGCTCTTCGCGTAGAGCGTCTCGTAGATGGCGTCGACCAGGTCACCGCTGATGCCCTTGTAGAGGTTGCGCTGTTCACGGCCGAGCCGGTCGCGCACCTCCATCGGCAGTCCGTGGTGGTACCGGATGTACTCCGGCGAGGTCATCTCGAGGGTGAGTTTGGTGTACTCCATCGGGAAGTACCGGGGCGAGCGGGTGATCCAGCTCAGGTGGTACCCGCGGGTGTCGATCTCGGCGAGCAGATCGTGGTAGATCTCGGCCGCGCTCTGCCCGCTGCCGATCACCGTGATCGAGTCGAGCTCCCGCAGCCGCTCCCTGTTCTGCAGGTAGTCGGCGCTGTGCACGTACGGGCCCTGGTCCGCGACGGCCGGCACCCGCGGTTCGGTGCCGATGCCCACTACCAGCTTCGACGCCCGGTAGGTCTCGCCGCCGGTGTGCACCAGGTAGGCCTCACCGTCGTGCGTGACGCTGTCCACCCGGGTGTTCCAGTGGATCGACGACAGCTGGCCGGCCACCCACTTGCAGTACGCGTTGTACTCGGCCCGCAGCGGGAAGAAGTTCTCCCGGATGTAGAACGGGTAGAGCCGCCCGACCTGCTTGAGGTAATTGAGGAAGCTGAACCGTGACGTCGGATCGGCCATGGTGACCAGGTCCGCCATGAACGGCACCTGGATGGTCACCCCCTCGATCATCAGCCCGGGGTGCCAGTCGAACGAGTCGCGCTGTTCGAGGAAGACGCCGTCCACGTCGGGCAGGTCCTCGGTGAGAGCGGCCAGTCCCAGGTTGAACGGTCCGACACCGATCGCGACGAAGTCGTGGGTCCGCATCACGCCATCACCACCGCGATCTCGTTCCGGCCCAGCATCTCGCGGCCGATCTCCCGGATCAGGTTGAGCACGTCGGTCAGGTTCTCGTTCGTGGTGTTCGGGTTGAGGATGGTGAACTTCAGCCAGTAGTGGCCGCCGACGGTGGTGCCCGCGACGATCGCCTGGCCGCCGTGGAACAGCCGCTGCCGCAGCGCCGGCATCAACGTGTCGCAGTCGGCCACGTCCAGGTCCGCGGGACGGAACCGGAACAGCAGCGTGCTGAGCGTCGGTGCGGTGAGCGCCTCGAAGTCCGGGTCGGCCTCGACGAGCCGGTGCGCGTCGCGGGTCCGGTCGACCACGGCGTCGAACATGTCGCCGATCTGCTCGGATCCGATGGTGCGCAGGGTCATCCAGAGCTTCAGCGCGTCGAACCGGCGGGTCGTCTGCAGGCTCTTGTCCACCTGGTTGGGGACCGTGGCGGTCCGCGGGTTCAGGTAGTCGGCGTGCACCGCGATCCGGCGCATGGTCTCGCCGCGGCGGACCACCAGGGCGCTGCAGCTGACCGGCTGGAAGAAGCTCTTGTGGAAGTCGACGGTCACCGAGTCGGCCCGCTCGATGCCGTCCAGCAGGTGCCGGCGCCGGGTGGAGACCAGCAGCCCACAGCCGTACGCGGCGTCGACGTGGAACCAGATGCCCTGCTCGGCACAGATCACGGCGATCGCGTCGACCGGATCGATGCGGCCCAGGTCGGTGGTGCCGGCGGTGGCCACGACGGCCATCGGAACGGCGCCGTCACGGCGTACCCCCGCGAGAGCCGCCGCCAAGGCGCCCGGATCCATCCGGCCGGAGTCGTCGGTGGGCACCCCGACGACGGCGTCGGCGGCCAGTCCGAGGATGCCGGCCGACTTGCCCACACTGAAGTGGCTCTCCGCGGTGGCCAGGATGCGCAGCTTCGGGATCGCGGTGGCCCGGTCCTCCTCGATGTGCGCCAGCGTCTCCTCCCGGGCCAGCAGCAGGCCCTGCAGGTTCGACTGGGTGCCGCCACTGGTGAACACGCCGTCGGCGTCCGGCCCGAAACCGATCCGCCCGGCCGTCCAGTCGATCAGACGGCGTTCGATCAGGGTGCCGGTGGCGCTCTGGTCCCAGGTGTCGACCGACGAGTTCACCGCCGAGATCAGCACCTCGGCGCTGAGCGCCGGGATGGCGACCGGACAGTTCAGATGTGCCACGTAGGTCGGCTCGTGGAACCAGACGGCGTTGTCCAGGTAGAGCCGAGCGACCTCGTGCAGCGCCGCCCCCGTGTCGCCGAGCGGCCGGTCCAGATCGACGGCGTCGACCTGGTCCTGGAGCTCTGCGACGGTAGCGCCGGAGTACGGCTGCCGCACTGCCTTCACCCGGTCGGCCAGCAGCGCTGACGCGTGCCAGACGCCGGACGTGTAACCGTCCAGCGTGGACCCGGAGAAGAGATGCGGGGAAACGGACCCCTCCAACGCAGCCTCCTAAATAAGGTAAGCATTACCTAACTTGAGGGGAGGCTAACCGGCAGGACACGAGAAGGAAACTTGGCTACGGCATCGCGGGGCGTGCCGGGCATGGAGTCGTGCGGCCTTGATCCACTCCACAGGGGTCCCCACCAGGGCAGGTCCTACCAGCCGGTAAACCCGCGTAGTGCAGGTGATTAGTCACACATTGCAATGAAGCCCGCTGTCTGAGACAGCGGGCTTCATCGATTTTGAAGCGGGAAACGACCTACCGGTCAGAACGGGGTCAAGGTGATCCCGGCCTTGCGCGGGTCACCGTCGTGGACCAGCGACTCCTGGTTCTGCACGTCGTCGAAGGCGAAGGCGTACGCCTTGCCGTCGACCATGTTGTCGTGGATCGACTTCGCGTAGGTGTTGGCCGGCGAGCCGGTGTAGAAGTCCGCCGCGGTGCCACTCGGCTGGGTGTCCAGCTCGCCCAGCGTGGTCCGCCACAGGGCGGCGCACAGGGTCCGGGCGATCGGGCCGACCACCTGGTCGTTCGGGGCGCCGAGCGCGCCGTCGCAGCCCCACACGTTGGCGGTGGACGGCTTGGTGAAGGAGGCGACCGTCTTGCCGGTGGAGTCGGTGAAGCTCATGACGTCCCCGGCGGTCTTCCCGGTGTACCTGAGGTTCGGCTGGTCGGTGAAGGGGACCACGGTCAGGCTCTTCGAGGTGTACGCGTTCCAGGCGCTGGTGATGTACCCGTCCAGGTAGGTCGGGCTCATCAGGCCGGCGTCCGCGGCCTTGCCCGGGGCGAGCACCCGCAGCACCGTGCCGTCGGCCGCGGTGACCACGCTCTTGGCGAAGTCGGCGTCGCCCTTGACCGCGTTGATCACCTTCTGGCGGCCGCCGTCGACGAGCTCACCGGTCTTGCTGGTGGTGCCGGAGCCGCCGGTGACGCTGACGACGTGCGGGACCGCGAACTGGTCGACCTGCGAGCTGTTCAGCCACAGGCCGGAGTCGTTGAGGGTGAACTCGCTCCAGTCGAACAGGATGTCGTGGTTCGGGTCCGAGGAGTTCCACGGCGCGGGCTGCACCAGACCGTCGGCGGTGAGCCGGAAGTCGAGCTTCTCACCGAACGAGAAGTAGACGCGGCCGGACAGGTTCTTCGGCACGTTGATCGTCTTGGCCTCGCCGTTCGCCGGGCCGCTGATCGCCACGTCCGGCGCGGGCACCGGGGTGGAGGCGCCGCCGCTCCAGGCGGTGAACCCGCCGGCGGCGTCGACGTAGCCGAGCTTGCCGGTGGTCAGGTTCGTGCCCAGCACGTAGACGAAGACCTGCCCGCTGCGACCGGACCTGTTGGTGAAGGTCACCGGCAGCGTGTTCGCGGCCGGCGGCACATCGGTGTCCGCCTCGGTGGTCTTCGTGCTCGTGGCGCTCGGCTTCGGCGCGGAGGTGGCCGGAGCCGCCGTGGTGGCCTCGACGGTCGGCGCGGTGGTGGCCGGCCGGGTGGTCGCGGCGACGGAGGCCGGCGCGGAGGTCGGGACGATCGCCTCACCGCCGCACGGGGCGCCGTTCAACTTGCAGTTGATCGGTTGCCCGCCCGAGCCGACGAACCCGAAAGTGACCGCTGAACCCACCGGGAGAGAACCGTTCCAGGACCGGTTCGTGAAAGTCAGGTGGGAACCGGACAATGCCATGTCGGCTTCCCAGAAGCTACCGATCTTCGCACCGGCGGGCAGGTCGAACTCGACCTTCCAGGAGTCGAGCGACGACGCTCCGGTGTTGCTGATCGTGACCTCGTCCTGCCAGCCGGTGCCCCAGTTCGAGACGGTCTTCAGGCTGGCCGTCGGGGCGGCCGCCGAAGCGGGAAGGGCGATCCAGGCGGTGGCGACCGCGGCGGCGGTGGCCGTCGCAGCGAGAATCAGACTTCTTTTACGGCGCATGGGGGTGCGGCCTTTCCGATGGGATCGGTCCGGGACGCCGACCATCATGAAATGCCGCGACGCGTTTTCGCGCGCTGTTTAACGTTGCTTTAAGGAAGTCGCAGGCCGACGATTTTCCGGCCGCATGGATAACACTTTTCCGGGCCGTGACCTGAGTCACGGCCCGGTCGAGTCTCAACTCCGGCTGAAGCGGATCGCGCTCCAGGAGACCCGCGGAAGGGTCACCGTGGCGATGCCGTCGGTGATCGTAGCGCCGGTGAGCTCCCGCAGTCCCACCCGCTCCGGGTCGTCCCTCGTGTTGCCCGCGTAGACGTCGTCGTCAGTCATCAGCCAGGACCCGGCCACCGACAGACCGCCGCCGAAGGCGCTCAGGTCGACGGTCAGCTCGGCCGGCTGCCCCTGGTCCCGGTTGACCACGAAGAGCACGACGTCCCCGGTCGCCGCGTCATGGGTGGCCACCGCGTCCACCACGTCCGCCTCACCGAAGCGCTTGGTGGCGTACGTCGGCGTCTGCACCCGGGTCTGCAGCACGTCGCCCTTGGCCAGGGCCGCGGTCCGGGCGAACGGGAAGAAGATGGTCTGCCGCCAGGCCGGGCCGCCGGGCTCGGTCATGATCGGGGCGATCACGTTGACGAGCTGCGCCTGGCAGGCCGCGGTGACCCGGTCGCTGTGCCGCAGCAGCGAGATCAGCAGGTTGCCGACCACCACCGCGTCCGCGACGTTGTACTGGTCCTCGATCACCCGCGGGGCGACGTCCCAGCTCTCCGGGACCGGCGCGTCGTTGAACCGGGACTGGTACCAGACGTTCCACTCGTCGAACGACAGGTTGATCTTCTTCTTGCTCTTCAACTTCGCGCCGACCGCGTCCGCGGTGGCCACGATGCTGTTCACGAAGTAGTCCATGTCGACCGCGCTGGCCAGGAACGAGCCCAGGTCGCCGTCGAACTCCTGGTAGTACGCGTGCAGCGACACGTAGTCGACCACCTCGTACGCGTGCTCCAGAACCGTGGACTCCCAGGCGCCGAAGAGCGGCATCGCGGAGTTGGAGCTGCCGCACGCGACCAGTTCCAGATCCTGCTCCGCCGACCGCAACGCCCGCGCGGTCGCGGCGGCCAGCAGGCCGTACTCCTCGGGGGTCTTGTGCCCGGTCTGCCACGGACCGTCCAGCTCGTTGCCGAGACACCACATCTTGATGCCGTGCGGCTTCTCCGCGCCGTTGGCCCGGCGCTGCTCGGAGAGGTGGGTGCCCTCCGGGTGGTTGACGTACTCGTGCACGTCGAGCGCCTCCTGCACACCACGGGTGCCGAGGTTGACCGCGTACATGATCTCGACGTCCGCCTTGGCGGCCCAGGTGGCGAACTCGTCGATGCCGACCTCGTTCGTCTCGATGCTGTGCCAGGCCAGGTCACGCCGCCGCGGACGGTCCTCGCGGGGGCCGACGCCGTCCTCCCAGCGGTAGCCGGAGACGAAGTTGCCGCCCGGGTAGCGGACCACGGTGACGCCCAGCTCGCGGGCGAGCGCCAGCACGTCGGTCCGGAAGCCGTCCTCGTCGGCGAGAGGGTGGCCCGGCTCGTAGATCCCGGTGTAGACGCACCGTCCCATGTGCTCGACGAACGAGCCGAAGGTACGCCGGCTGACCGGCGCCACCACCGAGGAGGGATGCAGCGAGACACGTGCTTGGAGCATGTTCGTCCTTTGTTCTCTCACTTGACGGCGCCGACGGTCAGGCCACTGCGCCAGTGGCGCTGAAGCAGCAGGAACGCGGCGATCAGGGGCACGATCGCCACCAGCGATCCGGCGACGATCACGTTGAACAGAGCGGGCCCACCACCGCCGAGGGTCGCCGTCATGAACCAGGTCCGCAGACCCACGGTGAGCGGGTACAGGCTGCTGTCACTGAGCATCACCAGCGGCAGGAAGAAGTTGTTCCAGGACGCGACCATGGTGAACAGCAGGACCGTCACCAGGGCCGGGCGCATCGCCGGCAGGGCCACGCTGCGGAACACCCGGAACTCGCCGGCCCCGTCGATCCGGGCCGCCTCGAGCATCTCGTCCGGCACCGAGTCGTGGACGTACACCCGCAACAGGTAGACGCCGAACGGGTTGAGCAGCGACGGCAGGATCACCGCCCAGATCGTGTCGACCATCCCGGCCTGCGACATCAGCAGGTACGTGGGCAGCACCAGGGCGGTGGCCGGCACCATGATCAGCCCGAGGAGCAGGGCGAACAGGGCGTTCCGGCCGGGGAACCGCAGCTTGGCGAAGGCGTACCCGGCCAGGGCCGACACCACGGTCGCGCCGAGACCGCTGACCACCGCGTAGAACGCCGAGTTGCGCAGCCAGGTCAGGTAGATGCCGTTCTCCTGGCTGAACAGCAGTCGCAGGTTCTCCACCAGGTGCACGTCGGAGAACCAGAGCGGCGCCGAACCGAACAGGCCGTCGTTGTCCTTGGTCGCGGCCACCAGCAGCCACCAGAACGGCAGCAGGAAGTAGATCGCCATCACGCCCATCAGCAGATGACTCGCGATGGAGCCCTTCTTCTCGGTCATCGCAGGGCGCTCCGCTTCCTCGTGGCGAACAGGAAGATGTACGACCCGACGAACACCACCGCACCGAGCAGGAACGAGATCGCGGCCGAGTAGTTGTACTGCTGGAACGAGAACGCCTGGTGGAACGCGTACAGGTTCGGGGTGTAGTGCTCGGTGATCGCGCCCGGGTTGAGCGGCCGCAGGATCAGCGGCTCGGTGAAGAACTGCAGCGTCCCCATGATGGTGAACAGGGTGGCCAGCACCAGCGCGGACGAGATCATCGGCGTCTTGATCCGGAGCGCGATCTGCGTGCCGGTGGCGCCGTCGAGCCTGGCCGACTCGTAGACCTCCTTCGGCAGGCCCTGCAACGCCGCGTACAGGACGATCATGTTGTAGCCGGCCCACTGCCAGGTGACGATGTTGCCGAGCGAGGCCAGCACCACGCCGCTGGAGAGGAAGTCGATCCCCAGGCCCCGGAACGGGCCGGTGCTGCCGCTGTAGAGGAAGCCCCACATCAGCGTGCCGATCACCACCGGCACGGCGTACGGCACGAAGGCGGCGAGCCGGAAGAACCGGGAGAACCGGGAGGTCGCCCCGTCGATGAGCAGCGCCGCCAGCAGCGCGATGCCGATCATCACCGGGGTCTGCACCAGGCCGAACAGCAGCACCCGGACGACGCCCTGGCGGACCAGCGGGTCCTCGAAGGCCTGCTTGTAGTTGTCCAGGAAGGCGAAGACCTCGCCCTCGATCAGGGTGGAACGGTAGAGGCTGAGCTTCAGCGCGTACGCCATCGGCAACAGCAGGAACGCGACCAGCAGCACCGCGAACGGCAGCACGAACAGCCATCCGACGGCACCCTGCTTGGCCCGTTCCCGCCGGCGGGAGCCGCCGGCCGGGCCGGATGGGGGACCCGCGACCGCCGGGACAGCGGTCGCGGGCGCGGAGCGGACCTCGGTCATTACTTGACCGTGAAGCCCTGCTGGGTGGCGTACGTGGAGACGTTGGTCTGGACCGTGTCCAGCGCCTGAGTCCACGCCGTCTTCTGTTCGATCGCCTGGCCGACCGTGGTGGTCAGCTGGTTGAAGTTGTAGCTGTTGAACGGGCTCCAGGCGAACTCGGTGATCCCGTTGTAGGCCGGCACGAACACCTCGTTGACCTTCTGGCCGCCGAAGAACTCGTACTCCTTCTTGACGAAGGCGTCCGACTCCAGGATCGGCGTGGCGGTCGGGAAGAGGTACGCCTCGTCGATGCCGATCTTCCAGGCGTCGGTGTTCGTCGCCCCGAAGATCTCCATGGCGACCTTGGCGGCCTGTTCCGGGTGCTTCGTCTGGTCGGTCACCGCGAACGACGAGCCGCCCCAGTCGCCCTGCGCGTCGGCGCCCTCGGTCCACTGCGGCAGCGGCGCGGCCCGCCACTTGCCGGAGGTGGTCTTGGCGACGCTCTGCAGGTAGCCCGGGCCCCAGCCGGCGGCCAGGTAGGTCACGTACTTACCGGTGGCCAGGCCGTTGTAGAAGTCGGTGGTGCCGTAGGCGACGGTGTCGCTCAGGCCGTTCTTGACCAGGTCGTCCCAGTACCCGAAGACGTTCTTGGCCTCGGCCGAGTTGGCCGCGATCCCGATGCTCGACGGGTCGGCGATGTCGTACGTGTACGGCTTCGCCCCCGCCTGCCACAGCAGACCGGTCATGAACCCGCCGTCGTTGGCGCCGAAGTCGGTGATGTAGCTCTTGCCGCCCGAGGCGGTCTTCAGCTTCTCCGCCTGCGCTCTGTAGTCCGCCCAGGTCTTCGGCACGGTCAGGCCGTACTGCTTGAAGAGGTCCTCGCGGTAGAGCATCGCCATCGGGCCCGCGTCGACCGGGATGGCGTAGACCGAGTCGCCGGTGCTGACCTGCTTCCACGCCCAGTCGACGTAGCTGCTCTTCACGTCGTTGGCGCCGTACTTGCCCAGGTCGACCAGGTGCTTGGTGAGCTGGAAGGTGGGAATCTCCTGGAACTCGAGCATCGCCACGTCGGGGGCGCCCTTGCCGGCCTTCAGCGCGGTCTGCAGCTTGGTGTACTGGTCCTGGCCGGCACCGGCGTTGGTCCACTCGATCTTGATGTCGGTGTGCGTCTTGTTGAAGTCGTCGACGACGCCCTGGAACGCCGGGTACCACGCCCAGACCTTGATCGTGACGGGGCCGTCCTCGGCCCCCGCGTCGGACGAACCGCCGCTGCAGGCGGCGAGTGCGAGCGCACTGACCGCCGCGACCACCGCTCGTCCTAGACTGAAGTTCCTGACATTCATGGGTCCTCACCGGGGTTTCGCGAATCTGAGTGTCCGGGTCATGCGTGTCGGGGAGCCGGCCTGCGGTGCTGGCACACTTCAGGTCGGCGGACAAGCCCCTTCACCAGGTCTTATTCACAGCGTTGGCGGTTGTTGCTACGATTTTGCAGCGCTGCAAAGACAGCATGCACGGACGTGAGTACGTCGGCAAGGGGTAACCTGCCGGAAACTTGGCGTAGGCGGGATGCCGCAAAGGGGGGCACATTGCGCCGCGAGGTGACTCTTCGTGACGTGGCGGAGCTGGCTGGGGTGTCCAGTCGCACCGTCTCCAACGTGGTCAACGGCTACGCGAAAGTGACCGACCGGACCCGGGAACGGGTCCAGCGGGCGGTCGAGGAACTCGGGTACCGGCCCAACGTCCTGGCCCGCAACCTGGCCCAGGGCAAGTCCGGCCAGATCGCCCTGGTAGTGCCCTATCTGGACACTCCCTACTTCTCCGAGCTGCTGCAGAGCGTGCTGCGCGCCGCACGGGCCGCCGGATACACCGTCCTGATCGACCAGACCGACGGCGACCCCGAACACGAGCGCGCGTTCATCGCGCACGGCTCCCGCCGGCTGCTCTTCGACGGCGTCATCTTCAGCCCGCTCGGCCTCGACCAGATGGCCCTGGCCGACCGCGACCCGTCGTTACCCCTGGTCATCCTCGGTGAGCGCAGCAGCGACGGAACTTTCGACCACGTCGGCATCGACGACGTCGCCGCCTCCCGCCAGGCCACCGACCACCTGCTCGGCCTCGGCCGCCGGCGCGTCGCCGCCATAGGCGACCAGCCGTACGCCACCGGCGAGGCCGCCCAACTGCGCACGCGCGGATTCCGCGAGGCCCACGAGGCGCGCGGCCAGGCCGTCCACGAAGACCTCGTCATCGGTACGCCACGCTTCAACCGTCCCGACGGTGCCCACGCCATGGCCCGCCTCCTGGATCTCGAGGAGCCCCCGGACGCGGTGTTCTGCTACAGCGACCTGGTGGCCCTCGGCGCCATCCACACGATCGTCTCGCGGGGCCTGCGCGTCCCCGAGGACATCGCGGTGATCGGCTACGACGACATCGAGGAGGGCGCGTTCTCCAATCCGACGGTCAGCACCGTCTCGCCGGACAAGGAGTGGATCGCGGCCACCGCGGTGGAACGCCTGCTGCTACGGATCACCAGTCCCACCCCGCCACCCGGCCTGGAACTGAGGGCCCCGCACCGGCTGATCATTCGGGAGAGTTCGGCCCGCTGAGCCCGGCCCGCTCGTCCCGGTCCGCCCACTCCAGCAGAGTGTCCAGCGAGAATTCCTGATCGTCGATATCGGCGTGCAGGTCACCCAGCTCGGCGTACCGCGCCGGAACGGTCCGGATGGTCAGCTCCATCGGCTCCACGTCCGCGATCTCGTCCCAGCGCACCGGCGTGGAGACCGTCGCGGCCGGGACACCCCGCACCGAGTACGCGCTGGCGATCGTGTGATCACGGGCGTTCTGGTTGTAGTCCACGAACAGCGAACCCGGGTCCCGGTCCTTGCGCCACCAGGTGGTCGTCACGTCGTCCGGGGCACGGCGCTCCACCTCACGGGCGAAGGCGAGGGCGGCGCGGCGTACCTCGGCGAAGCCCCACCGTGGCGCGATGCGCACGTAGACGTGCAGGCCCCGCCCACCGGAGGTCTTCGGGTAACCGGTGATGCCCAGTTCGTCGAGCACCTCGTGGACCACCCCGGCCACCCGCCGCACGGTGCCGAACGGGCAGTCCGGCATCGGGTCGAGGTCGATGCGCCACTCGTCCGGCCGCTCGACGTCGGCCCGCCGCGAGTTCCACGGATGGAACTCCACGGTGGACATCTGCACCGCCCAGATCACGTCGGCCGGCTTGGTCACGCACACCTCGTCGGCGTGCCTGTTGTACCGGGGGAACGTCACCCGGACCGTCTCCAGCCAGGGCGGGGCGCCGTTCGGCACCCGCTTCTGATGCACCTTCTCCCCGGCCAGTCCGTCCGGGAAGCGGTGCAGCATGCAGGGACGCTCGCGCAGCGCCCGGACGATGCCGTCGCCCACCGCGAGGTAGTAGCGCACCAGGTCGAGCTTGGTCGCCCCGAGCTCCGGGAAGTAGACCCGGTCCGGGTTCGAGACCCGGACCTCGAGGTCGCCGACTTCGATGACGGTGGCTTTACCGGCCATGTGTCTGAAACTAGCCCAGCCAGGCCTCGTTCAGGTCGAGAAACAGGGTGTCCCCGGAATCCAGCAGGTCCAGCAGCGGGCCGATCCGGGGCAGCTCGTGCGCGACGAAGTAGTGCGCGGTCAGGCGCTTGCCCTGGTAGAAGTCACCCTCCCGGTCACCGCTGGCGACCAGCTGCTCCAGCCACATCCAGGCGATCACCAGATGTCCGGCGGCATCGAGGTACGCCGAAGCGTTCGCCAGCGCCGGCCCCGCGTCGCCGGCCGCCCACAGCATCGCCGTGGTCCGCGCCAGCCGGTCGCAGGCCCGGTGCACCGGGTCGGCCAGGTCCTTCGGCGCCCGGTCGGCGGTCGCCCGGATCCGGTCGAGCAGCAGCTCCAGCCCGGCGCCGCCGCGCATCGTCACCTTGCGGCCGAGCAGGTCCAGCGCCTGGATGCCGTCGGTGCCCTCGTGGATCGAGTTGAGGCGGTTGTCCCGGTAGAACTGCTCGACCGGGTACTCGCGGGTGTAGCCGTACCCGCCGTGGATCTGGATGGCGTGGTCGTCGGCCAGCCGGCACCACTGTGACGGCCACGCCTTGACGATCGGGGTCAGCACGTCGAGGAGCAGGTCGTTCTCCTCCGACGGCTGGTCGAGGAGCCGGGCGGCGTACAGGACCAGGGCCAGCCCGCCCTCGACGTAGGACTTGGAGGCGACGAGCATCCGGCGGACGTCCGGGTGCCTGATGATCGGCACCGGTGGGGCGGCCGGGTCCTTGCCGGTGACCGGCCGGCCCTGCTCCCGCTCCTTGGCGTAGGCGAGCGCGTGCAGGTAACCGGTGTAGCCGAGGGCTACCGCGCCGGCACCGACACCGATCCGGGCCTCGTTCATCATGTGGAACATGTACTGCAGGCCCCGGCCCGCCTCCCCCACCAGGTGACCGGTGGCGTCGTCGAACGCCAGCACCGCGTTGGTGGTGCCGCGGAACCCCATCTTGTGGTTGAGCCCGGCCAGCGTGACGCCGTTGCGCTCACCGGTCTCCGGGATCAGCTTGGGGACGATGAACAGCGAGAGCCCCTTGACCCCGGCCGGCGCTCCGGCCACCCGGGCCAGGACCAGGTGCACGATGTTCTCGCTCAGCTCGTGGTCCCCCGCGGAGATCCACATCTTGCCGCCGGTGATCCGGTAGGTCCCGTCGCCGGCCGGCGTCGCCCTCGTGGTGACGTCACTGAGCGAGGAACCCGCCTGCGGCTCGGACAGGCACATCGTCCCGGTGTAGCGGCCCTCGATCATCGGCTGGACGAACCGGCGGATCTGCTCCGCGCTGCCGTACTTCACCAGCAGGTGGGCGTTCGCCGAGGTCAGCATCGGGTACGCCGAGGTGGCGGTGTTGGCCGCCTGGAACCAGAGGAAACAGGCCCGCTGCACCACGTGCGGCAGCTGCAGTCCACCGTGCTCGGCGTCCATGGTGGCGGCGATCAGGCCGGACTCGGCGAACACCCGCAACGCCCGGGCCACCTCCGGGATGGTCTCCACCTTGTCACCGTCGAAGGTCGGCTCGCGCAGGTCGGCGGTCCGGTTATGGGGTGCGAAGTCCCGTTCGGCGATGCGTTGCGACACGTCGAGGAATGCATCGAACGTCTCCCGGGAATGGTCGGCGAACCGCTCGTGCGAGGTCAGCGCCTCCACGTCGAGCCATTCGTAGAGGAGGAACTCGAGATCGCGCCGGGAGAGAACCTTGGACACCTCGGCCATCACCATGCACCCAGTGTGCACTAACTTTCGCCCTCCACTAGGGGCAGTGACCGAGGGAAACCAGGGGGAAACGGGGCGGCGTCCACTGGCACCGAACCCGGATGATGGAGGAGACACGTAGCGGGGCGACGTCGTCACCCCGGGTACGCGCGAACGGAGCACCGCATGCGCAGACAGGTGATGGCGCCACCCGAAGGATGGCTCGCACCACTCCACGCCCGGATCCCCCGGCCCCGCACCCCCGTCACCACGCAGGCCCCGGCACCCCGCCGCCCTCCCATCATGTCGAGCAGACCCAGCATCACCGGCGTCGGCCTCGCCGTCGTCTTCTACTGCCTCTCCTTCACCCCCTCCCTGCTGCCCCGGGTCTGGTTCCTGCAAGGCGTCGTCGCCGGGGTCACCGCCGCGATGGGCTACGCCCTCGGCACCGGCGTCGGCGCACTGATCCGGCTGCGCCGCCCCTTCGGCGCGCGGACCGTCCGGATCGCCTGGCGCGTCCTCGCCGCGGCCACCCCGCTGCTGGTCGTGGTCTTCCTCGCCCTCGGCACCCGCTGGCAGAGCGCGCTGCGGCTACGGCTCGGCATGCCACCCACCGAGGAGTACGACCTGGTCCGCACCGTCGGGATCAGCCTGCTCACCTTCGGGCTGCTGCTGCTGATCGCCCGCGCCCTGCGTCTCGCCACCCACGGCTGCGCGCGGCTCTTCCGGCGGATCGTCCCGAACGCCGCGGCCTACTGCGCGGGCACCCTCGTGGTCGCCCTGCTCAGCTACGGCACCCTCGACAACGTGCTGGTCGCGAACCTGTTCTCGATGGCCGACCGGTCCGCCGCGATCACCAACAACGGCACCGGCACCGGCGTACTGATGCCGGCCTCCGCCCTGCGCTCGGGCAGCGCACCCTCCCTGGTCCCGTGGGACAGCCTGGGACGGCAGGGCCGGGCGTTCGTCGCCGGCGCCCCCACCCCGGAACAACTCGGCGAGTTCGCCGGGCGCCCGGCCACCGAGCCGATCCGCCTCTACGCCGGCCTCACCTCCGCCGACACCGTCGAGGACCGCGCCGACCTGGTGGTCCGCGAGATGGACCGGACCGGCGCGTTCGACCGGGCCGTCGTCGCGGTCTTCACCCCCACCGGCACCGGCTGGGTGGACGGCAAGGTCACCAGTTCCCTGGAGTACATGTACGCCGGGGACACCGCGCTGGTGTCCATGCAGTACTCGTACCTGCCGAGCTGGGCGGCGTTCCTCGGCGCGGACCGTTCCGAGGTGGTGACCGCGGCCTCCGCCCTGATCACGGCGGTGCAGCGACGCTGGGACGCGCTGTCCGAGGACACCCGGCCCACGCTGCTGCTCTTCGGGGAGAGCCTGGGGACGTACGGGCTGGAGAAGACCTACCGCACCGCGGACCGCCTGATCGCCGGCGCCGACGGCGTGCTGCTCGAAGGCCCGACGTTCGCGAACCCGATCCACCGCTCGCTGACCGAGAGCCGCGCCGAGGGCAGCCCGGTGTGGAACCCGGTGCTGCCGGACCTGCCCGTCGCGTTCGCCGAGAACGCCGCCAGCCTGCGCGAACTCACCGGCGAACGCCCCAAGCTGGTCTACCTGCAGAACGCCACCGACCCGGTGGTCTGGTGGAGCTGGGACCTGCTGTGGAAGAAGCCGCAGTGGCTGACCGGCGAACGCGGGCCGGACGTCACCCCGGACATGCACTGGTACCCGGTCGTCACCTTCTGGCAGACCACCTGCGACCTGATATTCGCCAACAAGGTGCCGACCGGCCACGGCCACGTCTACAAGTCCGAGACGGTCGACGCCTGGGCCGCGCTGGCCCCGCCTCCAGGCTGGACCGTCGTCGACACCCTCCGCCTACGAGCCCTCCTCGACTCCTGACGTCATTCTCACGACGACGACAATTAGACAAGCCGACACCGCCCGCCGGCTGTTGGCCGCTCCGCCGGCGCCCGAGGCGGCGACGGGTCCACCGGCCGCCTTGCCGGAGAGCGCGGACACCGCCCGGGGACCCGCTGCCGGTGGGTGAGGGCGGGAGTGCTTCAGCGCGTACCCCGATCAGCGCCTGAGCCACGGCTGCAGCAGGCGGGTCACTCTCGGCAACACCAGGTACGTCATGATCGGGGTCAGGATCAGGGTGCTGATCATGGTGCGGAGCACGGTGTTCAGGCTGGTCAGGTGCGGCATCAGCAGGAACGCGGAGAGCAGGCTGACCGGGAAGAAGCCGAGCCAGATGGTGACCGCCTGCTTCCAGCGCGGTGGCGCGGCCGGCACCGGTGCGCCCGGCTCGTCCACCTCGTGTTCGCGGGGCGGGTCGAACCAGCCCTCGATGCCGGTGCGCCGCTCGACCCGGGTGTGTTCGACGAAGCCCTCGGCCGACGACAGCCACCACTGGCGCTGGCTGGACTCCTCCCAGTTGCGCAGCGCCTCGGCGTCGGCGAACCGGTAGAGCATGTGCCATTCGGCCGAGCCGACCTCGGGGCGGACCCAGCCGGTGCCGAGGAAGCCGGGGAAGGTCTCGGCCAGGGAGGTGCCGGCGCGGACCCAGGCGGCCATCTCCGCGGTACGTCCGGGGTCGGCGCGCCGGGTGATGGCTACGGTGACGGCGAGCTGCGGCGGGGACTCCATGTCCCACATTGTGGTATCGCCACGTTGCCGCTGTATTGCGGTCGGCGAATCCGTGCCGTGTCACACACCTGCCGAGGCGGGTAAGTTCGGCCAGCATGACAATGCAGCGAAAGTTGTCGATAGCCGCACTCGCGCTCGCCCTGGTCGGCGGCCTCGGCTTCACCGGCGGGCCGGAACCGTCCTGGCAGCTCACCGACACCGGCTCGACCGCCCGGTTCCGGGGGCTCGCCGCCGTCGACGGCCGGGTCGCCTGGGTGGCCGGCAGCGCCGGAACGATCCTGCGCACGACCGACGCCGGCCGGCACTGGACCTCCACCGGGCCGGCCGACGCGGCGGCCCTCCAATTCCGTGACATCGAGGCCTTCGACGCGCGGACCGCGGTGGCGCTGACCATCGGCAACGGCGCCGACTCGCGGCTCTACCGCACCGCCGACGGCGGGCACGCCTGGACCGAAGTGTTCCGCAACGACGATCCGGCCGCCTTCTACGACTGTGTCGCGTTCGGCGACAAGCGGCACGGTCTGGCACTGTCCGACCCGGTCGACGGGCGCTTCCGGATCCTCGCCACCGGCGACGGCGGCCGCTCCTGGACGGTCCTGCCCTCCACCGGGATGCCGGACGCGCTGCCCGGCGAGTTCGCCTTCGCGGCCGGCGGCACCTGCCTGGTCGCCTCCGGCCGGCACGCCTGGTTCGCGACCGGCGGTGACGCCACCGCCCGGGTCTTCGCCTCGCACGACTTCGGGCGAACCTGGTCGGTCACCGACTCACCGATCCCGAGCGGCCCCAGCGCCGGTGTCTACGCCCTGGCTTTCCGTGACGAGCGCACCGGCCTGGCGGTCGGCGGCGACTACGCCGTCCCGGACTCGGCCCCGGACGGCTCGGCGGTCAGCCGCGACGGCGGGCGCACCTGGACGGTCTCCCGCACGGTTCCGGGCGCCTACCGTTCCGGCGTGGCCTGGACCGGACGCGGCCGG
Organism: Actinoplanes rectilineatus; assembly: GCF_000962825.1. Lineage (GTDB taxonomy): Bacteria > Actinomycetota > Actinomycetes > Mycobacteriales > Micromonosporaceae > Actinoplanes > Actinoplanes rectilineatus. The sequence continues at coordinate 37,186 of NZ_JZKF01000021.1, forward strand.
ACCGCCCTCGCGGTCGGCCCCACCGGCAGCGACATCACCCACGACAGCGGCGCCACGTGGCGCCGCTTCGACACGGGCAGTTTCGACGCGGTCGCTTGCGCGTCCGGCGCCTGCTGGGCCTCCGGCCAGGACGGCCGCGTCGCCCTTCTACGGGGTACGCACTGAAGCACTCCCACCCTCACCCCGCCGGCAGCGGGCCCCTGGGCCGCGTCCGCGCTCTCCGGCGGGGCGGCCGGTGGACCCGCTGCCGCCTTCGGGCACCGGCGGAGCGGCCAGGTCCAGTGAGCGAGGCCGTCGACGAACGCGCAACACGCTGTTGCGGGTCCGGCGGAGGCGTCGCACGGCGATCCGGAAAGCAACGACACGGGTCCGGCTGTTGCTCACGGCTGTCCCTGCCGCGACAGCCGTGAGCAACAGTCACGAGCGGTCAGGCGTTGAGGTAGGCGAGGACGGCCAGGACGCGCCGATGGTCGTCGTCGGACGGGGGCAGCGCCAACTTGGTGAAGATGCCGTTGATGTGCTTGCTGACCGCTTTGTCGCCGATGAAGAGTTTCTGGGCGATCGCGCCGTTCGAGCGTCCCTCCGCCATCAGGCCCAGCACCTCGCGTTCGCGGACGGTCAACGCGGCCAGCGGCGGCTGACGGCGGGCGAGCAGCTGGGACACCACCTCGGGGTCCATCGCCGTGCCACCTGAGGCGACCCGGCGGACCGCGTCGACGAACTGGGTCACGTTCGCGATGCGGTCCTTGAGCAGGTAGCCGACGCCGCCGTTGCGGTCGGTCAGCAGTTCGCGGGCGTACAGCGGTTCGACGTGCTGGGAGAGGACGAGCACCGGGAGGCCGGGCACCTCGACGCGGGCCGCGATCGCCGCCTGCAGGCCCTCGTCGGTGAAGGTGGGCGGCAGGCGTACGTCCACCACCGCCACGTCCGGCCGGTGCTCCACCAGCGCCGGCAGCAGGGACGGTCCGTTGTCGACCGCAGCCACCACCTCGAACCCGTACGCCTCGAGCAGTCGGATCAGGCCGTCCCGGAGGAGGGCGAGGTCCTCGGCGATGACAACGCGCACGGCAGCTCCATGGTCACGACGGTCGGTCCGCCCGGCGGGCTGGACAGGCTCATCGTGCCATCGAAGGCGGCGAGACGGCGTTCGATACCTCGCAGCCCGGTGCCGCCGGCCGGGTCGGCTCCGCCGAGGCCGTCGTCGCCGACCCGCATCACCAGCGACTCCCCGGTGTGCCACAGCTCCACCCAGGCGTGCCGGGCGAAGCTGTGCCGGGTCAGGTTGGCCAGCGCCTCGGCGACCGCGAAGTAGCCGGCCGACTCGACCGGGGTCTCCAGCCGGGCGGGCAGCGCCGCGGTCACCTCGGTCGGCACCGGCAGGGCCAGGGCGAGCGCCCGGACCGCGCCTTCCAGCCCGCGTTCGGCGAGCACCGGCGGGTGGATGCCGCGGACCAGGTGGCGCAGCTCGACCAGGGCCGCGGTGCTGGCCTCGCGGGCTTCGGCGAGCAGTTTGCGGGCGCCGGCCGGGTCGTCCTCGACCATGTCCTCGGCCATTCCGATGGTCATGCCGAGGGAGACCAGCCTGGCCTGGGCGCCGTCGTGCAGGTCGCGTTCGATCCGGCGCAGTTCGGCGGCCTGCGCGTCGACCGTGTCGGCTCGGGTCTCGGTGAGCCGGCTGACCCGCAGGCGCAACTCGGCGTTGCGGGTCGGGGCGAGCAGCAGCCGGTCGGCGTGGGCGGTGGCCTGCATCAGGTGGGGTGCCGCGGCGATGCCGATGATCAGGATCAGGGTGCCCTGCGGCAGGGAGAGGAAGCCGTCGCCGACGGTCTGGATCGGCCAGATGGCGCCGTAGCCGCTCCAGACGCCGCCCAGCCACGTCCATAGTGGGATCAGCAGGATGCCCTCCACCCCGTAGATCGGGACGGCCAGGGTGAGTACGCCGAGGGTGAACCCGGCCACCGCGCCGGGCAGGAGCCAGGCCAGGTCGCGCCAGGTCGCCGGGTCGGTGAGCAGCCAGCGCAGTCGGCGGGGACCGCCGATCCGGGCCGGGGCGGGCAGCACACGGTACGGCGTGGCGATCGGCACGCCGTACCGCCCGGCGAGCCGGCGCGCCAGTCCGGTGCGGGCCCGCACCAAACGGGTGACCAGGGGGAAGAGCAGCATCCCGAGACCGGGCACGAGCACCAGGGCGAGGGAGACGACGGAGAGCACGAGGAGCGGGAGGTTGAGCACCGCCAGCGGGATGGCGAGTGCACCCCCGGCCAGGGCCCGGACGCCGTCGCGGATCCAGTCACGCGAGTCCATGTCCTCATCCTGGGCCCCGGGCACCACCGGTGTCGGTAGTGCCAGCCCTACTCCCCACCGGGGTGTCAGCCTCCTATGCACGAGGGAGTGGATACTCCTGACCAAATGCCATCGCGCCGGTTAGCTGTGCGTATGACGATGACAGCCGAGACCAGGACCGGCGGCGGAAGTGACTTCGCCGAACTCAACCGACGCATCAACGCGGCCGGCCTGCTACGACGGCGGCCGGCCTACTACGCCGTACGCCTGAGCCTGGTGACCCTCGCCCTGGCCGGCGGGTGGGCCGCCTTCTTCCTGATCGGCGACTCCTGGTGGACGATCGCCGTGGCCGTGTTCCTCGGGGTGCTCTTCGCGCAGGTCGGGCTGGTCGCCCACGACCTGGCGCACCGGCAGGTGTTCCGGACCAACAAGCCGAGCGCCCGGGCCGGCCTGATCTTCGGCAACGTGGCGATCGGGATGTCCTACGGGTACTGGATGGAGAAGCACACCAAGCACCACGCCAATCCCAACCACGACGATCTGGATCCGGATGTCAGCCCGGAGGTGCTGGTCTGGAACGCCGAGGACGCCCGGGGCCGGGGTTTCGTGGTCCGCCATCAGGCCTGGTTCTTCTTCCCGCTGCTCTCCCTGCTGGGCCTGTCACTGCGCAAGGACAGCATCAACTGGCTGATCCGGGAGCGCGGCAAGCGGCGCGGCCTGGAGTCGGTGCTGGTGTCGGCGCACATCCTGGGGTATCTCGCCGCCCTGGTGCTGGTCCTGTCCCCGCTGCAGGCGCTGGTGTTCTTCGTGGTGCACCAGGGTCTCTTCGGGGTGTACCTGGGGATGACGTTCGCGCCGAACCACAAGGGCATGCCGCACCCGGACGGCTCCGAGGACTTCCTCCGCAAGCAGGTCCTGACCTCGCGCAACGTCCGCGGCGGCTGGCTGGTCGACACGGCGCTGGGCGGGCTGAACTACCAGATCGAGCATCACCTGTTCCCGGCGATGCCGACGCCGAACCTGCGCAAGGCCCAGCCGCTGGTGCAGCGTTACTGCGAGGAGATCGGTGTCTCGTACGAGTTGACCGGTCTGATCGATTCGTACCGGCAGGCGCTGCGGCACCTGCACGACGTCGGTGCGGAGTTGCGGCAGGCGAAGCGGGCGTAGACCGGAATGGGCCCGATGGCCGGAAGTTCCGGCGGTCGGGCCACCCGGGCGAAGATATCGGTCCAGCCACGGCCGCCGAGCGCACCTGGGCCGTCCCGCACGCCTCGGGATAGAGTCCTCACAGGGAACGGCCCACCCCCGGTGGATCATCACGGATCGATGTCTCGCACTCACAGGACGCAACGGTTTCGTCACCACGACGCGAAACGGACGTCACTGCAGGTAGCGGGCTTAGGTGAACCGGCGGGGTACTTAGCATTTTCATAGGATGAAGGTCTAAAGTGCCGCGCGTGAAGGTGACCTTGCAGGAGATCCGGGAGCGGACCTACAAGCCGGTCGACGCGTGGTGGACCGTGCTTCTGGTCGACCCGTTGGCGTCTCGACTGGTGCGTCAGGTGGCGCCGTACCGATGGATAACGCCCAATGTTCTGACTCTGATCGCGACCATTCTCGGCACCGGAGCGGCGGTCAGTTTCGCCATCGGTGACCGTTGGTGGCTGGTCGCCGGCGGCATTCTGTTCCACCTCAGCTTCGTCGTCGACTGCATGGACGGCAAGATCGCCCGGCTGAACGGCACCGGGACGATCTTCGGCCAATGGCTCGACTTCGTCCTCGACCGGGTCCGGGTCTTCTTCATCGCCCTGGCGCTCTTCGGCGGGCAGTATGCGAAGACCGGTAACGACACCTACCTCTGGGTGATGGCGATCGCCATCTTCCTGGACCTGTTCCGTTACCTGAACAGCGCCCAGATGCAGAAGGTCCGCAAGGTCATGCGCGACCAGCTGGACGCGCTGAAGCCGCCGGTGACCACCCAGCCGACACCCGCCGCCGAGATGGGCGAGCCGGCCGACGAGATGCCCGAGGAGGACACCGCGTCGCAGCCCCGGCCGACCACCGGCAAGCCGTCGCTCAAGCGCCGGATCGGCAGCTTCCTGCGGGCCCGCCGGATCCGCACCCACCTGATCAGTGGCATCGAATACGAGATGACCGTCTTCATCATCGCGCCGGTCACCGGATTCATCATCCCGGTCACCATCCTGGCCGGCGCCGGTCTGCTCGCCTTCGAGCTGTTCCTGATCTACAAGCTCCTCAAGGCCTGCCGCGCCTACCCGGCGAAGCTCGCCGCCGCCGAGGAGAAGTGGGCGGCCTACCAGGCCGAGCAGGACGACCAGGCCGGCCACACCGACTCGGCCGGTCGCGTTCCGACAACGGTCTGACCCTTCCTTCCACCACGCGACCAGTGGCACCCCGGGGCGAACGCTCCGGGGTGCCACTGTTTGTGCCCCCGGTTCCTTCCGATCCCGGGCGCCCGGTGCCGAACAGACGGTCGTCGACCCTGGGAGGCGCCATGACCGTCCGCCAGCCGCAGGACCACCACCGCACACCGCTCGCCGGCCGGGTCCGGCTCCCCGCCCGGGCACCGGCCCCGGACTCCGCCTTCGCCCTCGCCTCGCGGGCGGCCCTCATCCCCCTCACCGTGCGCCTGCGCCTGCTGAGCGCCTGGTCCGGGCGGGTTCTCGTGGGGTACGCGGTGAGCATGTGGGACTGCTCCCCCGCCACGACGCGGCCGGCCCCGGAACAGCGGACCACCGACGAGGCCGGCTGGGTACGGTTCGCCGGCGTCTTCCCGGAGGCGTACCCGGGACACTGGCCGCACCTGCACGTCGAGATCCGCCCGGCGCCCGGCTCCGCGCCGGAGCACACCGCCGAACTCGCACTTCCGGGTGACGCCTGCACCCAGGCATACGGGTGGGCCCACGGGCGCCTCGACGACGTCAGCCTGGCCACCGACACCTGCTTCACCAGCGGCTGGCCCCTGGAGATCGCGTCGGTGACCGGCGACCCGGTCCGGGGACTGGTCGCCACCCGTACCGTGGGCCTCCGACCCGGCGGGTGAGATCCACTCCACCGGCACCGACTAGATTTGCGCGATGCCGCGCCGCCGCCTCCTCTATCTGCTCGCCGTTGTGGCCATGCTGGGACAGATGGCGTTCGCCATGGTCACCACCGCCATGCAGCAGACGCCGACCATCGACGAACCGGTCTACGTGGCGACCGCCGAGGTGTACCGGCAGCAGCACAGCCTGCGTTACAACCCGGAGCACCCGCCGCTCGGCAAGCTGATCATCGCGGCCGGGACGGCGTTCGCGGACCCGAAGCTCGACCCCGGGTACACCGGCAACCAGACCCGGCTCGGCCGTCATCTGCTGTACGAGAGCGGCAACAACCCGTTCCAGCTGCTGCTCTACGCCCGGCTGCCGATCATCCTGCTGACCCTGGTGTTCGGGCTGGTGGTGCTGGCGTTCGCGCGGGACCTGGCCGGGCCGGCCGGCGGGCTGCTGGCGCTGGCGCTGTACTCCTTCTCGCCCGATGTGATCGCCCACGGGTCGCTGGCGACGCTCGACGTTCCGGCCGCCGGGATGCTGCTCACCGCCTTCTGGCTGACGTGGCGCGCCCGGACGACGATGATGCCCTACCTACCTCTGGCCGGGGCGGCACTGGGCGCGGCGCTGGCGACCCGGATGAGCGTGCTTCCGGCCGTACCCCTGCTGGTTGTTCTCGCGGCCTGGTCCGCCTGGCATGCGCAACGTCCGCTCCCGGCGCAGCCCACCCCGGAGCCCGAACCGGAACCCGCCTCGGAGCCCGAGCCCGACGCGAAGCCCGAGCCCGAACCTGAGGCGGAGCCCGAGCCGAAACCGAAGGGCGTCATCCCGCTGGGGTGGCGGATCGGCGTCAGCGTCGCCGCGACGACCGCCCTCGGGCTGATCGCCATCGCGGTCGTGTGGATCTCCTACCTGCTCGTCGACCGCCGGATGTACTGGGCCAGCCCGGTCGGCCTGCCGAACCCGGACGACCTGGGGCTGCGCGGGCTCGCCGTGGAGTGGCTGCCGTTCCCGCAGGCCTACAAGGACGGGATGCTCACCCAGTTCAAGTTCGAGGACAAGACGTACACCGGCTTCCTGCTCGGCGAGTCCTACAAGGGCTCCCCCTGGTACTACATGCCGGTCGCGATCCTGATCAAGACGCCGCTGGGGATGCTGGCGCTCTGGGCGGCCGGCATGATCACGATGCTGGTGATCCCCCGGCTGCGCGCCGCGCTGCTCTACCTGGTGCCGGTCTCCGCCGTGCTGCTGCTCGTCACGATGACCGGCTCCCGCAACTTCGGCACCCGGTACGTCATCTTCCTGCCGATGTTCCTGACCGTCGCGGCCGGCACCGTCGTGCTGATCCGGTGGCGCTGGGCGAAGATCGTGGCCGGCCTGCTCGCCCTCGCGGTGGCGGTCAGCTCGATGCTCACCTTCCCCTACTACCTGCCCTACTCCAACGAGGCGTTCGGCGGCACCGCGAACACCCACAACAACCTGCACGACGCCAACGTCGACTGGGGTCAGGACCTTGCCCGGCTCGCCCAGAAGCTGAAGGCCGACTACCCCGGCGAACAGGTGTGGCTGGTCTACAAGGGCAGTGGCGTGCCCCGCTACTACGGGATCGACTACCGGGATCCGTACACCGTACGGCCCGAGGAGATCCACGGTCTGCTCGTCGTCTCCGACTCCCGGGTCGCCACCGTCACCCCCCGGCTGAAGCTGATGCTCGACGGCGCCACCCCGATCGACCAGGTCGGATACTCGATAACCATCTACCGGCGCTGATACTTTGCAGGGGTGCACTACGACGTCGTGATCGTGGGCAGCGGATTCGGCGGCAGTGTCAGCGCTCTACGGCTGGCCGAGAAGGGCTACCGGGTCGGCGTGCTCGAGGCCGGTCGCCGGTTCACCCCGGCGACGCTGCCGCGCAGCTCCTGGGACCTGCGGAACTTCCTGTGGGCGCCGCGGCTGGGCCTGCGCGGCATCCAGCGGATCACCCTGCTCAAGGACATCGTGGTGCTCTCCGCCGCCGGGGTCGGCGGCGGCTCCCTGGTGTACGCGAACACCCTCTACCGTCCGCCGGCCGCGTTCTTCGACGATCCGCGCTGGTCCGGGATCACCGACTGGGCCGGTGAACTGGACCGGCACTACGACCAGGCGTCCCGGATGCTCGGCGTCACCGACCAGCCCGCCACCACGCCCGCCGACCGCGCGATCCGGCAGGTCGCGCAGGACATGGGCGTCGGGCACACGTTCCGGCACACGCCGGTCGGCGTCTTCTTCGGCGAACCGGGACGGACCGTGCCCGACCCGTACTTCGGGGGCGCCGGCCCGGACCGGACCGGGTGCACCCAGTGCGGCGACTGCATGATCGGCTGCCGGGTCGGCGCGAAGAACCGGCTCGACGTCAACTACCTGCACCTGGCCGAGCGGGCCGGGGCGGTCGTCCACCCGGACACCGAGGTCACCGCCCTGCGGCCGGACGGCGACGGCTGGCGGGTGGAGACCCGGACCGGGCAGGTCCACACCGCCGGGCAGGTCGTCCTGGCCGCCGGGGCGCTCGGCACCCAGCGTCTGCTGCACGCGATGCGCGACACCGGGGTGCTGCCCGCCCTCTCCCCCCGCCTGGGCACGCTGACCCGGACCAACTCCGAGGCACTGCTCGGCGCGGCCACCAGGGACGTGCCCGCCGAACCGTTCTCCCGCGGCGTCGCGATCACCTCGTCGTTCCACCCGGACGAACGGACCCACATCGAACCGGTCCGCTACGGCCCCGGCAGCAACGCCATGGGCCTGCTGTCGACGATCCTGGTGGACGGCGGCGGGCGCGTCCCGCGACCGCTGCGCTTCCTCGGCCAGGCCCTGCGCCACCCGGTGGTCCTGGCGCACTCGCTGTCGGTGCGCCGCTGGAGCGAACGGACCATCATCGCCCTGGTCATGCAGACCGCGGACAATTCCCTGACGGTACGGCGGACCCGGCGCGGACGGCTCACCACCGGCCCCGGACACGGTGACCCGAACCCGCGCTGGATCCCCGTCGGCCACGAGGCGGTGCGGCGGCTCGCCGACCGGATCGGCGGCTACCCCGGTGGCACGGTCGGCGACGTCTTCGACATCCCGATGACCGCGCACATCCTGGGCGGTGCCACGATCGGCGAGTCGGCGGAGACCGGGGTGGTGGACGCCTACCACCGGGTCTTCGGTCATCCGGGCCTGCATGTGGTGGACGGTTCGGCGGTTCCGGCGAACCTGGGTGTCAACCCGTCGCTGACGATCACCGCGCTGGCCGAGCGGGCGATCTCCCTCTGGCCCGTGCACGGTGACCCGGATCCGCGGCCGCCGCTCGGGGCGGCGTACCGCCGGGTCGCGCCGGTCCCGCCCCGATCGCCGGTCGTGCCGGCGCACGCACCGGCGGCCTTGCGGCTCCCCTTTTGAAGATCCACATGCCTCGATCGGTCGACATCGCCTTCGGCACGCCCTAGCGTCCCCAGTCATGACACTCCACGATTCCGCCCCTCTCGCCGGACGGGTCGCACTGGTCACCGGCGGTTCGCGGGGCATCGGCGCGGCGATCGTCCGGCGTCTGGCGGCCGACGGGGCCCGGGTGGTGTTCACCTACCGGGAGAGTTCGCAGGCGGCCGCCGAGCTGGCCGCCGAGATCGGCGACGGGGTGGCGGTGCGCTGCGACCAGGCCGACCTCGGCACTCTGCCGGCGATGTTCGATCCGGTACGCGACAGCGGCCTGGACATCCTGGTCCTCAACGCCGCCGTCGCGGACCAGACACCGATCGGTGAGCTGACCACGGACCACTACGAGCGGGTGATGACGATCAACGCGACGTTCCCGCTGTTCGCCATCCGGGAGGCGATCCCGCTGCTCCGTGACGGCGGACGCATCGTCACCGTCTCCAGCCTCAACACCGTGGTGGCCGCTCCGGGGCTGGCGCTCTACTGCGGGAGCAAGGGCGCCCTGGAGCAGTTCACCAGGGTGGCCTCCCGCGAGCTCGGGCCGCGCGGGATCACCGTCAACACGGTGTCCTCCGGGGCGACCGACACCGACATGCTGCGCGCCACCAACCCACCCGAGCTGCTGGCGGTCACCTCGTCCGTCACCGCGCTGGGCCGTCTCGGCACCCCGGCTGACATCGCCGCCGTCGTCGCGTTCCTCTGCTCCCCCGACGGGGCCTGGCTGACCGGCCAGAACCTCCGGGCCACCGGCGGCCTCTTCATGTGACCGGCTTTTGAGGAGCGCAACCGCGCACGCAGGTCGCCCGGTGGCTCTCGCGGGTTGGACGCGTAGCGGCCAGCGGGAGTCGCCGGGCCCTCGGCGGGAGCGACGGTCTGTACCCACCACCCCGCTACGACATCGATCTTCCGATTTTGATCCTCCGTGCCCTACAGGACGAAGGCGTCCGTCCAGAGCTGCCGTGACCGCCCGGACAGCGCCTCCATCAGGCCGATCGCCTGGCTGTCGGTGAGGCCGGCGACGAAGTCGATGACGGCCCGACCACGCGCGCGCTCCAGCCGGTCCGGGATCTCGGCGGAAAGCTCGGCCTCGGCGAGTTCGACCAGGTCACGCAGGCGACGGGGCAGTCGCTGCTCCTCGTCGGGGTCGGTGAGCCAGGCCAGCAGCGCCTCCACCAGCGAGGCCAGCAGACGGGCCTGCCCGCGCTGGTGCAGCGCCAGATCGGGACGTTCCAGGACGAAGCGATTCTGTACGAACTTGAGGATCTGCACCTCGTGCCACTGCGCCCGGGACAGCTGCACGTGACCGCTTCTGATCGCAGGCTGACCGGTTGCCTCGATCGAGTCGACCAGACGGCGGGTCCACGTGGCGGAGAACGCGGCGACCCGGGCCTCGGCCTCGATGGAACCGTCGAACGGCCGGGCCAGCAGGCCGTCGACCAACTCGGCACGGACCAGCTCGACGGCATCCGCGAAAGCGTCGTCGTCGGCGATCCATGCGTCCTTGCGGTGCAGCTGGCGGCGCAGCGACTCGATCGCGCCACCGGACCGGGTCAGGTCGGTCTCGGCGCCCCAGCGCTGCCAGGCCATCAGCTCGGTGGCGACCGCACCCTGCTGCAGGACGCCGACGCGGTGCACGTCCTCGAGGTCGTGGATGGCGTAGGCGATGTCGTCGGCGGTGTCCATCACCGAGGCCTCGACGGTCTGCTGCCAGTCGGCGACCCGGCCGGTGAACGGGGCCCGCGCGGCACGCATGTCGCCGACCTCGGTGGAATAGGCCCCGAACTTCAGCGAACCGCCGTCCGGGTCGTCGGGGACCACCGCCGCACCGCGGGGCGCCGGATCCATGAATCGCGGGTGCGGGTCCGGGTGGGTGCGCCGGGTCCACGGGTATTTCAGGATCGCGGCGCGGACCGCGTTCGTCAGGTTGAGACCGGCGGTCGCCTGGCCGCCGATCTCGGTGCTGGTGACGATCCGGTACGACTGGGCGTTGCCCTCGAACCCGTCACGCAGGTTGAGGCGGTGCCGGGCCAGCCGGTCCAGCACGCGTTCGCCCAGGTGGCCGAAGGGCGGGTGGCCCAGATCGTGGGCGAGGGCCGCCGCCTCCACCACGTCCGGGTCGCAGCCGCCCAACTTCTCGGCCAGGTCGGGCTCAGCGGCCCGGACGCGTTCGGCGATGGCCCGGCCCACCTGCGCCACCTTGAGGCTGTGGGTGAGCCGGTTGTGCACCAGCAGGCCGGCGCCGCCCGGGCTGATCACCTGGGTGACGCCGGCCAGCCGGGCCAGGAACGGTGAACTGACGATCCGGTCCCGGTCGACGCGGAACGGGCTGGCGGCCAGGTCGCCGGGGGCGACCAGGGTGTCGCCGAACAGGCGCTGGGCACGGGGATCGTCCATCCCCGGAAATCTACCTGGACTGCAGGGCGTCCAACGCGACGGCCATCGCCACCACCAGGCGACGGTCGAGGTACTGGTCGTGGATGCTGACCTCGTAGCGGTCCCGCAGACCCCACTTGCGGACCACCGAGAACGCCGGGCGGCCGGCGATGGTGAAGTCGAAGTGGTACGGCAACCAGGAGAGGTAGTCGACGAAGCGGCGCAGGACGGCCACCCACATGTTGCGTTCCTGCCCGGTGATCTCGCCGTAGCCGGGCTGTTCGACGATCCAGGTGGACCGGAGCAGCGACGCCGCGAAATTCTTGCGGAACAGGCCGATCGGCTGGCCGGCCGGGTCGGTCACGTCGTACGTGGCGCCGAGGTCGATCACCTGGCGGGCTTTGAACCCGAGCAGCGGGTACTGCTTGGTGTCGTCGGTGTAGAGGGTCACCTGTTCCTTGAACGCCAAGCGCTTCTGCTGGGCGAAGGCGAGGACACCGGCCTCCTGGCCGTCCGGGGTCACCCCGTGTACCTCGTACTGATTGACCATGAAACGTATGCGTTGCCGCACTATGAGGCGGTGCTGTGCCTGAAGGACGTCGAGGGTCACGGCCGCAGTGTGTCATACCGGCAGGTTGCTGAGGGCAGGCTGAGGAGGTCGGTGGCAGAGCGGCCCTCGAACAGGCCAGACTTGACGCATGGCGAAGCGAGCTCGTACCCGTACCGTGATGGCTCTGGCCCTCGGCGCCGCGGCGGTCTGGGCCGCCCGCGACATTCCCGCACAACTCGGCGCGCGGGCGCGTGGCGCCCGGCGCGCCCGGATGGACGCGTCCCCACAGTTCGCGGACGGGAAGTTCCGCAACTCACTGCCGGCCGAGATGCTGACCGGCACCTCGATGCCGAAGGCCGCCGCGGCCACGCTCACCGGCCGGGAGATGCGCAGACCGCATCAACCGGTGCCGGTGGTCGTCCCGACACCGGGCACACCGGCGGACGGCCTGCACGTCACCTGGTACGGCCACTCCTCCGCGCTGGTGGAGATCGAGGGCCGCCGGGTGCTGCTCGACCCGGTCTGGAGCGACCGGTGTTCCCCGTCCCGGCTGGCCGGCCCGCGGCGTCTGCACGAGCCGCCGATGCCGCTGCGGGAACTCCCGCCGATCGACGCGGTGCTGATCTCCCACGACCACTACGACCACCTGGACATGGTCACCATCCAGAACCTGGTGGACCTGCAGTCGGCGCCGTTCCTGGTGCCGCTGGGCGTCGGGGCGCACCTGGAACGGTGGGGCGTGCCGGAGAGCCGGATCATCGAGCTGGACTGGAACGAGAAGGCGAAGGTGGCCGGGATCGACCTGGTCGCGACGCCGGCCCGGCACTTCTCCGGCCGTGGTTTCACCCGGGACGACACCCTCTGGTCCAGCTGGGTGATCATCGGCCCGACGCGGAAGGTGTTCTACTCCGGCGACACCGGCTACTTCCCGGGGTTCGCGGAGATCGGCGCGGAGCACGGGCCGTTCGACGCGACGCTGGTGCAGATCGGGGCGTACGGCGACGCCTGGCCGGACATCCACATGACGCCGGAGGACGGCGTGGCCACCCACCGCGACGTACGCGGCGGCCTGATGATCCCGGTGCACTGGGCGACGTTCAACCTGGCGCTGCACGACTGGTCGGAGCCGGCCGACCGCACCTGGAGCGAGGCGAAGGCCCAGGGGGTGAAACTGGCGGTGCCGCGGCCGGGCGAGCGGGTCGACGTGGACAACCCGCCGGCGGTCGACGGTTGGTGGCAGCAGATCGCCTGACGGTCGCCGTGGTGGGTTCGGGCGCGCCACGCGCCCCAACTCACCACACCCGACGCCCAGCGTGGCGATTTCGGGCGCGTAGCGCGCCCGAAATCGCCACACGTCGTCAGCGGGCGAGATCGAAAGCGGCGGCGAACAGTCCGGCGAGCAGGACCATCGCGCCGGCGGTTAATCGGACCGTGTGCGCCCAGGCGATCCGCCGGGTGGCACGGACCGCGAGTTTGGCGGATCTGACGTCGTGCCAGGCCGTGTTGGCCCGGCCCATCCGGTACGCGAACGCGAGTGATCCGCCCGCGGTGAGCAGCGCACCCAGGTACGCCGCGAGGTACTGCGTCATGGTCGACCCCCTGGTGTTCCGGTGATGAGCAGCCAGTCTGGGCGCGACGGCACAGCACTTCCAGCGGCAGCACAATTCACCAGAAACCGCTCCGGAAGCGCTGTCGGCTATCGGTCAGTCGAAAGGTCAGGCCGCGGCACGCAGAGGGTGACCGCTGAGGGGACCACCTCGGCGGTGAACTTCCTGGTCTTCGCCCGGGCGCCGCCGTCCAGCTCATATTCGAGCTTCGATTCCAGGGTGACGTCAACCCGACGAGCGCGGGTAGTCCGGACGAAAGGCGACTTATCGGATCTTCCGACCGCCATCGTCCCCAGCGCGCGGGCCCACTGCGTCGCGCCCTGGGCGGTGGCCACGCCGACGTCGAGCCAGCCGTCGTCCGGGGCCGCGTCGTCGAACGCGCGGATCCCACCGGTGATCTTGCCGACGTTGCCGATCAGCACGCAGCTGGCCTCGTCGTCGAACCACGGGACGCCGTCCACGGCGATGGTGGCCCGGGGCGCCTCACCGTTGACGTGCCGGATGCCGGTCCAGACGTACGCCAGCTTGCCCAGCCGGTCCTTGAGGTCCCCGTCGGCATCCTTGATCATCGCGCCGTCGAAGCCGACGCCGGCCATCACCGCGAAGTGCTCGCCGGCCAGCTTGCCGAGGTCGAACCGGCGGCGCTCGCCGGTGAACGCGATCTCCACGGCCTTCTCCAGGTCGGTGGGGATGCCGAGGTTGCCGGCGAGCAGGTTGCCCGCGCCGGCCGGCATGATCGCCACCGGGATCTTCCGGCCGGCCTTTCCCTCCTGGGCGAGCACGTCCAGGGTGCGCTGGACCATGCCGTCACCGCCCCACACCACCAGCAGGTCGACGCCGGCCTTGACGGCCTTGCGGACCTGCTTGGGGGCTTTGCGGCTCTTCGGCACCTCGAACCAGAGCAGCTTGTCGACGCCCTGGCCGGTGATCCTGCGGCGCAGTTCGTCGAGTCCGCCACCGAGGGTCTTACGCTGATGGGCAACGACGGCGATCGTGCGGGGGGTCTGCATGTCGCCGCCGTTACCCAGGTCAGCGGAAACTGAATCGCCGGCGCTTCTTACGCCCGAACAGCGTCTGGGCGGTGTCGGCACCCTGCCGCAGCCACCGGGAGGCCCGGTTCTGCGGGCCGCGGCGACGCTCGACGGCGTCACTGAGCTTGCGGGCACCGGCCACACCCAACGGGACGAGGACGGCGGTCAGGACCATACGGCGAAGAAAATTCCAGATCATGCGGTACGGATACCCACCGTGACAGATCAGTTAACCGTCTCGCGCATCCGCTGCTCGGCGGCCGCACTGCGGATGACCATGAGGCGCAGCTCCAGCTCGTCGGAGACGATCGAGGCCAGGTTCTCCAGGGCCCGCAGCTGACGCGGGGACGCCTCCCGCGGCCGGTTGTCGATCACGTTGACCGTGCCCAGGCGGTAGCCGTCGTGGGTGCGGATCGGCGCGGCGGCGTAGAACCGCAGACCGAGTTCGCCCCGGACCAGCGGGTGCTCCAGGGTGCGCGGGTCGACGGCCGCGTCGTTGATCACATAGACGTCGTCCTGGGCGATGACCGACGCGCACAGGCCGGGCTCGGTGCCGATCTGCCGAACCCCGCTCAGACCCTGACAGGCGGCCAGCCACACCCGGTCCCGTTCGACGAGGGAGACCGTCGCGATCGGAGTGTCGAAGATGGCGCCCGCCACGAAGGCGATCCGGTCGTACGCGTCCTCGACAGGCTGGTCCACCAGCCGGTAACGGCGCACCGCCGCGAGCCGGGCCTGCTCCTGCGGGCCGACGTTGTCCAGGTACTCATAGGCGTTCGACGACGTTGTCATGGACGCGAGCCTATGCCGCACATTCGCGTCCGCAAGCGTTCCCGCTGCTCGAACCGGTGATCGGGGGCTCCGGGACGCCGGAAGTCGCACACCCTGTCAGTCGCGGGACTCCTCCAGGGCGCGGACGCGTACCTGGGTGATGGCCCGGCCGGTCACCTCGACCACCTCGGCGGTGAACTCCGGCAGGACCACCACCTCGCCCGGTTCGGTCGGGATGTGCCCGAGCGCGGCCAGCACCATGCCGGCCACCGTGGTGTAGTCGCCGTCCTCCGGGGCGTCCCGGTGGAAGCCCATGTCCGGCAGATCATGGATCGGGAACGAGCCGGGCATCAGCAGCGCCCCGTCGGCCTCCCGGACGGTCGGGGCGCCGTCCGCGTCGGTCTCGTCGTAGATCTCCCCGACGATCTCCTCGACCAGGTCCTCCAGGGTGACGATGCCGTCCACCGCGCCGCGCTCGTCGACGATCAGCGCCAGCGGCTGCCGCTCGGTCCGCAGCTGCCGCAGCGCGTCCGACACCCGCAGCGTCTCCGGGAGGTAGAGACCGGGCCGGGCCGCGTCGTCGACCGGACCGTGGGCGCCGACGAGGTCCCGCAGGTGCACCACCCCGATCACGTCGTCCAGCCCGGCCACCGGGCCGATCACCGGCGCCCGCGAGTGCCCGCCCTCGATCAGGGTCCGCAGCGCCTCCGCGGCCGGCATGCCGCTGGCCAGGGTCAGCACGTCCCGGCGGGGCACCAGGATCTCCCGCAGGATCCGGTCGGCGATGGCGAACGCGCCGGAGATGATGGTCCGCTGCTCGGCGGAGAACTCCCGCTGGGCGGCGACCATGTCGCGGATCTCCTCCGGGGTCACCTCGTCGCGCCGGGCGGCCGGGTCGGCGCCGACCAGCCGGACCGCCCCGTCGGTCGCCTTGCCGAGCAGCCAGACGGCCGGCCGGGCCAGCCGGGCGAGCAGTTCCAGCGGGCGGGCCATCACCAGCGCCCAGGCCTCGTTGCGCTGCAGCGCGATCCGCTTCGGCGCGAGCTCGCCGAGGACCAGCGTGACGAAGGTCAGGGCGGTGGTCATCAGCAGGGTCGCGGCCACCACGCCGAGGCGTTCCTCGAGCGGTTCGGAGAGGAACCGGGCGGTGATCGCCGCGGCCAGGAAACCGGCCAGGGTGATGCCGATCTGGATGGTGGCCAGGAAGCGGTTGGCGTCGTGGGCGAGGCGGGCGAGCACCCGGCCGCCCCGGGACCGGCGTTCCAGGCGGTGCAGCTGGCTCTCCCGCAACGAGATCACGGCCATCTCGCTGCCGGTGAACACCGCGTTGAGAAGGATCAGCACCAGCACGACCAGGATCGGACCAGCGAAATCCCCCATCAAGCCACCCTCCGGATGATTTACATCATGCCGGATTACCGTAACTATTCGGGCGATCGGCTAGACGTCAAAACCGGGCGAACGACCGGACCGGCATCCGTGGACCGAACTTCGGGGCGGTGATGCCACCCAGGGCCAGCAGGTCGCAGACCCGGCCCCGGTGCCCGCGGAACGGCTCCAGCAACTCGAGCATCCGCTCGTCGGTCCCCCGGGCCTCGCCGGCCAGCGCCCACGCCACCGTGTTCGGGATGTGGAAGTCACCGACGCTGACCGCGTCCCGGTCGCCGAACGCGTGCCGGACCGTCTCGGCGGCGGTCCACGGGCCGATGCCGGGCAGCGCGATCAGCCGGGCGGTCGCCTCCGCCGCATCGGCACAGCGCTCCAGCCGGCCGGCCACCTGAGCGGCACGCATCAGGGTCTGGGCCCGGCGCTGCTCGACACCGAACGGGTGGAAGACCCAGTAGGCGGAGGCGGCCACCGCGGCCGGATCAGGCGGGAGCACCAGGCCCGCGGGTCCGGGAGCGGGTTCCCCGAAGTGGCGGCAGACGGCCCGGTAGGCGTGATGCGCCTCCTTGCCGGTGACCTTCTGCTCCAGGATCGCGCGCAGCAGCCGGGGGAAGACACGGCCGGTCGACGCCAGGCGTACCCCGGAGAAGGTCTGGAAGAGGCGTGCGATCAGGGGATGCCGCCCGGCCAGCTCGGCGAAGTCACCCGGGTCGTCGCGGAGTCCGGCGATCGCGTCGGCGCGGTCGACGATCCACCCCGCCCCCGGTCCGTGGCCGGTGGCGACGAGATCCCCCGCGGCGCGGGCCAGGTGCAACGCCGCCGGTCCATCGGGGGTACGCGCCGCGAGCGCGAACTCGCCGTCGGCGAACCGTCCGCACGGGTCGTGTTTCGGCACCAGCAGCGGCCGCAGTGACGCGCTGAACTGGTAACGCTCGGGTGGCGTCAGCCGGCGGGTCACGGTCACCGCGCCACTATGCCACCGATCCCCGTCACCGGGCACCGACGTCCGGGCAAGCCGATGGCCCTGACCGTGCTCCGGGGTCAGGGCCATCGGGCGGTGACCGGACACCCGAGAAAGGTCCGGTCATCCGGTGCGGAGCCCGCCCGGTGGTGGCCGGGCGCCTGCCGTGTTCCCGTCCGGCAGGGGGAAGGACGGTCGCCGGGATCGAAGGGGGGTCCCGGACCGGGTCGCGGTAACCCGGTCCGGTTCAGCCCCGGCGAACGGCAGCTGCTCCGCGTATCAGAGGTGCAACCGATCGGTGGGGATCAGCGTCAGCGGACGCGGACCCGGACCGAGTCGAAGGCGGGCGTCTGGTTGGCGCGCTCCATCATCGGGATACGGTGCGAGCCGTCACCAGCCCAGGAGGAGCACTGGAAGTTGCCGGCCTGCGCGAGACCCGGCACCTGGATGTTGACGGTGTCCGGCTGGGCACCACCCTGGTTGTCCTCGGTCGCGACGAAGAACGCCGGCACCGGGTCCGGGGCGGGAGCAGCGTTGTTGCTGTCCAGGATCCGGCAGGCGGTGTGGAAGTGGCCGCGGACGATGCCGTTCTGCAGCACCGAGCTCTCCACGTAGTAACCACCCTGGCCGGCCGCGAGGAAGCGGTCACGGATCAGGTTCCGGGTGCTGACCTGGATGGTGAAGGCCTGGTTCCGGTTGACCTGACGCGGCGCGTTGGTGATCAGCAGCGTCGAGTTGTTGGCGGCCGCACCGACCTCACCGAACTCGGTGGAGACGCACCGGTTGCCGTTCTGGAAACCGTCGTGCGGGGGCAGCTGGCTGGTGTCACAGGTGTTGGTCAGAACACCCAGGCCGGCGCCCGGAGGAGGCGTGACGACCGCTCCGCCGTCGTCGCCGTCGTCGCCCGCGTCGCCACCGTTGTCCCCGCCGGCATTGTCCCCGCCGGCGTTGTCGCCACCGGCGTTGTCGCCACCGGCGTTGTCGCCACCGTTGTTCTGGTCGCCGCCGGCGTTGTCGCCGCCGTTGTCGGCGCCGTCCTCACCGGTCGCCTCGGACGGCTCGACGGACGGCTCGGCGCTGGCCTCGCCACCACCGTTGTTACCGCCGTTGTTGTTGCCGCCGTTGTTGTTGTTCCCACCGTTGTTGTTGCCGCCACCGTTGTTGCCGCCGTTGCCGCGGCCGTTGTTGCCACGGCGGGCGGTGGTGGTGGCCTCGGTCTCGTCGTTGGAGACGTTGTTCATCACCCAGTTGCGGCAACGCGTGCGCAGCTCAGCGGCGGTCGCCACGTCGCCGGCGCCGTCGTCGGCATGCTGCGTGACCTTGCCGTTGTTGGTGGTGTACGTACCCTTACGGGTTTCCGTCGACAACTTGCTCTTGGTGGGAGCACTCAAGTCGTCGCAGGCCGCCAGAGCCTTCGTCTGTGGAGCGTCGGTGCTGGCGTTCGAGACCTGAGTGACAGTCACGATGCCGCCGAACGCCACCAGCGTGGCAGCAACCGCGATGATGCGGTTACGACCGCTGAACCACTTCGGAGAGCTGGCGCGCCGGTAACTGGACCTTCGCATGGGTGACACCCTTCTTGTCGCCTCTTGTCGCCGTGGGCGATGTGATACCTACCGCGCGCGGAAGATGCGCATGGTCGTGATGACCCCGACCACCAGGGCGGCGGCGAGGACGAGCAGAATGACGGTGTTGCTGAGCCCCGGCTGGCCGGTGCCCTGTGAGGCCGCAGCGAGCATCTGGTTGTCGATCGGGACCGGACCCTGCCCCGCGGGGGCGGCCGGTGCCGGGGCCGTGGGCAGCCCCGAGTAGTCGACGATGCCGCTGCTCTCCAGGAGCGTCATGTGCGTCATGACGAACTGGTTGGCCTGCTGCGCAAGCAGCCGGACGCTGTCGTTTCGCGTCGACGCGCGGATCGTGCCGATGGCCGGGAAGATCTTGCCATGCGCGGCGCGGAGACGGTCGATGAAGATCTGGTCGAGCTGGGTCGGGGTGGCGGCGTTCTCCATTTCGGAGATCCACCCCTTCTGGTCGTCGTTCGGCTCGTTCGGCAGCATGATGCCGAGCTTCTTCGCCACCGCACGGTCGAGGTTGTCGAGCGCGACGTGCTGCGCGGCGATGCTCTTGCCGATGTTGACGACGGTCGGGTTGTCGGAACCCTCGGCCACGATGTTGCCGGCCGGGATCTCCCACAGGCCCGCGAGACGGACCTTGATGACGAAGTCCTTGTCCGCATCGCTCACCGGACCCTGACCCGTATCGGTCAGCCCAGTGTTCGGGGGAACGGGAACCTCGTCCTCGGCGTGGGCGACGCCGGCCGGCGTCACCATGAACGCCAGAGCGAGCGCAACCGTGCCGACCAGCCATCGGGGGGTACGGCGGGCCTTCATGTCGTCCTCCAAAGTCCGCTGCCTCGGTGTGCCGGGCCAGGTATGGGAAAGGTCAGGGGATCAGTAGCTGTAGTCGCTGCCGGAGTCGTCCGACGCCTCGTCGTCAGCGGCGTCCGCCGGCGGCGCGACGGGCTTGGAGACCTTGGGCAGGCAGGTCAGGTTCTTGGTACCGGTGGGCGTGATCACGAACCACTTGCCGCTGACGTTCTGGCCCTTCCACTGCCCCGGCTTCTTGTCGCCGATGTAGCGGTAGAGCGGCCAGCCCTTGAGGGTCAGCTGCTTGGTGCCGTCCGCCCGGGTCACCGTGCCGACCAGCTTGGAGTCGACGCCCGTGAGCTTCGGCTCGCCGTCGTTGGTCAGAGCGGCCGGCCAGATCTTGGCGCAGGTGTCGTTGCAGTTCGACTTCGCCGGGTCGTCCTCGTCGTCGTCGAACCGGTAGAGGACCCAGCCGTCCTCGTCCTGCACGGTCGAACCCATCTGGGCGACCTTCTTGGCGGTCAACTCGGTGGTGGCCAGCTCATCGCTGATCTCCGGCGTGTTCGCCTCATCGGCGGGGGCAGGCTCCTCGGTGGACTCCGCCGCCGGCTCGCCCGTCGCCTCGGCGCCAGGTGTGGCCGCGACGTCGTTGGAGGCCGGCTCGGCCGCGTTGCCGTAGTCCGCCGTACCCGTGTCCGACCCGTATCCGGCCGGAGCGCAGGCGCCCAGAACGAACACCGCCGCAATCCCCGCGCCGACGACCGTCAACTTCCGCTTCTCCGGTACCACTGCTGGCCCCTCCCGGGTTTAATGGCTCCGCCATTTCCGGGCTGTAGTACGGAGACGGGTTCGGGACGGTTGAACATTCGGCTCGATCAAATTAGAGAATTTTTGGTTGAACCCTGTGGACGCCCGGTCCGTATTAAGAGGACCCACGACACGGAAAAGGCCCGATCGCCATGGCGATCGGGCCTTTCTGTGAGCGGACGGTCACGGAAGGCGAACGAGGGTCTCCCCGGCGCTGCCGTTGTCCTCGAGCTCCTGGAGCTGGACGTGCGCGATCTCCGACCGCGGGGTCTTGGTGACACCCTGCAGGACGAGCGCCTCCGGGTTCTCCGCGGTGCCCCAGCCCTTCTCGCCGATGGTCCACGTGGCGATCTGCTCGGCGACACCGTTGGTGCCGACCACGAACAGGCCGCACTCCTTCGGACCGGCGATGCCGGAGACGGCGAAGGACACCTGGGTGCCCCAGTCCTTCTCCTCCAGGCCCACCGCGAGGGACACGTTGGTCCGCGCGTCGGTGCCGCTGAACGTCTTGCCGGGCAGCGCGGTGCCACCGATGGCAGGGCCGTTCTCCCCGCCGGGAAGCGGGTCGAGGGTGCTGCTGCTGGTGCCGTTGGCACCCGCGGCGCCGGTCTCCGGGGCCTTCTCGTCGCCGCCCATCTGCTGGCCGACGAAGAGCGCGCCGATCGACAGCATCGCGAAGATGACCACGGCGGCGGCCAGCGAGTAGAGACGCCGGCTGTTGGCGTGTTTCCGCTCGGTGCCGACCTCCTGCAGCATCTTGTGCAGCACGACGCCGTCACGCTCGGAGCGCTCGGCCTCGATCAGAGCCTCCGGGTCGACCGTCGACAGCACGTCGGCGACCTGGACGAAGGACTCGAGCTCGTACGCGCACTGGGCGCAGTCGATCAGATGGTCCTCGAAACGGGCCGCGTCACGGTCGTCCAGGATGCCGAGGGCATACGACGCGACGTCGTAGTGGTCCTCCTGCGTCATCCCGTCACCCCCCGCTGCTGGAGCGCCGTACGCAGAGCGCGCAGCGCGTAGTAGACCCGCGACTTCGCCGTGCCGAGCGGCAGGTTGAGCGCCTCGGCCGCCTCGGGGACGGTCCGGCCGCGGAAGTAGGTCTCGATCAGGATCTCCCGGTGCGAATGGCTCAGCTGTCGGAGCGCATCGGAGACCGTCATCGACTGCAGCACCTTGTCGGTCTCGTCGGACGTCGTGGGGAAGCTCTCCAGCTCCCGATCGTACGTCTCGGCGGGCCGCGCGTTGGCACTACGGTGCTCGTCGATCGCGATGCGGCGGGCCACGGTGACCAGCCACGGGCGCAGCGACTGCTGGCCCTGTGCTCCCAGACGGTGCGCGTTGCGCCAGGCCCGGAGGAGCGTCTCCTGCACGATGTCCTCGGCACGCTGCCGGTCTCCACCGGTCAGTCGCAGCACGAACATCAGCAGCGGTCCCGCGTGCTCTTCGTAGAGCAGCTTGACCAGCGTGTCCTCGTGACTCGCTTCCTTTGGCGGAGTGGCGCCGTGCCGCGGCTGGTTCTGCCGCGGAATCGTCGTGCCCTCGTCGCGGGATTCACGCCCGCCGTCGAGAGCCTGCCACCTGCTTCCACCGGAGTGTTGCCGTGCCATCACACGCACCCTCTCCGGCGCGAGCCGATACTCGGCCACCGCATGCATCGATACCTCCGCCCGGACCTTTCCCCGTCGCCCTTAGTACGGCTGGGGGGTCCCGCCGGGATCAAAGCCGGCTCGAGATTTTCCGGGACACTCGGTCTCAACGGTCCTCCGCTGCGATCGTGATCGTGAAGGCGTACCGGTCGCGGATCACGCTCTGTATTGATCTACGCCGATTCGGACGCCAGGTAAGCCGGAATAATACTCAGTGACATCCGACCCTAGACATGGCTGGGAGAATAATTCTCCCGGAGGCGGGAGAGCATGATCTCGCAGCGTGAACGAGCGATTCCGTAGCGTCGACATCACCGCGTATTTAGTGGTGAAGGGCCGGGTCGCCGAACCGTTCGGGTGACGCTCGCTCAACTCTCGGATCCTTTAGTGGAACGGCTTTCCGGGAGCGCTCCCATTTCTGATCACCCAGGTGACGGGCTCACCTGTGCATTCCTGTGCGGCACCCGGCGCCGATGACGGCCGGACACTTGATCACTTTCCGTATGATCATGCGAGGTTTCGTCACGAGTCCCGCACGTGTCCCACGACACGGGAGTGAAGATCAAGTTCTGGGACGGGCGGCCACGTTGTGGGATCGTGCACACCCGTCCCGGACTCAGCGTGTGCGGACCGTGGCCAGCGCCAGAGCCCGGTGCAGCACCCGGGCGTCGCCCAGCATGCTCCGCAGCCGCCGCTCCAGACCGGCGATCGGCATCAGGTTCTGTGGCGCCCGCGGATCCTTGTAGGCCGAGGACGCGAACCGGGGCAGTGTGACCCCGGACACCTCGGCCAGTTCGATCGCCTGATCCGGGGTCAGATCCGGCGAACACTCCACCCGGACGACACCGGACCAGGGCGCTCCGGACGAACCCGGCAGCCGCAGGTACCACGACCAGCCGCCCCACACCGTGCCGATCTGGAACACCGGGGTGCGCTGCCCCGGACGCAACCGCGGCACCACCGCCTCCTGCGCGGCCGGCAGGTAGTGCTTCTGATGCGTCTTCACGTAGCCGATCGTGCGGGGCAGCTGCCGCCGGTTCCGCAACGGCCCGTCCACGATCAGCAGGTCCGCGCCGTCCGAACCGCCGTCCCGCGCCGCCGACGAGATGTCGATCTCCAGCGCCGTCAGCGGGCCCTGGACGGCCGCCGGAAGCTTGCTGGCCTCCCCGGCACCGGTGATCCGGTGCACCTCGTAGCGGACCGATCCGGCCTGCACGTCGGTCGCCGACGGGCTCGCCGTGAACAGACCCCGGGCCACCCGGGCACCGGCCAGCTCCGCGACACCGTTCGCCAGGTCGCACCGGACCACACCGGCGGCGTACGAGGCGGCCAGCCCGGCATACGACGAACCGTCCTCCTCGTCGGTCCACAACCCGGCGTCGTTACGGCGTACCCCGTCGACCAGGAACACCACATCCGGCACCCGGGCCGACGCGGACACGTCGACCGGCGCCCACTCGGCGGCCGGCACCTCCACGTTCACGTCCACCTGGGCGCTGCTCGACGCCGCCGGGCCGTCCCCACCGTCAGCACCCTCGTACGACGAGCCGTACGAGGGATCCCATGCGTCGACGAACATCCTGGTCACAAACCGACCCTTTCGACGTGTGCGGTCCGCGCGTCCTTGTGCACCTCGAACCGGACCGGCACCCGTTCGGCCAGCCCCTGTACGTGCGTGACCAGACCGACCATCCGGTCGCCCCGGGCCGCCAGGTTCTCCAGCGTCGCCGCCACCACGTCCAGCGTGGTCGCGTCCAGGGTGCCGAAACCCTCGTCCAGCACGATCGACTCCAGGCTGGCCGCCGTGGTGCTCATCCCGGCCAGCTGCTCGGAGAGCGCCAGGGCCAGCGCCAGCGACGCCTGGAACGTCTCGCCGCCGGAGAGCGTGCGCACCCCGCGCCGCAGACCCGCGTCGTGGTGGTCGACGACGAAGAACTCGCCCTTGTCGTGCATCAACTCGTACTGCCCGCCGGTCAGCTCCCGCATGATCCCGGACGCGCCGTCGACCAGCAGGTCGAGCGCCTCCTCGAGAAGCCAGCGCTCGAAGTTGTTGGCCCGCAGGTGCCCGGCCAGCGACTTGGCCACCCGGCCCTCGCGCTGCAGGCCGTCCCGCTGCTCGGCCGCGTGCCGGTGCTGCCCGCGCCGCTCCACGAGACGCTGCCAGAAGGCCTCGGCCCGCTCGGCGGCGACCGCGGCCGAACGGATCAGCGTGGACTCCGCGTCGGCGCCCGGAGCGGCCTGCGGCACCGCCAGACCGGCATCGGTGAACATCCCGGTGATCGCGGCGTGGGCCCGCTGCGTCGCCTGCCGGGCGGTGGCCACCGCGGCCTCCGCCTCGGACCGGGCGCCCAGCCGTTTGCCGTGCTCGTCACGCGCCCACGCCACCAGGGCCGCCCAGGCCCCGGCCAGGTCGTCCCGGTCGGCCGGCGGCGGCACGAAACGGGCCAGCCCGTCACGGGCCTCGTCGAACGTGCGCCACGACGTACGCTGCTGATCCTCCGCGGCCTTGACCACCGCCTGCGCCTGGTGGTGCCCCTCGCGGGCGGCCCGCACCCCGGCGGTCGCGCTCTCCAGCTTGCGCTGCAGTTCGCCGAACTCGGCCAGCCGCTGCTGCAACGCCTCGGCGCTCGGCAGCACCGCCACCGCGGCCCGCACCTCGGCCAGCCGGGACAGGTGATGCTCGTACTGGCCGCGCTTGCGTTCCAGGTCGTGCGCGACGTTACGGGCCACCGCGTCGCGCTCCTTCCAGCGCTTCTCCGCGGTGTCGGCCTCGGCGCGGGCCACCTGGCCGGCCACCTTGGCCACCTCGACCGCCGAACCGGGCGGCACCGGCGGCACCTCGTCGACCCGCTGCTCACAGACCGGGCAGTCGTGGCCGGCCACCAGGTGCTCGCGCAGCGCCGCCGCCTGGTCCTGCTGCTGCGCCTCCCGGTACTGCTCGCGGGCCTGCTCGAGCAACTGCTGGGCGCCCAGGTGGTGGCCGTGGGCGAACTCGGCGGCGGCCGCGGCGTCGTGGTGCTCCACCTCGGCGACCTGCACCTTGCCGGCGAACCACTCCTCCTGCTCGACCAGCCGCTGCAACTCGGTGCGCCGGTCCAGCGCCAGCCGCAGCGCACCGGGATCACCGGCCGCGGCCAGCTCACCGCGGACCTTCTCCTCGGCCTCCTCGGCCTCGTGCACCCGCTGCGCCGCCACGCCGGCGGCCTCCCGAGCGGCGGTCACCGCCCCGGTCGCCTCACTCACCCCCAACGGGGTACGCACCGACGACAGCGCCGCCAGCTCGGCGTCCACCGCGTTCCGGTGCCCGGCGGCCTCCGACTCGGCCTGTCGCGCCGACCGGAGCCCCGGCACCGCGGACTCCACCGCGCCGGCCAGCTCCCGCATCCGCTCCAGCCGGCCGGCCGCCTCAGCGACCGCCTCGTCGGTGGCGTCGGAGAGCGACTCGAGACGCTGCTCCACCACGCTCAGCTTCGCCTCCGCCGCGCGGCTGCGGTCGGTCGCCTTCGCCTGCACGTCCTCGTAGATGTGCAGGCCGAGCAGGTTGACCAGGATCTGCTGCCGGGTCGCCGGTTTCGCGTGCAGGAAGTCCGCGAACTGGCCCTGCGGCAGCACCACACAACTGGTGAACTGCTCGTAGGGCAGGCCGACCGCGTCCAGCACGGCCTGTTCCATCTCGGCCGGGGTGCCGGCCAGTGCCTCACCCAGGTCGGCCAGGTCCATGCCGGTGTCGAGTTTCGTCACGTCGAACCCGGCCGGCATCAGCTGCAGGCCCGCACCCGCGGTCTTCACGTTGCCCCGGCCGTCGCGGCGGACCACCCGGGTCGCCACATAACGGTCGCCGGCCGACTCGAAGACCAGCCGGACCCGGGCCTCGGCGGCCGACGGGGCCAACGCGTTGACGATGCCCCGCGCGCCACCCCACCGCGGGACCGTGCCGTACAGGGCGAAACAGATCGCGTCCAGGACGGTCGACTTGCCCGAACCGGTCGGACCGACCAGGGCGAAGTAGTCGGCATCGGTGAAATCCACGGTGGTCTGGTCGCGGAACACCGTGAAGCCGGCCATGTCGAGCCTCAGAGGCCTCATTGGTTGCTGCTCACCTCGTCGTACAGCGCGTCGAAGAGCTCGCGGACGCCCTCCTCGGCGTTCCCGCGACTGTCCAGGTAGTCGCCGAAGAGCTCCCGCGGGGACCGGCCGGCCCGCTGCGCCGTCCGCTCGCCCGCCCGGTCCGGCAGCATGTCCGGATCGATGCGCACCTCGAGCGCGTTCGGCAGCAGCTCCTGCACGTCCTCGCGGAGACCCGGTCGCGGCGTCTCCCGGACCAGGACACGCAACCAGGCATCCGGAAGGTTCACCGTCGCCAGCTGTTCCAGGGTGCCGCGGACGGTCCGCAGGGTCCGGGCCGAGGTCACCGGCACGTCACGGACCCGGGCGGCCTGCTCGGTGGAGACGTCGATGATCGCGACCGAGCTGACGTTCTCCTCCTCCCCGAAGTCGACGGCGAGCGGACTGCCGGAGTAGCGCGTCGGGGCCGGCGAGATCACCTGCTGCGAACGGTGCAGGTGCCCGAGGGCGACGTAGTGGGCGTTCGGCGGGAAGACGGTGGCCGGGACCGCGTACCCCATGATGGTGTGCGCCTCCCGCTCGCCGCCGCCGGCGGATGCCCCGACGATGGTCAGGTGCGCGGTGAGCAGGTTGACCGCGCCCGGCTCGGCGAACGACGCGCTCAACTTGGCGATCAGGCGGGCGATCAGGTCCGCGTACGTCTGGTTCGCCTCGGCGGCGGTCAACTCGTACATCTCGGCGGCCCGGATCGCGTACCGCTGGGACAGGAACGGCAGGGCCACCAGCCGCCAGCGCTCCCCGCCCTCGGTGGTCCCCTCGATCAGCAGGTCCTCCGGGTTCTCCCGGAACGCGCCGCGCAGTTCGATGCCGGCCGCGTCGGCCCACGGGCGCAACGCGTCCAGGGCCTGGCCGTTGTCGTGGTTGCCGCCGATCGCCACCACCCGCGCACCGGTCTTGCGTAGCGCGGACAGAGCCCGGGTGACCAGCCGCGTCGCGTCCGCGGTCGGGGCCGCGGTGTCGTAGAGGTCGCCCGCGACGATCACCAGGTCCGGGCGTTCCGCCTGGGCTATCTCGATCACCTGCGCGAGGACACGGGTGTGCTCCTCGAAGCGGCTTCGGCCCTTGAGAACCTTCCCGACATGCCAGTCGGAGGTGTGCAGGATGCGCATCGCTGAACCCTAGTCCGAGACCTAGAAGGGAATGTCGTCGTCCGCCCCGCCCCGGCCACCGATCACCGCGAACGGGTCGGCGCCCTGAACGATCGACCGCAGGGTGTCGGCCGGGGGCGGGCCCGACTCCGACTTGCGGGTGGCCCAGGCCGGGAAGGGGAACTCGACACAGAGCGGCACCGGGATGTCCGGCTGGTTGACGAACATGGTGCCCGGACGGGCCAGCAACGCGCGCTGCCGCATCGCCGGTGGCAGGAAGCCGTACTCCGGGCGGGACGCCTCGGCCGGGTCGAGCCGGCCGACCACCCGGATCGCCGAGTTGGTGACGATCCGGCGTTCCACCTCGCTGGCGGTCTGCTGCGCGCCGATCAGGATCACGCCCAGCGACCGGCCGCGCTCGGCGATGTCCAGCAGCACCTCCTTGATCGGGGAGGAGCCCTCGCGCGGGGCGTACTTGTTGAGCTCGTCGAGCACGACGAAGAGCAGCGGGCGCCCGGTGCCGGACTTCTCCTTCTCCTCGAACTCGCTCTTGAGCGTCACACCGACCACGAACCGCTGCGCCCGGTCCGGCAGGTTGTGCAGGTCGACCACGGTCACCTGGGCGCTGTCCGCGGTCTTGATCTGGTGCGGCCGGCGCTGCGCCAGGTCACCGCGGATCAGCCGGGACAGGTCCCGCTTGCTGCCGATCAGACGGCGGGCGAAGGCGTTGACCGTGCCCATGTTGACCGCGCTGCCGGCCCAGGTCGACCGGGTGTCGTCGTCGGTGAGCTGCTCGACGACGTGGTCGACCAGGTCCTGGTACGACCCGAGACGCTTGCCGTCGATGCTGATGCCACCCTCGGCGGGGACCGCGTACCGGTTCAGGTGGGCGGTCACCGAGTGCACGATCATCGTGTACTGCTGGCGCTCGTCGTCGGCGTCGGCGAACACGTACGGCAGGAGTTTCATCTCGCAGAACTCGGCGAGCGTCCAGTAGAAGGCGTCGACCCCGGTCAGTCTGCTGCTCACGTCCGGTGAACCGGACGAGTCGCCGGGACGCGGCGGTGCGTAGACCCGGACGTCCGGGAACGGCGCGGCGGGCAGGCCGAGCAGCGCGTACGCCTTCTCGGTCTCGGCGTTCAGTTTGGTGTTGGGGTGGTCGAGGAAGAGCAGGTCCTCGCCCTTCACGTTGAAGATCAGCGCACGGGCGTTGGTGCCGTCGGCGCCCAGCTGGCCGGAGCGGAACACCGAGTAGAGCAGGAACGTGGCGAAACTGGTCTTGGTCGCCACGCCGGAGATGCCGGAGATGGAGACGTGCGCGCCGCGGGTGCCGTCCAGGAAGTCGGCGTTGAGGAAGACCGGCACGCCGTCGCGGCCGGTGCCCATCGGGACCCGGCGTTCCATCCGGTCGAAGTGCAACGCGGCGTCCCGGGCCTCGCCGGTCGCGCGGTGCACGACGGCTCCGGGGGCGGGCGGCACGTAGAGCTCCGGGTCGACCCGGGTGGTGGTGATCTCGGCTGCCTCCTGGACCATGGCCGGGAGGGTGCCGTCGGCGATGGCGAAGACGTCCGAGTCGAACTGGGCGCCCTCGTGGCGGGCCCGGACCTGGGTGACCACGCCGGCGATCGTCACCGGTTCGCGGTCCGGCAGGTCGCGGCGGGTCACGACGACGTCGTCGAGCTGCAGGTAGCTGCCGGGGTTCACGGCCGTCCAGAACTGCAGCGGGGTCGCGTCGGCAGTACCGAGCACCCGGCCGACGGGGGAATTTTCGTCAGACACGTCGATCATGGTGCCTCAGAGGTACGACACAATGCCCGCGGCATCGGTTGTCCACAAGCTGTGGGGTCCATCCACAGAGTTATGCACAAGATCTTGATCAGCAGGTGGAGGCGCGCGGGTCAGGAAATCGACCAGTACGGAACTTTCGGGCGTACCGCAGGAAAAGCATGTCCTCGCGGATGAGCACGTGACGCAGCGCCATCCGCCGCGCCGGACCGTCCGGCCCGTGCGCGATCCGGCCCGCCGAGCCACCGGCCAGCAACGGCGAGACGGTCAGGCAGAGCTCGTCGACCAGATCGGCGGCGATCAGATCGCCGAACAGCGACGGGCCGCCCTCACAGAGAAGCTGAGCGGCGCCCCGGTCGCGCAACATCGTGACCATCCCGGCCAGGTCCACGTCGTCGACCACCTCGGCGACCCCCTTCAGGTGCGCGGCGTCCACGCCGGGCCGGGTCACCACGATCGGCGGGACCGGCGCGTCGGCGAAGACCAGCTGCCCCGGATCAAGGTTCAGCGAACGGGACACGATCACCATCAGCGGGAACTCGGGCAGACCGTGGGCGGTCCGCCAGGCCCGCGCCTCGGGCGTCAGGCGCAGAGCGTCGTAGTTCTCCGCCCGGATCGTGCCCGCCCCGACGATCAGCGCGTCGCAGACGGTCCGCAACCCGTCGAAGATCTCCTTGTCACCGGGCCCCTGCAGGCCGGCCGACAACCCGTCGACGGTCAGGGCGCCGTCCACACCGGCGATGAAATTCACCCGCAAGGTGGGCTCCGGCATCCGCGGATAGAGCGCGATCAGCCCGTCCCGCGTGGCCGGCCACTCCGGGGTCGCCGTCACGGGCCGGGTGGGCCGGTGACCGGCGGCGTCGGCTCCGGCTTGCGGTGCTGGCAGTCGCACCACGAACCGCCACGGCACTCCTCATGCCGGCGGTTCCGGCATTCCTGGCAGATCATCCCTCGACACTACCCACTCGGATCCCTGTCGATAGACTTCCGGCCGCCTACTCTGAGTTGCGATATTCGGGCGAATTCCTGCTGCTTGACTGTCGGGACACGGCGGCGCAACGGGTCCGAAACCGCAGTTGGGGAGGCTGTTCACCGGGGACGGCGCCACCGGCCGTCCGCGACGGGAGGAGTTACATGTTGCTGCGGGTCAGAGTCACCCTGCCGGACCGTCCCGGCGCCCTGGGGCAGGTCGCGCGCACCCTCGGGGTGGCCGGCGCCGACATCGTCCAGGTCGTGGTGCTGGAACGGCTCGGCGGACGCGCCGTCGACGACTTCACCGTCGTCTGGCCCGGCGCCTCCCGCGTGGAACGGCTCCTCGCCGGTCTCGCCGCGATACCCGGCGTCCAGGTGGACGGGGTGTGGAAGGCGATAGGGGCACCGGTCAACGGCGGCCACGACGCCGAACTCCTCGCCCAGGTCGCCGCGAACCCCGCCGACGGCCTCGCCACCCTCGTCGACGCCATGCCCGGCCTGCTGGCCGCCGACTGGGCCGCCGCCGCGGTCGTCCCGGCCGACTGGGCCGCGCGCAGCGGCGCCAACGGCGTCGGCAGCGAACCCGGCGTGGTGTACGCGAGCTGGCGCGCCCCGTCCCCGCTGCACCTGCCCGAGGTGACCCCGCTGCGGGCCCGTCCCCTGATCGAGCCGGGCGGACCGCGGTACGCGGTGGCCCCGTTCGGCCGGGCCGGACTGGTCATGGTCGTCGCCCGCACCGACGAGGACGACCTGCCCGCCGCCGCCTTCCACATCACCGAGGTCGACCGGGTCGCCCAGATCGTCCGCGCCGCCGCCGAGATCCTCGGCGACCGGCTGGACTCCGCCGGCAGTGTGATCGCTGTAACGCCGTAATCGCTGCTCAGGCAATCGCCGTGCAACAACGAGGGTGCACTCTTGAGGTTGGAGGAAAGGAGTGCCCCGCATGGCGTTGTGGCGAGTCAGAGCCACGGTCGACGACCGTCCCGGTTACCTCTCCGTTCTCACCGCGAGCCTGGCTCTGCGGTCGGTGAACATCCTGGCTGTCCAGGTGCACACCACCGAGGCCGGCGCGATCGACGACTTCCTGGTCGACGCGCCGGACTCCCTCACCGAGTCCGACCTGCTGGCCGCGGTCGCCAAGGGCCGCGGCCGGGACGCGTTCGTGACCAGAGCAGAAGCACAGGGTCTGGCCGACCAGCCGACCCGGGCGCTGGCCCTGGCCGGCCGGCTGGTCCACGAACCCGACTCCCTCGGCGAGACCCTGGCCGCGCTGCTCGACGCGACCGACGTCCGCTGGCGCCCGCAGCACGCCGCGGACCTGCCCGGCTTCCAGGGCTGCCGGATGACACTGTCCGAGGAGTCCGGCGGTTCCTACGAGGTGTTGCGCGCGCTGCCGAGCTTCACTCCGGCGGAGTACGCACGGGCCCAGGCGCTGGTCGAGATCGCGGGCCGGCTGCACCGCCAGCACCGCGAGAGCGTCAGCATGCTCCTGCCGGACGGCACCGAGCTGACCCTGCGCCCCGCCGTCCCGGACGACCTGCCGGCGGTCCGCGAACTGCACGAGGAGTGCTCGCCGACCGCTCTCGGCCGCCGTTACCTGGGCGGGTTGCCCACCGAGGCCCGGATGCGCCGTCTGCTGGAACCCTCCGGCGGCGTGACCCTGCTGGCGACGGCACCCGGCGGCGCGGTGGTCGCGATGGCGACCCTGACCGTCGAGGGCGACCTGGGCGAGGCGGCATTGCTGGTCGAAGACGGCTGGCAGCGCCGCGGCCTGGGCACGGCCCTGCTGCGGCGGCTGCACGCGTGGGCCGGGCGGTCGGGTCTGTCCGCTGTGGTCACCCACACCACCGCCGACAACACGGCGATGCTGCACACGGTGCGCCGCTTGGGCACGGCCCACATCGAGCGGGACGGCGCGCTGATCAGCGCCACCCTGCCGACGGCCACACACCCGGCCACGAACGAGTCCCCCACCCGCTGATCCGGCCGGCCGGCGACCGCGCCGGTCAGCCCTCGCGAAGGCCGTGCTCCACGCAGGTGGCCGTCCAGCCGGTCGGGATCACCTGGACCTTCATCCGGCGGCGGCACGACGGGCAGAAACGCGGCGGCTCCAGCTCGCGGGCCGCCGCGCACGCCGTGTGGTCGCCGTCGGTCGCGGGCAGGCCGCAGCGGTCGCAGAACATCAGAAGGTCGAGGACAGGGACTTGACCGGCATCTTCAGGTCCTGCAGGAGTTCCAGGTCGGCGGTCGCCGGGCGGCCCAGCGTCGTCAGGTAGTTGCCGACGATCACGGCGTTGATGCCGCCCAGCAGGCCCTCGCGGGTGCCCAGGTCGCCGAGGGTGATCTCGCGGCCGCCCGCATACCGCAGGATGGTCTTCGGCATGGCCAGGCGGAACGCGGCGATGGCGCGCAACGCGTCCTTGCCCTCCACCACCGGGCGGTCGCCCAGGGGCGTGCCGGGGCGCGGGTTGAGGAAGTTCAGCGGGACCTCGTGCGGGTCCAGCTCGGCCAGCTGCGCGGCGAACTCGGCGCGCTGCTCGACGGTCTCGCCGAGGCCGAGGATGCCGCCGCAGCAGACCTCCATACCGGACTCGCGGACCATGGTCAGCGTCTCCCAGCGCTCCTCGAACGAGTGGGTGGTGACCACGTTCGGGAAGTAGGAGCGGCAGGTCTCCAGGTTGTGGTTGTAACGGTGCACGCCCATCGCGACGAGCTCGTCGACCTGGTCCTGGGTGAGCATGCCGAGGCTGGCCGCGACCTGGATGTCGACGGCCTCCTTGATGGCCTTCACGCCCTCGCGCATCTGGTCCATCAGCCGCTTGTCCGGGCCGCGGACGGCGGCCACGATGCAGAACTCGCTGGCACCGGTCGCGGCGGTCTGCTGCGCCGCCTTCACCAGAGAGGGAATGTCCAGCCACACGGCCCGTACGGGTGACGCGAAAAGGCCCGACTGGGAGCAGAAGTGGCAGTCCTCCGGGCAGCCGCCGGTCTTGAGGGAGACGATGCCCTCGACCTCGACCTCGGGGCCGCACCATGTCATCCGGACGTCGTGTGCCAGCTGCAACAGCTCGGGAAGGTCCTCGTCGGGGAGCCTCAGCACTTCGAGGATCTCCGGTTCGGAGAGGCCGGCGCCGTCGGTCAGGACTCGGGCCCGCGCCCGGTCGAGGATGTCTGGCATGCCCGTACCCTACAGAGTTCCCGGGTCGGTGGACCTGTCGGCGCTGGGTGATAGTTTCCGTTTCTCATGATCTCTGGGGGTGTCTTGGCGGACTGGTTGGAGGCGCTGGACCGTCTGGCTCACGAGCGGGCCAAGGCGGGGCTCACCCGTCAGCTGCGCCCGCGGGCCGCCGGTGACGCCGTCGTCGACCTCGCCGGCAACGACTACCTGGGGCTCGCCACGCATCCGCGGGTGCTCGGCGCGGCCCGTGCGGCGCTCGACGATTTCGGTCTGGGGGCGACCGGTTCCCGGCTGGTCCGCGGGTCCACCGACGTCCACATAGCCCTGGAGTCGGCGTTGCGGGACTGGCTGGGCGCCGAGGACGCGCTGGTCTTCTCCTCCGGCTACCTGGCGAACCTGGCCGTGGTCCGGGCCGTCGCGCCGCTCTGTGAGCTGGTCGTCTCGGACGCGTACAACCACGCGTCGCTGATCGACGGCTGCAAGATCTCCGGACTGCCGGTGAAGGTCGCGCCGCACAACGATCCGCAGGCGGTCGCCGCCCTGCTGGACGCGCATCCGGGGCGGGCCGCGGTGGTCACCGAGTCGGTGTTCTCGGTCGACGGCGATCTGGCCCCGCTCGCCGAGCTGCACCGGGTGACGTCGGCCCGCGGCGCCCTGCTGATCGTGGACGACGCGCACGCGATCGGCCTGCTCGGCGAATCCGGTGCCGGTGGTGTCGCCGCCGCCGGCCTGGCCGGAATGCCGGACGTGGTGGTCACCGCCACGCTCTCCAAGGCGCTCGGCGGCGCCGGTGGTGTGGTCGCCGGCCCGCGGGCGCTGGTCCGGCATCTGGTCGACACCGGTCGCAGCTTCATCTACGACACCGCCCCTGCGCCGGCCGTGGTGGCCGGGGTGCTCGCCGCCGTCGAGGTGGCCCGGGACGCCGGTGACCGGCGGGCGCTGCTGTTCGAGCGCGGCGCCCGGATCGCCGCCCGGCTGCGCGACGCCGGGCTGCCCGCCACCGATCCGGCCGCCGGGGTGCTGTCGGTGCCCGCGCCGGGTCCGGAGGCCGCCCTGTCCTGGGCCGCCGACTGCCGGGACCGCGGCGTCGCGGTCGGTTGTTTCCGTCCACCGTCGACACCGGACGGCAGCTCCCGGCTGCGTCTGACGGTGAACGCCGGTGTCCCCGAGGCGGACTTCGCCCGGGCCCTGAACGTGATCGTGGAGTGCGCACCGTGACCGCCGACGTCCCCCATCCCCGTCCCCTGTTGATCCGCAGCGGTGGGCACGGCCTGCCGACCGTCACCGCCGAGCGCCGGGAACCCGATCCGCTGCCGTCGCACGGCGGGAGTCCGGGGACGGAGGCTCCGCCCGTACCCCCGAAGGAGCCGCAAGCGACTCCGGCACCGGGGCCACAGGCTCGCGGCGCCCGGCCGGACCTCGGCGAATGGCATGGGATCGTGCTGGTCACCGGCACCGACACCGAGGTCGGCAAGACCGTCGCGACCGCCGCCGTGGCGGCTGCCGCCCAGCAGGCCGGGCTTCGCGTCGCCGTGATCAAACCCGGTCAGACGGGGACGGCGACCGGCGCGCCCACCGATGCCGACGTGATCACCCGGCTGGCCGGGCCGGAGACCGTGCGCACCCTCGCCGAGTACCCCGAGCCGCTCGCCCCGCTCGCCGCCGCCAAGGTCGCCGATCTCCCTCCGCTCGATCTCTTCGACGTCGTCGACGCGGTTCGCGCCGAGGCCGACAAGCACGATCTGGTCCTGGTCGAGGGGGCCGGCGGCCTGCTGGTCCCGATGGGCCTGCGCCCGTCCGGCGAGCCGTGGACGTTCGCCGACCTGGCCACCACGCTGGGTTCCGGCATGCTCGTCGTCGCGCGGGCCGGTCTCGGCACCCTGAACCACACCGCCCTGACCCTGGAGGCGCTGAACCGGCGCGGGGTGACCGCCAAGGTGATCCTCGGCGCCTGGCCGCACGAGCCCGAGCTGGTGCACTGGGCGAACCTCGGCGAGCTGGTCCCGCACCTGGTCGGAGCCCTGCCGTCGGGTGCCGGGTCGATGGATCCGGGGGTCTTCCGGCGGTCCGCTCCGGGGTGGCTGACGCCCGCGCTGCATGGCGTACTCGACAACTGGCGCGTCTGGGCGGAGGAGGC
Source organism: Actinoplanes rectilineatus (assembly GCF_000962825.1). Taxonomy (GTDB): domain Bacteria; phylum Actinomycetota; class Actinomycetes; order Mycobacteriales; family Micromonosporaceae; genus Actinoplanes; species Actinoplanes rectilineatus. The sequence continues at coordinate 72,758 of NZ_JZKF01000021.1, forward strand.
AGGATGAGGTCATGCAGACTGGCGGCGTGGCTTTCACCCTGACGATCGATTGCGGCGGCGGCGGTATCAAGGGCTCGGTGCTGGACGAGGCCGGCACGATGCGGGCGCATCCGATCCGGGTCCCGACGCCGTACCCGCTTCCCCCTGAGCTTTTTGTGAAGACGCTCGTCGGCCTCGGCGAGCAGTTGCCGAAACCGGACCGGGTGACGGTCGGGATGCCCGGCATGATCCGGCACGGTGTGGTGGTGGCGACCCCGCACTACGTGACCCGCAGCGGACCCCGGACCAAGGTCGACCCGGAGCTGGTGGACGCGTGGACCGGGTTCGACGCGCGGACCGCCCTGGCCGACGCGTTCGGCCTGCCCACCCTGGTGCTCAACGACGCCGAGGTGCACGGCGCGGGGGTGGTCGCGGGCACCGGCTGCGAGCTGGTGCTGACCCTGGGGACCGGGCTGGGCTGCGCGTTGTTCGACGGCGGCGAGCTGGCGCCGCACCTGGAGATGTCGCAGGCGCCGATCCGCTGGGGGATGTCCTACGACACCTACATCGGTGAGCACGAGCGCCGGCGGCTCGGGGACGCGCTCTGGTCACGCCGGGTCCGCAACGTGATCGAGGGTCTGCGGCCGGTCTTCATGTGGGACCGGGTCTACCTCGGCGGTGGCAACTCCCGCCTGATCACGCCCGCGCAGCTGGCCCGGATGGGCGACGATGTGGTGGTGGTGCCGAACACTGCGGGAATCGTCGGCGGGGTGCGTGCCTGGACCCTCGGTCAGCGCTGATGTCCGCGCGTCCGGAGGCGGTGCTCCTGGATTTCGGCGGCGTGCTGGCCGACGCCGCGCCGACCGGCCGGTCCGCACCGCCGGAGCTGGTCCTGCGGGTCTACAACCTGATCAAGGGCACGCTCGCGCCGGGCCGGATCCAGCGGTCGTTCGCCGAGGGCGCGGCGGCCTACGCGCGGTGGCGTGACGAGGATCATCCGGACGAGATGCCGCAGGCGGAGGTCTGGGAACAGTTCGTGATCCACGACTGGCCTGCGCCGGCGCAGGCGTGGATCCGGACGTCCATCGCCCGTCTCAGCTACGACTGGGCCTGGCAGGACTGGGTGGTGCGGCCGGGCATTCCGGACGTGCTGGAATTCCTGGCCGGCGCGGACATTCCGATGGCCGTGGTCAGTAACACGCTGGCCGGTGCCGCGCACCGCGACTTCCTCGACAAAGCAGGCTTGTCCCGATATTTCGGCATTCAGGTCTACAGCGACGAGGCGGGCGTCCGCAAACCCAACCCGCAGATGATCTGGAACGCCACGGACTTCCTCGGCGTCTCCCCCGCGAACTGCTGGTTCGTCGGCGACAGCCGCCGCCGCGACATCCTCTGCGCCCGCCGCGCCGACGCCGGGCACGCCGTCCTGATGCGCTCCGCCCGCACCGACGCCGAGGACCCCGCCGCCTGGCCCGCCCCCGACCTCGAGGTCACCGACGGCCACACCCTGCTCACCGCACTCCGGGCGACTTCCTGACACCCCCTGTCTCGTACGAGCGGGGCGGGAGTCCCGTGACCCGACGCGACCGGCCAGGAGTCACCTCCCGGCCGTCCCAGGCCGCCGGCTCATGCCCGCCCGCACTCCCGCCGGGTCACCGAGCGGCGACGACCTGCCAGACCGTGGTGCGCCGGATCGCCACGCTCTCCAGCTCCTCGTTGACCGGCACGTCGTAGACGGCACGCTCGATCAGGCCCTCCGGCAGGTACGCCCGCCCCGGATCGCCGACCAGCACCAGCGAGCCACGCCCGGCCGCCCGGCGCAGGAACGGCAGCACCCGTCCGGCCATCTCCCGGCTGTAGAACACGTCACCGGCGAGCACCACCCCGAACTGCTCGTCCGTGTCCAGAAGGTCCTCTTCGACGGCTTCTACGCGTACCCCGTTGATCTGCGCATTGGCCTGAGCGGCAGCCAGCGAGAGAGGGTCGATGTCGTTGGCGGTGACCGGCCGCGCCCCGGCGAGGGCGGCGGCGACCGCGACCAGACCGGAGCCGGTCGCCAGATCGAGCACGCTGCGCCCGGCCACCAGGTCCGGATCGTCGAGCACGTGCCGCGCCAGCGCCTGACCACCCGCCCAGGCGAACGCCCAGAACGGGGGCGGCTGCGACGCGCCGCCCGCCTCGGTCGCCTCCCAGAGCGCGATCGGCTCCGCGGCCTGATGGAGGGTGACCTCGGGAACGAAGGGAACCGGTGACGGCACGGTATGGGCGTGGACGAACTCCAAATGCACCTCCCGATTGTGCCGGTTTCGCTCAGTCACACGCCGGGCGGGCCGATCAGCCCGTCATCGGGGTTCTTCGGGAGGGGGCAGGAGTGCCGACACGGTGGCCCGCTGCCCTCTTCGGCGCCGGCATGCTGGCGCTCTCCCTGACGCTCGGGCGTGAGGAGGCGTGGCAGAGCGCGGTACGCCTGATCGCCGGCATCGCCGCGGTCGCCGCCGTGATCGTCGGCATGCGCGCCGGACGGCCCGACGACCGCATCCCGTGGTGGGTGCTCGCCGGCTCGATGGCCCTCTCCGCGACCGGCGGCGCGGCCGTCGACGCCCCGCCCTGGCTGACCACCCGGATGACGTGGCTGGTGCCGGTGGGCAGTGGGGCGCTGCTGCTCTCCTACCCGCTGCTGGCGCTGGCCCTGGCCACCTTCGTGCACCGGCGCACCAACGCCGCCCGGGACCGGGCCGGTCTGCTGGACGCGCTCACCGTCACGTCCGGCGTGGCCCTGATGATCTGGACGTTCGTCGTCGGCCCGCGGATGGTCGACGCCGGCCTCAACTGGGCCGACCTGGCGATGCCACTGGCCGACCTGCTCTGCCTGGGCCTGCTGATCCGGCTGGCCACCATGCCCGGCCGGCTGGTCGCCCCCGGGCACTGGCTCGGCACCGGCACCCTGGTCCTGCTGGTCTCGGACGTGGCCGGTTCGCCGCTGTACGGGCACCTCGCCGTCTACCTGACCGCCGGCCTGGCCGCGCTGCTCCCGACGATGGCCGAACTGACCCGGGCCGCGCAGGAGCCGGCCGCCGAGGACAGCCGGTCCCGGCTGGCCCTGCTCGGGCTCGCCGCGCTGGCCGCCCCGGCGGTGCTGGTCGTCAAGATGTACCGGGACACCGCGGCCGGCGGCCTCACCGGCGTGGCCGCGCTCAGCATGCTGATGCTGCTGCTGGTGCTGGCCCGGATGGCCGGGATCATGACGAGTCACCGGCAGGCGCTGGCCCGCGAACGGGCCCTGCGCGGGGCCTCCGCCGCCCTGGTCTCGGCCGTCGACAACGAGGGCGTGGGTCTGGCGGTACGCACCGCGGTGGCCCAGTTGCTCCCCGGGGACGTCCCGCACGGTGTCGTGCTGGCGATCGCCATCGCCCAGGTGGAGCCGCCGTCCCCGGAGGGCGCGGCCCAGTCCGCGGTGGACCGGGCCACCGGCACCGCCGCCCGCCTGGTCACCACCCGGGACGTGGACTGGGCGGTGGCGGTACGCCTGACCCAGTTCACCAAGACGCTGCGCTGCCCGCTGGTGCTCAAGGACCGGCCGACCGGTGACCCGCTGGTCGGCGTCCTGCACGTGGGCGCGCCGACCTGGGCGCTGCTGGCTCTGCAACAGTCGGTGGAGGTGCTGGCCGGCCAGGTCGCGCTGGCCCTGGAACGGATCGCCCTCGGGCACGAGGTGGCCCGGCGCAACAGTGAGACGTACTTCCGCACGCTGATCCAGAACACCGCCGACGTGATCACGATCCTGGACGAGGAGGACCGGATCCAGTACGCCAGCCCGTCCGCGGTCGGCGTCTTCGGCAACGACCCGAGCGGTATCCGGCTGCCCGAGGTGATCCACCCGGACGAGCGGGGGCGCCTCGCCGAGGTGCTGGCCGCCGTCCGCGAGGGCGAGCAGGTGATGCAGGAACTGGACTTCCGCGCGCACGGCGCCGACGCCCTGCTGGAGATGCACTGCCGCGACCTGCGCGCCGAACCGACGGTGTCCGGCCTGGTCATCACCATGCGTGACGTCACCAAGCAGCGGAACCTGGAACGCGAACTGACCCACCAGGCCTTCCACGACGCGATGACCGGCCTGGCGAACCGGGTGCTCTTCACCGACCGGCTCAAGCACGCCCTGGCCCGCAGCGCCCGCGACGGTTCGGTGGTCGGCGTGCTCTTCATCGACCTGGACGACTTCAAGATCGTGAACGACACCCTGGGGCACGCCGTCGGCGACCAGCTGCTCATCGAGGTCGCCCACCGGATCGCCGGATCGCTGCGGGCCGACGACACCGCGGCCCGGCTCGGCGGCGACGAGTTCGCCGCCCTGGTGGAGAACGTCAACGACCCGGGCGCCGTCGAGGAGACCGCCAACCGGATCCTGGCCGCCCTCGCCGAACCGGTCGTCACCGATGCGAAACCGCTGTACGCGGTCGCGAGCATCGGCATCACCACGACACCGGAGGCCAACGACGCCGACGAGCTGCTGCGCCAGGCCGACCTGGCGCTGTACGTGGCCAAGGGTGCCGGGAAGAACCAGTGGCGGCGCTACCAGGCGCACCTGCACAACGAGATGGTGGCCCGGCTGGAACTGCGGTCGGCACTCGACCACGCCGTCAACGAGGGCCACTTCCTGCTGCACTACCAGCCGATCGTGGATCTCGGCTCGGGAGCGGCGGTCGGCTTCGAGGCGCTGGTCCGCTGGCAGCACCCCCGCGAGGGCATCATCACGCCGGACCAGTTCATCGAGGTCGCCGAGGAGAGCGGCCTGATCATCCCGATGGGGCGCTGGGTACTCGAGGAGTCGCTGCGGACCCTCGCCGGATGGCAGCGGATCCTGCCGCCCGGGACGGCGCCGTACGTCAGCGTCAACGTGTCGGTCCGGCAGTTCCGGGAAGCCGGATTCGTGGACCAGGTACGGGGTGCACTGGCCCAGTACGCGGTGCCGCCGCAGGCCCTGATGCTGGAGATCACCGAGACGCTGCTGGTCAAGGACGACGAGCGGATCTGGACCGATCTGGCCACCCTGCGCGACATGGGCATCCGGATCGCCATCGACGACTTCGGCACCGGCTATTCGTCACTGAGCTACCTGCGCCAGCGCCCGATCAACGTCATCAAGATAGACAAGACGTTCATCGACGACATGGTCACCAGCCCGCAGCCGCTGGCGCTGGTCAGCGGGATCGTGAGCCTGGCCCAGTCGCTGGGCCTGACGGTGGTGGCGGAGGGCATCGAGACGGAGCAGCACCGGGACGTGCTGCGGCACATGGGGTGCCCGCTGGGGCAGGGGTACCTGTTCTCGAGCCCGCTGGGGCCGACCGAGGTGCTGGCGTGGCTGCGCAACGCCGAGCCGCTGGCCGTCTGAACATCCGCGGGTACGCGCGCCGAAAGTGACCGCCCGCCCAGGCGCGCCGAAAGTAACCGCCAACCCGGGCGCGCCGAAAGTGACCGCCGGCCCGGGAAAGTGCTCGTGGAAATCCGTCCGGGCCGCCGCCCACTATCACGGCGAGTTCCGCGCGGCACGGATTCCCCAGAACGATACTTGTCCGGAACGACGATACGGAGCCGTTGCCGTTCTGCGGGTGACCGGCCACAAATCCGTGATCCGCAGCCGTTCCGGGGTGATCCGGGGGTGATCCGGGGATGCCCCTGGGGTGATCCGCCACAAATCCGGGGCCGTCGCCGTTCCGCATCGCCCGGTCACAAATCCGGAAGCCGTCGCCGCCCGGTGGCCACAATCACGGTGTCGTCGCCGACCGACGGCCCCAATCCGGCAACCGATGTCGGCCCTGCCACCACAAATCCAGGGGCTGTCGCCGACCTGCCGCCACAATCCGGCAGCCGTTGCCGGGCTGCGGCCGCAATCACTGAGCCGTCGGCGACGGGCCGCATTTCAGGGGCAGGTCAGCCGGAGAAACGGCGCCACCGGCTCCCACCGGGCGACGCCGTTTCTCGACGGTCATCGCTTGGCGTGGTAGGCCTCGACGACGTTGCTCGGGATGCGGCCCCGCTCGGAGACGTTGTGCCCGTTCTTGTTGGCCCACTCGCGAATGGCCTGGTTCTGGTCACGGCTGGACCGGCTCGACGCGACCGGCGCCACCCGGCGGGCGGCGGTGGGAACGCCACCGCTGCGGCCGAGACGGGTGGCCGCGGTGAGGTAGGGCTCGAGGGCCTTGCGCAGCTTGCCGGCGTTCTTCTCGGACAGGTCGATCGTGTAGTTGACGCCGTCGAGCCCGAATTCGACGGTGCGGTCGGCCTCGCCGCCGTCGAGGTCGTCGGTCAGAAGGGTAATAATCTGCTTGGCCATGTGTCTTCGCTCCTACAGCGATGTCATTCGGTTTGACGGCTGTGCCCGCGCGGAGTCTAGGCCCCGAATCGTCGTCGTCGCATTCATTCTGTCGCGCCCCCGGTATCCAGTGCAAATTGCCCCTCTTGGCATGTCGCAATTGCCACTGCGATCGGCGGCCTACCGAACCGGCCGGACACGGCCCCTTTTCGAACCTGTGAATGCGTCACGTGATCAGCGCCGGGAGCGCTCCCAGCGTCACCGACGATACTGATTTCCCGGCATCTCGGGAGCCGCTCCACGACATACCGCCGCAAAACCCTCCAGCTGCAATCCTCGGTGGACGCCCTTCGCTGCCCTGCTACGCCGCGCACCGAGAATGCGAGGCCGTTCGGCGGAAGAACGCCACCGGGAACGAACCGGCCGGCACCGAATACGGCAGGTAGAAGCAATCTCCGGACCGACGTGGGCCGACTGAGAGCCGGTCTGACCCGGCAGCCAAGGCCTGACTCAGTCCGGCTCTCAGTCCGGCTCGGCCCGACCCAGTCCGACTCGGCCCAACCCAGTCCGGCCCGGTCCGGCTCAGTCCGGCCCGGTCCGGCTCAGTCCGGCTCGGCGTTCGCTCAGCGTGAACGGGCGGGACGGAGGCGCCCGCAACGGTGTAAGCATGTAATCAAGTAACTTCTGGGGAGGTTGGACATGCGCATCCGTGTAGCTCCGCCCGGCGGGCGGACCGAACCACCCGAAGCCGACGACGCCGCGGCCTGGATCACCGGTGCCGTTCCGGACGGGTGGTTCACCGAGCCGCCCGAAGTCGTCATCGACCGCGACGAGATCATCATCTGGGGCCGGCTGGCACCGCCGGAGCTGGGAGCCGACGCCACCGAGGCGGACCGGGCCGCCGGGCAGGGCGGCCGGATCGCCCAGTTCCGCGAGGACACCCGGGACGCCCGGATCCGGGTGGCCCGCCAGGTCGAGCACCGCTACCAGCGCAAGGTCGCCTGGGGCCTGCGCTGCGGTGACACCGCCGAACTCTTCACCCACCTGGCCGCCCCCGTGATGACCCGCCTACGCCAGCCGGAGCGACAGGTCCTCGACACCTTGGTCGACGCCGGTGTCGCCCGGTCCCGCTCCGAAGCCCTCGCCTGGTGCGTCAAGTTGGTGGGCCGCCACACCGAGGACTGGCTGACCGACCTGCGCAACGCCATGACCCAGGTGGACGAACTACGCCGCCAGGGCCCCACCACCTGACAAAGCCCGCCACCCGACAAGACCCCACCCGGGCAGGCCGCGGAGCACCAGCCTGAGGCCTGCCCGGCCCACTCAGCTCGGCGACGAGGGCTTTCGGTCCCTGACCGGCAGACAGCGGGCCCGGCAGCGGGGGTCAGCGGCGGCCCGCCGACGGGGTCAGCGGCGGACCCGGCGGCAGGGTCGGCGGCGGAAAGTGGTTGCCGGGGACCGTAGGCTGGGCAGCGTGCTTCGTCAGGTCACCGCCACCCGTTACGTCACTCCTCTCCGTGAAGGCGGCTCGCTGCCCGGCGTCGTCGAAGCCGACGACCTCGGGACATATGTGGTGAAGTTCCGCGGCGCCGGTCAGGGCCCGAAAGCCCTCGTCGCCGAGGTGATCTCGGGGGAGCTGGCGCGGCGGCTGGAGCTGCCGGTGCCGGAGCTGACCCGGGTGGAGCTGGATCCGGTGGTGGCGCGGGCCGAGCCGGACGAAGAGGTCCAGGAGCTGATCAAGGCCAGTGCCGGAAACAACCTCGGCATGGACTTCCTCCCGGGCTCCCTCGGTTATGACCCGAACGCCCACCCGGTGGAGGCCGGGCTGGCCAGCCGGGTTCTCGCGTTCGACGCCTTCGTGGAGAACGTGGACCGCAGCTGGCGCAACCCGAACCTGCTGATCTGGCACGGCGAGCTGTGGCTGATCGACCACGGCGCCACGCTCTACTTCCACCACAACTGGCCGCGGGCGGCGAACGTGGTGCACCGCGCGTACCGCTGGGACGATCACGTCCTCAAGCCGTATGCCACCGCGCTCGCGACCGAGGGGCCGCGCCTGGCCGCCCGGATCACCCCGGAGCTGCTGGCCGAGGTGGTCGCTCTCGTGCCCGAGGAGTGGCTGGACGACGGCGACGGCGATGCCTATCTGAAGCATCTCTCGGAACGCGCCGCCCAGCCGGAGGCGTGGCTGCCGTGACCTCCACGAAGACCCCCTACGAGTACGCGATCATCCAGGCCGTCCCCCGGATCGAACGCGGCGAGACCATCAACGTCGGCGTGCTGCTGTATTCCCAGCGGCACGATTTCCTGTCGGCCGGCACCCACCTGGACGAGACCCGCCTGCGCGCCCTGGACCCGGCCGCCGACGTCACGGCGGTCGCCACCGCGCTGGCCTCGTGGGAGAAGACCTGCCTCGGCGGTGGAGCGTCCGCCGAGATGCGCCTCGGCGAGCGTTTCCGCTGGCTGGTCGCTCCGCGCAGCACCATCCTGCGGGCCGGTCCGGTCCACATGGGTCTGGCCGCTGACCCTGCCGCCGAGTTGGAGAGGCTCGTCGAACTGCTGGTCCGATAGATAGTCGAACTGCTGGCCTGATAGATAGTCGAACTGCTGGTCTGATAGATAGCCGTGAGGACTGCGGTGTGGCCGACCCCGCCGGAGCCACAAAACGCGGCACGGCTGAATCGGTCACGAAACCAGTGGATGCTCCTCGCAAACATCAGCCCCGCAAAGTCGACCCCGCTTGGAACACCTCGGCCCTGCCCGGAACAGGGCAGAGCCCTGCCCGGGACAGGTCAGCCCTACCTTGAACCGATCGGCCCGGAACAGGTCAGCCACGCCCTGAACAGATCGGCCCCGGCTCGGGACCGACGACGCACGTCGAATCCGCTCAGAACACGTCGACCGCGCGACGACGCAGATCGACCCGGGCCCGCGAGCCACTGGGCGAGTGGCAACTGACCGTGTCACCGGGCCGGATCCGGGCGTCCGAGGCGTACAGCGAAGCGAGCTTGCCCTCCGCGGACTGATCACCGCCATCGGCCGCCAGCAGCAAGCCGGCGATCTCGTCGATGACGGCGACGTCCCCGGCATCCGCGGCCGGCAGGTCCTCCCACGCCGCATCGAACGGGCGGTCGCCCAGCTCGTCGGCGGCCGTCGCCAGATCACCCCAGATGTCCCAGAGCAGCAGCTCGTCGCCGAACCGGTGCGCCACCTCGTTCAACACATATTGCCGGACCAGGCGGGCACCGCCGATCGGACTGCCACGGCCGACCCCGAACAGTGCCGGGTCCTCCTCGCCGCGCCGGATCGACCGCCAGGCCTGCGCGGCGGTGCGGAATCCGCCCGGGGCGAGCGGCACGTCGGCGACGTCGACCGGGAACCCCGCGGCGGGGTCGAGCTGCGCGTCCGTGGCGATCCAGCGGCTGCCGTCGTGGTATTCGGCGATGACGTGGTCGCCGTGGAACCCGGCCTCCAAGTAGTCGGCGAAGCCGATCCGGCTGCGTGCCGGGATGCCCCTGGCTCGCAGGATCGACACGGCGAGCAGGGTGAAGTCACGGCAGCACCCGACGATCCGGTCGGTGGCCGCCAGCGGTTCGTCGAGTGGTCCGGTGAGGTGGCAGGAGTCGAGCATCCGCTCGACCCAGCGGTTGTTGATCTCGGCCAGTCGATCGGGTGGGAAGTCGATCCCGGAGGCGCGGTAGTGGACCACCAGGTTGCGCACCGCGGCCGCGATGCCGGCGACGTCCTCCGGCAGGGCGGACAGGCGGCCCAGGTGACGGCCGGGGTCGGAGTAGGCGGTCTGTCGCGTGTAGTCCATCGGTATCACCCTTCGAAAGGTTGTGCGACGTGCACGAACGGGTCGGTGCCGGAGAGCCGCTCCCAGAAGTCGAGGTAGATCTCGCGGACCGGCGCTGACCGGAACATCCCGGCGCCCACAACGTGCTCCTCGACCGCCTGGTAGGCCCGCATGATGCGCGGGTGGAAGGTGTCGTCCCGGCTCACCTCGGTGTATGCCACGAGGCGCTCCGGCTCGATCCGGATGGTGACCCGGCCGGTGGGCTCGACCGGTCCGGTGAACGGCACGCACACCTCGATCGATCCGGTGCTCTCCGGCGTGACGATCCCGTGGTAGATCACCCAGTGCTCGCCGGTGGTGACGGCGTGCTGCTCGTCGAGGGTGTCGCGGATCGCCCACTCCAGCGTGTTGATCGCGGGCACCAGGCCGTCCTGATCCGTCTCGGCCCGCATGGTGGCGACCTTGCGCTGGGGCTGAAGGCGGGTGTGCACCTCGTGCTGGAACTCCGGCTCGGACCCGTGTGCCAGCAGGCTCCGCAACCAGGTGTAGCTGTGCTGCCGGGCCGCCATCGCCTCCTGCTCGCCGGCCCACCAGCGGTCCAGCCGGCCCACGAACTCCGGCTCCGGCCGGTTGACGATCTCGGCGATGACGGTCAGCGGCATGCCGAGCCTCCGCAGGTGGCCGATCCGGTGGGCCAGCACGAGTTGGTCGGGGTGATACCACCGGTAGTTGCTGGCCGGGCTCACCGAAGCCGGCACGAGCAACCCCGTGGTCTCGTAGATCCGCAGCGCCTTGACCGAGAGTCCGGTGCGCCTGCTGAAATCCCCGATCGTCATGGAGGAGAGGTGACGAGGCCGTTGCTGTCCCATGCGAACGATGGTGAACCCTGCCCCAGGGGACGAGTAAAGGGACAACCGGCGGAAAGATTTCCCGGCAGACTGGGCGGATGCAGCTGCCGCTGAACCCCCCGGTCAAGCCGATGCTCGCCAAGCCGGTCGCCGACATCCCGCCGGGTCAGCTCTACGAGCCCAAATGGGACGGGTTCCGGTCGATCGTCTTCCGCGACGGCGACGAGGTGGAGATCGGCAGCCGCAACGAGAAACCGATGACCCGGTACTTCCCCGAGCTGGTCACCGCCGTGCTGGCGGCGTTCCCGGAGCGGGCGGTGGTCGACGGCGAGGTGATCGTGGCCGACACCGGGCGCAACACGCTCGACTTCGAGGCCCTGCAGCAGCGCATCCACCCGGCGGCCAGCCGCGTCCGGCTTCTCGCCGAGCAGACCCCGGCGAGTTTCGTCGCCTTCGATCTCCTGGCGATCGGCGACGAGAATCTCACCGACCGGCCGTTCAGTGAGCGGCGTGAGCGCCTGGTGAGCATTTTTCAGGATTCACCCCCGCCGGTGTACGTGACGCCGGCAACCGATGATCTCGACACCGCCCGGCGCTGGTTCGACGAGTTCGAGGGCGCCGGACTGGACGGCCTGATCGCCAAGGCCCGTGACCTGACCTACCAGCCCGACAAGCGGGTGATGTCGAAGATCAAGCACAAGCGGACCGCCGACTGTGTGGTGGCCGGTTACCGCGTCCACAAGTCCGCGGACGACCGGATCGGCTCGCTGCTGCTCGGTCTGCACGACGAGCGGGGTGTCCTGGTCAGTGTCGGCGTGATCGGCGCGTTCCCGATGAAGGTCCGTGAGGAGCTGTTCGCGGAACTCCAGCCGCTGGTCACCGAGTTCGAGGGGCACCCGTGGAACTGGGCCGCCCACGAGCAGGGCGAGCGCACCCCGCGCAAGAACGAGGTGAGCCGCTGGAACGCCGGCAAGGACCTGTCGTTCACGCCGTTGCGCCCGGAGCGGGTCGTCGAGGTGCGCTACGACTACATGGAGGGTGTCCGGTTCCGGCACACCGCCCAGTTCGAACGGTGGCGACCGGACCGTGATCCCCGCACCTGCACCTACGAGCAGTTGGAGCGCCCGGTGCGCTTCGACCTGGCCGAGGTCCTGACAAGCCGTTGACGGAGAAGGCTCTGAGCAAGCCGTTCACGGAGACGGCCCTGAACAAGCCGTTGACGGAGACGGCCCTGAACAAGCCGTTGACGGAGACGGCCCTGAACGAGCCGTTGACAACGGCGGTTCCGACCAGCCGTCGACGAGGAGAAGACGAGACGAGGAAGAGGCCGGGCACCGAGCAAGGACGAAAGCACCGGATAGGGTCGTGAACGTGGATCGTCGCTCCCGCCTGGTCACCGGGCTCCTAACCGCCGTGATCGTCGCCACCGCGGGTTGCACCCTGCCCACGTTCGCGCCCACCGGCGCCGACGACCCGGTGCGCCCGTCCGGTTCCGGCGGCGCCTCCACCCCGGGCGCGCTCGCCCAGTGGACGCCCTGCCCGGACGTACCCCGCGATCTGGTCGGCCGTGCCGCCTCCGGGATGACCTACGAGTGCGCCACGGTCGCCGTCCCCCGCGACTGGGAGAACACCGCGAGCGGCGAGACGTACGACATCTCGATGATCCGGATCCGTTCGGACCGGCAGAAGAACCGGATCGGTTCGCTGATGCTCAATCCGGGCGGGCCGGGCGCCTCCGGTGTCGACTACGCGGTCTACCTCTCCTTCGGCCAGTCGCTCGGTGGTCTGCCCACCGAGGTCACCGACCGGTTCGACATCATCGGTTTCGACCCGCGGGGCATCAGCCGCTCCAGCCCGGTCAAGTGCATCCCCGACGACGACCAGGACGCGAGTTTCGCGGCGAACCCGGATCCGGCGAGTCAGGCCGAGTTCGATCAGCTGGTCACGCTGAACAAGAAGATCGGTGCCGCGTGCGGCGCCAAGTACGGCGATCAGCTGAAGTACTTCTCCACCGAGCAGACCGCCCGGGACATGGACGCGTTGCGTCAGGCGACCGGCGACCCCAAGACCACCTATCTCGGCTATTCGTACGGCACGCTGCTCGGCGCCACCTATGCGCAACTGTTCCCGCAGAACATCCGCGCGCTGGTGCTGGACGGTGCGGTCGATCCGACGGAGACGTACATCCAGAGGTCGGAAGCGCAGGCGAAGGGCTTCGAGCGGGCTTTCACCAACTTCACGGCGTGGTGTGCGACGGCGGCGGCCCGCTGCCCGATCGCGCCGGACGCCCGGGGTGCGGTGACCGACGCGCTGGCCGCGGCGAAGACGTCTCCGTTGCGGTCGGCCGACGGCCGTGAGGTCAGCGCCGGCTGGATCTTCACCGGGCTGATCTCCTCGTTGTACTCCGAGTCGGGCTGGACCGAACTGGCTCAGGCCATCGCCGATCTGCAGGACGACGACCCGGCCGGGATCATCGAGTTGGCCGACGGCTACGCCGAGCGGGGCCGGGACGGCAGCTACACCAACATGTTCGACGCGAACCTGGCGGTGAACTGCACGGACGCCGACGACGTGCCGGGTCTCGACGAGATCCGCAGGCTGCAGAGCGAGTGGCGGACGAAGTACCCGCTGTTCGGTGCGCCGCTGGCGGTCGGCATGCTGCCGTGCGTCTCCTGGCCCGGCAAGCGGGACGCCTACCCGTCCGGTGAGGCGAAGGGCGCGCCGACGATCCTGGTGGTCGGCACCACCGGCGACCCGGCGACGCCGTACGAGAACACCGCCGACCTGGCCGACATGCTGGGCGTGGGGCAGGTGGTGACCTGGGAGGGCGAGGGGCACACCGCGTACCCGTCGACGTCCTGCATCGTCGACGCGGTGGACGATTACCTCATCGATCTGCGTGCGCCCCAGGTGGGCCTGCGCTGCCCGGCGAAGTGACGTCGGTGGAGTTCCGCACGGCCACCCGCGCCGACGTCCCGGCGGTCCTCGGCCTGCTCGCCGACGACGACATCTCGCGGCAGCGCGGGTTCGGGGTCGTCGGGGAGGACGTGGACGCCGGGGTGTGGGCGGCGTTCGAGGCGATCGACGCGGACGACCGCAACGAGTTGGTGGTGGCGGTCGAGGACGGCGAGGTGGTCGGCACCTGCCAGCTCACCTTCATCCCCGGGCTGAGCCGTGACGGCGCCGAGCGGATGCAGATCGAGGCGGTCCGGATCCATGCGCGGCTGCGCGGGCGGGGGCTGGGCGGCGAGCTGATCCGCTGGGCGGTGGACCGGGCCCGGGAGCGGGGCTGCCGGATCGTGCAGCTCACCACGGACAAGCGCCGCACCGACGCCCACCGGTTCTACGAGAAGCTGGGGTTCGAGGCGTCCCACGAGGGCATGAAGCTCACTCTTCGAGGGCTTTGAGATCGCGGTTCTTCGACGGCTGGACCCGTTTCGGCTCGCCGGGCATCTTCGGGTGGTCCGGCGGGTAGGGCAGGTCGCCCAGGCCCGCCTTCTCGTCCCGGTCGACCCAGTCCAGTAGCGGCGTCAGGTCGTACGCGACGTCGTCGATCGCCGCGTGGGCGTCGCCCGACGCGGCGAACCGGGCCGGCGCGGTCCGCAGGTCGAAGTCGTCCGGTGCGACCGAGTCCAGCTCGTCCCAGGTCACCGGCATGGACACGGTGGCCCGGGCGTTGGCGCGCAGCGAGTACGCGCAGGCGATCGTCCGGTCCCGCGCCATCTGGTTGTAGTCGAGGAACACCCGGTCGCCGCGTTCCTCCTTCCACCAGGAGGTGGTGATGCCGGCCGGGTTGCGCCGCTCCACTTCGCGGGCCAGGGCGATGGCCGCCCGGCGCACCTGGACGAAGGACCAGTCCGGCCGGATCCGCACGTAGACGTGCACGCCCCGGCCGCCGGAGGTCTTCGGGAAGCCGGTCCAGCCCAGTTCGGCGAGCACCTCGCGGACGACGCCGGCGGTCGACACCACGTCGGTGAAGCCGAGGCCGGGTTGCGGGTCTAGGTCGATGCGCAGTTCGTCGGGGTGGTCGGGGGCGGCGGCGCGGACCGGCCAGGGGTGGAACACCACGGTGCCCATCTGCGCGGCCCAGGCCACGTGGGCCAGGTCGGCCGGGCACAGTTCGTCGGCCGTGCGCATGCTGGGGAAGCTGATCGTGGCGGTGGTGATCCAGTCGGGGACTCCGCGGGTGGGGATCCGCTTCTGGAAGAAGGTCTCGCCGGCCAGTCCGTCGGGGAAGCGTTGCAGGGTGGTGGGGCGGTCGCGCAGCGCGCGCAGGATGCCGTCGCCGACGGCCAGGTAGTAGTCGAACACGTCGCGCTTGGTGTAGCCGCGCTCCGGGAACATGATCTTGTCAGGGCTGCTCAGCCGCACGGTGTGCCCGGCGACCTCGATCTCTTCCGCGACGGCTTTCGGCATGCCCCGACCCTAGACGCCGGAAGGCCGGAGGGGAGGCCGTCGACGGCCTCCCCTCCCTCCTGATCGGATCAGGCCCGGCGACGCCGGGTGTAGTAGACCGCCGCGCCGCCGGCCGCGACCAGCAGGCCGCCGAGGGCGAGGGTCCCGCCGAGCGGGGCGCCGGTGAGCGGCAGGGTGCCGCCGGAGCTGCCGGAGTCGACGCCCGCGCCGCCGACGCTCTGGTCCGGGCTGGGCGTGAAGGTCGCCGCGTCGACGCCGCTGCCCGGGGCCGAGGCGACGCCGCCGGTGGGGCCGAGGTCGTTCGGCGCCGGGGAGCTGGTGGCCGGCGCGACGGCGGGCGCGCTGGTCGCCGGGGCGGGCGCGGAGGTGGTCGGCGCCGGGGTCTCCGGGCTCACACTGCTGTATCCGGAGTTGCCCCGGACGTCTCCGGTGGGTGCGGCCGGCTGTTCCGTGCCGTATCCGGCGTTGCCCCGGGTGTTCGCCGGTTCGGGGCTGGTCATGGCGGCCGGGGCACCTTGAGCAGCGGTCTCGGCGGCGAGGGCCGGCGCCCCGGTCAGGGCCAGGGCGGCGAAGACGGTGGCGCCGACCGCCGGAAGTCCGGCGGCCAGCCGACGCGAAATGCTCATGAGGAGTATCCGTTCTGTGGCTGAATGGTTCCGCACGGCAGCTTAGCGATGATTGCCCGTTTTATCCGAAATCATCCCCCGGCGCGTCATCAACTAGGAACACCACCAAAACGGTGACTTCGCCACAAATGCGACAAACGGAACACTTTAAGTTCGAAAAGCGGATCAGCGGCGAACAGACCCCCGCTGTACGGGGCCGCCAACTGCACACTCTCCCCGGAGTCCAGATAGACCGAGACGACATTGCGCCGCCCCCGCCGCTCGGCCCGCAGATCGACCACCTGGCTCCACGGCGCCTCCTCGGAGGCGGTCCGGATGCCACGCACCCCCACCTCGACGCCGACCCGGCGACCGGACACCGCACCGAGCGCCGCGCCGAGGAGTCCCGGAAGCACCAGCAGCAGCGGCCACACCCATCCCGGCGGCTCGTCCGGTTCCAGCCAGACGATGCTGAGGATCACCCCCGTAGCGAGGCTCGCCGACGCGCTCAGCGCGCCGAGGTACAGAGCATGGCCGAGAACCTGCTGCCAGGTCGGCCGGAACGTAGCCGGGGATGCAGCTTCCATAGACGGCTCAACGGACCGGCCGGCGCCGTGGCCGCACGCCGGGTGCGACACGGGTCACGACGTACCGTTGATGGCATGGCAACCGATGAGACCACCCTGCCGACCACCGAGGACGAGTGGCGGATCCGCCTCAACCCCGACGAGTTCCGGGTGCTCCGGCAAGCCGGCACCGAGGCGGCGTTCAGCGGGGAGTACGTGAACACCAAGACCGAGGGCGTCTACGACTGCCGGGCCTGCGGCGCACCGCTCTACCCGAGTGACACCAAGTTCGACAGCCACTGCGGCTGGCCGTCGTTCGACGACGCCATCCCGGGCGCGATCAAGGAGATCGAGGACCGCGGCCACGGCATGGTCCGCGTCGAGATCCGCTGCGCGCGCTGCGACTCGCACCTGGGCCACGTCTTCCGGGGCGAGGGCTTCACCGCCAAGAACACCCGGCACTGCGTGAACAGCCTGTCGATCAGGTTGGACCCGAAGTAGGGCGCACCTGGTAGACCGTGACGTCCCCGGCCCGGAAACGCTGATCGGCGAACCTGCCGAGGCCGGGGTCAGCGGCGCGGAGACCCCGGCGGCCGGGATCGGGGATCGTGGTGTTCCCGACCGCGACCAGCCACCGGACGTCGTGCTCCCGGGTGAAGGCGTCCACCCGCTCGGCCGTGGGAGCGTGGAAGACCTCGTCGTTGGCCGCCAGCAGTTCCGGTTCCCAGAACACACTGCGATAGAGGGTACGACCGTAGAGCCCGCCACTGGCGAAGGCGGGCTCGGTGTAGCTCCAGCCCTCCAGCACGACCTGCCGCTCGGCGAACGCCGCCAGCCAGAAGTCCCGGCTGTCGCACGGTCCCGCGCCGAGCCGGCAGTGACTGTTGGTCGCGACCCGGTCGTGCGGATCGGAGTGGTCCCGCAGCCAGCGCGCGGCCGTGATCGCCCCGGGCGGCATGGCCCGCGGGCCACCGGGCAGAACCCGCTCCCGCATCGGGTCGGCGCTCAGCAGACCGGTCACCACCGGCCGGGTGCCGATCACCCCACTGGCGAGCGCGGTGGCAGCCACCACGATCGCCCCGGCCGCCAGGATCCGGTCCCGGTCCAGACCACCGGCCCGGGCCGCCAGGACCACCAGCAGCGCGATCCCGCCGACCGCGGCGGCCAGGACCAGGTACGGCCGGACCGCCTCCCCCAGCGTCCAGGCGAAGTACCGGCTCGCCGGCGGATCGTGCCCGGCCGTCGCCCGTACCCCGATCAGGGCCGCCGTGACCGCCACCACCCCGGCCACCACCAGCCCGGTGAACAGGCGCGGCGGCCGGCGGCCGGCCGGAAGCAGCGCGGACAACCCGATCGCGGACAGCATCGCCAGGTACGGCGTAGCGGACCGCCCGAAGTAGGTCTGGCTCAGCCCCGGGTGTGCCAGCAGATGCATCGCGCCCACGCCCGCCGCCGCGAACCCCAGCATCACGTGCACGATCGGGTCGGCACGGAACTCCCAGCGCAGCAGACCGACCATGCCCGCCCAGCCGAACATCACCGCGAGCAGCGCGACCCCGGTCAGCACCAGCAGCGCCGGCCAGTCGTCCGGCGGGCCCTGCCGCCCCAGCACCGCCCAGCCCAGCGGGGCGAACTTGACCGTCTGCAGCGGGTGGATCTCGGTGCCCTGCGAGCCCGTACCGAAGAGGACGATCTGGGCGAACCCCAGCCAGCCTCCGGTGACCAGCAGGGCCGGCAGTTCCGGCCCCGGCGGCTCCCGGCGGACCAGGCGCACGAGCAGCGCGACCACCAGGCCGCACAGCAGCATCGGCAGGAAGGTGGCCTTGGCACCGGCCAGCGCACCGGTCAGCGCGACGAACAACACCCAGGACCCACGGCCGCCCGCACCCCGGAACAGGTCCAGCAGCACGGTCATCAGGACCACGAAGAGCAGCGCGGCGTACGTCTGCGTCGGGCTCACCCACAGGTTGTCGGTGATCACCCCGGCGTCCAGGGGTCTACCGGTCCACGCCGTCGGCACGGTCACCGCGCCGATCAGCGTCATCGTCACCGCCACGTTCCCCGGCCACCACCGACCGGTGATCCGGTGCACGAGGGCCGGGACCGCGAGCAGGAACGCGGCGATCAGCGGCACCGGCAGCAGCCGCATCACCAGCACCTGCGGCTCGGCACCGGTGATCCAGCTCGCCGCGGCGCCGTGCGCGTGGACGAACCAGTGGTAGTCCAGCCCGGTGCCGGCCACCCACGGGGTGTCCAGCGGCACGTCGTGCTTGAGCAGTCCGACCAGGGCGATCTGGAACGGGAGGTCGACGTGCATCCCGGACGCGGCCGGTTCGTCGAGCGCGTTCCACCGGAACACCCCCATCGACGCGGTGAGCATCGTGAAGGTCAGCGCCCCGCCGGCCGTGGCGAGGACACCGCGCGGGAGCCGCCGGCCGCTGCCGCGCCAGAACCGGCGCAGTCGCGGCACCGCGGCGAACGCCAGGACGGTGGCCACCGGCCAGGCCAGGACGGCGAGCGGGACGCCCAGCGCCCGGCAGAGCAGATAGACCGGCAGTTCGACGGCGAGTCCGACAGCGGTGCCGAGAGCCGCGTCGACCGGCAGAAGACCGGCGCCGCCCCGCAGGGCACGCCGGATCAGGGTGCCGGGCAGGGTGATACAGAGAATCGAGTACGCCGTGAAGGCGGCGAGGACGGCGACGCTCACCGCAGGGTGGACGCCGGCGACGGCCTGACGTTCTCGTGCGGCTCCACCGGCAGCACCGTCCGGTCGCCGGTGCCCGTGTCGGTGTCGGTGTCGGTGTCGAACGCGACCAGGAACCGCGGACGCCGCTGGGTGGCCGCGTAGATCCGGCCGACGTACTCGCCGAGCAGACCGAGACAGATCAGCTGCACCGCGCCGAGCAGCAGCATCACGATGTAGAGCGAGGTCCAGCCGGGCACCACCACGCCGGACGCCCAGGCGACCATCCCGCTGACCATCAGGCCCAGACAGAGCAGGAAGGTGACCAGGCCGAGCCAGGTGGCGACCCGCAGCGGCGCGGCGGAGAAGCCGGTGACACTGTCCACGCTCAGCTTGACCATCCTGGTCAGGGGGTATTTCGTGGTGCCGGCCACCCGCTGCGCCCGGGTGTATCCGACCTCACCGGCCGGGAAGCCGAGCGACGGCACCACCAGCCGGTACACCGGCTGCTGCTCGGGCAGGTCGTTGAGGGTGTCCACGACCGCCCGGCTCATCAGGCGGAAGTCACCGGCCTGGCCACTGACCCAGGGACCGAGCAGCCGGCGCATCAACCAGTAGTACGCCCCCGCGGTACCCCGTTTGAACGCGGTGTCGGCGCTGCGGTCGTCACGGACGCCGTACACCACGTCGAGGTCCTCGGCCCGCGCCTTGGCCAGCATCTCGCCGATCATCTCCGGCGGGTCCTGCAGGTCGGCGTCGATGCTGACCACGTACTCGCCGTGGGCGGCGCGCAGGCCGGCGGCGAGGGCCGGCTGGTGGCCGACGTTGCGGCGCAGCTTGACCACCCGCAGCGCGGGCCAGCCGTCACGCAATTCCATCAGCCGCGCCACGGTGGCGTCCCGGCTGCCGTCGTCGACGGCCACCACCTCGTAGGTCACGTCCAGGCCGTCCAGGACCGGGCGGAGGCGGGCGACGAAGTGGTCGACCGCCTCCCGCTCGTTGTACATCGGGGTGACAACCGACAGGATCAGCATGATTCCGTCCCCCAGAGACTCCGCAGCCGGCCGCAGAAGTACCCCGCGGAAGACGACCGTCAGGTGTCTCCCGGCTGTCCAGCGGAACGCACCAGATCGTCCACCGAGTACTTCTGGCCGTCGGGAGCGACGACCGGACCGGTGCTCGCCGCGACGATCCAGCCGGGTCCGAGGTCCGGCGCGTACGCGTCGCCCTCAGAATCGAAGTCTATGGTGGTCCGCACGATGTGGTCGGCCCGTCCGAGGAATGCCCGGTAGACCTCGGCGCCGCCCATCACCCAGAACTCGTCGAGCGTGACGTCGTCCGGCGAGTGCACGACCTCGGCGCCGGCCGCGGTCCACGCCGGGTCTCGGGTGAGCACGATGTTGCGCCGGCCCGGCAACGGGCGCACACGCTCGGGCAACGAGTCCCAGGTGGCGCGGCCCATCACCACGGCCGCGCCCATCGTCCGGTCCTTGAAGATCTGCTGCTCGCCGGGGACGCGCCACGGAATGTAACCGTTCGCGCCGATCACCCCGTTCCGGGCCTGTGCCCAGATCATGTGAATCGTCATACCGCGACCGGTGCCCGCAGCAGCGGGTGGTGCTGGTAATTCACCACGGTGAAATCGGCGAACTCGTGCTCGAACAGGCTCGCCCGGGGCGCGATCGTCAGCTCCGGAAACGGGTACGCCTCCCGAGTCAGCTGCTCGTTCACCTGGTCCAGGTGGTTGGTGTAGATGTGGCAGTCGCCGCCGACCCAGATGAAGTCGCCCGGCTCCAGGCCCACCTGGGCCGCGATCATCCGGGTGAGCAGGGCGTAACTGGCGATGTTGAACGGCACGCCCAGGAACAGGTCGGCACTGCGCTGGTAGAGCTGGCAGGACAGCCTGCCGCCGGCGACGTAGAACTGGAACAGCGCGTGACACGGCGCGAGCGCCATCTCCGGGATGTCGGACACGTTCCAGGCGGAGACGATCATCCGCCGCGAGTCCGGGTTCGTCCGGATCGTCTCGACGACCTCGGAGATCTGGTCTACCGGGCCGGACGACGACGGCCAGGACCGCCACTGGTGGCCGTAGACCGGCCCCAACTCGCCCTGGGCGTCGGCCCACTCGTCCCAGATGGTCACGCCCTGGTCGCGCATCCACGCCACGTTCGTCTCGCCACGCAGGAACCACAGCAGTTCCACCGCGATCGACTTGAAATGCACCCGCTTCGTCGTGATCAGCGGGAACCCCTGGGAGAGGTCGTAGCGCAGGGTCTCCCCGAACACGCTGAGGGTGCCGGTGCCGGTCCGGTCGCCCTTCGGCGTGCCGGACTGCAGCACCCGCCGGAGCAGGTCTTCGTACTGGGTGTCGACGGCCATGGCGAAAACCTAGCGCCCCGGCGGGGACCGCCGCGATCAGGCGCGCAGCTTCCCGGCGATCGTCACAATCCGGGTCGCCAGATGATCCAGGGCCGCCAGCTGGGCGTCACCGAGAGGCGCGTCGTTACCGCCGCCGGTGACGTGCGAGACACCGTACGGGTTACCGTCGGCGAACTTCAGCGGATCGGTGTACCCGGGAGCCACCACCACACCGCCGAAGTGGTAGATCGTGTTGTAGAGGGCGAGCAGCGTCGACTCCTGGCCGCCGTGCTCGGTCATCGAGGCGGTGAACCCGGCATACGCCTTGTTCGCCAGCAGACCCTGCCCCCACTGCGGTCCGAGCGTGTCGATGAACTGCTTGAGCTGGCTCGACACGTTGCCGTACCGGGTCGGGGTGCCGATCAGCACCGCGTCGGCCCAGACCACGTCGTCCGCGGTCGCCTTCGGCTCGTCCTTGGTCCGGTCGAAGTGCTGACTCCAGGCCGCGTTCGAGGCGATCGCCTCCTTCGGGGCCAGTTCCGGGACCTGACGCAGGCGTACCTCCGCACCCGCCTTCCGCCCCGCGTCGCGCAACCGCTCGGCCATGCCGTGCACGGTCCCGGTCGACGAGTAGTAGATGATCGTGAGCTTGACGTCAGCCACGGTGGCTCCCTCTGCAGATTCGGCTACCGATCAAGCGAATAGCCTCGGCGAGGGCGGTGAACTGCTTATAGGCGGATTTCGCTACCATGCGGCCCGACCACGTCGGCCTGCTCGTCGTCGAGCCACACGCCGTCGGTCGCCAGGTAGCGGAACTTGTAGTGGCCGGGGTCCAACGGGACGCTGACGGTCCGCGTACCGTTGCGCCGGACCTGCATCTCGTGCCGCCCGGGCTGCCAGTCGTTGAAGTCGCCGACCACACTGACCGTCCCGGCCGGCTCGTCGGCGGGCAGCGAGAAGGTCACCCGGGTCTTGTTCCCGAAGAGCTTGCTGCGCTTGATCATGTGTCCTCCAAAAACGACCCGGACCCCAATCCGTATAACGGCAGGAGTCGCCGGGACGTGAGGACACGCCGCCTAAGCTGTGCGGATGCACCCAGCACCGCATGATGACCTACGTGTCGCCTCATTCCGGGACCTCGACACCACGACGCTGTACGCCATCCTGAGACTGCGCTCGGACGTGTTCGTAGTGGAGCAGAACTGCGCCTATCCCGACCCGGACGGGCGGGACACCGAACCCGGCACCCGGCACCTGTGGTTCGAGCGTGACGGCGAGATCCGCGCCTATCTGCGGATCCTCGCCGACCACGGGGTGGAACGGATCGGCCGGGTGGTGACCGCCCCGGACGCACGGGGTCACGGACTGGCCGGAAAGCTGATCACCGAGGCGCTGGCCGTGATCGGCAACCGCCCGAGCGTGCTGGACGCCCAGGCGCACCTACGGGACTTCTACGCCCGGTTCGGGTTCGAGGTGACCGGCCCGGAGTACGTGGAGGACGGCATCCCCCACGTACCCATGAAGCGGGTCACGGCAGGTCGTTGACCAGCTCGGTGATCGAACGGCGACGGCCGGTGTAGAACGGGACCTCCTCGCGGACGTGCAGCCGCGCCCGCGAGGCCCGCAGCTCCCGCATCAGGTCGACGATGCGGTGCAGCTCGTCGGCCTCGAACGCCAGCATCCACTCGTAGTCGCCGAGCGCGAACGACGCCACCGTGTTGGCGCGCACGTCCGGGAACGGCCGGGCCATCTTGCCGTGCTCGGCGAGCATCTGGCGACGCTCCTCCTCCGGCAGGACGTACCACTCGTAAGAGCGGACGAACGGGTACACGCAGATGTAGTGCCGGGCCTCCTCGCCGGCCAGGAACGCCGGCAGGTGACTGCGGTTGAACTCGGCCGGGCGGTGCAGCGCCATCTGCGACCAGACCGGGGTCAGGTGCCGGCCCAGACCGGTGCGGCGGAACTTGCTGTACGCGTCCTGCAGCGCGTCCGAGGACGACGAGTGCCACCAGATCATCACGTCGGCGTCGGCCCGCAGACCGGCCAGGTCGTAGGTGCCGCGGATGGTCACGTCCTTCTCGGCCAGCTGCGCGAAGAGCGTGTCGACCTCACCGGCCAGGTCGTCGCGGAGCGCCGGCAACGGCGACGCGACCTTGAACACCGACCACATCGTGTAGCGGATGGTGGCGTTCAGCTCATTGATCCGCGCCGCGTTGGTCTGCTCGCTCATTGTTCCTCCAAGTACTTGCAAACATCTTCCGCGGCACGCTCACCGCTGGCGATACACACCGGAATGCCGACACCGTCGAATGCCGCGCCCGCCAGCGCCAGGCCGTCCGGCAGCTCCGCGCGGGCGGCCACGATCCGGTCGGCGTGCCCCGGCGCGTACTGCGGAAGACCACCGCCCCACCGCTGGACCCAGGACGCGGTCGGCGTCGGCAGACCGGTTCCGATCAGTTCGCCGAGTTCCTTGCGCGCCACCTCGAGCAGCGCGTCGTCGTCGAGGTGCAGACGTTCCTCCTCGCCGGCGCGTCCCAGCGACGCCCGCACGATCACCGGACCGTCCCCGCCGTCCAGATGCGGCCACTTGTGCGTGAAGAACGTCGCGGCCTTGACCAGCGACCCCGCACCGGGCGGCACCAGGAATCCGGACAGGTCGGGCAGGCTCGTCCCGGGCGGCAGGGCGAGGCCGGCCAGCGCCACACTCGCATACTCCAGCCGGCCCACCGCCTCTGCGGCACCGGGAGCGACCGCCGACAGCAGCCGGGCCGCCGGCCTGGCCGGCACCGCCAGGATCACCGCATCGACGTGCTCGGTCTCCGGGGCAGCCGCCGGGCCGAGCGTCAATTCCCAGCCCTTCGGGGTACGCGTGACCGCACGCACCGCCGTGCCCAGCCCGATCCGCGCGCCCCCGGCCGCCGCGGCCCGCTCGACCAGCCGGGCCATCCCGCCGTTCACCGCCGCGAACACCGGCCGTCCGGGAACCCGGCGGCTCTGCGCCTGCGCCGCGCGGACCGCGTCCCGCAGGGTGTGCTCGGTCTCCGCGGTCCGGGCCAGTTGCGGCATGGTGACCCGCAACGACAGCCGGTCGGCGCGTCCCGCGTACACCCCGCCGAGCATCGGATCGACCAGCCGGTCCACCACCTCGGCGCCGTACCGCGCGCGGACCAGCTCACCGACCGCGATGTCCTGGCCGGGCGCGAGCAGCGGACGGCCCTCGTCACGGTCCGCACCGGCCTCCGCAAGCGCCACCCCGTCCAGGGTCGACAGATCTCCCGGCACACCGACCAGGGTGCCGCCCGGGATCGGGGCGAGACGCCCGCCGATCGCCAGCGCCGCGGGCCGGGCCGCCGGGTGCACCAGGTCGTCGCCGAGGCCGATCCGCCGGGCCAGGGCCACCGCCGCGGACTCGGCCCCGTCCGGGCCGCTGTTGAGGAAGGACTCGGCGCCGCGCTCCACGGTCAGGCCGCCCAGCTCACCGGTGCGCAGCTTGCCGCCGAGGGCGTCACCCTGCTCGTACACCACCAGGTCGGCGTCCGGCCCGAGAAGATCCCGCAGACGCACGGCGGCCGCCAGTCCGGCGATGCCGCCGCCGATCACCGCGATCCGCTTGCGCACGTTCCTCACACTCCCAGGTCTGTTCCGGCGGCACCCGCCGGGGTCCGAGTCTGTGACGGTCCGGCCCACCGCCACAGGGTCATAGGTCCCGGGTCAGCGGGCACTTTCCTCGTGGATCAGCGCGACCAAGCGGGTCAGCATCTCCGGGTCGGTCTCCGGCATCACACCGTGGCCGAGGTTGAACACGTGACCGGGCGCCGCGGTGCCCTGCCGCAGGACCCGCCGGGCCTCGCGCTGCACGGTCTCCCAGCCGGCGAACAGGATCGCCGGGTCCAGGTTGCCCTGCACCGCCTTGTCCGGCCCGATCAGCCCGGTGGCGACGTCCAGCGGGGTACGCCAGTCGACGCCGACCACGTCCGCGCCCGCCTCGCCCATCGCCTTCAGCAGCATCCCGGTCCCCACACCGAAGTGGATCCGGGGCACACCCGCGTCGGCCAGGCCGCTCAGCACCCCGGCCGAATGCGGCATCACGTATTCGCGGTAGTCGGCCTCGGAGAGCGCCCCGGCCCACGAGTCGAACAGCTGCACCGCGCTCACCCCGGCCTCGACCTGCGTCCGCAGGAACGTCAGCGTGATGTCGGCGAGCCGGGACAGCAGGGCGTGCCAGAGCTTCGGCTCCGCGTACATCATGGCCTTGGTCTTCAGGTAGGTCCGCGACGGACCGCCCTCGATGAGGTAGCTGGCCAGCGTGAACGGCGCACCGGCGAAGCCGATCAGCGGGGTGGTGCCCAGCTCGGCGACCAGCAGCCGCACCGACTCGGCGACGAAGTCCACATCGTCCGCGGTGATCGGGCGCAGGCGCTCCAGATCGGTCTCGGCACGCACCGGCTCGGCCACCACCGGGCCGGTGCCGGCCACGATGTCGAGATCGATGCCGGCCGCCGCGAGCGGCACCACGATGTCGCTGAACAGGATCGCCGCGTCCACCCCGTGCCGGCGCACCGGCTGCAGGGTGATCTCGGTGACCAGATCGGGGCGGCGGCACGACTCGAGCATGCCGATCCCCGCCCGGATCTTGCGGTATTCGGGCAGCGAGCGCCCGGCCTGCCGCATGAACCAGACCGGCGTGTGCGAACCGGGAAGGCCGCGGCACGCGCGGAGGAAGGGGGAATCGTCGAGAACCGTCACCGAGCCATGGTGACACGTGAGTGAAGCGACCCGGCGGCGCGGCGAGCACGGACCATCCGGTAGATCGGCATAGTCTTCCACCATGGCGTCCCCCTCCGCTGCCCCCGAGGCGTTCACCCGCGCCGTCGCCGGGTTACGCGCGGATTCGCCGTGGACGGAGATCCTGCTCGAGGAGATCGCCCCGCCCCAGCGTCTCGCGCCTTTCGCGTTCGCCCTCAGCGCCACCGTCCTCCGCGGCGGCGACGAGGTCGCGAGCGGCCGGCTCATCCTGCTGCACGACCCGGCCGGGCACGACGCCTGGCAGGGTGACCTGCGTCTGGTCACCCTGGTCACCGCGGAACTCGAGTCCGATCTCGCCACCGATCCGCTGCTGCCCGACGTGGCCTGGACCTGGCTGACCGACGCGCTGGACCAGAACGCGGCGGCCTACACCGCGATCGGCGGCACGATCACGCAGACCGCGTCCACCCGGTTCGGCGAGCTGGCCGGCCCGGAACCCACCGCCGACCTGGAGGTCCGCGCGTCCTGGACGCCGACGTCCGGCGACTTCGGTGCGCACCTGCGCGGCTGGTGCGCGATGTTGGCCTCGACGGCCGGCCTGCCGCCGCCCGGTGTCTCGTCGCTCACCGACCGCCACCACGCCCCGGCCTCCTGACCCCGGTGTGTTGACTTCGGGCGCTCTGAACGCCCGAACTCAACACACCCACAGCGGTGTGGAGAGTTAAGGCGGCCTGGACGCCCAAATTCAACACACCCATGGCTGTGTGTTGAATTTGGGCGCTCTGCGCGCCAAAAGTCACCACATCTGCCGGGGTGTGGTGACTTTGGGCGTCCAGAGCGCCGAAATTCAACACACCTGCCGGGGTGTGGTGACTTTGGGCGCTCTGGACGCCGAAAGTCAACACACGCGGTTGGGGAGTGGGGGTCAGCCCTCGCCGCAAGCACCCATCTCGGTGCAGGCCAGCTCGATCCGGATGGCCAGGCCGATGCCCTCGGCGTCGCGGGCCTTCGCGGTGGCGATCCCGACGACCTTCTTGTTCGCGTTGACCACCGGGCCGCCGGAGTTGCCCGGGTTGATCGGCGCGTCGAACTGGATGGCCGGGCCGGCCGAGTCGTCGTCGCGCAGCGCGCTGATCACGCCGGAGGTGACCGAGTCGTCCAGGCCGAGCGGCGCGCCGACGGCGAGCACCGGCTGACCGGCCTTGACCGCGGTGAACTCCACGTCGAGCGGCTCGATCTCGGTGCTGGTCCGCAGCAGGGCCAGGTCCCGGTCCGGGGCGACCTTGACGATGGTCGCCGCGATCTGCCGGTCACCCCGCTCCAGCTGTACGTCCCGGTCGCCGTCCTCGAAGACCTCCTCGACCACGTGATAGTTGGTGAAGAGGCTGGTAGCGCCGCCGTTGGTGGTGCCGACCGCGAACGCGGTCCCGGTGAAGTCACCGGCCCGGACCCGGAAGACGCTGGGCAGCACGGCCTCGGAGACACCCTCCGGGTCGAAGGCCGCGGCGGGCTGCTGGTCCAGTCCGGCGCTGCCGCTCGCGACCGCCTCGGTCAGGTCCGAGCTGCTCTTGATCAGGGTCTCCACCCGGAAGGCCTGCCACGCCGAGACCACGATCAACGCGCCGACCAGCACCATGCCGAGCGTCTTGACCGGGAAACCACGGCGGGCCCGGGGCGCGGGCCCCGGCGCGTACGCCGGCTCCGGAGCCGTGCTCCACTGCGGCTGCTGGGGGTGTTGCGGCTGCTGTGCCTGCTGGTACTGGGCCCAGGGGTCGGGCTGCGGCTGCGCGTACTGGGGCTGTTGCTGGGACGGCTGCGTCCAGGAATCCTGCTGGGACCACGGGTCCTGCGGCGCCCAGTGCTGCTGCGGTTGTTGCGGCTGCTGCTGGGACGGCTGCGCCCAGGAGGGCTGCTGCTGCTCCCAGGAGAGATCAGTGCGCCAGTCGTCGTTCGGCCGGGCCCAGCTCTCCTCGCGCCTCCGGCGGGGGTCGTCGCCGGAAGCGGGCGTGAAGGGCTCGAAAGAGGTCACTGGCGCGGCCTTCCCGTGGTCTCGGTGCTGCCGACAGGTGATACGCACCGGAACGCCCAACGGATGAGTTCCGGGCGAAGATCGGATGACGAAGATCGGGAATCGACGCGCCGGACCCCGGCTGCGCACGACAGGGCCACCGTCCCCCGTAGGGTTACGGAGTGACCGACGAAGCACCCCTGCGCCGTCGGGACTCGCCGGACACAGCAGGGGACGGACCGCACGAAGTGCCGCCCGGCCCGAGTTCTGGCGGTTCCGAGCAAGAGCCATCCGCAACACCGTTGACCGCACCCCGTGAGGGGACCCCGAGACCCGTGGAGACCGCGGCCGCATTGGCCGAGGTCGTCGCGCGTATGGCCGCGGGCACCGGCCCGGTGGCCGTGGACGCCGAACGGGCCTCCGGCTACCGCTACACCCAGCGGGCCTACCTCGTACAGCTGCGCCGCGCCGGCGCCGGGACCGTCCTGCTGGACCCGCTGCCGCTGGACGACCTGCACACCCTGGACGAGGCCCTGGCCGACACCGAGTGGGTGCTGCACGCCGCGAGCCAGGACCTGCCCTGTCTCGCCGAGATCGGCATGCGCCCGCGCCGGCTGTTCGACACCGAGCTGGCCGCGCGGCTGGCCGGGTTCGAGCGGGTCGGCCTGGCCGCGCTCACCGAGCAGCTGCTCGGCTACTCGCTGGAGAAACACCATTCGGCGGCGGACTGGTCGACCCGGCCGCTGCCGGAGTCCTGGCTGACGTACGCCGCCCTGGACGTCGAGCTGCTGACCGACCTGCGTGACCTGCTGGCCGCCGAGTTGGAGCGGCAGGGCAAGACCGCGTGGGCCGCCGAGGAGTTCGAGGCGCTGGTGGCCTCCGCGGACCGGCCGCCCCGGGTCCGCCCCGACCCGTGGCGCCGCACCTCCGGCATCCACCGGGTCCGCGGCGCCCGCGCCCAGTCCCGGGTCCGCGCCCTCTGGTACGCCCGGGACGGTGTCGCCGCCCGCCGGGACACCGCCCCCGGCCGGGTCCTGCCCGACACCGCGATCGTCGCCGCCGCCGAGTCGGATCCGAAGGAGGAGCGCACCCTGCTCGCCATCGCCGGCTTCGGGGGACGCTCGGTCCGCCGTCTCGCCAAGATCTGGCTGGACGCGCTGGATCAGGCCCGTGCCCTGCCGGACGACGCGCTGCCGGTGAACCAGCCGGTGGACGGTCCGCCCCCGCCGCATCGCTGGGCCGAGCGTGACCCGGTGGCCGCGGCCCGGCTGGCCCGGTGCCGGCAGGTCGTGGTGGGCACCGCCGAGAAGCACAACCTGCCCCCGGAGAACCTGATCAGCCCGGACTTCATCCGGCGGCTGGCCTGGTCGCCGCCGGACGAGGTGTCCCCGCAGACGGTCGGTGACACGCTGCGCGGTTTCGGCGCCCGTAACTGGCAGGTCGGCCTGATCGCCGACCGCATCGCCGAGGTCCTCCCCGACCCGTCCGCCACCTGACCGACCGGGTTTTGCGGGGTTGAGCGCCACCACTCACGCAGGTCGCCTCGGAGGGCTTCACGTTTTGGACGCGTCAGCGGCCAGTGAAGTTCTTCGGGGCCCTCGGCGGGAGCGACGGTCCGCACCCACCACCCCGCTACGACATCCTGATCTCGATGTTGATTCTCAAGGGGATGGCACCCTCTAGTTACCGGCGAGTAGCATTGCCGACACATTTGGGTTCACGCCCGCAAGGAGGCTTGCTGTGCCCCGTGAAGTACGCGAGGTCGTCTTCGTCGACGGCGTCCGCACCCCGTTCGGCAAGGCCGGCGGCATGTATGCCGAGACCCGCGCCGACGACCTGGTGATCCGATGCATCCGAGAGCTGATCAAGCGGAACCCCCAGCTCCCGCTGGACCGGGTGGACGAGGTCGCCATCGCGGCCACCACCCAGACCGGTGACCAGGGCCTGACCATCGGCCGCACCGCGGCCCTGCTGTCGGGCCTGCCGAAGACCGTCCCGGGCTACGCCGTCGACCGGATGTGCGCGGGTGCGATGACCGCGGTCACCAACGTCGCCGGCGGCATCGCCATGGGGGCATACGACATCGCGTTCGCGGGCGGCGTCGAGCACATGGGCCGGCACCCGATGGGTGAGGGCGCCGACCCCAACCCGCGGATCCTGGCGGAGAAACTGGTCGACCCGTCCGCCCTGGTGATGGGCGCGACCGCGGAGAACCTGCACGACCGGCTCCCGCACATCACCAAGGAGCGCACCGACGCCTACGGCCTGAACTCGCAGATCAAGACCGCGAAGGCCTATGCGAACGGCAAGCTCCAGCCCGACCTGGTCCCGGTGGCGTTGCGCAGCGCCGAGCAGGGCTGGGGCCTGGCCACCGTGGACGAGGCGCCCCGCGAGACCTCGCTGGAGAAGCTCGCCACGCTGAAGACCCCGTTCCGCCCGCACGGCCGGATCACCGCGGGCAACGCGGCCGGTCTCAACGACGGCGCGACCGCGGCGATCCTGGCCGACGAGGCGACCGCCCGCGAGCTGGGCCTGCCGGTGGCGATGCGGCTGGTGTCCTTCGGCTACGTCGGCGTCGAACCGGAGATCATGGGGTACGGCCCGATCCCGTCGACCGAGAAGGCCCTGGCCAAGGCCGGCCTGACCATCGACGACATCGGCCTGTTCGAGCTGAACGAGGCGTTCGCGGTCCAGGTCCTCGCCTTCCTCGACCACTACGGCATCGCCGACGACGACCCGCGGGTCAACCCGTGGGGCGGTGCGATCGCCATCGGTCACCCGCTGGCGTCCTCCGGCGTGCGCCTGATGACCCAGCTCGCCCGGCACTTCGCCGAGCACCCCGAGGTGCGGTACGGCCTCACCGCCATGTGCATCGGCATCGGCATGGGCGGCACCGTGATCTGGGAGAACCCGAACTGGGAAGGCGCGGCGAAGTGATCTCTCACCCCAAAGAGGTAGTGACCAGGGCCATCGTCCGTCTGGTCAGCGTGCCGGGGCTGGACAAGCAGGCCGCGCTGATCACCCTGGACAACGGTTTCGACCACAAGAAGCCGAACAGTTTCGGCCCGGCCGGGCTGACCTCGCTCGACGAGGCGATCACCACGGCCACCGCGGCGGCGCCCGCCTTCATCGCCGTCACCGGTAAGCCGTACATCTTCTGTGTCGGCGCGGACATCACCGGCATCCCGTTCCTGCAGGACCGCGCCCAGGCCGTCGAGCTCGGCGAGCTCGGCCACCGGGTGTTCGCCCGGCTGAAGGACAGTGCGATCCCGACCTTCGCCTTCATCAACGGCGCGGCGCTCGGCGGTGGCCTCGAGGTCGCCCTGCACTGCCACTACCGCACGGTCTCCGGCGGGGCGGCGGCGCTCGGCCTGCCCGAGGTCGCCATCGGCCTGGTGCCCGGCTGGGGCGGGAGTCAGCTGCTGCCCAACCTGATCGGCATCCCGGGTGCGGCCCAGGTGATCCTGCAGAACCCGCTCACCCAGAAGACGCTACGGCCGAAGCAGGCCGCCGAGCTGGGTGTCGCGGACGTGCTGTTCGAGCCGGCCGACTTCCTGGAGAGTTCGCTCGCGTGGGCTGCCGGTGTCGTCCGGGGCGAGGTCGAGGTGATCCGCCCCGAGGTCGACAAGGACATGTGGGACGGCGTGCTGTACTTCGCCAAGCAGCAGCTCGACGAGAAGCTGCACGGCGCGGTCCCGTCCGCGAACAAGGCGCTCGAGCTGCTCGCACTGGCCAGGGAGGCGTCCTTCGCCGACGGCACCGCCGCCGAGACCCAGGTGCTCGCCGACCTGATCATGGGCGACGAGTCCCGGTCCAGCCTGTACGCGTTCGACCTGGTCCAGCGTCGCGCCAAGCGCCCGGTCGGGGTGCCGGACGCCGGACTGGCCCGCAAGGTCACCAAGGTCGGCATCATCGGCGCCGGCCTGATGGCCTCCCAGCTCGCCCTGCTCTTCCTGCGCCGCCTGCAGGTGCCGGTGGTGCTCACCGACCTGGACCAGTCGCGGGTGGACAAGGGCGTCGGCTACGTCCACGCTCAGATCGACAAGCTGGTCGGCAAGCACCGGATGGACGAGGGCACCGCGGCCAAGCTGCGCGGCCTGGTCAGCGGCTCGGTGGACAAGGCGGTCTTCGCCGACGCCGACTTCGTGATCGAGGCGGTCTTCGAGAACCTCGATCTCAAGAAGCAGATCTGGGCCGAGCTGGAGAAGATCGTCACGCCGGAGGCGGTCCTCGCCACCAACACCAGCTCGCTCTCGGTCACCGCGATGGCGGCCGACCTGGAGCACCCGGAGCGGCTGGTCGGCTTCCACTTCTTCAACCCGGTCGCCGTCCTGCCCCTGCTGGAGATCATCAAGGGCGAGAAGACCGACGACGCCACCCTCTCCACCGCGTTCGCCGTCGGCAAGCAGCTGCGCAAGTCGTCGGTGCTGGTCAAGGACGCCCCGGCGTTCGTGGTGAACCGGGTGCTCACCCGGTTCACCAACGAGGTCTTCCGGGCCGTCGACGCTGGCACGCCGCTGTCGGTGGTGAACGAGGCGTTCGACCCGCTGGGCCTGCCGATGCGCCCGATCGCGCTGCTGCAGCTGGTCGGGCCCGCGGTGGCGTACCACGTGGGCGAGACGCTGCACGCGGCCTTCCCGGACCGGTTCACCGACAGCCCCAACCTCAAGCGGATCGTGGACGCGGGTCTGCCGCTGCTCGTCGACGACGAACTCAACCCCGAGGTGCTCGCGCTGGTGGAGGGCGGTTCCGCGCCGTCCACCGCCGACGAGGTACGCGAGAACACCCTCGCCGCCCTGGCCGAGGAGATCCGGATCATGCTCGACGAGGGTGTGGTCGCCGAGGCGCAGGACATCGACCTGTGCATGGTGCTCGGGGCCGGCTGGCCGTTCCACCTCGGTGGTGTGACGCCCTACCTGGACCGGAGTGGGACCGCCGAACGGGTGACAGGTAAGCGATTCCTGCCACAGGGTGTGGCCGGCGTACCCGCCTGATCGAGGCGTTTTACCCCGGAAAGCCCCGCGTCGTCCGGCGCGGGGCTTTCCGTTGTCCGGATGCCGGAGTCTAGGTGCCGGAAAAGCGGACGGCGGGTGTCGCACCCTGCGGCTAGGCTCCCCGGACGACGAGTACAGATCATGGAGCTTTGATGTCGCAGCCGCCGTTCGGCCCGCCCAACCCCGACTACCCGACCTCGGTGCCGCCGCAACCGGGCCCGCCGCCCGGGTGGCCGGCGCCGGGCCGGCCCGAGTTCGGCCCGCCTGCCTCCGGTCAGCCCGTCTCGGGTCAGCCCGTCTCGGGTCAGCCCGGTTATCCCCCGCCGCCGGGTCACCCGGTCTCCGGCCAGCCCGGTCAGCCCGGCTACGGCCAGCCGGGTTACCCGCCGCCCGGCGCCGACCAGCCCGGTTACGCCCAGCAGCCCGGATACCCGGCTCCCGGCCAGCCCGGCCAGCCCGGTTTCGGCGTGCCGCCGGGTTACCCGCCGGGCCCGCCGCAGAAGAAGTCCAAGGTCCTGCCGATCGTGCTGACCTCGGTCGCCATCTTCCTGGTGCTGTGCATCGGCGGCATCGCCAGCGTGGTCCTGATCGGCAAGAACACCGTCGAGGACGCCAAGGAGGCGTTCGACGCCCTGCCGACCGCCTCGGCGGCGCCCGGCCTGCCGGAGGCGACCGAGACCGAGAACACCTCGTCGGTCACCATCACCGAGCCGAAGACGCTCGGCGGCCGGGAGAAACTGACCGACGGCCAGTTCGCCGGCATCACCGAGCAGATGGAGTCCGGCCTGGCCACCGGCTACCCGGGTGCGGGCACCTCGTTCGGCGCGTTCTACGGCGACGTGGAGAAGCAGAACATCGTGATCGCGATCGCCGTCGAGGCGCCGATCCCGGACCCCGACCTCGCCCTGTCGCAGACCTTCGCCGGCATCGGTCTGGGCGGCCTCAAGGTGAACGACCTCGGCGACGCGAGCACCGGTGACCTCGGTGGCGCGGCGCAGTGCGGCACCGCGGACGCGTCCGGCATCGACGTGGCGGTCTGCAGCTGGGCCGACGAGGGCAGCATCGGCATGGTGATGTGGTATTTCAAGAAGGCCGCCAAGGTGAAGGCCGAGTTCCCGAAGCTGCGGGCGCAGATCGAGAAGAAGAGCTGACCCCTTCTTGCTCGTACGTTCCGGGCCGGCGCGCTGAGCGTGCCGGCCCGGTCCCGTCTCAGGCCTTGACCTTGGGGACGCTCGCGGTGGCGGAGACGACCGGGGTGGCCGACGCACCCGGCAGGACGACCGTGACCTCCAGGCCACCGCCCTCCTGCGCCACCGCGGAGACGGTCCCGCCGTGCGCGTCGCAGACCGCCCGGACGATCGACAGGCCCAGCCCGGACCCCCGCGAGCCGGTACGCTCCCAGCCGCCCCGCCGGAACGGCTCGAACAGCCCCGGCACGTCGGCCGGCTCCACCTCGTATCCGGTGTTGCCGACGATCAGCCGGACCTGGCCGTCCGACGACTCGGTGCGTACCCACAGGCGGCCCAGCAGGTGGTTGTACCGGATCGCGTTCTCGATCAGGTTGCCGGCCAGCCGGTCGAGCAGGCTCGGGTCGCCGACCACCGGCGCCGCCTCCAGGTCGGTGGTGATGTCCAGTTTCAACCGGCCGGCCTCCGCCTTCACCGCGGACAGCGCGTTGTAGACGCTGGTCGCCAGGTCCGCCGGCACCTTGCGGACCAGCCGGCGGCCGGACTGCGCCTCCGACCGGGCGAGCACGAGCAGCGCGTCGACCAGCCCGTTGGCCCGTTCGGAGGCGTTGCGCACCACCTTCGCCATCCGGCGGTACTCCGCCACGTCCGCCTCGTCGTCGCTGAGCGTGACGTCGATCTCGGTGCGCATCACCGCCAGCGGGGTCCGGAGCTCGTGCGACGCGTTGGCGACGAACCGTTTCTGCGACTCGAACGCCGCCGTCAGCCGGTCGAGCATCGCGTCGAAGGTTCGGGCCAGCTCGGCCACCTCGTCGTCCGCCCCGGAGTACCGGATCCGCTGGTCGAGCGTCTCCTCACCGAGCCGCTGGGCGGCCTGGGTGACCGCCTGCAGCGGGCGCAGCGCCCGGCCGGCCACCACGTACGCGCAGGCGATCCCGAGGACGCCGATGCCGACCAGCGCGCTGAGTCCCTTGACCAGCAGCTCCTGGGAGGACTGCGCCTCCATGTCGGCCTGCCAGTCGAGCGCGTCCCGGGTGGTGCCGTCGGCGAGGGACACGGTGGAACCGGCGAGCAGTTCGTCGACCGGGTGCAGCGATTCGCTGACCAGCAGCCAGGCGAGCACCACCAGGACCGCGCCGGCGCCGATCAGCAGGATGCCGTTGAGCAGGGTCAGCCGCAGTCGCAGGGTGGGCCGCGTCCAGATCTGCCAGAGGGTCTTCCGGCCGGGGTAGACCGTCACGACGCCACGACCGGTTCGGGGACCCGGTAACCGGCGCCGACCACGGTCTCGATCAGCGGCGGGTCGCCGATCTTCTTGCGCAGGGTGTTGATGGTCACCCGGACGGTCGTGGTGAACGGGTCGGTGTTGGCGTCCCAGACCCGTTCCAGCAGCTCCTCCGCGGAGACCACGCCGCCGCGGGCCTTGAGCAGTTCCTCCAGGACGCCGAACTCCTTGTTGGTGAGCTCGACCGGCGCGCCTCCGCGGGTGACCACCCGGCGGGTCTGGTCCAGCACCAGGGTGCCGACGACGAGCACCGGCGGCGCCGCGGGGGTGGCCCGTCTGCCGAGCGCCTGCACCCGGGCCACCAGTTCCTCGAAGGCGAACGGCTTGGCCAGGTAGTCGTCGGCACCGAGCTCGAGGCCCTCGACCCGGTCGGCCACCGTGCCGCTGGCGGTGAGCATCAGCACCCGGGTCAGGGTGCCGGAGGCGACCAGGTCAGCACAGATCTCGTCGCCGTGCATGCCGGGCAGGTCGCGGTCGAGGACGAGGACGTCGTACCGCGTGACGAACGCCATCTCGTGTCCTTGCAGACCGTCGTAGGCGACGTCCACCGCCATCCCCTTGCGGCGCAGTCCGCGCGCGATCGCGTCGGCCATGTTCCGCTCGTCTTCCACCACCAGCACCCGCACCGCAGACCTCCGTAGCCGTCCGGTCGATCCCGGCACGGACCGGCACGGGAGGGACGTAGCTGCAGGCTACCGAAGGCATGACACCCCTTCGGATTCCGCGATGCCCCGAGCCGCCCATAGCCACTCGTCACAATTTTGCCGAACGCGACAAATAATTGACGGAATTCGACGCCGAGTGTCCATTTTGAATCGTCACACGGCCCGTTACAGTCCGATTACATAGATCGACTGGAAAATATAAGAACGTTCTACTACCGTCACCGCGGTCACCACCGGAACGAGAAACGGGGAATTGATGAATCCGACGACCAAGCGCGCCGTGGCCATCACCGCGGCGACCACCGCCATCCTGGCCGGCATCACCGCGCCGGCCTCCGCCGCGGTCGCCCAGACCGGGGTCGGCTGCTCGGCGCCGTCCTTCTACAACCCGCTCAACGGCCGGAGCTGCAACACCGGAACGATCAGCACGACCAGCGCACACACCCTGTACATCAGCGTCTCGACCCGGGGCAGCGACAGCCCGTGGCGGGTGTGGGACGTGAACACCGGCGTCATCATCGCGCAGGGCAAGGGCTCGACCAGCAGGACCGTCACCGGCCTCTACGGCACTTACAAGGGCCGGCTGCCCAGCGCCTACGCGTACGACCGCATCGACATCCGGAACTACTAGTCGGCAACGATCGGCTGA
This sequence comes from Actinoplanes rectilineatus, assembly GCF_000962825.1. Lineage (GTDB taxonomy): Bacteria > Actinomycetota > Actinomycetes > Mycobacteriales > Micromonosporaceae > Actinoplanes > Actinoplanes rectilineatus. The sequence goes on from NZ_JZKF01000021.1 coordinate 109,856, forward strand.
TTGGTCATTCCGCGGCGACGGGGGTGCCGGGCGTTACCTCCCGGCGTCGACCGCGGAATCATGAGAACGGGGCCGGAATTCTCCTCCGGTCCCGTTCTCGCATTCTAAGAACGCCACACCCCGATCCGATAGTCGGAACGGCGGCAGACCAGCGTGCCGGCGGCGAACCGGCAGTCGCCGATGGCCTCCTCCGCCGCACCCAGCATCCGCACCCGCGCCCGGGGCAGGTCGAGGACCCCGTAGAAGATCCGGCCCTCCCCCTCGGCGGCCCGGAACACCCAGGCGGTCCGCGGCTCCGGGCCCGGGCCACCGCTGCGCCACGGCCCCACCTGACCGAGCACGTCGCCGGTGGCCGGATCGAGCACGTGCAACGCCGGGACGGCGGTGTCCGGCGCCCCGGCCAGCAGGTAGTCCCCCACCGGCTCCGCCGACTCCCACCGGTCCGACGACCACCGTTCCAGGCCGGTCCGCGCATCGATCACCACGACCCCGCGTTGCGGCAGGTACGCGCAGATCAGCTCCCCGCACCCGGTCGGCCCCCTGTACCAGGTCAGGTTCAGGCCGCTCCGCCACCGCGGGGCGAGCCCGGCGCTCGCGTCGTATCCGGTGGTGCCCTGGTCACCGGCACCGATCATGACCAGTTCGCCGGCCGCCCACAGCACCACACCCCCGCTGCGGCGTTCCGGCACGTCCACCTGGGCCGTCACCCGGCCGGTCCGGGTGTCCCGCGCCTGCAGCCGGCCGTCCCGGGTCATCATGTACAGCCACTGCGGATATCCACAGGTCCAGGTGGACAGGGTCACGTCGTCGCCGAGGCCCTCGTGCACCGTCCAGCGGGACTCGCCGGTCTCCAGGTCGACGCCGTGCCACTCGGTCAGCCCGGCGCCGACCACCTCCTCCTGACGGATCACCGCGACGCCGTCGGCCACCGACACCCCGTGGGACAGCGCCGGGCGTTCCCACAGCGGCTCGGGCACCCCGCCACGCAGCGCGATCGTGCTGAACACGCCGCTCTGAGGGTTCTGCACGGTGACCAGCATCCGGTCGTCACCGGCGTCCACGATGTTCACCACCTCGCCGCCGACCGCGAACGTGTTGCGGAACAACCGGCGGCCGGACGGCAAGGCGTACGCCTGCACGGTCCGCCGGCTGGTCGCCCGCCCGCTGATCACGAAGAGCCGGTCACCGGCGACCGTCATGGTGTCGCCGCGGGCCGCGGGCAGCAGCAGGGGCGGCTCCGGCCGGTCCGTCGCGCCCGCCGCCGACATGGTCAGGAGCAGCAGCATCGACACGACGGCAAGCAGCGAGCGCCGCGGCACCGGCGGCTCCCGTGTCTCGGCCCGTGCGGCACCGCGCGGCATCTCGCCGAGGTCGATCCGGTTCTCGCTCACACCGGGCCCCCCGATCGGCGGCGATCCCCCTCATTCTGCCGCCGGCGGTCTCAGAACCGGTACGCCCAGATCCGCAGATCCTGCCCGTTCGGGCACACCACGTAGCGGTCGTCGGCCTGGCAGTCCCCGTCGCCGACCCGGGCCGCACCGAGCAGCCGGACCTCGGCGTGCCCCGGCGGCACCGCCCCGAACGCCGCCTCGCCGTCCCCGGCCGTCCGCCGCAGCACCAGCGGGCCGGCCGCCGGCCCGTCCAGCGCCTCGGACCATCCGGACAGCTCCCGCCGGATCCGGCCGGTGTGCGCGTCCGCCAGCCGCAGCGGGGCGCCCGTCTCGGCGTCGGTCTCCAGCACGTGACCGGCGCGCATGCTCAGGTCGACGGCGTCCACCACGGTCCAGACCGGTCGCGCGGTGCGCGGATCCAGCACACTCAGGTCGCCCCGGTCCCCGGCGCAGAGCACCTGGTCGCAGTCGGCCGGCTCGGCCTGCATGTCCGGGATGTCGCGGCTCCAGAGCTGTTCCAGGGTCCGCAGGTCGTAGCCCACCTGACGGCTCGCCTGGTCGTACCGGACCAGCACCACGTCGCCGAGGATCGCACCGTTGCTCGGCCAGGATCCGGCCACCTTGGGCAGCGCGGCCGCCCGCACCACCGTCCCGCTGCGCCCGTCCCGCAACTCCAGACCGGTCGCCGAGGTGATCAGCACGGACGGCTGCCCGGCCACGGCCGGCTCGACGTTGACCGAACCCGGCGCCTGCGCGGTCCACAACACCTGACCGGTGACAAGGTCGACGCCGCGGACGTCGGTGCGGATCGGCGGCTCGGTGTGCGGCGCGCCGTCGGCCGAGAAATAGAGCATGCCGGGATCGCCGGACTCCTGGTCGTACTCGGTGCCGGCCCGGAACACCACATCGGTGACGATCCCGGTGCCGCCCGCGGCCAGCGGCGTGACCGGGCTGGTCCTGGTCCACCGCGTGTGGCCGTCCGCCGCGTCCAGCGCCGTGGTGTTCAGCCGGTCGCCGACCAGCACCACGTCACCGGCGGCGCTCACCGTGATCCGGGAGAGGAAGAGCCCGCGGACCGCGTCCCGCGGCGCGACGATCCGCGCGGTCCACAGCCGCCGCAGGCCGTCCGCCGGGTCCCAGGCGCTCAGCTCCCGGTCCGGAAAGGTCGCCGAGAGTGTGTAGATCCGCCCGCCGACCAGCTGGGCCGGCGACTCGGCGACGTTACCGCCGGCCACCTCGCCGAGCAGACGCCAGAACATGCCGGCCGCGGGTGCCGCCCCGCCCAGGGCGATCACCAGGACCACCGCCACCAGCAGACCGGTCCGGCGGTAGCGCCACGGCGGGGGTTGCCGGCCCGGCGCGGGGCCGGGCGTCGCGTCGAGGTCCAGCTCGATCAGCGTCACGCGACAACCCTCAATCAGTACGCGCGGATCAGCCCGCGCCCGCCGTCGTCAGGTACTCCCCGACCACGAGCTCGCCGTACATCGACCGGCAGATCAGCCGGCTCGGCGCCGCCCGGCACTCACCGGTCCCCTGCGGGAGCTCGGCCACCAGGCGGGGCCGCGCGGCCCCCGGGGCCACGACCGCGACCATGGTACGCGTCCCGTCGCCGGCCATCCGGGTCAGCAGCATCTCGCCGTGTCCCGGATCGCCGCTGACCGGCCGCCATCCGCCCAGGTCCACGACCGGACGGCCGGTCGCCGTGTCGGCCACCGCGATCGGGTCGTCCCCGCCCGGCGACCCGTACGCGACCAGCCGCGAGCCGTACGTCTCGACCCCGGTCCAACCCGGCTGCGACCACTTCTCGTCCCCGGTGAACGGCTCGACCGCCCGGACGCCGTCCACCCCGATCAGGCAGGCCAGGTCCCCGCACACCCGGATCGCCCGGGTCCGGTGGAACGGCCTGCTCCAGATCTGCCGCATGTCCACCGGGTCGTACGCGGTCACCGCCATGCCGTCCGGTCCGGGGTGTCGCAGCAGCACCACGCCACCGGCCACCACCGGGTTCTCCGGGTCGTAGCCGGCGGCCGGCAGTGCCCGGCCGGCCAGGTGCGCCCCGGACTGCATGTCGTACAGGTCGGCGGTCCGGTCGTCACGGATCAGCAGCATCCGGGACAGGCTGTCCGAGACGCCCGGGACCGGGATCAGCACCGCGGTGGACGGCACCTCCACCCGCCAGCGGGGCAGGCCGGCGTCCGGGTCGATCGCCTCGACGGTGTTCTGCACCCGGCGGCTGCTGGAGAGGCTGCGGACCGCGTCCACCGCGAACATCAGCGGGATGCCCGGGAAGCTGACCACCTCACGGTCGTGCCGCCATTCCCGGGCGCCGGTGCGCAGCGAGAGGGCCGTGGTGCCGGGTTCGGCGGCGCGGTTGGCGGCCCGGGGCCGCAGCAGGAGCATGTCGTTGCCGGTCCGCAGCCGGTAGACCGGGATGTTCTGGCCGACCCGCCAGACGGGTTCGCCGTCGGCCAGCCGGTACGACGTGAGCATCCCGGCACTCTGCAGCAGCAGCCGGCCGTCGTCGGTGAGCGCGTAGGGGTCGCCGGGCCCGATCGGCACCCGGAACACCTCGCGGATCGGCGGGCCGGGCGGCGGCGCCGAGGCCACCGCCCCGAACAGGACGGCCAGCGCGACCAGCGCCGGTCCCAGCCAGAGCGGCGTGGTGCGCCGCCCCGGCCGGGAGTACGTCTCCGGTTCGCCGCGGTCCAGCCCCAGTTCGATGACGACGACCGGCCCGCTCGCGATGTCCGCACCCATCCATCAAAGGTAACGGTTACATAACGAAGTCGCTCAGTGGCGTGATGTCAGATCGACGCCTTCTCAGTCGGCGCCTCGACGTCCAGACCCGACACCCAACCGGTGACGTCCCGGGCGATGTCCTGCGCGGTCAGTCCCAGCGAGGTGAGGATCTCGGCCCGGGTGCCGTGCGGGTGGAAGCCGACCGGCACCCCGAAGTCCCGCAGCGGCACCGCGACACGCGCGTCCCGCAGGGCACTCGCCACCGCGTCACCGACACCGCCGGCCCGGACACCGTCCTCGATCGTCACCACCAGACGGTGCTGGGCGATCAGGCCGGTCAGCTCGATCGGCACCGGACGGACCCAGCGCGGGTCGACGACCGTCACGCCGTACCCCTGCTCGGCGAGCCGCTCCGCGACGTCCAGCCCCAGGCCCGCGAAGGAACCCACCGCGACCAGCAGGATGTCCTTGCCCTCGTCCTCGCGCAGCACGTCGACCTGGCCGACCCGGCGCAGAGCCGGGGTGTCCGGGGCGACCGCGCCGGTCGGGAACCGCACGATGGTCGGGCCGTCGTCGACCGCGACCGCCTCGCGCAGCTCCTCACGCAACGTCGCCGCGTCCCGGGGCGCGGCGATCCGCAGGCCCGGCACCACGCCGAAGACGCTCATGTCCCACATGCCGTAGTGACTCGGGCCGTCCGGACCGGTGATGCCGGCCCGGTCCAGCACGAACGTCACCGGCAGGTTGTGCATCGCCACGTCCAGCAGGACCTGGTCGAACGCCCGGTTCAGGAAGGTCGCGTACACCGCCACGACCGGGTGCAGGCCGCCCATCGCCAGGCCGGCCGCGGACGTCGCCGCGTGCTGCTCGGCGATGCCCACGTCGTACGTCCGCTCGGGGTATTTCTTGGCCAGCGCGGCGATCCCGGTCGGCTCGGCCATCGCGGCGGTGATCCCGACCACGTCCGGGCGCTCGTCGGCGATCTCCACCAGCTCCTCGGCGAACACCTTCGTCCACTTCAGCGTGGACGAGGCCACCATCTTGCCGGTCTCCACGTCGAACGCGCTGGGGCTGTGCCAGCGGTCCGCCTCGTCCTGCTCGGCGGGGCTGTAGCCGTAGCCCTTGCGGGTCACCGCGTGCACGATCACCGGGGCGTCGAAGCCCTTGGCCCGGCGCAGCGCGGACTCCATCGCCTGCTGGTCGTGGCCGTCCACCGGACCGATGTACTTCAGGCCCAGGTCCTCGAACATCGGCTGCGGGCTGACCGCGTCCTTGATGCCCTTCTTGACCGCGTGCAGCACCTCGAACACCGGCTTGCCCACCACCGGCGTCTGCCCCAGCGCGTCCTTGACCAGGTCGAGGACCTTCTCGTAGCCCGGGTTCAGGCGCAGCGTGGAGAGGTGGTCGGCCAGGCCGCCGATGGTCGGCGCGTACGACCGGCCGTTGTCGTTGACCACGATGACCAGCCGGTTCTTCGTGGCCGCGATGTTGTTGAGGGCCTCCCAGCACATGCCGCCGGTCAGCGCGCCGTCACCGACCACCGCCACCACGTGCCGGTCCTCGCCGCGCAGCGTGAACGCCTTGGCCAGACCGTCCGCGTAGGAGAGGGCCGTGGAGGCGTGCGAATTCTCGATCAGGTCGTGCTCGCTCTCGGCACGGCTCGGGTAGCCGGTCAGGCCACCCCGCTGGCGCAGCAGGTCGAACCCGTCCTGCCGGCCGGTCAGGATCTTGTGCACGTACGACTGGTGGCCGGTGTCGAAGAGGATCTTGTCGCGCGGCGAGTCGAAGACCCGGTGCAGCGCCAGGGTCGTCTCCACCACGCCCAGGTTGGGACCGAGGTGACCCCCGGTCCGCGACACCTTCGCCACCAGGAAGTCACGGATCTCGGCCGCGAGCAGCGTCAGCTGCTCCGCGGACAGTCGCTTCAGATCACCGGGGGTGTTGATGGTCGTCAGCAGGCCGGCCGGGGTCGAGGGGGAGTCGCTCATGAGCAGAGAGTCTATCGGTGCGCCGCCGCCGTGCTACTGGAGTGAAAGCTTGTCCCCCTCTCCTCCACACAACCTTCACATCCAGCCCCCGGCCGGTCACCGCCCCGTGACGTCCGGCATCCTGGAGAGATAGCAGCGACTGGCGGCCAGAGGATGGTTCAACCATCGGGGAGCTCGTCACGAGGAGTCGACCGCCTGGGCTCCCGCCTGAGGAGGGATACCCATGTCCACCGCTCGTCTTCTGCCCGGCGCCCCCGTCGCCGAGTCGGTTCTCGCCGACGTGCGTGAGCGCGTCACCGCCCTCAAGGCCCGCGGCGTCCACCCGAGTCTCGCCACCATCCTGGTCGGCGACGACGACGCCAGCGCCGGATACATCCGGATCAAGCAGAAGCAGGCCGCCGACCTCGGCTTCGCGTCCCCGCACGAGCACCTCGGCGGCGACGTCACCCAGGCCGACCTGCTCAAGGTGATCGCCGGCTTCAACGACGACAAGGACGTGCACGGCGTCCTGATCCAGTACCCGATCCCGGCCCACCTGGACTACGACGCCGCCCTGCAGACCCTCGACCCCGACAAGGACGTCGACGGCATGCACCCGCTCAACATGGGACGCCTCGCCGTCGGCCTGCCCGGCCCGCTGCCCTGCACCCCGGCCGGCATCGAGGCGCTCCTCGCCTTCCACGACATCGAGGTCGCCGGCCGCGAGGTGGTCATCCTCGGTCGCGGCGCCACCCTGGGCCGCCCGCTGGCCATGCTGCTCGCGCAGAAGCGGCCGACCGCCAATGCCGCGGTCACCGTGGTGCACACCGGGGTGAAGGACTGGGAGCGGTACACCAAGCGGGCCGAGATCCTGATCGCCGCGGTCGGCGTCCCCGGCATCATCCAGCCGGAACACGTCAAGCCCGGCGCGACGGTCATCGGTGCGGGCGTCCGCTACGAGGGCCGCCGCCTGCTCCCCGACGTCGACGAGTCCTGCGCCTCCGTGGCCGGCGCGATCACCCCGCGCGTCGGCGGTGTGGGCCCGACCACGGTCGCCATGCTGTTCCGCAACGCCGTGGCCGCCGCCGAGCGCGCCAACCCGTAACGCTCGACCCCACTCGTGTGGTGATTTCAGGCGCGCTGAACGCCCGAAATCACCACACCCCCACCCGGTGTGGTGACTTCAGGCACGCCCAGCGCCCGCAATCACCACGCACCCACCCGGTGTGGTGACTTCAGGCCCGCTCAGCGCCTGAAGTCACCACGCACCACGGTCGGTCAAGCGGCGTACCGGTGCGCCGGGTAGGTCAGATAGCCCGCGTCACCACCCTGGTAATACGTCGCCTCGTCGACCGGCGCCAGCGCCACCCCGGTCCGCAGGCGCTCGACCAGGTCCGGGTTCGCAATGAACGCCCGGCCGAAACTGATCAGGTCGGCGCCCAGCCCCAGCCAGTGGTCCGCCTCGACACGGCTGGTCTGCCTCGGTCCCATCGGGAAGACCGGGTTCATGATCAGCACACCCGGCCACGCCTTCCGGAGACCGAGCAGGGTCTCCTCGTCGGCCGTCGCCTCCACGTGCACGTACGCGATGTCCAGCCGGGCCAGTTCGGGTAGCAGCGCGGCGTACAGCTCCGGCGCGTCGTTCTCCTCGACGCCCCAGAACCCGCCGCCGGGCGAGAGCCGGATCCCGGTCCGGTCCGCGCCGACCGCGTCCACGGTGGCCGCCACCGCCTCGATCGCGAACCGGATCCGTCCCGCCACCGAACCCCCGTAGACGTCCGTCCGCAGGTTGGCGTTGCTGGAGAGGAACTGCGAGATCAGGTACCCGTTGGCGCCGTGCAGCTCCACCCCGTCGAAGCCGGCCGCGACCGCCCGCCGCGCGGCGTCGCCGTAGGACCGGGCCTGTTCCGGGACCTCGGCGGTGTCCAGTGCCCGGGGCAGCGGCGCCGGCTGCGGGCCGGCCGGGGTGAAGACGTCCCCGGTGGCCGCGACCGCGGACGGGCCGACCGGCTGGAATCCGGTGGTGTCCGGGTGCGAGACGCGGCCGCCGTGCATCAGCTGGGCGAAGATCCGGCCTCCGTTGACGTGTACGGCGTCGGTCACCTGCCGCCACGACGCGGTCTGCTCGTCGGTGTGCAGTCCGGGGGTGCCGGGGTTGGACTGTCCGAGAAGGCTCGGCTGCACGCCCTCCGAGACGATCAGGCCGGCGGTCGACCGCTGCGCGTAGTAGGCGGCCATCGACGCGGTGGCCAGGCCGCCGGCGCCGGCGCGGACCCGGGTCATCGGGGCCATCACGACGCGGTTGGGGAGGGTCAGATCGCCGAGCCGGTACGCACTGAAAAGCTGTGACATATCGGGATCCTTCGTGGTCCGTCGGGTCAGGTGCGGCTACGCTAAAACCTGACGTTGACGTCAGAGGCAAGCTCTGCGCGACGGGTCACAACAGGGAATAAACGGGAGGCGACGTGCGGATCGGGGACCTCGCGGCGAAGGCCGGCGTCAGCGTGCGGGCCATCCGCTACTACGAGGAGCAGCAACTGCTGGTCAGCGAGCGCAGCACCAGCGGCCAGCGGCACTACCGCGCCGAACACGTCGAGCGGGTCGGCTTCATCCAGCGGCTCTACGCCGCCGGCCTCTCCAGCCGGACCATCGCCGAGCTGCTCCCGTGCACCGAGTCACCGAGCCTGGCGAACTCGGACGCCGCGATGATCCGGATGACCGAGGAACGCGCCCGCCTCGACGAACGCATCGACGACCTGGTCCGTGCCCGCGACGCCCTGGACCGGCTGATGGGGGTGGCGGCGGGCTTCCGCGAACAGCTGCCCGCCGCCTGACACATCGCAGACTCAGGCCGGCAGGATCAGCGCCACCGACTCGATGTGCTGCGTCATCGGGAAACAGTCGAAGGCCCGGACCTCGGCGACCCGCCAGCCCAGCGACCGGAACGTCTTGATGTCCCGGGCCAGCGCGGCCGGATCACACGCCACATAGGCGACCGCCCGCGGGCCCGCCGACGCGATCGCCCGCACCACCGCGGCACCGGCACCGGCCCGCGGCGGGTCGAGCACCACCAGATCCACCGGCCCGGCGATCCGCCGCCGGCTCAGCGCCGCCTCCACCTTGGCCGTCACGACCTCCACACCCGGCAGGTCCGCCAGGTTGCGCCGGGCCGCGGCCACCCCGGACGGGGACGACTCGACCACCGTCGTACGCCCGCCGGTCCGGGCCGCCAGCGCCGCCGCGAACAGGCCCGCCCCGCCGTACAGATCCCACGAGACCTCGCCCTCGGCGGGCCGCAACATCTCCAGGACCGTCGCGGTCAGCGTCTCGGCGGCGGCCGGGTGCACCTGCCAGAAACCTTCCGGGGGTACGCGCCAAGCACGCTCCCCGACCACCTCGGTGACCTCGGCGGGCCCGCTCAACCGGGTCAGCGTGCCCCCGGACGGGGCGTCGTCGAGGTCGTCGCCGCCGACCGGTCCCGCACCGCCGACCGGCCGCGCCAGCACCGTCACGTCACCGCCGGTCGTGGCGACCGCCTGCAGCGCGTTCTCGGACGGCCAGGTCCGCTGCAACAGGTCCAGTTCCTGGACCGCCGGATGGGCGATCACGCAGCGGTCGATCGGGACGACCTGGTTCGACCGGTGCTGCAGGAGCCCGGGCCGGCCGATCGCGTCCACCGCGTAGCGGACCCGCGAGCGCCATCCGAGCAACGGGTTCGCCGCACCGTCCCGGGACGTGACGGGACTGCCCGATCTCTCCGGCAACGGCTCCACGCGTACCCCGGAAAGATCTTCGGGGGTGAGGCCGGCCAGACGCTCGAGCTGTTCCCGGAGCACCGCGGTCTTCCAGCGCAGCTGTGCATCGCCGGAGGCGTGCTGCAGATCGCAGCCGCCGCACCCACCCGGATGGGCGAACGCGCACGGGGGCGTGACCCGGTCCGGCGAGGGCTCGTGGATCTCCACGGCGTCGCCCCGGAGGTATCCCCGGTGGATCTCGGTGATCTCGGCGGTGACCCGTTCGCCGGGCAGCGCGTGCCGGACGAAGACCACCCGGCCGCCCGCGCCGCCGATCCGGGCCACGCAGTGCCCGCCGTGTGCGGGCGAGCCCACCACCACCTCGACCCGGTCGCCTTCCACCAGGTCGTCCTGCGGGGTCTGCGGCCGGACCTCCCGCGGGGTCTCCGAGGGGGTCTCCGGCGGGGTGTCGAAAAGCTGCGTCACGTGTCCTCATGGTGATCGACGGGCTCGGGGATGTCGCCGCGGTTGCGCGGTCCGCGGGCCGGCGCCCGGCTGAGCACCCGGTCCAGGCGGTCGAGATCCCGGTCCTGGCTGGACCGTAGTTGCCAGGGCACGCTGACGACCATCACGCCCGGCTCGAACAGCAGCCGGCCCTTGATCCGCAGAGCGCTCTGGTTGTGCAGGAGGTTCTCCCACCAACGGCCGACGACGTACTCCGGCACGAAGACGGTGACCACGTCACGCGGCGAGGTGCGGCGCACTCTCTTCACGTAGTCGATGATCGGCCGGGTGATCTCGCGGTAGGGCGAGTCGACGACGGCCAGCGCCACCGGCAACTGCCGGCGCTCCCACTCCTCCTGAATGGTACGGGTGTCCTTCTCGTCCACGTTGACCGTCACCGCGGTGAGCGTGTCCGGGCGGGTCGCCTGGGCGTAGGCGAGCGCCCGGAGGGTCGGCTGGTGCACCTTGCTGACCAGCACCACGGCGTGGTTGCGGGACGGCAGCACGGGCCGCTCGTCGGTCGCCTTGAGCTCCTCGGCGACCCGGGTGTAATGCCGGTGGATACCCAGCATCAACATGTAGATCACCACCATCGCGGCGATCGCGATCCACGCGCCGAGCAGGAACTTGGTGATCAACACCACGATCAGCACCGCGCCGGTCAGACCCATGCCGAACGTGTTGATCGCCCGGGAACGGATCATCTGGCGGCGGCGTTCCGGATCCTTCTGGATGCGCAACAACCGGTTCCAGTGCCGGATCATGCCGGCCTGCGACAGCGTGAACGACACGAACACGCCCACGATGTAGAGCTGGATCAGCTTGGTGACCTCGGCGTGGAAGGCCACGATCAGCACGATCGCGGCGACCGCCAGGAACAGGATGCCGTTGCTGAACGCCAGCCGGTCACCGCGGGTGTGCAGCTGCCGCGGCAGGTAGCGGTCCTGGGCCAGGATCGAGCCGAGCACCGGGAACCCGTTGAACGCGGTGTTCGCGGCCAGGAAGAGGATCAGGGCGGTGACCCCGCCGACCAGGTAGAGCAGGAACGAGCCGGACCCGAAGACGGTCTCGGCGAGCTGCGTGGTGACCGTCTTCTGCACGTAGTTCGCCGGACCGGAGACGATCTGGACCGTCTCGTCCTCGACGAACTGCAGATGGGTGGCCCGGGCCAGCACGATGATGCCGACCAGCATGGTGATCGCCAGGCTGCCGAGCAGCAGCAGCGTGGTCGCCGCGTTCCTGCTCTTCGGCTGCTTGAACGCGGGCACCCCGTTGGAGATCGCCTCGACGCCGGTCAGCGCCGCACAACCGGAGGAGAACGTCCGCAGCAGCAGGAACGCGAACGCGAAGCTGCTCAGATGGTGGTCCTCGGCCGCGATCACCAGGTCGGCGCTGGGCGCCCGCAGATCGTCGCCGAGCAGGAAGACCCGGACCAGGCCGGTCCCGATCATGATGAGCATGACGACGATGAACAGATAGGTCGGGACCGCGAAGGCGGTGCCGGACTCCCGCAGCCCCCGCAGGTTGAGTGCGCTCAGCACCACCACCGCGACGATGGCGATGCCGACCTTGTTGTCGGCCACCCAGGGGACGACCGACCCCAGGTTGGTCACGCCGGAGGAGACCGAGACGGCCACCGTGAGGATGTAGTCGACCAGCAGGGCACTGGCCACGCCGACACCGGCCTTGGGCCCGAGGTTGACCGTGGCCACCTCGTAGTCGCCGCCGCCGGAGGGATAGGCGTGCACGTTCTGCCGGTAACTGGCGACCACCGTCACCATGACCACCGCGACCGCGAGAGTCACCCAGGGCGAATAAAGGTAGGCGGCAGCGCCGGCAATCGAGAGGGTCAGCAGGATCTCGTCGGGGGCGTAGGCCACGCTGGAGAGGGCGTCGCTGGCGAACACCGGCAGGGCGATCCGCTTCGGCAGCAGCGTGTGCTGCAGTTTGTCCGAACGGAACGGCCGGCCCAGAAGCAGCCGTTTGGCGAGGGAGGTGGTACTTGCCACGTGTGCAGAGTACGGCTGTGGGCTGTCACGTGTGCCCCGCCCCGGACGGCGGTCTCACCGGCCACATGGCAGGCTCACGAGCGTCCGTACTGATTCGGGAGGGCACGGGACCGTGCACGTGGTGATCATGGGGTGTGGGCGGCTCGGCTCGACGCTGGCTCTGCACCTGGACGAACGAGGACATCAGGTCGCCGTGATCGATCAGAACGCGGACGCGTTCCGGCGGCTGGGCTCAGACTTCGGCGGGCTCACGGTCACCGGCGTCGGCTTCGACCGGGACACCATGCGGACCGCCGGGATCGAACGGGCGGACGCCTTCGCCGCGGTCTCCAGCGGTGACAACTCCAACATCATCTCGGCCCGGCTGGCCCGCGAGACGTTCGGCGTGAGCCGGGTGGTGGCCCGCATCTACGACGCCCGGCGGGCCCAGGTCTACGAACGACTGGGCATCCCGACGGTGGCCACCATCCGGTGGGCCGCCGACCGGATGCTGCACCACCTCGTCCCCGAGGACCGGGTCGAGGTGTTCCGCGACCCGACCAGTGTGGTCAGCATCGTCGAAGCGCCGCTGCACCGGGACTGGGTCGGCCGGACCGTCAAGACCCTGGAGGACGCCACCGGCGCCCGGGTGGCCTACCTCAGCCGCTTCGGGATGGGCTCCCTCGCCCACCCGTCCACCGTCCTGCAGGACGGCGACCAGGTCTACCTGCTGGTGACCGACGAGACCGCCGCCCACGTCCTGGACATCGCCCACCGCACCGGAAACGAGGGCCACTGACATGCGGATCGCCATCGCCGGGGCGGGCAACGTGGGGCGCTCCATCGCCCAGGAGCTGATCGGCAACGGGCACGAGGTGATGCTCATCGAGCGGGAGCCGAAACAGCTCTGCCCGGAGCGCGTGCCGCAGGCCCGGTGGGTGCTCGCCGACGCCTGCGAACTGAGCAGCCTCGAGGAGGCCGACCTGGCCGGCTGCGACGTGGTGGTCGCGGCCACCGGCGACGACAAGGCCAACCTGGTGGTGTCGCTGCTCGCCAAGACCGAGTTCGCGGTCGGCCGGGTGGTCTCCCGGGTGAACCGCGCCGAGAACGAGTGGCTCTTCACCGAGCAGTGGGGGGTGGACGTCGCGGTCAGCAAGCCCCGCCTGATGGCCGCCCTGGTCGAGGAGGCCGTGACCGTCGGCGACCTGGTCCGGCTGATGACGTTCCGGCAGGGTGAGGCCAACCTGGTGGAGATCACCCTGCCGCGGGACGCCCCGTACGAGGGCAAGCCGGTGCGGGACGTCCCGATCCCCCGGGACGCGGCGCTGGTCGCCATCCTCCGCGGCAAGCGGGTTCTGGTGCCGACCCCGGACGACCCGCTGGAGTCCGGCGACGAGCTGATCTTCATCTGCACGAGCGAGGTGGAGGACCAGGTCCGGGCCGTCGTTCTCGGCCCGGACGCTTAGGAACCGGTCTTCTGGTTGATCCGGACCATGTTGCCGGCCGGGTCGCGGAAGGCACAGTCGCGGACCCCGTACGGCTGGTCGATCGGCTCCTGCAGCACCTCGGCGCCGGTGGCCCGGACCCGCTCGAAGGCGGCGTCCACGTCGTCGGTGCTGAACAGGGCCGCCCGCAGCAGCCCCTTGGCCAACAGGGCGGCCATCGCCTCCCGGTCCGCGGCGGACGCGTTCGGGTCGGCCAGCGGCGGCTCGAGGACGATGTCCACATCCGGCTGCGACGGGGACCCGACCGTGACCCAGCGCATGCCCTCGAACCCGACGTCCTTGCGGACCTCCAGGCCGAGCGCGTCCCGGTAGAACCCGAGCGCCTTGTCGTGGTCGTCGACGGCGATGAAGCAGGTGGAGAGCGTGATGTCCATGCGAATCACGCTACGGGCGGGCGGGTGCTCCGCGCTTCTCCGTTCCTGACCGGCCTGGTGTAGATCTTGGCGATGCAGGCCGGGATCCCGGCGCCCTCGTCGTGGTCACGGGCGCGGTACGCGCTCGGGCTCTCCCCCACCAGCTCGGTGAACCGGGTGCTGAACGACCCCAGCGAGGTGCACCCGACGGCGAAGCAGACCTCGGTGACGCTCAGGTCCCCACGCCGCAGCAGCGCCTTCGCCCGCTCGATCCGCCGGGTCATCAGATGGGAGTACGGCGTCTCGCCGAACGCCGACCGGAAACTGCGCGAGAAGTGCCCCGGCGACATCAGTGCCGTCCGGGCCAGAGCCGGCACGTCGAGCGGCTCGGCGTAGTCACGGTCCATCCGGTCGCGGGCCCGCCGCAACCGGACGAGCTCCTCGACGCGCATCGTGTCAGGCGGTCGCGGTCTCGGCGTCCCGGCGCTGGGCGCTGGTCACCCGGTGGATCGCCCACGCGGTGAAGGCGAACGTCGCCGCGTACAGCGGCCAGCTCACCAGGATGCGCACCACGCCGATCGCGTTGGCCTCGCCGAGCGCCCACAGGTAGTACTGGATGCCGGCCCGGATGCAGAGCGACACCACCCAGAGCAGGGTGAGCCACTGGAACGTGCGGAACAGCCGGGCGTTGCCGAACCAGTCCTGGTGACCCTTGTTGGCCATGATGCCCCAGGCGTACCCGATCAGGGGTTTGCGGAAGACCACCGACAGCAGCAGGGCGGCGGCCTGGCCGAAGGTCAGCAGGATGCCGGGCAGATAGAAGTTCTTCGCATCACCGGTACGCCACGCGAGGTACGCACCGATCGCGATGCCGAGCAGTCCGTTGACCGCGTGCCGGACCGGCTGCTTGCGGGCCAGCCGGACGCCGCCGATGGCCAGTGCCGTGCCGACCGAACCGATGATCGCCCAGAGCAGCGCCTGACGCTTCTCCAGGCCCAGCACCGCGTCGCCGAGCAGCACGTTGAGGATGACGAACGCGAAGACCGGCAGGCTTGACTCGATGAGACCGCGCACCCCGCCGAGCTGCTCGGCGATCTGCTCGCTCATCGACGGGAGAGGCTCCTCCTCGTCGTCCTTCGTGGCGGGCGTCTCCGGCACCGGATGAAGGTCGAGCTCCTCGACGATCTCCTCGGCGAGCCGCTCCTCGACCGACTCGTGCGCGGCGTGACGCGGCTCGCTGCCAGTCACCGGGGCGCCTCCAGCTCGTAGTACGGGTTGTAGATCACCTTACGGTCGTCCCGGACCGCGATCCGGCCGCGTGCGGTGAGCTGACGCCCGGGTTCGATGCCGGCGATCGACCGGCGCCCCAGGAACACCAGGGTCACCACGTCGCTGCCGTCGTAGAGGTCCGCCTCGAGCGTCGGCAGGTTGGTGCGAGGAGTGTACGCCACCGTCCGCAGTCGCCCCGACACCGAGACGACCTGTCCCCGCCGGCACTGGCCGGCCGGGACGGCGCCGCACTTGGCGCTGTCCCGCTGCAGCTCCTCGGCGTCGAGCTCCGAGTCGGTGGCCGTCAATCTGTCCAGGAACCGGCGCAGGCCGGTGTGTTCCTCGGTGGTCATGGCCCCTCCACGGTACGCCGACGCCGGTCAGTGGTGGTGGTGACCGGGTGCGGCCGGCGCCTGCTGGCCCTGCTCGGCCATCTCCTTGGGAAGCCGCAACGGCAGCGGCTCACGGACCGGGCGGGGCTCGTCGTCACGGACCACGACCAGACCCTCCAGGACGTCGCGGAGCACGCCCTCACGGGCCGGGTCGGCCGCGGCCGCGCCCTGGTAGAGCGCCCGGACCATCCAGCGCGGCCCGTCCACCCCGACGAACCGGACGTCGGCCGGACCGTCCGGGGTGTTCACCCGGGCGGCCAGCTCGATGCCGTAGCGCCCGATGCTCTCCTGCGGCGTCACCCCGTCGGAGGCCATCGCCCCGAGGATCTCCGCGCGGACCTCGTCCCAGATGCCCTCGGTCCGCGGTGCGGCGAAGACGCCCAGCTGCAGCGCGCTCTCGCCGTCCACCAGGACGATCTGCTCGACACCACCCTCCGGGTTGGCCTGCACCCGGACCTCGACGCCCTCGATCGCGGGGATCTGCAGGCTGCCCAGGTCGAGACGCTGCACCCCGGACGGGGCGTGCCGGGCGTCCCACGGGCCGAAGTCCGGAGCGGGGCGGTCCCCGTCCGACTTCAGGCTGTTGGCGAGCGCCTCGGAGGGCGGCGCGTCGGCCGCACGAACGTGCTTCGCGCCACCGCGCTTACGGGAGAACATCACTGCCAACCTTCCGTCTCACTTCAAGTCCTGCGTGTCGCTCAGTCCAGCGTCGCGTGACCGCCGGTCGAGCCGTGCCCGCCGGCGCCGCGTGCGGTGTCGTCGAGGGATTCCATCACGTGAAACGCCGCGCGCTCCACCCGTTGGACGACCAGTTGTGCGATCCGGTCGCCACGGGCGATCTTCGCGGTCGTCTCCCGGTCGTGATTGATCAGGTTGACCTTGATCTCGCCGCGGTAACCGGCGTCGACCGTACCGGGCGCGTTGAGGACCGTCACCCCGAGTCGATGGGCGAGTCCCGAGCGCGGATGGACCAGACCGACGAACCCGTCCGGGAGCGCGACGGCCACACCGGTGCGGACCAGCGCGCGGGCACCCGGGGCGATCTCCACCTCCTCGGCGGCGACCAGGTCGGCACCGGCGTCGCCGGGATGCGCGTACGCCGGAAGGGGCAGGTCGGCGTCGAGGAGACGGACCGGGACGACCACGTCAGTCACTGGGGAGGTCCTCACTGGTACGGGGAGTGGTACGACATTCACGGGCGGCACCTACCCTGCCATCCTGCCGCGCCGGGCACCGGAGGCGCGCCGTACCCTTCGAGGGTGACACCCGAGACCCCGGCCCGCACGTCGGCGGCCCATCTGGAACGGCTCGGCCTCCCCTGGTGGTCCTGGCCCACCGGCCTGCTCACCGCCGCGATCCTGGCCACCGAGCTGGTCATCGGCCTGCCCGCCCTGCCCGCCTGGCTGCCCTACGCGGTGCTGCTCCCGCTCGCGGTGGCCCTCCTGGTCCCGCTGGGCCGGCTGCGAGTGGCGGTCACCGACGACGAGTTCCAGGTGGACGACGCCCGGCTGCCCGTCTCGGTGATCTCCGACGTGGTCGCACTGGACGCCGCCGGCAAGCGTGAGGCGCTGGGCGTCGGTGCGCACCCGCTCGCCTTCGTGGTCCAGCGTCCCTGGATCGGCCCGGCCGTGCAGGTGCTTCTCGACGACCCCGAGGACCCGACACCCTATTGGGTGATCAGCACCCGCCGGCCCGTCGAGCTGGCGACCGCCCTGCTGGCGGTCAGTTCCCGAGAGCGTGCCTCCCGGGCTTCTTCTTGAGATCGGTCCGGACGTTGTCACCCACGCTCCGGGTGGCCCGCCGGTTCAGATAGCTGGCCACGGCGGCGCCGGTGAGCATCGGCCCCAGCGTGGTCAGGTTGCGCCCGAACCGGCGCAACAGGGTCTTCTGGAGTTCCTTGCGGGCCGCGGTGCCCAGCACGGTGGCCACACCGACCCCCGGCACCAGCGGGTTGACCCCGCGCTGCGACGACCAGGCCTCGACCAGCCGCAGGGCGCGCTCCGACGCGGTGCCGGTGACCGGATGGCCGTACACCTCGTGCAGCTCGCCGATCAGCTTCATCTCGATCGCGACCACGGCCACCGTCTCGGTGGCCAGCAGAACCGGCGCGGAGAGCAGCGTGGGTGCTGCCACCCACTCCACCGACGCGATGCCGCCACCGGCCGCACCGACCCCCGCGGTGGCCCGTGCCGCGTTCCGGACCAGCCGCTCCGCCAGCTCGTCGTCGTCCATGTCCGGGAAGTGACGGCGCAGCGTGTCCCGGTCACGGACCGGCACGTGCGGCGCCACGTCGGTCACCAGATCGGCCATCCAGCGCATCGCCGCTTTCGGCCGGAACAGCTGTCCCAGCCCACGACGACGGAACTCTCCGGCCAACCGGGCCAGCAGCCGTCGCCGGCCGGCAGGCTCCAGGTCGTCCGATGCGAGGGCCGCGACAGTGCGGCCCACATCCTCGGGGGCGGGCTCAGCGACGGCCGGTTCGATCTCGTGTCCCGGCTCGGCCGAGTGGTCCGAGTGGTTCATCGTCGTCCCTCCCATGGTCGTCACCGGTCCCTGTGCCCGGTAACTCCCCAGGGTCAAACCCCTTGTCAAACCCCCGTGGCGAACGCCGTACGCCCGACCGCGTCAACCGCGACCGGGTGATGGGCGCCTGCGCGCGAGTGCGCTCAGGCGCACTCGCGGCAGATCAGTTCCCCGTTGCGTTCCACGGCCAGTTGGCTGCGGTGATGCACGAGGAAACAGCGGGAGCAGCGGAACTCGTCGGTCTGCATCGGCAGTACCTTGACGGTGAGCTCCTCGTCGGCGAGGTCGGCGCCGGGCAGCTCGAAGCTTTCCGCCACCTCGACCTCGTCGACGTCCACTGCGCCCGACTGTGAGTCGGCGCGACGGGCCTTGAGCTCCTCGAGGCTGTCCTCGCCGAGGTCGACCTCATCGCGACGCGGGGCGTCGTAGTCGGTGGCCATCGGTTTTCACTCTCCTGTATCGATGTGTCACTTGGCGTTTGTAACGCCTGTGACAAGGTTTCGGTTCCCGGTTCCGCTGGACGATTTCTGACACCCGAACAAGCCCCGGCGAGCGCGGAACCCTACCGCTGCTGCGGCAGGCTTGTACGCGTTCCAGCGGCACATTGTTCCCGATGTGACCGAGGCGACATCAAAGTAGGGGCCCCGGCCTCTGGATCATTGTCGGCGCGCCGGAAGCATCGCCTGTTTCCGCGCGCCTGGCGGACAGACGCTAACCTCTCGGCAGGCCCGGGCACCTTACCCGGGTCCGTCTTCCGATCCTGGAGCCAACCCCATGAGCTTTGCGCGCGTCCGAGCGCTGGTACTCGTCGGCGTGCTCGCCGTGGCCGCGGTGGTCTTCGTCGTCGTGGCCCTGGTGCGTGACTCGCAGGGTGACGCGGTCAACGGCAGCGACTGCCCGGCCGGCGCGCCCCTCGCCGACGTGCTGCTCCCGGACGATCCGGCCGAGGTGACCGTCAAGGTTCTCAACGGCAGCACCCGCACCGGGCTGGCCGAGTCCGTCAGCAACGAGTTCAAGAACCGCCGCTTCACCACGAAGGACCCCGGTAAGAGCAAGACCAAGTTCAAGGGCGTCGCCCAGATCAAGTTCGGGCCGGAGACGGTCGGCAAGGCGCAGCTCCTGAGGGCGTACTTCCTGGCTCAGTCCGAGATGGTCTACGACGCCAAGCGCGAGGGTCAGACGATCGACATCGTGGTCGGCGACCAGTTCCAGCAGCTGGCCACCACCACCGAGGTCAACCAGTCGCTGGTCGAGATCGGCGAGCCGACCCTGCCCCCGGGCACGTGCCTCAAGCCCGCCGGTGAGGACGAGGCCGAGGGCGACGAGCCGGTCGAGGAGTCCGCCTCGCAGCAGCCTCAGGGCTGAGAACGCTCCGTCAGGGCAGAACACGCCCGGATGTCCCCGCGGGGCCGACTTCGTCGTGACCCCGCGGGTTCACCCGTCACGGGCCGCCCGCGGCCTCCAGTTCCACCAACGCGTCGTGCAGCGCCGGGAAGATCGCCGGCGGCGCCGCCACGAGCATCTCCCGCCCGGCCGGCGCACCGGAGAGACCGGCGACCACCAGACCCGCCTCGGCGGCCACCAGACCGGCCGCCGCGTGGTCCCAGAGGTTCAGGCCCTTCTCGTAGTACGCGTCGAGGACGCCCTCCGCCGCGAAGCAGATGTCCAGCGACGCCGCGCCGATCCGGCGGATGTCACGCACCCGGGTGATCAAACGAGCCAGCACCGCCCCCTGGTACGCCCTGCGCCGCGCGTCGTAGCCGAACCCGGTGCCGACCAGGGACTGGTCCAGCGTGGTCCGCTCCGAGCCGCTGAGACGGCGTCCGGCATGCCAGGAGCCGCCGCCGAGGGTCGCCGTCCACTCGTCACCGGTGACCGCGTTGATCACCACGCCGGCGACCACCGCGCCGTCCACCTCGGCCGCCAACGAGACCGCGTACTGCGGAATGCCGTACAGGTAGTTGACCGTGCCGTCGATCGGGTCCAGGATCCATCGCACGGCGCCGGGTTCGACGGCCACCGAATCCCCGTACTCCTCGCCGAGCACGCCGTCGCCGGGACGCTCGGCGCGCAGCGCCTCCACCACCTGCCGTTCGACGGCCTTGTCAGCCGCCGTGACCACATCGGTATCAGTGCTCTTGGTCTGCACGTCGCCGATCGCCTCGTGCCGCATCCGTACCGCGGTCCGCGCCGCGTCCCGGGCCACCCGGACCGCGATCGCCAGCAACGCGTCGGGCGTCGGCATCGTCGAAATCTCGCTCACGTATGGGTCCTTTCCGCCGATAGCATTCTCGCTTCGAGCGCTTCAGACGAGGTCGTCGGCCCCTGGCGGCGTGCTGGAGGCGGAGGATCTCGTCCGGCGGCGCTACAATTCATCCCTGCCCACGCTTCACGGACACTCATTCGCGGGACTGTCCGTGACCCGGGGGCTCCTCAACCGACTCCGGCGCGACTCGTCCCCGTGTGCTGCGCCGGATCCTGGCCGTGCCCAACCTCATCGCCTCCGGAAGGTCATTCGTGACAGAAGCCCACCAGAACGGTGCCGACGTTCGCTCTCTCACCGAGGCCTTGATCACCCATGCTCAGGGTGCGGGCGGGCAACTCACATCGGCCCAGGTCGCGCACACGCTCGAGTCCGCCGCGGTCAACCCGGCGCAGGCCAAGAAGATCCTTCGCGGCCTGGTGGACGCGGGCATCACCGTCGTCGTGGACGGGTCGGCGAGCACTCGCCGCAGCAAGGTGTCGGCCGCCCGCGCGACCACACCCGCCTCGCGCGCGACGACCGCCAAGACCGCCCCGGCCAAGAAGGCCGCACCCGCACCGAAGCAGGCCGCTCCGGCCGGCGGTGAGGGTGCGGCGAAGAAGGCGGCTCCGGTCCGCAAGACCGCCGCCGCCAAGGCCGTCCCCGGCCGCAAGGCCACCACCGCCAAGGCGGGGAAGCCCGGCGAGGGCGGCGAGGAGATCTCTCCCGAGGAGCTCGCCGCCTCGGTCGAGGACGTGGTGATCGAGGAGCCGGCTGCGATGGTCGCGGCCGCCGCCACCGACGCCGCCAGCTCGGCCACCGACGGCGACTTCGAGTGGGACGACGAGGAGTCCGAGGCGCTCAAGCAGGCCCGCCGGGACGCCGAGCTGACCGCTTCGGCCGACTCGGTCCGCGCCTACCTCAAGCAGATCGGCAAGGTGCCCCTCCTCAACGCGGAGCAGGAGGTCGAGCTCGCCAAGCGGATCGAGGCCGGCCTCTACGCCGCCGAGCGGCTGCGCGCCGCGGAGGAGGGCGAGGAGGTGCTCGAACGCAACTTCGAGCGCGACCTCAAGTGGATCAACCGGGACGGCGAGCGGGCCAAGAATCACCTGCTCGAGGCCAACCTGCGGCTCGTGGTCTCCCTCGCGAAGCGGTACACCGGTCGTGGCATGGCGTTCCTGGACCTGATCCAGGAGGGCAACCTCGGCCTGATCCGCGCCGTCGAGAAGTTCGACTACACCAAGGGCTACAAGTTCTCCACGTAC